>NZ_JAKRNI010000009.1 GCF_022346945.1 Microbacterium sp. ACRRU | reverse complement strand
GACAGCCCCCGCACCGTATCGTCCCATCGTCACGCATAAACGCGATTTCCGCTCATAAACGCGTGGACATCGTGTTTCTGCGCGTGAATCGCGTTTATGCAGGATGCGAAGCGGCTCACGCCCCGTCGCGGAGCCGCGCAGGGCGCTGACCCGCGCGGCGCGGTCGGCCGCGGCAGGGCGCTGACCCGCGGGCCGAGCGGCTCAGCCGCGGCTCGCCGTCACCCGCGCGGCCTCGCGCACGGCCGAGACGTTCTTGCGACCCGCGCGCGAGCCGGCGAGCTTCGCGGCGATGTGCTGCGCGACCGTGACGGGCTCGTACAGCGGCGGGGACTCGGGCGAAGCGAAGTGGGGGAGAACCCCCACGACCGCGTCCGCGTTGCCGTCATGGAAGAACGCCGCCGACCGGCGCCGTTCGATCGTGCCGTCGATCACGGGCGGCTTGACGCGGTGCAGCGTCGACAGCCACTTGTCATTGGTCAGGCGGGCGGCCACGTCTCCGATGTTCACCAGCAGCGCGCCCTCGGCGGGCATGACGTCGTTCCACGAGCCGTCGAGACCCAGCACCTGCAGCCCCGCGACGCGGTCCGCCCACAGGACCGTCACCAGACCGAAGTCGGTGTGCTCGCCCATGCCGGTCAGCTCCGCGCCGAGTTCGATGGAACCCGGCGGCAGTGCGTAGTTGTTCATCCGCAGCACGTCGATCGAATGGTCGGTGAGACCGTGGAAGAAGTCCTCGGGAACACGCAGCGCCGCGGCGAATACGTGCGTCAGAGTCTGTGCCACGCGGCGGGCCTCGTCGAAGTAGGTCTCCACCGCGGTCTGGAAGGCGGGGACCGCCTCGGGCCACGTGTTCTCGGCGTAGTCGGCTGCGGTGGCCGCCGTGCCCGGGTACTCCCGCCACGAGGTGCCGACGTTGAACGCCTCGAAGAAGTCGTTCATGCGCGTCACCGGGTCGATCCCCAGGCTGTAGCTCAGCGATTCGCTCTTGGGAGGCGTGTACCCGCGGTTCTCGGCCGCGGGGCGGACGTATCTCTTCTTGTCCTCCAGCGGCAGTCCGAAGAACGCGTCGAGGCCCTGCTCGAGATCCCTGAGGACGGCATCCGGGATGCCGTGACCGACGATCTGCATGAACCCGACCGTGCGGCACGCGTGGTCGACCGCGGCCGTGACCGCGGCGCGCGCATCCTCCGACCCCCGCCCGACCCAGGGGGAGATGTCGATGGTGGGAACGTGAAACCGATACATGAGGCATCCGACCTTCCGTGATGCCTCGACGCTAGGCGGGGGATGTCACACGGGCGTTTCGCCGGTGTCACAGGTGCACGGTCGTGTGCCTGCGCGGGAAACGACGAAGGCCCCGGAGAAATCCGGGGCCTTCGTCGTTCTGTGCGCGAGGGGGGACTTGAACCCCCACGCCCTATACGGGCACTAGCACCTCAAGCTAGCGCGTCTACCTATTCCGCCACCCGCGCATCGGGTGTTCGTCGCTTTCGCAACGAAGAACGACATTACCATGTCCGCGTCCCGCCCCTAAACCGAGGTCGCACCCCGGGCGCGTCCGCCGAGCGCCGTGGACGGGTCACCGTGTCCGCTCCGGGTACCGTAGTGCGCATGTCCGAGCACGACGCCGACCCGCCCGAGGTCGCCCGCGTAGCCGCCGACCTGATCCGTTTCGACACCACGAACTTCGGTGGCGGCCGGTCGCGCGGCGAGCGCGAGGCGGCCGAGTACGTCGGCGCCTACCTCGAATCACTGGGCCTCCACACCGACTACTACGAGCCGGTCGACCGTCGGACCAACGTGTGCGCGCGGGTCCCGGGGCGCAACCGGGACAAGCCGGCCCTGGTGCTGCACGGTCACCTCGACGTGGTGCCGGCCGTCGCCGAGGACTGGAGCGTCGACCCGTTCGCGGGCGAGATCCGCGACGGCATCCTGTGGGGCCGCGGCGCGGTGGACATGAAGGACATGGATGCCATGATCCTCACCGCCGTCGCCGACGTGCTGCGCGCGGGGGAGCAGCCCGAGCGCGACATCGTGGTGACGTTCTTCGCCGACGAGGAGAACGGCGGCGTCGAAGGCTCGGCGCTCGTCGTCCGGGATCGTCCCGAATGGTTCGCGGGCGCGACCGAGGCGATCAGCGAGGTGGGCGGGTACTCGATCTCCGTCGGCGACCGCCGTGCCTACCTGTTGCAGGTGGGGGAGAAGGCCCTGCTGTGGATCAAGCTCGTCGCGCGCGGTCGTGCCGGGCACGGCAGTGCGCTGCACCCGGACAACGCCGTGACCGCCCTCGCCGAGGCCGTGGCGGCGCTGGGCCGGACGCACTGGCCCATTCGTCTGACCGACACGACGACTCAACTCCTCGCGGGCCTCGCCGACCTGACCGGCGACGACGCCGGAGACCCCGACCTCCTCGCGCAGCGCGCGGGAGCGGCATCCGGGTTCCTGCGCTCGACGCTGCGCACCACGACCAACCCCACCGGGCTCACCGCCGGCTACAAGCACAACGTCATCCCCGACCGGGCGGAGGCGCTCATCGACGTGCGCGTTCTTCCCGGCACCGAAGAGGCGGCTCTCGCCGACATCCGACGCATCGTCGGCCCCGCGATCGAGATCGAGATCGTGCACCAGGACATCGGCCTCGAGGTGCCCTTCTCGGGAGACCTGGTGGATGCCATGGTGGGGGAGCTCGGTCGCCACGACCCGGGCGTGCCGGTGATCCCGTACCTCATGGGCGGCGGTACCGACAACAAGGCACTCTTCTCCCTCGGAATCTCCGGTTACGGGTTCGCGCCGTTGCGACTCCCGTCCGACCTCGACTTCACCGGGATGTTCCACGGTGTGGATGAGCGCGTCCCCGTCGACGCGCTCGAGTTCGGTCGTCGAGTCCTCGCCGACCTCATCCGGACGTACTGAAGGAACCCATGCACATCTTCGAGGTCATCATCCTCGGGCTCGTCCAGGGCCTGACCGAGTTCCTCCCGATCTCCTCCAGCGCCCACCTGCGCATCGTCGGGGAGATCCTGCCGTCGGCCACCGACCCGGGCGCGACCTTCACCGCCATCACCCAGATCGGTACGGAACTGGCGGTTCTGCTGTTCTTCTGGCGCACGATCGTGCGGATCATCACGCGGTGGGCGCAGTCGCTGAGCGGAAAGGTCCCGCGTAACGATCCCGACGCCCGCATGGGATGGCTCATCATCATCGGAACCATTCCGATCGGCGTGCTCGGCTTCCTCTTCCAGAGCGTCATCCGCGACACCTTCCGCAACCTGTGGCTCGTCGCCATCGTCCTGATCGTCTTCGGCATCATCCTCGGCATCGCCGACCGCTATGGACGACGGACCCGCGAACTCACGGATCTCACGTACCCGCACGGATTCGCCTATGGCGCCGCACAGGCTCTGGCGCTCATCCCCGGCGTTTCCCGTTCCGGGGCGACGACCACGATGGGCCTGGCGCTGGGGTACTCGCGGACGGCGGCCGCGGAGTACGCCTTCCTCCTCGCGGTGCCGGCGGTGTTCGCGAGCGGGTTCTACGAGCTCTACCAGAGCTTCGAGGAGCCCGGTGGGCCGTACAGCCTCGGCGAGACGGCGATCGCGACCGTGGTCGCCTTCGCGGTGGGCTACACGGTCATCGCCTACCTGATGCGCTACCTCAAGCGCGGCAGCTTTCTGCCCTTCGTGATCTACCGCGTGGTCCTCGGCGCGGTGCTCATCGTGCTGCTCGCGGTGGGTGTGCTGCAGCCGTACTGAGACACTCAGTCAGACGAAGAAGACGCCGTCCCGAGGGGCGGCGTCTTCTCGTGCGGACGGCTCAGCGGCGGGGCGGCTCGTCGCGCCCCGGCTTGGTGGGTCCGTCGCCGCCTCGGCGCAGGTACCGTTCGAACTCCTGGGCGATGGCATCCCCGGATGCCTCGGGCGAGTCCCACGTGTCGCGGGTCTGCTCGAGCTGATGGATGTACTCGCGCATCTCGTCGTCGTCGGCCGCGGCCGCGTCGATCGACGCCTCCCACGCGAGGGCTTCCGCGGCGAGCTCGCCGCGCGGCACGGGGATGCCGGAGACCGCCTCCAGGCGGTCCAGCAGCGCGAGGGTCGCCTTGGGGGAGGGCGTGTGTCCCGCGACGTAGTGGGGAACGCTCGCCCACAGGCTCGCGGTGGGGATGCCGGCGCGCTCGGCGGCGTCGCCGAGGGCGCTGAGGATGCCGACCGGGCCCTCGTACAGGCTGCGTTCGAGGCCGAGCGACTGCCGCACAGCGTCGTTGTCGCTGCCGGCGAAGACCGAGATCGGTCGGGTGTGCGGGACGTCCGACATCATCGAACCGAGCGCGACGAATCCCGTCACGTCCTCCCGAAGCGCGACGTCGATGAACTCGGCGGCGAAGGCCTGCCACGCGCGCGCCGGTTCGACGCCGACGAGCAGCCAGATCTCGGGGTCGTCCGTGCGATGGGCGGGGCGCAGCAGCGTCGCTTCCGGCCACGTCAGGCTGCGGCGGCCCTCGGCATCCGAGCCGATCTGCGGCCGCGTGTATTGATAGTCGAAGTACAGCTCGGGGTCGACCGAGTGCACGACTTCATAATCGGAGCCCGTGCGCACCATCGACGCGGCGGCCGAGGCCGCCTCCCCGGCGTCGTTCCAGCCGTCGAAAGCGGCGACGATGATCCGGCGACCCAGTGCGTCCACGCAACCTCCTCTGCCCCTGCGGGGCTGGATACCCAGGATAGGCGCATGCGCCCGGGGGAGCGCCTCGGGGCGCCCGACGCGCTCGATACGATGGAACGATGACTTCTTCCGCTCCCGCCGCGGTCCTCTGGGACATGGACGGCACCCTGGTCGACACCGAGCCGTTCTGGATGGCGGCGGAGACCCCCCTCGTGGAGCGGTTCGGCGGCACGTGGACCCACGCGCAGGCGCTCGGGATGGTCGGACTCGCGCTCGAGGACTCGGCACGACTCCTGCAGAACGCCGGCGTCCCGTGGGGCGTCGACGAGATCATCGCGCACCTGACCGACGAGGTGCTGCGTCAGCTGGCCGTCCACGGCGTTCCCTTCCGACCGGGCGCCCGCGAGATGCTCGCCGATCTGCGGCGGGCCGGTGTCCGTACCGCCCTCGTGACGATGTCGATGCGGCGGATGGCCCTGTCGATCGTCGACCTCATCGACTTCCCGGCGTTCGACGTCGTCGTGGCCGGGGACGACGTCGAACGCCCGAAGCCGCATCCCGATCCGTACCTCCAGGCCGCGCAGTCGCTCGGGGTCGACATCGCATCCGCCGTCGCGATCGAGGACTCGCCCAACGGGCTGCGCTCGGCGATCGCCAGCGGGGCCGTGACCCTCGGCGTTCCCCTGATGGTCTCGCTCGACGGTGTGGGCGCGCACGCATTGTGGCCCACGCTGGAGGGCCGCGGAGCCGCAGACCTCGCCGCCCTCCACGCCGAGCACGCCCCCACCCTCACCGACGTTTCGAACCCGCAGGAGAAGCGATGAGCGAGACCCCGCACCTCAGCGGCCCCTTCCGAATCGGCGACCGTGTGCAGCTGACCGGACCCAAGGGGCGCATGCACACCATCACGCTGCGCGAGAACGGCGAGCTGCACACCCACAACGGTGTGCTCAAGCACGAGTTGCTCGTCGGCCAGCCCGACGGCAGCGTCGTCACCAACAGCTCGGGTCACGACTACCTGGCCCTGCGCCCGCTGCTGCGGGACTTCGTCATGTCCATGCCCCGCGGCGCCGCGATCGTCTACCCCAAGGATGCCGCGCAGATCCTCTCGCAGGCCGACATCTTCCCCGGCGCCACGGTCGTGGAAGCCGGCGTCGGCTCGGGCGCGCTGTCGTTGTGGCTGCTGCGCGCGATCGGTCCCGCGGGTCGCCTCGTGTCGTTCGAGCGTCGCGAAGAGTTCGCCGACGTCGCGCGGGCCAACGTCGAGACCTTCCTCGGTGCCCCGCCCGCCACGTGGGAGGTCGTCGTGGGAGACCTCGTCGAGAGTCTCCCGGACGCTGTGTCGCCGGCATCCGTCGACCGTGTCGTCCTCGACATGCTCGCGCCGTGGGAGTGCATCGACGCCGTGGCCGATGCGCTGACGCCCGGCGGGGTCGTGCTCTGCTACGTCGCGACGGCGACGCAGCTCAGCCGCGTGGCCGAGTACATCCGCGGCACCGGGCTGTTCACCGACCCGGATGCCTCCGAGACCATGGTGCGCGGCTGGCACGTCGAAGGACTCGCCGTCCGCCCGGACCACCGCATGGTCGCGCACACCGGATTCCTGCTCACGGCGCGCCGCCTGGCCCCCGGGGCCGTCCCGCCCGAGGTGAAGCGGCGCGCGTCGAAGTCCAGCTACGGCGACGAGGACGTGGAACTGTGGACTCCCGGTGCCGTCGGTGACCGCGAGATCACGGACAAGAACCTTCGCAAGCGCGTGCGCGAAGCGCAGAAGGCCGCCGACGGCGTGCGCCGGCGAGGCGACGCGGGAACCGCGGCAGAGACGCCCGAGACGAACGCCTAAACTGATCCGGTGCGCAGACTTCCCGCCCTCGTTGCCGTGACCGCCCTGGCCGGATTCGGTCTCGTCGGGTGCTCGGCATCCGCCGGCGCCCCCGGCTCCGCGTGCGCGGCGCCCACCGCCGACCCGCGTGCGGCGGAAGCCGTCACCGTCTCCGGTGAGGTGGGCACGCAGCCCGACGTCCAGGTGCGGTCCCCGTTCCTCCCGGACTCCCGCTCCGTGCAGACCGTCGTCGCAGGCGACGGCGAGCGCATCACGCAGGCCGACCAGCTCGTGCTGCTGGATCTGACCGTCTACAACGGTGTCACGGGCGAACGCATCGTCGGCTCGCGCTACGACGGCAACGTCGCCAACGCTCAGCCGCTGTCGGGGTGGGATGCCACGTTCCCCGATTTCTCGTCGACGATGCTCTGCGCGACCGAGGGGTCGCGCGTCGTCGTGGCGATGCCGTACGACAGCGTCGGAGAGCAGGCCGCGCAGGGCCTGGGGATCCCGGAGGGCGGCTCCGCCGTCGTGGTCGCGGACGTCGAGCGCGTGTACCTGCCGGCCGCCGACGGCGCCGACCAGTTCACCGCCGGCTTCGGTCTGCCGACCGTGGTGCGGGCTCCCGGCGGACAGCCCGGCGTAACGATCCCCGACGGCGAGGCGCCGTCCGAGGTGTCGGTACAGACGCTCAAGAAGGGCGACGGCCCCGCACTCACCGCCGATGCGACTGCGCGCCTGCACGTCCTGGGCGTCGCGTGGAACGACCGCGAAACGTTCGCCACGACGTGGGGCAAGACCCCGATCTCGGTGGCACCGTCGGAGCTCCCCGGGGAGCTCGTCTCGGCGCTGGAGGGCCAGACGGTCGGTTCGCAGGTGCTCGTGGTCGTCCCCGCCGATCAGACCTCGGCCGACCAGCAGGCCTTCCGAGCCCCGGCCGATACCGCTCTCGTCTACGTCTTCGACGTCATCGGCGTCGACGACTGAGTCCGCACCGCGCCTAGGATGGGCGGGTGTCCGCCACCTCCTCACGACCCGCTCCCGAGGAGCGTCTGGTCAATCTCGTCGTCGCTCTCATGGCGACCGAGCAGGGGCTGACGAAGGACACCATCCTCTCGACGGTCGCGGGCTACCGGGAGCAGTTCGAGGCAGGGGCCTCGAAGGACGCGCTCGAGAAGATGTTCGAACGCGACAAGGAGAACCTGCGCGGTCTCGGCGTCCCGATCGAGACCATCGGGGACCGCGCGGATCCCGAGGACCTGCGAGAAGCACGGTATCGGGTGCCCACCGCGGAGTACGCCCTTCCCGAGGACATCTCGTTCAGCCCGGCCGAGGTGGCGTTGCTGAACATCGCGGGGAGCGTCTGGGGGAGCGAATCCCTCTCCGCCGATGCGCGCAGCGGACTGCGCAAGATCCGCGCTCTCGGGATCGCGGTCGACGAACCGATCATCGGGTACGCGCCGCGCATCCGCGCCCGGGATGCCGCCTTCCCCGCGCTCCAGCGGGCCATCGAGCAGTGCCGGGTCGTGACGTTCTCGTATCTGCGTCCGGGGGACGCCCGCGCTCGGGAGCGCCGTATCCGTCCGCTCGCGCTCGTGGAGTACGAGGCGCGGTGGCATGTCTTCGGCTTCGACCTGGCGATGGATGCCGATCGCACCTTCCTCCTCTCACGGATCGTGGGCGACGTGACGCTCACGCGCGAACGCTTCGACGAGGCACTGAGGGCCGGCGCGGGCGAACGCGCGATCGAGGGCCTCGAGGCCGTCGCTTCGAAACAGCAGGCCCTTCTGGAGGTGCATCCCGGCACCGAGGCGGCGCTTCGGCTGTCGCGTCGGGCCCGTGAGGCTCCGCAGGGGATCGTCGTTCCCTACGTCGACCGGCACGTCTTCGCCGACGAGCTGGCCTCGTACGGTCCGGAGGTGCGCGTCGTCGCGCCCGACGACCTGCGCGACGAAGTCATCCGCCGGTTGCGGGCGACGCTCGAGCTGCACGGGGGTGTCTCATGAGTGCGGAGCGTGCCTTGCCCGCGCTGGATCGCGCGGCCCTGCTCCTGCAGCTCGTGCCCTACATCATCGGCAAGGGCGAGGTCTCCCTCGCCGAGGCGGCCGCCGACTTCGAGGTCACGCTGGATCAGATGCGCGCCATGGTCGAGCGGCTGACCGTCATCGGGCTTCCCGGCGAGGGCGGCTACTGGCAGCTTCCCAACGAGCTGTTCGACATCGACTGGGACCTTCTCGATCGCGACGAAGTCATCAGCATCACCAACACGGTGGGTCTCGAACGTTCTCCGCGCCTCACCGCGCGAGAAGCCGCCGCGCTGCTGGCCGGCCTTCAGCTCACTCGAACGATCCCCGGAGTAGGAGACAGCGCTCTGGTCTCGGGTCTGCTGGCCAAGCTCGCCCGCGGTGCGTCGTCGACTCCTCCACCGGTGATCGTGGCCCCGGGCCCCGTGGACGGCGTCCGCGACGTGGTGGACCGGGCCCTGCGAGCGCGGAAGGCGGTGTCGTTCACCTACCGGGCACCGGGCGCGGGGCCGACACTGCGCACGGTCGATCCGATCAAGATCCACATCGCGGGAGGGCAGTGGTACCTGCAGGGCTGGTGTCACACCCGTCGGGCTGTCCGTACGTTCCATCTCGAACGGGTCAGCGATGCCGAGGTGACCGACATCGTCGCGGAGCACGGCGCCGACCCGGTCCCGGAGCTGTTCGCTCCCGCCGACGACGAGGTCGTCGCGCGCTTCCGCTTCCCCCGCGCGGTGGCGCCGCTCCTGTCCGACTACCTCGAGCGCGCCACCATCGAGGGAGACGGCGAGACCGCGGTGGCGTCCCTGCGTCTGGCGGACGAGCAGAGTCTCAAGCGACTGGCCGCGCGCCGCGGGGGCGAGGTGGAACTACTCGAGCCGTCCGGTGCCCGCCGGGCTGCTGCGGCCTGGGCCGCGGCGGGTCTTGCGCAGTACACGGGAGGCGCATCGCCCGCCGGGTGAACCTGGCCCCGCTCCTGCCGGAGGGCAGGATCCCCGGGTTACACTGAAATCCAGTCCGAACGAAACGAGGAGAACTCATGCTCGGCAATCTGAACGGATGGCACCTGCTGATCCTTCTCGCTGTGATCCTTCTGCTGTTCGGTGCGGCGAAGCTTCCCGCCCTCGCCAAGAGCGTGGGCCAGTCCGCTCGCGTCTTCAAGAGCGAGATGAAAGAGATGAAGCGCGACGACGAGGTCTCCGATTCCTCGAGCAACCCCTCGCGTCCGACCGATTCGGGCATTGCGTCATCCGCCGTCTCCGAACCGCGCAAGTCCGGCGACACCTCCGTCTAGCACGTGGTGACGGCAGGACCGCCGCGGCTCGAGGTGCCCGAGGGGCCGCGGCGCGACAAGCGCATGTCGATCGGCGCGCACCTCATCGAGCTGCGTAAGCGACTCATGCTGGCCGCGGCGGGCCTCGTCCTCGGCATGGTGGTGGCCTTCATCATCACCGACCCGGTCATCGACTGGATCACCGGCCCCATCCGGTACATCACGGCACAGCGCGGCGACGATTTCTCCGCGCTGAACTTCACAAACGTCACGTCCGCCTTCGATCTGCGCATGCGGATCGCTTTCTCGATCGGCATCTTCCTCTCCGCGCCGATCTGGCTGTGGCAGATCTGGGCGTTCATCATGCCCGGGCTCACGCGAAAAGAAATCCGGTACACGGTGAGCTTCGTCGCCGCCGCGGTCCCGCTGTTCTTCCTCGGTTGCTGGGTGGGAACGCTCGTGGTTCCGCACGTGATCGAGCTCATGTGGACCTTCACCCCCGACGGTGCGGTCAACTTCTACAACGCGACCGAGTACTACGACTTCGTCTTCAAGTTGATGATCGTGATCGGGGTCGCCTTCGTGTTGCCCGTCTTCCTCGTGGCGCTCAACGTCGCGGGGGTCATGTCGGGCAAAGCGATCATCAAGGGCTGGCGCGTGGCGGTGCTCATCGCGACCGTGTTCGCGGCCTTGGCCACCCCGGCCGCTGACGTGGTGAGCATGCTCATGCTCGCCGGCATCCTGATCGTCCTGTTCTTCGCCGCGGCGGGTCTATCCATGCTGTTCGATCGGCGCAAGGCCCGTCGTGCTCTCAAGGCGGGACTGCCAGGATCGACTGTGTGAGTGGACTGAGCGCAGCCGACCGTTTCGCTCGGGCATCGGCCCGCGCGCAACATCCCCGGACCGCCGACTTCGCCGAGTCGCAACGGTTCGAGCTCGACGATTTCCAGATCGCCGGATGCCAGGCGCTCGAGGACGGTCGCAGTGTGCTGGTGGCTGCTCCCACCGGAGCGGGAAAAACGATCGTGGGCGAGTTCGCGATCCACCTGGCGATGCTGGAGCCGGGCGACAAGGCGTTCTACACGACACCCATCAAGGCACTCTCGAACCAGAAGTTTCACGAGTTGCAGGAGGTGTACGGCGACGACGAGGTCGGGCTGCTGACCGGCGACACGAACATCAATGCCTCCGCCCGCATCGTCGTGATGACCACTGAGGTTCTGCGGAACATGCTCTACGCCGACTCGTCGGCGTTGCGCGGGCTCCGGTTCGTCGTGATGGACGAGGTGCACTACCTCGCCGACCGTTTTCGCGGCGCGGTGTGGGAGGAAGTCATCATCCACCTGCCGCGCTCGGTGCGGCTGGTGTCGCTCTCGGCGACCGTCTCCAATGCCGAGGAGTTCGGCGACTGGCTGGACACCGTTCGGGGTGACACCGAGGTGATCGTGTCGGAGACACGCCCCGTGCCGCTCGAGCAGCACGTGCTCGTGCGCGGCGACCTCCTTCCGCTGTTCGACGATCGCGCGGGGGTGGCCACGGCCCAGGTGAACCAGGAGCTGCTGCGCATCCGCGGCGGGCACGCGTCGACGTTCGAGAGCAACCGACGTGCACAGGAGTACCGATCGGCCCGCCATGCCGGTGGGCGTCGACAGCCCCGCGGAGGCCAGCGCCCCGTCCGTGCGGCGCACGCTCCCCGCATCGAGCGCATCGATCGCCCGCAAGTGGTCGACCTGCTCCGCAGGAACCACTTGCTCCCCGCGATCTTCTTCATCTTCAGCCGGGCCGGATGCGATGCCGCCGTACAGCAGCTCCGTCGCTCCGACGTGCGCCTGACCTCACCTGAGGAACGCGCCGAGATCCGGCGGGTCGTCGACGAGCTGACCTTCGCGCTCAAGGACGAGGATCTCGCCGTATTGCGCTTCTGGGAGTGGCGGGAGAATCTCGAGCGCGGAATCGCGGCGCACCATGCCGGTCTGCTCCCCGCCTTCAAGGAGGTCGTCGAAGAGCTGTTCCGACGCAAACTCGTCAAGGTCGTCTTCGCGACCGAGACGCTCGCGCTCGGCATCAACATGCCCGCCCGTACCGTCGTCCTCGAGAAGCTCGAGAAGTTCAACGGCGAAGCGCGCGTCGCCATCACCTCGGGGGAGTACACCCAGCTCACCGGCCGCGCGGGACGACGGGGGATCGACGTCGAGGGCCACGCGGTCGTGCAGTGGACCGAAGGACTCGAGCCGCAATCCGTGGCCGCCCTGGCGTCGCGACGCACCTACCCGTTGAACTCCAGCTTCCGCCCGACCTACAACATGGCCGTGAACCTGATCGACCGGTTCGGTCGTGCGCGCGCCCGCGAGATCCTGGAGTCCTCGTTCGCACAGTTCCAAGCCGATCGCTCGGTCGTAGGCCTGGCCCGCCAGGTGAAGGAGGCGGAGGAGTCGCTCGCGGGCTACGAGAACGCGATGACGTGCGACCGCGGCGACTTCCGCGAATACTCCACGATCCGGCGTGAACTGTCCGATCTCGAGAAGATCAATCGCCGAGACGCGACCGCACCGCGCCGCCTCCGTGACGAACGTCAGCAGCAGATCCAGTCCCTTCGCCGTCGGATGCAACGGCATCCGTGCCATTCCTGTCCCGACCGGGAAGCCCATGCCCGGTGGGCCGAGCGCTACTGGAAGCTCAAGCGGTCCACGGACAAGACCCGCCAGCAGATCGACCAGCGCACCGGCACCGTGGCGCGCGTCTTCGATCGCGTCGTCGATGTGCTCGCGGCACTGGAGTACGTCGAGATCGACGCCGACGGTGCAACAACACTGACCCCGGCAGGACGCACGATGCGCCGCATCTACGGTGAGCGCGACCTCCTGGTGGCCGAATCGCTGCGCCAGGGGCTCTGGAAAGACCTCGACGCACCCGCCCTTGCGGCTCTCGCGTGCTGTCTCGTGTACGAGCCGCGGCGCGACGAGGCGGGGCCAGGGGAGCGGGGTCTCCCGCGCGGCGCATTCCGTGCGGCCCTGGATGCCACTCAGACGCTGTGGCAGGAGCTCGACGACCTGGAGCGCGACCACCGCCTTCCCGGTTCGGAGACGCCCGCTTCCGGGCTGGCTCCGGCGATGCACGGCTGGGCGCGCGGTCTGCCGCTCGACAGTGTGCTGACCCTCGCCGATATGGCCGCGGGTGATTTCGTCCGCTGGGCCAAGCAGACCATCGACCTGCTCGATCAGATCTCGCTCGTGGCCGAGCCGAAGCTCGCCAAGACCGCGCGGACCGCCCTCGACGCGGTTCGTCGCGGCATCGTGGCCTACACCTCCGCGTAGCGAGGGGTGTCCCGCGGCCGGCACACAGTTCCGGACGCCTTCGCCCGCCTAGGCTGGACGTGTGCTTGACGACCCGCCGCGACCGATCGTCCCGCTGGCGATCGCGGCCCCGCTGTCGACGGCCGCCGGTCTCCTCCTGGTCACCGCTTATCCCGCCGTCGCGTGGTGGCCGATGGCCTTCCCCGCGGTGGCCATGGCCCTGATCGCCCTGGCTGGCCGCCGAGTCTGGTCGGCGGCGCTCGTCGGGTTCCTCTTCGGGGCGGCGTTCTTCTCGGTGAACCTGCTGTTCACCGCGCGCTACCTGGGGCCGATTCCGTGGATCGCGCTCTCCGCGCTCGAAGCGCTCCTCACGGCGGTGTTCGCGGTACCGATCGCGCTGGCATATCGATGGATGCCGCGGATCGTTCCGGGACGCCTCGGCCGTCTCGTGCTGCTGCCCGCGCTGGTGGCGGGTCTGTGGACGCTGCGCGAGCAGATCGTGGGATCGTGGCCCTACGGGGGTTTTCCGTGGGGGCGCATCGGCGTCTCGCAGGTCACCGGGCCGTTCGCCGAGGTCGCGTCCTGGGTGGGGATGTCCGGCCTCAGTTTCCTCGTGGTGCTGTTCTGCGCCATGGCGATCGAGTACGTGCGCCGGACGCGCGCCCGCCGAGTGCTGCCGGCGGTTCCCGCGGCGGCGCTGCTGGCGGCGCTGCTCGTGCTGCCGCAGTTCCCGACCGGTGAAGCCGGGACGATCCGCGTCGGCGCGGTTCAGGGAAACGGGCCCGCCGGCTACTTCGACCCCCGCGGCCCCAATGCGGTGCTCAACGCGCAGCTCGCGGCATCCGCACCGCTCTTCGGGGAAGAGATGGATGTGCTGCTCTGGCCCGAGGGTGGCGTGGATTCGGACCCGACCGCGTACCCTGCCACGGCAGCGACCTTGAACCAGCTCTCCCGCCGGGTCGACGCCCCGCTCCTCGTCGCGGCGGTGACGGAGCGCGGATCACAGCTGTACAACTCGGCATTGCTGTGGACGGCCGAGGGTGGACCGCAGCAGACGTACGACAAACGGCATCCGGTGCCGTTCGGCGAATACGTCCCCGATCGCGCGTTCTGGGAGCCGTTGGCTCCCGACCTGATCGGGCTCATCGGGCGCGAGTACACCCCGGGCACCGCCAGCCCGGTGTTCGACCTCGAGGGCGTGGGCATCGGTGTGGCCATCTGCTTCGACGTCATCTACGACGACGTCGTGTGGGACGGCGCGGCGCAGGGTGCGGAGGTGTTCATGTTCCAGACGAACAACGCCGATTTCCGCGGAACCGACGAGAACCTGCAGCAGCTGGCCTTCGCGCGCATGCGCGCCATCGAGACCGGCCGGGCCGTGGTCAACCTCTCGACGGTGGGAACGAGCCAGGTGATCGCTCCCGACGGTGCGACGCTGGACGAGCTGCCGGTGGACGTCGCGGGGCACATGCTCACCGATGTCCCGCTGCGGACGGGACTCACCCCCGCCGTCGTGATCGGCCCAGCCGTGAAGATCATCCTCGGGTGGGGGAGTATCGCCGGCCTCGCGGCGGCGGGAGTGCTGCTCGGGCTGCGCAGGCGCACGAAGAAGACGCCGGCTCCCGAGGGAACCGGCGTCTGATTCGTGATCCGCGTCAGGCGCTGATCTTCTGGTCGCCGCCGCCACGGCGTGCGCGCAGGAAGGCCAGGCGCTCCTCCAGGAGCTCCTCGAGCTCGGGGATCGTGCGACGCTCTAGAAGCATGTCCCAGTGCGTGCGGGGTGCCTTGTCGTCGCTGTGGTCGACGGTGGCGGTGCCCTCGCCGATGCGCAGCAGCGCCTCGGCGCCACACGTACGGCACTCCCATGCCGGGGGAACCTCGGCGTCGGCGGCGAAGGTCAGCACCGTCTCGCGGCCGCAGGTACTGCAGGCGTAGGTGTGCTGGGCCCGGTCGTGGAACACGACCCCGTCTTCGCTCTGAAGGCTCTGTGCGCCGAGTCGGATGCCTCGAAGACTGCGATCTGCCATTGTGTGGTCCTCTCGTCGGTCCCCATGTATAACGGCCGCACCTGTGCGCTTTATTCGAACCGGCGGCCCCGTGGCGGGATTCACAGACGATGCTCAGGACATCTTGCGTTCAACGTCCGTTCACGACGGCGAGCGCGAGGTCGGCGCGGTCGGTGACCAGCCCGTCGACGCCCCGACCGAGTAGTCGCGTCATCTGGGCCGGGTCGTTCACGGTCCAGACGTGCACCTCGACACCCGCGGCGTGTGCGGCGCGGAGGAGTCCCTGCGACAGCACCGGCAGTGGTCCCTGCCGCTCCGGGATCTGCAGGGCGTCGAGCCCGCTGAGGAGCCGCCGTAGGCGCGTGCGGAGCCCCAGTCGCTGGGCCGCGACGATCTGCGCGACGGTCGACGATCCGGGCGAGGTGGCGGGGCGGAGCGCGGCGCCCGCGGCGTGGGCGGCCTTCAGAGCCGCCACGCGTCTGTCGTCGGAGAAGCTCGTCACCAGAACGCGCGCCGCGTGCGGGGCGACGAGGCGCCCGACTGCTTCGGCCGCCCTCTCGGCCTTCACGTCGAGGTTGAAGCGCAGCTCGGGGAACGCGTCGAGCGCCTGCGCGAGCGTCACCAGACCGCCGCGCTCGGCCATGAGCTCTTCCAGTTCGGGCAGGCGGACGTCGGCGATGGCGCGAGGGTCGCCCGTCACGCGCGACAGATCGTCGTCGTGGAAGAGCACCACCGTCCCGTCGGCGGTCAGGTGGCAGTCGGATTCGACGTAGTCGACGTCGGCGGCATGGGCGGCGGCCACCGCCGCGAACGAGTTCTCGACCACCCCGAGCGCTGCGGCATCCGTCGTCACGAGGCCCCGGTGCGCGAGGACGCGCGGTCCCTCGGGTGCGAGGTACGGGTGGCGGGTGGGGATCGGCGCGTGCATCAGGGGCCTCCGCGGGCGAACGTAGCACGCACGCCGGTCGAGCGGGTGGCGGCGACGTTCCACCGCTCCGGGCATCCCTGGTGCGGCTCGGTAGGCTGGGGAGGTCGCCCCGGCCCCCGTCGCCGCGCGGCATCCGATCTCGAACCATCAGGAGTTCCCGTGTCTCAGACCCTCCCGTCCGGCTCCCTGAGCGGCAAGACTGCGCTCGTCACCGGCTCATCGCGCGGTATCGGCGCCGACACGGTTCGATACTTCGCGGAGGCCGGCGCGAACGTCGTCATCAACTTCCGCAACAAGGCCCCCCGCGCCGAGAAGCTCGCCGCTGAGCTGCGCGAGCTGGGCGTCGAGGCGCTCGTGGTCGGCGCCGACCTCACCGACCCCGCGTCGGTGCAGGCGATGTTCGACGAGGTCGAGCGCACGTTCGGCGGTCTCGACGTGCTCGTGCTCAACGCCTCGGGCGGTATGGAGTCGGGTATGGCCGAGGATTACGCCCTGAAGCTCAACCGCGACGCGCAGGTCAACGTGCTCGAGACCGCGCTGCCCCTGCTGCGGGAGGGCTCGCGGGTCGTGTTCGTCACGAGCCACCAGGCGCACTTCATCCGCACGACGCCGACGATGCCGGAGTACGAGCCCGTCGCGCTCTCCAAGCGCGCCGGCGAGGACGCTCTGCGTGAGCGCATCCCGGCCCTCGAGGAGCGCGGGATCGGGTTCACCGTCGTCTCCGGCGACATGATCGAGGGCACGATCACCGCGACGCTGCTCGAGCGGGCCAACCCCGGGGCGATCGCGGCCCGCCGCGAGGACGCCGGCAAGCTCTACAACGTCGCCGAGTTCGCTGCCGAGGTCGCCCGCGCCGCCCTCGACCCGGTGCCCGCCGACCACACGCGCCTCGTGGGAGACACGGACTCGTTCGGGGGCGAGTGAGCGTGCGCGCCCACGACATCGAGTCTCTCGTGTCGGTCGGGCGCCCCGCGCTCTCGTCCGACGGCGGGTTCGCCGTGTACGCCACCTCGCGTCCGGACATCGCCGCCGACCGGGCCGTCGGTCAGCTGTGGCGCGTGGACCTGCCCGACGGCGCGCCGCGGCGGATCACCCGCGGCGTCGCCGACCACACCCCGCGGTTGTCGCCCGACGACGAGACCGTCGCTTTCATCCGCGCCGACGGGCGCGGCCGGGCGCAGCTCTTCGTCGTATCCGCCGCGGGCGGTGAGCCGGTGCAGGTCACCGACCAACCCGGGGGCGTGACCGATCTCGCGTGGTCGCCGGACGGGACGCGTCTGGCCTTCACCGCCCGTGTCGTCGAGCCCGGCCGCTACGGCACGGTCGAGGGGAGGGATGCCGCGGCCGAGCCGCCGCGCCGGATCACCGGCATCCGGTGGCACGCGAACGGGCAGGGGTACCTCGACCGCCCCACCCATCTGTTCGTCGTGGACGCCCCCGCGGTCGACGCGGAACCGTTCTACGAGCCCGCCCCGGATGCGGCGGCACCCGAACGACAGGTCGTCGCCGCGGTGCCGCAGCAGATCACCGAGGGCGTGGCGAGCTGGGCGGGCGTGGTGTGGACGGAGGACGGCCGCGTGCTTCTCAGCGTGCCGGACGAGATCGAGGATCGCGCGCGAGATCTGCGCTCGCGCGTGGTCGCCGTGTCGGTCGACGCGCCGGGGCAGCGGGAGGTCCTGGCCCGCACCGCGAACCTCGCGGTCGACGAGGTCGCCGTCGCGACGGACGGAGCGGTCTTCCTCCGGGGATACGACGTCGGCTCCTCCGGCGTCGATTTCGTCGCGCCGGGCACGGCGCTGTGGCTCGTCACGGAGCGGGGGCCGGTCGCTCTCACCGACCCTGAGACGACGGACCTCGGCGAGGTCGGCTCGCACCTCTCCGTCTGCGGCGACGACGTCCTCGTGCAGGATCGCGCGCGCGGACGTGTCCGTCTCGTGCGCGTGACCCGCGGGGGAGCGGCGACGGAAGTCCTGGGCGGAGACGTCGAGGTGACCGGTCATGCCGTCGCCGGGAACCGCGTGGTGGCATCCATCGCCTCGCCGACATCTTTCGGCGAACTGGTGATGGTCGACGGCGATGCCCAGCCGCGGCGACTGACCGCCCACGGGGCGCGTGCGCGCGACCGGGGCATCGTCGTTCCCGAAGAGCGCGACGTCGCCGGCCGCGACGGATATCCCGTGCACGGCTGGGTCGCTGTGCCGGAGGGGGAGGGGCCGTTCCCCGTCATCCTGCAGATCCACGGCGGACCGTACGCGTCGTACGGGGTGCACCTGTTCGATGAGACCCAGGTGCTCGTCGATGCGGGGTACGCCGTCGTGTACAGCAATCCGCGGGGGAGTGCGGGCTACGGCCGCGCCCACGGTCGGGTCATCCGTCACGCCATGGGAACGCTCGACTTCTTCGACGTCATCGATTTCTTCGACGGCGTGGTGGCGTCGGATGCGCGACTGGATGCCGACCGAGTCGGTGTCATGGGAGGTTCGTACGGCGGCTACATGACGGCGTGGATCATCGCGCACGATCATCGATTCGCGGCGGCGATCGTCGAGCGCGGGTTCCTCGACCCGGTCGCCTTTCCGGGCTCGAGCGACATCGGCTCGTTCTTCGGGCAGGAGTACGTCGGCACGGATCCCGAGCGGATTGCCGCGCAGAGCCCGATGGCCGTCGTCGACCGGGTGCGAACGCCGACGCTCGTGCTGCACTCGGAGCTCGATCTCCGCTGTCCGCTCGAACAGGCGACGCGTTACTACGCGGCGTTGAAGGAGAACGGCGTCGCGACGGAGATGCTGGTCTTTCCCGGCGAGGACCACGAGCTCACCCGTGCCGGACGCCCCCGTCATCGCGTTCAGCGGTTCGACGCGGTGGTGGAGTGGTGGGGGCGTCACCTTCCGGTCACATGAACGACAGAGGGGCCCGGATGCCGTGGCATCCAGGGCCCCTGTGAAGTTCGCGCCGCTAGGCGGTCTTTGCGAACTGGATCGCTCGCACGATTTGGAACACTCCCAGGACGACGAGCGAAGCACCCAGCAGGATGAAGAGCGTCACGGCCCCGAGAAGGGGAGAGAACAGCAGCACGATGCCCGCGACGATGCTGATGATCGCGAAGAAGATCGTCCAGCCGCGCCCCGAACCGTGGCTGAGCGTCGTGAGCGAGACCACGCCCTCGATGATCCACAGGATGCCGACGAGGGTGCCCACGAAGACGCCGAACCAGGCCGTCGCCGCGGGCAGGTTGGCGAACGAGAAGATGCCGGCCACGATGAAGAGCAGCCCCAGCACGATGTAGCCGATGCGGGCCCAGCCGGATCGGAAGAAGATCCCGATCCCGATGTTGACCAGGCCGGCGACGATGACGTAGACGGCGATGATGCCGACGGCGACCTGGGCGGTGCGTCCGGGCCACAGCAGGATCAACAGACCCACGATGAGAGAAACGACGCCGCTGACGGCCAGGGCCGTGCGCACAGCGCGGACCGCGGGCGAGCTGGACGGGGTGGTGGTGGTCATGGCGAGCCTTCCTGTGTGAACGCTGGGAGCTTCGACGCCCACCTTAGACCTTCTGATGAAGGTTGTGGGGGAGCGGCATCAGCCCAGCAGCAGGGCGATTCCGAACAGCGCCGGAAGGCAGCCCAGCGTCGACAGGAACACCACATCGCGCGCCAGGATCTCGCCGACGCCGTACCTCTGCGCGAAGTTGAACACGTTCTGCGCGGTGGGGAGCGCTGCCAAGACCACGACGACGAACACCTGATCGGGTGGCAACGCGAACGCCACGGCGATACCCCACGCGACGGCGGGCATGACGACGAGCTTCAACGTCGCCGCCAGGACGACGTCGATCCGGCGTCCCGGCTCGGTCAGCACGCGCTGTCCGTACAGCGACATCCCGTACGTCATCAGCAGGATCGGAACGCACGCCGCGGCGAAGAACGCGAGCGGGTCCATCACGATGGGCGGCAGATCGACGTCGAGCACCGCCACGAGCACACCGAGCGCAGATCCGATGAGCATCGGGTTCTTCGCCGTCTGCGTGAGGATGCGTCGCGGGGAGCGCGAGCCCGAGGTCGCGGCATCCAGGATCGCCAGAGCGATGGGCATGAGCACGAGCAACTGGAAGAGGATCACCGGTGCCGAGTACGCCGCGTTGCCGAGCATGTAGAGCGAGATCGGGATGCCGATGTTGTTGCTGTTGACCTGGCCCGCCGACAGCGCGCCGATGACCGTTTCGGCCGTGCGACGGCGCAGCACAAGCCACGAGATCAGCGCGTACCCCACGATGATCACGGCCGCGGTGAGCATCGACACCGGCAGCAGCGCGGAGAACAGCGTCTTCACGTCGGCCCGGGCGAGCACCACGAAGAGCAGGAACGGCGACAGGACGAAGAAGGTCAGTCGACTGAGCACCGGACGCGCGTGCGGGCCGAGCAGGTCGATGCGCGCGATGACGTAGCCGACGATGACGGCGAGGCCGATGACGGCGAACCCGGTGAGGATGCCGCTCATCGGAGCACCTCGGGGCAGGCCCGCGAGTCGCGGGAGCGACGTCGCGATTCCATCGAGGCGAGCCTAGCCCGGGATGCGGCCCAGGCATCCCGCCCTCATGCGCGCGAGTCGCGCTGCCGGAGCCAGTCCGCGTAGGAGAGCGTGCCGCGACGCGCGTCCGTGTTCCCACGGAGGCGGCCGGATGCCATCGCCGCGCCCATGGCTCCGGGGAGGCGAACCTCCCATGTCGGCAGCGACCTGCCGTCGTGGGCGAGGAGCGCGCGGACCATGTCGATGAGCCGTTCGTCTCGTGGTCCGACGAGGTCGTCGACCCGCCCTCGCGGAGCGCCCTCGGCCAGGTCGACGAGGTGCTCGGCGACCTCGCGGGCGGCCACGGGTCGGAGGAGAGCCCTCGGCACGATCGCCAGGGGCCCCAGCCGTCCCTGCGAGACGGTCTGCTCCGCGAACTCGTGGAACTGCGACGCGCGCAGCAGCGTGAACGGCAGATCGCCCGAGGTCACCTGGCGTTCGTGCGCGAGCTTCGCTCCGTAGTAGCCGGAGTCCACGCCATCGATGCCGACGATGGACAGCGCCACGAGGTGCCGTACGCCGGCAGCCGTTCCATCGCGCTGGATCCGCCGCGATGTGGTCTCGAAGAACGAGGTCGCGCGGCCGCGCGACAGCGTAGAAATGCTGACGACGTCGATCACGCCGTCGACGCCCGTGAGCGCTTCGACGAGATCATCCCGCGTGAGGTCATGCCCGGCGGCGCGTGAGATCGACACGACGTCGTGGCCGCGCGCCGCTGCAACGGCATGAACGTGCCGGCCGATCGTTCCGGTCGCGCCGGCGATCGCGATCCTCATCGTGTCCTCTGATCCACGCGCTCATCCTGGCATCGCGGAGCTCGTGGTGCTCGGTGGATCCTTCGACGCCGAGGGTTGCGATCGGCGGTCGACCGGGCGGCATCCGCTCCGGCGATCGAGTCTCGGCGCGGTTGAACGTAAGCCGATAATGTACATTATGTCAGTTTGGAAGCGAGCGACCGTGCTCTGCGCTCTCGTGCGCTCCGCGCGGTGAGCAATCCCCACCCCCATGTCGCAGTGCGGTGGCGGCCGATGTGATAGCAACAGGTGGTGTGAGACACGCGCTGCAGATCCGGGCCGCCGCCGTCGACGACGCGCACGGCATCGCCGTCGTGCACGTCACGTCATGGCAGACCGCATACCGGGGTCTCATGCCCGACGACGTGCTCGATGGGTTGTCGATCGAGCAGCGCGAAGAAGGATGGCGCCGGATCCTGGACGACTCGCACGCGACGGGCCGCACGATCGTGGCCGACCGCGACGGCGCGATCGTCGGATGGGCTTCTTTCGGACCCGGCCGGGACGCGGAGGCCTCCGGGCAGGGTGAGCTCTGGGGGCTCTACGCACGCCCTGACGAGTTTTCGACCGGCGTCGGGCATGCGTTGATCTCGGCCGCCGAGACCGCCCTCCGGCAGGGCGGGTTCACATCTGCCTACCTGTGGGTCCTCGACGGCAACGACCGCGCCGCGACGTTCTACGAACGTCTCGGATGGATCGAGGACGGCGCCGTCAAGCTCGACGAGCGCCAGGGCATGACCCTCCTCGAGCGACGCCGCACAAAACTGCTCGTCTGACCCCCCTGCGGCCGCGGACTCACGTCACATCGCGGACTCGACCGGTGACTCCTGAGGGTCGCCGTCGCCACGGCTGTGAAGCGGTCCCCTACCGCCCCGTTGTATTCTGACGCTAGAATAGCCGCGTGGTCGTGACATCGTCGAACCAAGCTGCTCCGCAATTGACTCCCGCGGAGTTGACGATCCTCGGACTGATCGTCGAGCAGCCTCGGCACGGCTACGACCTGGAACGGGTCATTGAGAAGCGCGGCGTTCGAAAATGGACGGACATCGGGTTCTCCTCCATCTACTACGTCATCGCCAAGCTCGAAAGGCGTGGCCTCGTCGAGACTGATGCGGCCCGTGCCGGCGCGAAGTCGCGGCGGGTCTTCCGCGCGACCGCAGCAGGGCACGAGGTCGCAGCGGCCGAGACTGCCGCTTTCCTCTCGGAGCTGCAAACGGTTGCTCACCCGTTTCTCGTCGGGCTGGCCAACTCGTCCCTCGTGCCCGAGCACGATTACGTCCGTGCGTTGCAGGACAGGCTGCAGCTCCTCGAGGCGAGGATTTCCTCCGTGACAGAGGCAGAGGCGAGGCAGTCACCCCTCCCCCGAGCGGCGCGTGAGGTGTTCTCCTACTCCCTGAGCCTGCTCGAGGCAGAAAGGTCGTGGCTCGCCGCGCGAGTCCTGGTGCCCCGTGAAGACCCCAATGCTCATTGACGACATTCCCACGGCCGGCGGCACCCACTGCGAGACGACGGCGCTCGGGGTCCTTCTCCATCACGTCGGCGTGGCACTGTCCGAACCGATGCTCTTCGGGATCGGCAGCGGACTGTCTTTCATCTACTGGGACTCGAAGCAGCAGGAATTCCCTTTCCTCGGGGGCAGGGTGAAGCCCTTCACTCTCACCGAGAACATCGCGCGGAGGCTGGGGCTCGGCCTGCGTGTGCAAGAAACCACTTCCCCGCGGAAGGCGTGGGAGCAGGTGCGCTCCCGGATCGACGAAGGCATCCCGGTAGGTCTCCAACTCGACAGTTTCGACTTGGAGTACTTCGGTTCACGCGTGCACTTCGCTGGTCACATCGTCGCCTTGTACGGTTACGACGAAGACCGGGCATACCTTGTCGACACTGCCCAGCAAGGTGGAGCCGTTTCGACGAGCCTGGAAAGCTTGGCCAAGGCGCGAGCAGCGCGCGGCCCCATGTCGGCCCGCCATCGATCGTTCACCGTGGAGGCCCCGGCCCCGTTGGCGGACCACACGCATCTCCTTCCCGCGATCATCTCGGCCATCACCTCGTGCGCCGAGGATTTCCTGGCACCGCCCATCAGCAACATCGGAAGCAAGGGAATTCGCACCGCAGCGAAGCGCGTCACGGCGTGGCTCGACCGCATCGAGGACCCGGGTCGCGACCTCCCCCTCATCGCCCTCATGATGGAACGCGCGGGCACGGGAGGTGCGTTGTTTCGCAATCTCTACCGCGACTTCCTCACGGAGTGCACCGAGCTCATCGATGACCGGCGAGAGGCCGAGCTCGTCTTCCACGGGCGGGACCTGTTCGCCCAGTCCGCTCTGCTGTGGACGATGGTCGCGCAGCTCATCGAGAAGTCCGGCGTCACGAATGACCGAGCGCATCTTTCGAAAGCGAGCCGACTGCTGGAGGACATTGCGGTGCTGGAGACGACTGCGATGACGAGCCTCAGCGGGCTCTCCGGAGGCCCACGCATCGGCTGAGGGCGGTTTCCGCGTGCGGCATGGGTAGGGCCTAGTCTCTTCAGATGAGCACCGTCCGCGTGAGGGGCCGCCTCGTCTGTGCCACGCCGCAAGAAGCGGAGATCGTCCGCAGTCACCTGCCCGCACACGTCGAACTCACGCGAGCAGAGCCCGGATGCCTTCGATTCGTGGTCGCGCAGACGGACGACACCCTCGTCTGGTGGGTCGAAGAGCTCTTCGCCGACGACGACGCGTTCGACCGCCACCAACGGCGGGTTTCGCAAAGCCTGTGGGGTCGAGTGACGGCGGGCATCGAACGCCAGTACTCGATCACGAAGGACGTGTGATCGCGGGACGCTCGCTGCCGCGCCTGACCTGGCTCGCGGCCCTGCTCGGCCTCGTCGACGGGCGTGCCGCCGCGCTCGACGGGCGGGCCTCCCCGGCGGCGGTCACACCGGAGCGAGCTCTCCGATCAGCGCCTCCACGCGACCCCGGATCTCGTCTCGGATGCGGCGCACGGAGTCCGCACCCTGCCCGGCGGGGTCGTCGAGCTGCCAGTCCTCGTAGCGCTTCCCGGGGAAGATCGGGCACGCGTCGCCGCAGCCCATCGTGATGACGACGTCGGACTCGCGGACCGCTTCGACGGTGAGGATCTTGGGGGTGTTCCCCGCGATGTCGATGCCCTCCTCGGCCATCACCTCGATCGCGACGGGGTTGATCTGGTCCTTCGGCTCGGAGCCGGCCGAGAGCACCTCGATGCGGTCTCCGGCGAGGTGTTCCAGATACCCCGCGGCCATCTGCGACCGGCCGGCGTTGTGGACACAGGCGAACAGGACGGTGGGACGAGACATAATTCTCCTTCGCGTTCGGGTGCATCGCCTTCGGCGTGGCAGGCGCTCACATTGGTGGCATCCCTCCACAGCGGCGATACTACCTCAATAGGCGTTGAGCTAAGTGCGGCCCATTCGTCGCGCGCATCGATGTCGGAGGTCGTCGATATCGTCCGTCTATGACTCGAGTGATCTTCCACACCGCCACGACCGTCGACGGATTTCTCGCGACAGAGGAGGACTCCCTCGATTGGCTGTTTGCCACGCCAGGCAGCGCCGAGGCCGAGGTCGCCTTCGGGTCATTTCTCGACGGCGTCGGTGTGCTCGTGATGGGCTCGTCGACGTACGAGTGGCTGGTTCGCAACGAGAATCTTCACGATGAGCCGGAACGTTGGCAACAGCTCTACGGCCGGCGACCGTCATTCGTCTTCTCCTCTCGTCCTCGCGAGCTCGTCCATGGGGCCGACATCCGAATGGTGGCGGGGAGCGTGGACGAGCAGTGGGACGAGATCCGAAAGGCGGCGGAGAACGCTGACGTCTGGATTGTCGGTGGCGGCGACCTGGCCGGTCAGTTCGCCGACGCGGATCTCCTCGACGAGATCCGTCTCTCGATCGCTCCGGCCACTTTGGGTTCGGGAAAGCCGCTCATGCCCCGCGTCCTCGGACCCGAGCGGTTGACGCTCCTCGATGCGAAGCGTGCGGGTCAATTCGCTGAGCTCGTCTACGCGCTCCGGCCCGCGTCCCCGGGGAACTCGCCGTCCTGAAGCGGGGTCAGCTCCACCCAGCCGCCACCGAACTTGGCGGCGCGGCCGTCGCCCGATGAGGTGCCCGTGAGACGGCGACGCACCCACGGGGCCACGTGTTCGCGATAGTAGGCCGTGCCCTTCAACCGTTGGATCTCCGGGATCTCGGGGAGGTTCCACCACTCCCCCGGCGCTTCGTGACCCACCGACTGCAGCACGCGCGCGGCGACACGATGGTGTCCGCGGGCGTTCATGTGTAGCCGGTCGACCGACCAGAACTCCGGCCCCGCCAGCTCGCGATCGAACCAGTTGTACGCCGTGATCACGTCGGGCCGAGCACGCAGACGCTCCTCGACGGCGTACGACAGGCGATCGCCGCGGCCCTGGACGACCCGGCCGAACGGCAGGCCCGCCGACGGATTCGCGCCCGAGAGCACGATGAGCTGCACGCCCTCCTCGTCGCACCGGCGCACCACGTGGTCGAAGATGTCGACGATTCCGTCGATTCCCGTCCGAGGACGCAGCATGTCGTTGCCGCCGCCGTTGAACGACAGGTGCGTGGGCTTCAGCGCAAGGGCGGGTTCCAGCTGCTCCTCGACGATGGGCCGAATGAGCTTCCCGCGGATCGCGAGGTTGGCGTACTGAATGGGCTCGCCCGCGGCATCCGCCCATCCCTGGGCTGCGAGATCGGCCCAGCCGCGAACGGTGCCGTCGGGCAGCTCATCGCCGACGCCTTCGGTGAACGAGTCGCCGAGCGCGACATAGCGTACGGATGCCATCCGCTCAGCCTACGCGGGCCGCGCGAGCGCACTGCGTGTCGGGGCGCGGATCGTGCACCGGGGCGCTCTATGCCCGCCCCAGTGCACGATTCGCGCCCCCGTACCGGCCCCGGTACGGGGGCGCGGGCTGGCCAAGGCGGCGGGTCGGTGGCCGGATGTCAGCGCTCCGCGAGGGCGCGGCCGCGCTGTTCGCGGAGGAACAGCGCCGCCACGACCGCGACAGCGAAGAACGCCGCGAACACGATGAAGAGCAGCGGCGCGCCACCCAGCCCCAGCAGAGGGGGCACGCTCAGGGGGGCGACGATCGACGCGATGCGGCCGACGCCGGCCGCCCACCCCGATCCCGTGGCGCGGAGAGGGGTGGGGTAGGTCTCGGGGGTCGCCGCGTACAGCGCCCCCCAGGCGCCGAGGTTGAAGAACGACAGTGCCATGCCCGCGGCGATCACAGCAGCCTCGCCCGAAGCGGTGCCGAAGAACACCGCGGCCACGGCCGAGCCGGCGAGGAACGCGGCGAGCGTCGCACGGCGTCCCCACGCTTCGATGAGCCACGCCGCAACGGCATACCCGGGTAGCTGCGCCAGGGTGATGACGAGCGTGAAGCCGAACGACCGCACGAGGTCGTACCCCTGCGACACGAGGATCGTCGGAATCCAGATGAACGCGCCGTAGTACGAGAAGTTCACGCAGAACCACAGCACCCAGAGGGCGGCCGTTCGCGCGCGCAGGCGCGGTGCCCACAGGTCGCGCACGCGGGTGCGCTGCACCTGCCCCGCGCGCTCCTCGATGGCCGGGGCGGGAGAGAGCGACACCCGGCCCGCCGCGGCTTCGAAATCCCGCACGATGGCCGAGGCTTCGGCATCCCTCCCCCGGCTCGCCAGCCAGCGCGGCGACTCGGGCAGCCCCCATCGCACGATGAGGGCGTACACGGCGGGAATGGCGCCCAGCGCGAAGGCCCACCGCCAGCCGTCGGCGGAGGTCGGCACGACGAGGTAACCGATCACGGCCGCGGCGGTCCACCCCACGGCCCAGAACGCCTCGAGGATCACGATGAGGCGTCCGCGCATGCGGGCGGGGGCGAACTCGCTCACGTAGGTCGACGCGACGGGAAGCTCGGCGCCGAGCCCGAGACCGACGACGAACCGCAGGACGAGCAGCGCCGCCAGCCCCCCGACGAGCGCGCTCGCGCCGGTGGCGAGGCCGTAGACGAGGAGCGTCAGGGCGAACACGTGGCGACGACCGAAGCGATCGGCCAACAGGCCGCCGAGGCTCGCGCCGATGGCCATGCCGGCGAAACCCGCCGACGCGATCCACGAGGCTTCCGTCGGAGCGAGCTGCCATTGAGCCGCGAGGGCGGCGATGACGAAGGAGATGAGGCCGACGTCCATGGCATCCAGGGCCCAGCCCAGACCCGACCCGCCCAGCACCCGCGCATGGCGCCGGGTGAAGGGCAGGGCGTCGAGGCGGTCCGCGATGCGCGCGACGTCGGTCGTGGTGGTCACCGGATGCCGGCCGTCTCGGTCTCGGCGAGCATCTCGTGCACGAGCGGGAGGACACGCGTGCCGTACAGCTCGATGCTCGACATCAGCCGGTCGTGCGAGATCGAGCCACTGGCGATCTTCATCTGGAAGCGAGAATTGCCGAGGGCGCGGACGGTCGCGGCGATCTTCCGCGCGACGGTTTCCGGCGAACCGATGTACATCGAGCCCTCGGGGCCGACATCGTGCTGGAAGCGCAGGCGGTTGTACTCGGGCCACCCGCGTTCGCGGCCGATGGTGTTGTTCAGTTCTGCGACGCCCTCGTACGCCTCCTCCCACGCCTGCTGGTCGGTCTCGGCGACGTGACCGGGCGAGTGCACGGAGATGGGCATCTGCGGCTTGCCGAGCTCCGCGAGGGAACGGCGATAGAGGTCGGCGAACGGCCGGAACCGGGCCGCGGAACCGCCGATGATCGCCAGCACGAGACCGTAGCCGTAGCGTGCGGTGCGGAGCACGGACTCCGGAGAACCCCCGACCCCGACCCACGCCTTCAGGCCGTTCTCGGTCTTCGGGTAAACATCGGCGTCCTGCAGCGCGGCACGGGTCTGACCCGACCAGGTCACGGGCTTCTCGTCCAGGAGCAGGGAGAACAGCTCGAGCTTCTCCTCGAACAGCTGCTCGTAGTCCCGCAGGTCGTAGCCGAACAGCGGGAACGATTCGATGAACGACCCGCGGCCGAGGATCACCTCGGCCCGTCCGTTCGAGACGGCATCCAGGGTGGCGAACCGTTCGTACACGCGAACCGGATCGTCGGACGACAACACGGTCACGGCGGTGCCGAGGTGGATGTTCGTCGTGCGCGCGGCGGCGGCCGCCAGCACGATCTCGGGGCTCGTGACGGCGAAGTCCTTGCGGTGGTGCTCCCCCACCCCGAAGAACGACAGGCCCACCTGATCGGCGAGAACCGCTTGTTCGACGACGTTGCGGATGGTCTGCGCGTCGGACTGCAGGCTCCCGTCGGGGCCGCGTGAGATGTCTCCGAAAGTGTCGAGGCCGAGCTCGAGAGGGCGATCGTTCATGGCGTCTCCTTGCATTCGGATGAATGAACTTTATGCCCCCCGGCGCTATTCCCGACAATCGGGGCGCCACCGGCCGGTGACGCCCCGACACGGATCACGCGGATGCCAGCGCCGCGCGCAGCGTGTCCAGGCCGACGCCGCCGATGTCGAGCGCCTTCGTGTGGAACGCCTTCATCGAGAAATCGGCGCCCGCGCGCTCGCGGGCCTCGTCGCGCACCTGCTCCCAGATGCGCTGACCCACCTTGTAGGACGGAGCCTGACCGGGCCACCCGAGGTAACGGTTGACCTCGAACCGGACGAACTCTTCGGGCATGTTGACGTTTCGCAGCATGAAGGCGAGAGCGTAGTCGTGATCCCAGACGCCCTCGCCGTCGAGCCGCGGCTTGCCGAGGTGCACACCGATGTCGAGAACCACGCGCGCCGCCCGCATGCGCTGACCGTCGAGCATGCCGAGGCGGTCGGCGGGGTCGTCGAGATAGCCCAGCTGCTCCATGAGCCGCTCGGCGTACAGCGCCCAGCCCTCGGCGTGACCGCTGGTCCCCGCCAGCAGACGCCGCCAGGAGTTCAGCTCTCCGCGGTTGTAGACGGCTTGCGCAATCTGCAGGTGGTGCCCCGGAACGCCCTCGTGATACACGGTCGTCAACTCGCGCCAGGTGTCGAAGGACTCCACGCCCTCGGGGACCGACCACCACATGCGGCCGGGGCGCGAGAAGTCGTCGGTCGGGCCGGTGTAGTAGATGCCGCCCTCCTTGGTGGGGGCGATCATGCACTCCAGGCGGCGGATCGGCTCGGCGATGTCGAAGTGGGTGCGACCCAGCTCTTCGACGGCACGGTCGCTCGTGCGCTGCATCCACTCCTGCAGGGCGGCGGTGCCGTGCAGCTTGCGGGATTCGTCCTTCTCGAGGAACGCCACGGCCTCCTCGACGCTCGCGCCGGGGAGGATCTCGTGGGCGATCGCCTCCTGTTCGGCGACCATGCGGGCGAGCTCCTCGACGCCCCACTCGTACGTCTCGTCGAGGTCGATGGTCGCGCCGAGGAACTGGCGCGAATGCAGCGCGTACAGCTCGCGACCGACGCCGTCGGTCTCACCGGCGACCGGGGCGAGTTCGGACGACAGAAAGGATGCCAGGGCGTCGTACGCGACGCGCGCGGCACCGGCGTTCTGGTCGAGGTCGCGTGCGAGCGAGGCGGGGAGCTGCCCCTCCTCGGGGGCGGCTTCGCCGACGAACTCGGCGAAGAAGCCTGTGTCGGCGGTGTAGCGCGCGATCTGCGTCGCGACCTCGGTGACCTGGCGGCGCGCCGGCACCACACCGCGCGACATGCCCTCGCGCAGCGTCGCGATGTAGCCGTCGATCGCACCGGGCAGCGCCTTCAGGCGTGCCGCGATCGTCGCCCAATCCTCGACCGTGGCGGTGGGCATGAGGTCGAACGCCTGCCGCAGGTCTTGCGCGGGCGACGCGATGACGTTCACGTCGCGAAGGTGCGTCTGGGCCGCGTGCAGCTCGAGGTGCAGGTCGAGTTCGCGCCCGAGGTCCATCTGCGTGACCTCGTCGATCGCGTCGACGGGAGTGGCGTTGTCGAGGGCGGCCTTCGTCGCCCGCGCTTGGTCGGCGAGCTCGTTCGCCCCCTCGGGGCTGTAATCGCCGAAGCGGTCGTTGTACTCAGTGCGTCCGATGTAGGTGGCCAGCGTCGGCACACGCTCGGCCAGAGTGTCCACCCACGCGTCAGCGATCCTGTCGATCGGCGTGGGGGTGCGTTGTGCATCAGTCATAGGTCGAGCCTAGGGAAGGCCCGAGGGCCTGACCACCCGGCTGCGGAACCGTGCGTGCACGGCCAGAGGGCCCCGAAGCCCAGGGAGGGCCTGCGTGCCTGACCACCCGGCTGCGGAACCGTGCGTGCACGGCCCGAGGTCGTCTGCACCTCGCGGCGGCAGGGAGTCGGCCGCTGTCAGTGTCCGGCTTCGTCCCAGTCGCCGCCCCGGCCGATCTGCACGTCGAGAGGCACCGAGAGATCGGCGGCATCCGCCATGCGCGCGCGCACGATCGACTCGACGGCATCCCACTCCCCTGTCGCCACCTCGACGACGAGCTCATCATGGATCTGCAGCAGCACGCGCGAGCGCAGACCCGCGGATGCCAGCTCGTCGCGGATGCGGAACAGGGCGATCTTCATGATGTCGGCGGCGCTGCCCTGGATGGGGGCGTTGAGAGCCGCGCGCTCGGCGTTCTCACGCAGCACGCGGTTCATGCTCGTGAGATCCGGGAACGGTCGCCGGCGTCCGAAGATCGTCTCGGTGTATCCGTCTTGTCGGGCCTGCTCGACGGAACCGCGCAGATAGTCGCGTACCGCCCCGAAGCGGGCGAAGTACTCGAGCATGAGCTGCTTGGCTTCGGACTGTTCGATCCGCAGCTGCTTGGACAGACCGAACGCCGACAGACCGTAGACGAGGCCGTAGGACATGGCCTTCACCTTCGTGCGCATGGCGGGCGTGACCTCGGACGGCTCCACGCCGAATACCCGTGAGCCGACGAAGCGGTGCAGGTCTTCCCCGGAGTTGAATGCCTCGATGAGGCCGGGGTCACCCGAGAGGTGCGCCATGATGCGCATCTCGATCTGCGAGTAGTCCGCGGTCAGCAGCGTCTCGTAGCCCTCGCCCACCTCGAAGGCGGCGCGGATGCGGCGGCTCTCGTCGGTGCGGATCGGGATGTTCTGCAGGTTCGGGTCAGTGCTCGACAGGCGCCCCGTCTGGCTGCCGGTCTGCACGTACGTCGTGTGGATGCGGCCGTCGGCACCGATCGCCGCGTCGAGAGCGTCGATGATCTGCTTCAGTTTCGTCGCCTCGCGATGGCGGAGCAGGAGATCGAGGAACGGATGATGCGCGTTCTCCTGCAGATCGGCGAGGGCCGCGGCGTCCGTGGTGTACCCGCTCTTGGTCTTGCGGGTCTTCGGTAGCTGCAGCTCGTCGAACAGCACCTCCTGCAGCTGCTTGGGCGAGCCGAGGTTGACCTCGTGACCGATCGACGCGTATGCCTGCTGCGCGAGCTCCTCCGCGCGGGCGGCGAGCTCGCCCGAGAATTGCGCGAGCTTGTCGTGCGACACCGCGACCCCGGCGAGTTCCATGTCGGCCAGGGCTTCGAGGGTCGGCAGCTCGATGTCGTCGAGCACCTCCGCGACGCGGTCGGGCAGGTCGGCACGCTGAGCCTCGGAGACACGACGGACGTACCACGACAGCTGGCCCGGGGTGGCGCCCTCGGTCTCGGGCACGAGCTGCGTCGGATCGGCCTCGGGGAGTTTCTCGCCGAGGTAACGGTCGACCAAATCGGCGAGCGACTTGTCGGGGAAGCTCGGACGCACCAGCCACCCCGCCAGGATCACGTCGTCGGCGATCCCCCCGACCACGACGCCTTCGCGCGCCAGAGCCTTCAGTTGCGGCTTCGCCGCGGCGAACACCTTCGGCGCCGGGGATGCCAGCCAGTCGGAGAGCGCATCGCGCATCGCGTCCGTCCACTCGGCTTCTGCCGCTGCGTCGGCGGTGGCGAGGCCGATCCGGGTCGGCCGTGATCCGACGAGGGTCAGCGTCACTCCCACCGGCCCTGCCGCATCCGCCGCCCACGCCGCGAGACCGGGCGCGTCGAGGACGGTGGCGGTGGGCGCGGTCGCGGTGGGGCGCGCCTCTTCGGCCGACGCCGAGGGATCCGCCCCGAACGCGTCGAACACCCGCGGGAGCAGGGTGCGGAACTCCAGGCGCGCGAAGATGTCGCGGACCGCCTGCGTGTCGATGGGCTGCACGGCCAGGTCGGCCGGACCGACCTCGAGCTCGACGTCGCGCAGGAGGCGGTTGAGAGCTCGGTTGCGCTTGACGTCGTCGAGGTGCTCGCGCAGGTTGTTGCCCACGACGCCGGTGATCTTGTCGGCGTTGTCGAGGAGGGCCTCCAGCGACCCCCACTGGGTGAGCCATTTCACGGCCGTCTTCTCACCGACCTTGGGGACGCCGGGAAGGTTGTCGCTCGTCTCACCGACGAGAGCGGCGATCTCGGGGTACTGCGCCGGCGGCAGACCATACTTCTCGACGACGGCGTCGGTGTCGTAGCGCTTGAGCTGCGAAACGCCCTGCACATTCGGGTACAGCAGCGTGATGTCGTCGGTGACGAGCTGAATCGTGTCCCGGTCGCCCGAGCAGACGAGGACGGAGAACCCTTCGGCCGACGCCTCCGTGGCGAGGGTCGCGAGGATGTCGTCGGCCTCGACCTCTTCCTTCGTCAGCACCGGCACGTTCAGGGCGCGGAGGCAGTCCTGCAGCAGGGGGATCTGCCCCTTGAACTCGACCGGGGATTCGCTGCGGTTGGCCTTGTACTCGCTATACTCGCGCGTGCGGAACGACTGTCGCGACGTGTCGAACGCGACGGCCAGGTGCGTCGGCTTCTCGGCCTTCACCAGGTTCACGAACATCGACAGGAAGCCGTAGATGCCGTTGGTGTGCTGGCCGTCCTTCGTGGAGAAGTTGTCGACGGGCAGGGCGTAGAACGCCCGGTAGGCCAGCGAGTGGCCGTCGACGACGAGGAGAGTAGGCTTTTCGGCATCCGTCACTCGTCCAGCGTAACGAGAACCACGGACACTCCCCCGGCCCCGGCTTCTCGAAGGCGACGATGACCTCCACGACCCCCGACACCACCTCCGGACTCGACTGGGCCAAGCAGCGCGGAATGGGCGCTCTCGCCGAGAAGATGGGCATCGAGTGGGTCGAGTTCTCGGTCGAGCGCAGCGTCGCCACGATGCCGGTCGAGGGCAACACGCAGCCCGTCGGGCTGCTCCACGGCGGCGCCTACGTCGTGCTCGGAGAATCGCTGGGCTCGATGGCCGCGAACCTGTACGCCGGTGCCGGGCGTCTGGCCGTCGGCATCGACATCAACGCGACACACACCCGTTCGGCCACCTCGGGCATCGTCACGGGGGTCTGCACGCCGATCCACCTCGGCCGCTCCCTCACCGTCCACGAGATCGCCGTCTCCGACGAACAGGGCCGCCGATGCTCGACGATCCGCATCACCAATCTGATCAAGGACGCCCCGGCCCGCTGAGCCCAACGAAAAAGGGATGCCACCGCGGTGGCATCCCTCTTCGGATGACGGGGGTTCAGCTTTTCTTGGGCGCGAGCTGCTCGATGATGGCCTTCGCCACGTCCTGCATGGTGAGGCGACGGTCCATGGAGGCCTTCTGGATCCAGCGGAACGCTTCGGGCTCGGAAAGCCCCATCTTCTCGTTGAGCAGGCCCTTGGCGCGGTCGACGAGCTTCCGCGTCTCGAAGCGCTCGACCATGTCGGCCACCTCTGCCTCGAGCGTGATGATCTGCTCGTAGCGGGCCAGGGCGATCTCGATCGCGGGAAGCAGATCGTTCGGCGTGAACGGCTTGACGACGTACGCCAGCGCGCCCGCCTCGCTCGCACGCTCCACGAGCTCCTTCTGGCTGAACGCCGTCAGGAGCACGACCGGGGCGATGTGGTTCTTGCTGAGCTTCTCGGCCGCGCTGATGCCGTCGAGCTGCGGCATCTTGACATCCATGATGACCAGGTCGGGGCGCAGCTCGGTGGCCAGCTGGACGGCGGTCTCGCCGTCACCGGCCTCACCGACGACGTCGAAGCCGTTATCGCGGAGGATCTCGACGATGTCGAGACGAATCAGCGACTCGTCTTCCGCCACGACGACGCGACGGGGTGCGGTGGGCGCGCTCGCCGGCGCGGCTTCGTGATCTGTCACGGTTCCATCCTAAGACTGTGGGTGCGATGAACACCGTCACGGTGCGCATCTGTGCGGCGCCCTTGCGCAACCGAGGGCCAAGAGGTTATCGGAGCGACTCCGCAGCGGAGCCCACCCCTTATCGTGCCGGTGGTGGGATTCGAACCCACACGCCCTTTCGGACAGAGCATTTTGAGTGCCCCGCGTCTGCCATTCCGCCACACCGGCCGGTGTCGCGCTGATCGACCCTAGCGCACAGGGCCGATCAGCGCGTCGGAGTCAGTTGTCCTGATATCCGGGAGCCGCGCCGTGCACGGCATCGCCCACGCGGTGCACGCGCAGGTCGTTGGTGGATCCGGCGATTCCCGGAGGGGAACCGGAGATGACGACGACCTTGTCACCGATCTTGGCGAGGTCGTTGGCCAGCAGGTAGTCGTCCACCTGGAGGAACATCTTGTCGGTGTGCGACACGTGCTCGACGAGCGTCGAGCGCACGCCCCACGTCAGCGCGAGGCGCCGGCGGATGCCGGGCTCGGGCGTGAACGCGATCATCGGAATCGTGGAGCGAAGGCGCGACATGCGGCGCGCCGAGTCGCCCGACTCGGTGAAGACGCAGAGGTACTTGGCATCCACGAAGTCGGCCACCTCGACGGCGGCGAGGGTGATCGCGCCGCCCTGCGTGCGCGGCTTGTTCGTCAGGGGGGCGATGCGCTCGAGACCGTGCTCCTCGGTCGACTGAACGATGCGCGCCATGGTCTCCACGACCACGACCGGGTACGCCCCGACGCTCGTCTCTCCGGACAGCATGACCGCATCGGCGCCGTCGAGGACGGCGTTGGCGACGTCGCTGGTCTCGGCGCGGGTCGGAACCGGGTTCTCGATCATCGACTCGAGCATCTGCGTCGCGACGATCACGGGCTTCGCCATGCGGCGGCAGAGCTCCACCGCACGCTTCTGCACGATCGGCACGGCCTCGAGCGGGAGCTCGACGCCGAGGTCGCCGCGGGCGACCATGATGCCGTCGAACGCGTCGATGATCTCTTCGAGGTTGTCGACCGCCTGCGGCTTCTCGATCTTGGCGATGACCGGGATGTACCGGCCCTCTTCGCCCATGATCTCGTGCACGCGCTCGATGTCCTGCGCGTCGCGCACGAACGACAGGGCGATGAGGTCGGCGCCGGCGCGCAGACCCCAGCGCAGGTCGGCCTCGTCCTTCTCGCTGAGCGCGGGGACGTTCACGGCCACACCGGGCAGGTTGATGCCCTTGTTGTTGGACACCGGACCGCCGACGACGACCCGCGTGGTGACGACGGTGCCGTCGGTCTCGACGACCTCGACACGCACCTTGCCGTCGTCGATGAGCAGGAAGTCACCGGGCTTCACGTCGTGCGGCAGACCCTTGAACGTCGTGCCGACGATGTCCTTCGTGCCGAGGATGTCTTCGATGGTGATCTTGAAGATGTCGCCGGCGGCGAGGTCGTGAGGACCGTTCTCGAACTTTCCGAGGCGGATCTTCGGCCCCTGCAGGTCGACGAGCGCGGCGACCGGGCGGCCCGCGTCCTCCGCCGCCTTGCGCACGTTGGCGAAGTTGGCATCGTGCACGGAGTAGTCTCCGTGGCTCAGGTTCAGTCGGGCGACGTCCACCCCGGCGTCGATGATGGCGCGAACCATCTCATACGACGACGTGGCGGGGCCGAGGGTTGCGACGATCTTGGCGCGTCTCATCCGTTTACAAGCTCCGTCAGGATATTCGGGAAGTGGCCGAACGGCCCTCACCAGCTTAGGGCCTGTCGAAGAACCGCGTGAGTTGGTGACTCAGCCACCTGCCGCGGTCGGTGCATTGCGTCTTGGGGTGGACCTTGACCTGCTGGCGGGGTGTCCGCCCTACCAGTTCCGCCGGTGGGTGAACTTACGGACGATCCTGGAGCAGTCTGCGTCGTTCATTGCGGCGATGTGGTGCCTCGGAGCGACTGAACGGGCTCTAACGTCCGAAGGCGGTAGGCGCCTCATACGCCCGCGTCTTGCCCCCGGACGATAGGAGATAACTTGCTTCATCCCGACGCTTTCTCGCGTTCTACTTTTGTGTTCTGCGCACTGATCACGGCCAGTGCGTTGCTGGCGGGTTGTGCCGGCGCATCCAATTCGCCCTCTGACTTGACGACTGTCGTCACCCTTGAAGAGAACGTTCCTATGGGGAAAGAGTCGGTTCTTCCCGCGAACGTGGGTGAACCACTTACGGCTTACGTTCCCGAAGACGGTTCAGAGATTTACCTGCCTGAACCGGTAGAAGTGGCTGTGATGGGTGGCTCGTTGGAACGGCTCGGCGAGGATGTTCCGATCGACGAACTCATCGAGGAGGCTGAGTCTCTCGGACAGAACATCGTTCCGGCGTTCGAGGAGGCGGGCCTGACCGGGAGGGAAGAGCATTCTTTGAACTGGGATCGCCCGGGGGATGCCTCAACAAGAGACTTCGTCGTGCAGACGGCTGCCTCCGTGGAGACCGCATCAGTCGTGATCTCGCCCGCATCGACGAGCGCGTACACTCGCCTTCTCGTCTGGAATGACAACAAGTACGTTCAGAATGTTCTTCGGTACGGCACGTCGACCTGGGGATGGGTCCACAGCAGGGATAAACATGGTGTGACCCAGTCCATGATCAAGAAGACCACCATGTTCCCGCGCTCTCGCACCGTCAGCGGATCCAACATCTATTACCAAACCCCCGCGATCAAATACATATGCTGGATGGCTTCTTGCTCGATCGACCGGCAAATGGACGTGCGGGTCGTCTACGATCTCGCGCGCCAGTCTGACAACTTCGCGAAGGGTGTCATCACGGCGTACTGTGTCGGCCCAACAGTTTGCCCGCAATGGGTTCGCGATGTCGCAGGATGACGTTACCCCGGACGGCCAAGAACCATCGTCCCTGGATTTCTCACCGTTCGTGCGAGATCGGTTTCCCGCCGGCGGGCTCCTCGGGATGAAGGTCGTCAGCGTTTCTCAAGAGGGGACGACCCTCCGCGTGGTGTTCGACGGTGTTCCTCAGATCCGGCCCGGGCGCTTCGGAGTGCGAATCGTGACACCAGAGCGCGTGGGCGATCCTCGGTGGAATGAATTCCCGGTCACACACGACGACCCCGAGGAGTGGGCGTCGCTCGCCATCATTTTGGAGCTCGTCGAGGTCTACGACACAACCGCCCAGAGCTTCGACGGCCTTCCCGACGCAGACGGGATCATCTGGTTGAGCTGACGTCAGCGAGATACGTACAGATGCAGAGATCGGTGAGCGGTGGCGTGCGGCCCATGAACCACGACGCCACCGCCCCCTTTGCCCCTACCGTCGCGGTATCTCCCGGCGCATCGACACCAGAGGTTCGTGACAGGCGTCAGGCGGGCAGAAGCCCGATGGCGACATCGGTGGGGCGCACCGGTGCAGGCAGCACCGTTTCGCCCATGAGGAACGTGTCGACCTCGGCGGCCGCGGCGCGACCCTCGGCGATGGCCCACACGATGAGCGACTGGCCGCGCCCGGCGTCACCGGCCACGAACACGCCCGGGGCGGTCGTGGCGTAGGTGGCGTCGCGTTCGACGTTGCCGCGGTTGGTGAACTGCGCGCCCAACTGCTGCTCCAGGTTCTCCCGCTCGGGGCCGGTGAAGCCCATGGCGATCAGAACCAGGTCGGCGGGGATCTCGCGCTCGGTGCCGCTCTTGGGTACGCGGCGACCGTCTATGTACTCGGTCTCGGCCACGCGCAGTGCGCGCACCTCCCCCGCCTCGTTGCCGAGGAACTCCACGGTGGACGCGAGATAGGTGCGTTCGCCCCCCTCCTCGTGCGCGGACGCGACCTCGAACAGGTTCGGCATCATCGGCCACGGCTGGTCCATCGGTCGCTCCGACGGGGGCTGCTTGCCGATCGCGAGGTTCGTCACGCTCAGCGCACCCTGACGGTGCGCCGTGCCGATGCAGTCCGCGCCGGTGTCGCCACCACCGATGACGACGACGTGCTTGCCTTCGGCGGTGATCTGCTGCGGGATCTGGTCGCCCGCGACGGCCTTGTTGCCCTCGACGAGGTACTCCATGGCGAAGTGGACACCGTCGAGGTCGCGGCCCGGGATCGCGAGGTCACGCGGCACGGTCGAACCCGTGGCCACCACGACGGCGTCGTAACGGGCGCGCAGGTCGCTCCACGAGATGTCGGTGCCGATCTCGACGCCCGCGCGGAAGCGAGTGCCCTCGGCCTGCATCTGCCGAAGCCGCAGTTCGAGGTGGCGCTTCTCCATCTTGAAGTCCGGGATGCCGTAGCGCAGCAGTCCGCCGATCCGGTCGTCGCGCTCGTACACCGCGACGGTGTGGCCGGCGCGCGTGAGCTGCTGCGCCGCGGCCAGGCCCGCGGGTCCCGAGCCGACGACGGCCACGGTCTTGCCGGTGAGACGCTCGGGCGGCTCGGGCTCGACCCACCCGTTCGAGAACGCCTCGTCGATGATCGAGACCTCGACCTGCTTGATCGTCACCGCGGGCTGGTTGATGCCCAGCACGCACGAGCTCTCGCAGGGCGCGGGGCACAGACGGCCCGTGAACTCCGGGAAGTTGTTCGTGGCGTGCAGCCGCTCGATCGCCGCGCGACCCTCCCCGCGCCACGTGAGGTCGTTCCACTCGGGAATGAGGTTGCCCAGCGGACAGCCCTTGTGACAGAACGGGATGCCGCAGTCCATGCAGCGTCCGGCCTGGCGGCGGATGACGGCCGAGTCGCCCGGCTCGTACACCTCTTTCCAGTCCATGATGCGAACGGGCACGGGGCGCCGCTTGGGGAGCTCACGCTCCGTGACCTTGAGAAAGCCTTTCGGGTCAGCCACCCGTCACCTCCAGAATGCGTGTCCAGACGACGTCGCCGTCGGGGTCGAGCCCCTCGGCGACCGCCTCCTGGCGGGTCTGCAGAACCGCGGCGTAATCGCGCGGCAGTACCCGGACGAAGTTCTCCACCTCGACCTCGAAGTCTGCGAGCAGACGACGGGCCAGCGTGGAGTCGGTCTCGGCGACGTGCTTCTCGAGCAGGTCGCGCAGCATCTCGGCATCCCCCGATCCGAGGGGACCGAGTTCGAGTTCGCCGGATGCCAGGGCTTCCCGGTTCACCAGGTCGGTGTCCAGCTTGTAGACGTACGCCTGTCCGCCGGACATTCCGGCGCCGAGGTTGCGGCCCGTCGCCCCGAGGATGACGGCGAGGCCACCGGTCATGTACTCCAGCGCGTGGTCGCCCACGCCCTCGACGACCGCGGTGGCGCCCGAGTTGCGGACGAGGAACCGCTCCCCCACGACGCCGTTCAGGAACATCTGTCCCTGGGTGGCGCCGTAGCCGATGACGTTTCCGGCGATCACGTTCTCGGATGCCTCGAAGGTCGATCCGCGCGGAGGACGCACGACGATCTTGCCGCCCGACAGGCCCTTGCCGACGTAGTCGTTCGAGTCGCCTTCGAGGCGCAGCGTGATGCCCGCGGGCATGAACGCACCCAACGACTGTCCGGCCGAACCCGTGAGGCGCACATCGATCGCCCCGTCCGGGAGCCCGTGCTCGCCGTGCGCCTTCGTGACGTGGTGACCGAGCATGGTCCCGACCGCACGGGCGGTGTTGCGCACGGGCAGATCGATGGCGACGGTCCCGCCGTGGGCGATGACGTCCTGCGCCCGTTCGATGAGCTGCACGTCGAAGTGGTCGTCGAGTTCGTGGTCCTGGTTGCGCCCGTGGCGGCGCGGCTCGTCGTCGGCGAAACGCGGCCCCTCGAGGATCGGGGCGAGGTTGAGGCCCCGCGCCTTCCAGTGCTCCACCGCGCCGTTGACGTCGAGCAGCTCGGAGCGCCCGACGATCTCGTCGATCGAACGGTATCCGAGGGCGGCCAGGTACTCCCGGACCTCCTGCGCGATGAACTCCATGAAGTTCACGACGTACTCGGCCTTGCCCGTGAACCGCTGACGCAGCACCGGGTTCTGGGTCGCGACTCCCACGGGGCACGTGTCGAGGTGGCAGACGCGCATCATGATGCAGCCCGAGACGACGAGCGGCGCGGTGGCGAAACCGAACTCCTCGGCGCCCAGGAGCGCGCCGATGATCACGTCGCGACCGGTCTTCATCTGGCCGTCCACCTGCACCACGACGCGGTCCCGCATGCCGTTCAGCATCAGGGTCTGCTGGGTCTCGGCGAGCCCGAGCTCCCACGGCGTGCCCGCGTGCTTGAGCGAGTTCATCGGGCTGGCGCCCGTTCCGCCGTCCTGCCCGGAGACGAGGATGACGTCGCTCAGGGCCTTCGCGACACCGGCCGCGACCGCACCGATGCCCGACTGGCTCACGAGCTTGGTGTGGATGCGGGCCGACGGGTTCGCGCGCTTGAGGTCGAAGATGAGCTGCTTGAGGTCTTCGATCGAGTAGATGTCGTGGTGCGGCGGGGGCGAGATGAGCCCGACGCCGGCGGTCGCGTGACGCGTGCGCGCCACCCACGGGTACACCTTCGCCGGCGGCAGCTGACCGCCCTCGCCGGGCTTGGCGCCCTGAGCGAGCTTGATCTGGATGTCGTCCGCCTCGGTGAGGTAGAGGCTCGTCACACCGAACCGACCGGATGCCACCTGCTTGATGGCGCTGCGGCGCTCGGGGTCGAGCAGTCGCTCGACGTCCTCGCCGCCTTCACCGGTGTTCGACTTGCCGCCGATACGGTTCATCGCGATCGCCAGGACCTCGTGCGCCTCCTGGGAGATCGAGCCGTAGCTCATCGCTCCCGTCTGGAAGCGCTTGACGATCGCCGAGACCGGCTCGACCTCGTCGATGGGCACGGGAGGCCGCTGGCCGGTGCGCAGCGAGAACAGGCCGCGCAGGGTCTTTAGCTCGTGCGCCTGGTCGTCGATGAGCTTGGTGTACTCGCGGAAGATGTCGTAGCGACGCTCGCGGGTGGCGTGCTGCAGGCGGAACACCGTGTCCGGGTTGAACAGGTGGGGTGCTCCGTCGCGGCGCCACTGATACTCGCCGCCGGTCCACAGCCGCTCGTGCGCGCGGGCCGCGGCATCCTCGGGGTAGGCGTACTCGTGGCGCGCGGCGTTCTCGGCCGCGATGACGTCCAGACCCACGCCGCCGAGCTTGGTCTCGGTGCCGGTGAAGTAGGCATCCACGAACTCGCGCGAGAGCCCGACCGCCTCGAACACCTGCGCACCGGCGTAGGAGGAGACCGTCGAGATGCCCATCTTGGACATGATCTTCAGCACGCCCTTGCCGAGCCCGTAGATGAGGTTCTTCACGGCCTTCTGCGGGGTGACGCCCGTGATGAAGCCCGCGCGGACGAGGTACTCGACCGTCTCCATCGCCAGGTACGGGTTGACCGCCGATGCGCCGTAGCCGATGAGGGTCGCGACGTGGTGCACCTCGCGCACGTCGCCCGCCTCGACCACGAGACCCACCTTCATCCGGGTCTCCTTGCGGATGAGGTGGTGGTGCACGGCGGCCAGCATGAGCAGCGACGGGATGGGTGCGAGGTCCTTATTGGAGTCGCGGTCGCTCAGCACGATGAACTCCGTGCCGTCCTCGATCGCCTGGTCGACCTCGGTGCACATCTGCGTGAGGCGCTTCTGCAGCCCCTTGTGCCCCGCCTCGACGCGGTACAGGCCGCGGATCGTCACCGACGAGCGCGCCGGCAGAGCGGTGTCGATGTGCTGGATCTTCGCGAGCTCGTCGTTGTCGATCACGGGGAAGTCGAGCGTCACGGTGCGCGTGTGCTCCGGGCCCCAGTCGAGCAGGTTCCGTTCGGGCCCGAGCCCCAGCGACAGCGACGTGACGACCTCTTCGCGGATCGAGTCCAGCGGCGGGTTCGTGACCTGGGCGAACTGCTGCGTGAAGTAGTCGAACAGCAGCCGCGGACGGTCGCTCAGCACGGCCACGGGCGCGTCGCTGCCCATCGCGCCGAGCGGCTCGGCACCGTTCTGACCCATGGGGGTCAGGAGCAGTCGCACCTCTTCTTCGGTGTAACCGAAAGTGCGCTGACGGCGCGTGATCGAGGCGATCGGGTGCACGATGTGCTCGCGCTCGGGGAGCTCCGACAGACGCACGCGGCCCGCATCGAGCCACTCCTGCCAGGGCTCGAGCGTCGCAAGCTGCTTCTTGATCTCTTCGTCCTCGACGATGCGACCCTGCGCCGTGTCGACCAGGAACATCCGGCCGGGCTGCAGACGCCCACGGCGCTTGATGCGCTCGGGCGCGAAGTCCAGCACGCCGGTCTCGGACCCGATGACGACAAGGCCGTCGGTGGTCTCGGTCCAGCGGCCGGGACGCAGACCGTTGCGGTCGAGGGTGGCGCCCACGAGCGTGCCGTCGGTGAAGATGAGAGCCGCCGGGCCGTCCCACGGCTCCATCTGCATGGAGTGGTAGTCGTAGAACGCGCGCAGGTCGGGGTCGATGGCGGCCTGCTTCTCGTAGGCCTCGGGGACCATCATCATGATGGCGTGCGGCAGGCTGCGACCGGTGAGGGTCAGCAGTTCCAGCACCTCGTCGAAGGATGCCGAGTCGCTCGCGCCCTCGGTGCAGATGGGCAGCAGCGGGCGCACGTCGCCGATCAGCTCGGACTCCAGCTGCGACTGGCGCGCACGCATCCAGTTGCGGTTGCCCTTGACGGTGTTGATCTCGCCGTTGTGCGCGAGCATGCGCAGCGGCTGGGCGAGGGGCCACGACGGGAACGTGTTCGTGGAGTACCGCGAGTGCACGACCGCGAGCTCCGAGGCGAAACGCTCGTCCTGCAGGTCGGGGTAGAACGGCTCGAGCTGGAGGGTCGTGACCATGCCCTTGTAGCCGAGGGTGCGGCTCGACAGCGACACGAAGTACGCGTCGAGCTCGTGACGGGCACGCTTGCGCAGCCGGTAGACCCGCCGGTCCAGCGCGATGCCCGACAGCGCGGGCTGGTCGCCGACAGCGGGGTGCGACACGAACAGCTGCTCGAAGGCGGGCCGGGCGTCGAAGGCGAGCTTGCCGAGGTTCTCGGGCTCGGTCGGCACCTCGCGCCACCCCAGCACGTGGAGGTTCTCGGCGCGGGCGATCTCCTCGATGCCGGCCTTCTGCGCGGCGCGCTCCTCGTGCCCGAGAGGCAGGAAGACCATGCCCGCGGCGTACTCGCCCATCGGCGGCAGCTCGAAGCCGACGACCTCGCGCAGGAACGCGTCGGGCATCTGCGTGAGGATGCCCGCACCGTCGCCGGTTCCGGCATCCGAACCGATCGCACCGCGGTGCTCGAGGTTGCGCAGCGCCGTCAGCGCCAGGTCGATGATGTCGTGCCCGGGCTCGCCGCGGAGCGTGGCCACCATGGCGAGACCGCACGCGTCCTTCTCGAACGCCGGGTCGTACATGCCCTGCCGGGCGGGGAAGGCGCCGCCGACGGCGCCGGAACGGGAGCTCGAAGCCATACCAACCGTCCTCACGTTGATGCTGCGAATGGGACGACGTCGGCCCAGGGAGTTACTTCGTGGCGAGGCTGCTTGTGGCGCTGGTGCCGACGGTGTCGTTCGTCGCGGGCGGCTCGCTCACGTCGACGAAGTCAGTGGGGTCGGTCGATTCTACAGCCCCCGGAGCCTTCGACTCGCGCCCGGGCATGTACGGCGACGGCTCAAGCCCCAGGTGGCGACGAGACTGCACGACGAAGATGACGAGTCCGAGCACGACTCCGAAGATCGCCGCCCACACGTTCGTGCGAAGCCCGAGGATGATGTCGCTCGGGTCGATACGGATGGATTCCCAGACGATCCGGCCCGCGCTGTACCAGACGAGGTAGAGCGCGAACTGCTTCCCCCACTGCAGCGTGAAGCGCTTGCCGGCCCACAGGATGACCGCGGCGCCGAGGAGGTTCCAGATCACTTCGTAGAGGAAAGTCGGCTGGAAAAGCGTGTCGGATGGCAGCCCGACGGGGATGGCCGGGTTCGGCCGGTCGATCTCGAGGCCCCACGGGAGGTCGGTCGGCTGGCCGAAGAGCTCCTGGTTGAACCAGTTGCCGAAGCGTCCCATCGCCTGGGCGATGATGAGGCCCGGGGCCAGCGCGTCCGCGAAGGTCCAGAAGCGGATGCCGGTCCAGCGGCAGCCGAGGTACGCACCGATCGCACCGCCGATCAGCGCGCCGTAGATGGCGATGCCGCCCTCCCAGATCGCCCAGACGGACCCGGGCTCCAGGGGGTTCCACGGATTCGATCCGGGCCCGAAGTAGAACCCGAGGTGGGTGACCACGTGGTAGATCCGCGCGAACACGATCGCGAGCGGCACCGCCAGCAAGCAGATGTCGATGACGACCCACTTCTCGGCCCCACGTCGCGTCAGACGCGCGTTCGTCAAGAACACGGCCACGATGATGCCCGCGATGATGCAGAGGGCGTAGAAGTGGATGCGCAGGGGTCCGAGGTCGATGTACGAGATCGAAGGGCTCGGGATGCTGGCGAGCGCGCCGGCGGCAGCGCTCGAGAGGGCGAACGTCATGCAGTCGAGTCTAGGCGCGCCGTGTCGTGCCCGCCGACAGCTCGGACGCGAGCTCGCGCAGCGCCGGCACACCACCGTCGCGCAGTGCCTTCACCAGCGCCGTTCCCACGATCGCGCCGTCGGCGTACTCGATGACGCCGGCGACCTGCTCCGCGTTGGAGATGCCGATACCGACGCACGAGTGAGCGGCCCCGTGCTCGCGCAAACGCGCGACGAGGCCGCGGGCAGCGGCATCCAGCTGTGTCCGCTCCCCCGTGATGCCCATCGTCGAGACGGTGTAGACGAACCCCGTCGACGCGCGGACGATCATGTCGAGACGCTCGTCGGTGGACGTGGGGGCGGCGAGGAACACGCGGTCGAGGCCCGTGCGCTCGCTCACGGCGATCCACGCCGACGCGGCGTCGGGGGTGATGTCGGGCGTGATGAGCCCCGCACCACCGGCCGCCGCGAGGTCGTCGGCGTACCGGTCGACGCCGTACTGCTCGACGAGGTTCCAGTACGTCATCACGAGCACCGGCACGTCGGTGCGCGCGGTCACCTCGCGGATGATCGTGAAGAGATCGCGCATTCGGAAACCGTTGGCCAGCGCCGTCTGGGTCGCCTCCTGGATGACCAGACCGTCCATCACGGGATCGCTGTACGGCGGTCCCAGTTCGATGACGTCGGCGCCGGACTCGGCCAGTGCCACCGCCGCCTCGATGCTCGTGGACACGTCGGGGAAACCGGCCGGCAGGTAGCCGACGAGGGCGCCGCGTCCGGCGGCGTGCGCCGCGTCGATCGCCGCGGAGACGCGCGAGGTCACAGTTCGACCCCCGCACCGCTCGCGGCGTCCGGGGCGGGCGTGACCTCGACGGGCGAGCCGGGAGCGGATGCCACGGCCTCGGCGCCCGCGGTCTGGGCCGGTCGTCCCTCGGGCGCCGGTGCGTGCTCCGCGTCGTAGAGGGAGAAGTACCGGGCCGCGGTGTCCATGTCCTTGTCGCCGCGACCGGAGAGGTTCACCGCGATGATGGCATCCGGGCCGAGCTCTCGGCCGATGCGCAGGGCGCCGGCCAGCGCGTGAGCGGACTCGATCGCGGGGATGATGCCCTCGGTGCGCGACAGCAGGCGCAGGGCCTGCATCGCCTCATCGTCGGTCGCGGGGATGTACTGCGCGCGCCCGATGTCCGCCAGCCACGCGTGCTCCGGACCGACGCCGGGGTAATCGAGACCCGCCGAGATCGAGTGCGACTCGGTCGTCTGGCCGTCCTCGTCCTGCAGCACGTACGTGCGGGCGCCGTGGAGGACCCCGGGACGCCCGCGCTCGATCGAAGCGGCGTGCTTCGGGGTGTCGACGCCGTCACCGGCGGCCTCGACGCCGTAGAGCGCGACGCCCTCGTCGTCGAGGAAGGCGTCGAACATGCCGATCGCGTTCGATCCGCCGCCCACGCACGCGAAGACCGCGTCGGGCAGGCGACCGAGCCGCTCGAGGAACTGCGCGCGGGTCTCTTCCCCGATGACCTTCTGGAAGTCCCTGACCATGGCGGGGAACGGGTGCGGTCCGGCGGCGGTGCCGAAGATGTAGTTCGTCGTCTCGACCGTCGACACCCAGTCTCGGTACGCCTCGTTGATGGCGTCCTTGAGCGTCCGCGAGCCCGTGGTCACCGGGACGACCTCGGCACCGAGCAGGCGCATGCGTGCCACGTTCAGGGCCTGACGCTCGGTGTCGACCTCGCCCATGTAGATCACGCAGTCGAGACCGAACAGAGCGGCCGCCGTCGCGGTGGCGACACCGTGCTGCCCGGCACCCGTCTCGGCGATGACGCGGGTCTTGCCGAGGCGTTTGGTGAGCAGAGCCTGTCCGAGGACGTTGTTGATCTTGTGCGAGCCGGTGTGGTTGAGGTCTTCCCGCTTGAGGAAGACACGGGCGCCGCCCGCGTGCTCGGCGAAGCGCGGCACCTCGGTGAGGACGGAGGGCCGGCCGGCGTAGTCGTGCAGGAGCGTCTTCAGCTCGTCGAGGAACGCCGGGTCGGCCATGGCCGACTCCCACACCTCGGTGAGCTCGTCGATCGCGGCGATCAGCGATTCGGGCATGTAGCGGCCGCCGAAGTCGCCGAAGAACGGTCCCTTCTGGTCGCGCAGGCTCACGGTGGTCATGCAGTCTCCTGGAGGAAGGCGCGCAGGGTCGCGACGGGATCGCCGGTCACGAGCGCTTCGCCGACGAGAACGACGTCGGCTCCGGCGCCGCGGTAATGCGCGACGTCGGCCGGGGCGAGGACGGCGGACTCGGCGATCTTGACGGCATCCGCGGGGAACCGGTCGGCGAGGCGGCCGAAGAGATCGCGATCGAGCTCGAACGTGGAGAGATCGCGCGCGTTGACGCCGATGAGTTTCGCGCCGAGGTCGGCGGCTCGCTCGAGCTCGTCGGCGGAATGGGTTTCGACGAGAGCGGCCATGCCGAGCTCCGTCGTCAGCTGGTACAGCTCGCGCAGCGTCTTCTGGTCGAGGGCCGCGACGATGAGAAGCACCAGGTCGGCCCCGGACGCGCGGGCCTCGAGCACCTGATACGGCGTCGCGATGAAGTCCTTGCGGAGAACCGGCACCGACACGGCGGCGCGCACCGCCTCGAGATCGGCCAGGCTGCCCTTGAACTTCCGCCCCTCGGTGAGCACCGAGATCGCGGACGCCCCGCCCTCCTCGTAGAGCCGCGCCTGCCGGGCCGGATCGGGGATGCTCGCCAGATCGCCGCGCGAAGGACTCGCACGCTTGACCTCGGCGATGATCTTCACCCGGTCGGCGGGGGCGAGCATCGCCACGGCGTCACGCGCGGGGGCCTGAGCGACGGCATCCCGCTCCACCGCGGAGAGCGGACGCGACGCGGCGCGCTGCTCGGCGTCTTCTACCGCTCCGGCCGTGAGGTCGGCCAGCACGGTCAGTGCGCCTTCGGGTTGGACTTCGCGCCGTTCGCGCCGTAGCCGGCCTTGGTCATGATCCAGCCCACGATCGCGCCCACCACGAGGAGGCCGACCGAGGCCCAGACCAGCACCGGCATCTCGAGGTAGAAGAACACCGTGCCGATGGCGACGGCGAGGAGCATGATGATCACGGCCGTCCAGGCAGCGGGCGAGTGTCCGTGGCCGGGATCGCCGATGGGGTTGCTCATGGATCTCCTTCGAGTCGCGCGCGGGCGCGGGGAACAGCGTCGATCCAGTCTATCGAACCGACCGGGCGCGACCCGCGCCGACGCTTCGACGTCGACGGAAGCGTCGATCAGGCGGTGGGGTCGTCGCCGCGCGACAGGTCGTCCCACGAGTCGATCGCGTCGTGCGGCCGCGATCCATCGGCGGGGGCCTCCGCAGCGGTGCGGTACTTGCGCCCCGCGCTCCCCTGCCACCGGCGGGCGGTGACCAGCGTGAAGGCCGCAGCCGCCGCGAGGAGGATCTGCGCGAGAAGCGTCACGGCCGGCCACGGGGTCAGCGCCATCGATGCGACGAGATCGGCGGCGGCATCCCCGCCGGAGATGCCGGTGGCCTCGGCGACGGTCGCGGCAGTCGCGGACACCGGCATCGTGAAGAGCAGCTGTGCGGTCGCGACGCCGACGATGCCGGCGATCGCCAGGGCGAGGGCGGCGAGGATGTAGCGCATGACGGGACCGACGATCGAGAGTGCGGCCGCGAGCGCGAGCACGGCCAGGCTCAATGGGGTGAGTACCGGGATGGCGTCGGACCCGGCCACCGCGAGGGGCTGCTGCGCGCCGTCGGACAGGGTGACGTCGATCCACGTCTGGGTGGAGGAGATCACGCTCACGGCGCCGACTCCCAGCATGCCGACGACGGCGAGCGAGCGCGCTCGACGCATCAGCTCTGCCCCACCACGGGCTCGAGATCGGTGGCGTCGAAGCACGTGTGGTCGCCCGTGTGGCACGCGGCGCCCACCTGGTCCACCTCGATGAGCAGGGTGTCGCCGTCGCAATCCAGGCGTGCGCCCTTCACGATCTGGATGTGACCCGAGGTATCGCCCTTGCGCCAATACTCCTGACGCGAGCGCGACCAGAACGTCACCCGGCCGGTGGTCAGCGTGCGGCGCAGGGCCTCGGCATCCATCCACCCCACCATGAGCACCTCGCGCGAGTCGAACTGCTGGACGACCGCCGTCACGAGTCCTTGGGCGTCGTACGTGACGCGCTCGACGGCCTCGACGTTCATCGGCGCACCTCGATGCCCTCGGCGGCCATCGCGTCCTTGACCTGGCCGACCGTGAGCTGACCGGAGTGGAACACGGATGCCGCGAGCACGGCGTCGGCCCCGGCGGCGACGGCCGGGGCGAAGTGCTCCAGCGCTCCCGCGCCGCCCGAGGCGATGACCGGGACCGCCGCGACCTGGCGCATGAGACGCACGAGCTCGAGGTCGAAGCCCTGCTTGGTGCCGTCGGCGTCGATCGAGTTCACCAGCAGCTCGCCGGCCCCGCGCTCGACGGCCTCGCGCGCCCACTCGAGGGCGTCGAGCGTCGTCTCGGTGCGGCCGCCGTGGGTCGTCACGACGAAGCCGGAGGGGGTGGATGCCGCGCGCTTGATGTCGAGCGAGAGCACGATGACCTGCGCGCCGAAGCGGTCGGCGATCTCATCGATCAGCGCCGGGCGGGCGATCGCTGCCGAGTTGACGCCGATCTTGTCGGCGCCGACGGAGAGTAAACGGGCGACGTCCTCCGTGGAACGGACTCCCCCGCCGACCGTCAGCGGGATGAACACCTGCTCGGCGGTGCGCCGGACGACGTCGTAGGTGGTGGCGCGCTCGTCGACGGTCGCGGTGACGTCGAGGAACGTGATCTCGTCCGCGCCCTGCTCGAAGTAGAGCTTCGCCAGCTCCACGGGGTCGCCCATGTCGCGCAGGTCGAGGAAGTTCACGCCCTTCACGACGCGGCCGGCGGCGACGTCGAGGCACGGGATGATGCGGCGCGCGAGCGTCATCAGAGCCTCGCGGCGAGGATCTCGGTCACGAGGATGGCGCGGGCCCCGATGGCGTACAGCTCGTCCATGACACGGTTGACGTCGCGGCGGGGACTCATGACGCGCACGGCGACCCACTCGGGGTCGCGGAGCGGCGAGATCGTCGGCGACTCCAGCCCGGGGGCGACGGCGATCGCCTGGTCGATGAGCGCCGTCGGCAGGTCGTAGTCGATGAGGACGTACTTGCGTGCGGCCAGAACGCCCCGCAGGCGCCGCAGAAGCGTCTCGGTGCCCTCGGCATCCTTCGGGCCGGCGATGAGCACCGCGTCGGACTCGAGGAGCACGGGGCCGAAGATCTCGAGCCCTGCCTGACGCAGCGTCGTGCCGGTCGAGACGACGTCGGCGACGGCATCCGCGACGCCCAGTTGCACCGCGGACTCGACGGCGCCGTCCAGCGGCACGATGTCGACGGCAATCCCGCGCTCGTCGAGGAACGCGTCGACCAGCCCCGGATAGGCCGTCGCCACGCGCAGACCCTCGAGGTCTTCGACGTCGGTGAAACGGCCGGGGCGTCCGGCGAAGCGGAAGGTCGACCCGGCGAAGCCGAGCGACTCGATCTCGCGGGCACCCGGCATGCGGGCATCGAGCAGCAGGTCGCGGCCCGTGATGCCGACATCGAGGGCGCCCGAGCCGACGTAGGTCGCGATGTCACGAGGACGGAGATAGAAGAACTCGACCTCGTTGACGGGGTCGACGGTGTACAGGTCTTTCGAGTCGCGTCGTCCGGTGTATCCGGCCTCCGAGAGCATCTCGGCGGCGGTTTCGGCGAGCGACCCCTTGTTCGGCACGGCGATTCGCAACATGACGGGGGCTTTCGTGGTTCGTGAGCGTCGGATGGGAGACAGCGGCTCAGAGATGTCGGTAGACGTCCTCGAGCGTCAGGCCCTTCGCGAGCATGAGCGTCTGCAGGTGGTAGAGCAGCTGCGAGATCTCTTCGGCGGCGGCCTCGTCGGACTCATACTCGGCAGCCATCCACACCTCGGCGGCTTCCTCGACGATCTTCTTGCCGATGGCGTGCACGCCCGCATCGAGCTGGGCGACGGTGCCGGAGCCGGCGGGGCGTTCGACGGCCTTGGCGCTCAGCTCGGCGAACAGGTCGTCGAAGGTCTTCACGCTTCTAGGGTATCGGCTGGGCGGGGGTCGAGATGCCGGGGCCCTGCGCGGGGCGCGGCGGCGCGTGCGTCGCGCGGGGGCGCGGCGGCGCGTGAACGCTGCGCGGGGTGTGGCGAGGCATAAACGCGATCGGCGCGCATAAACGCGAGGGCAGCGTGTTTCTACGCGTGGATCGCGTTTATGCGTGCGACGGGGCGGCGTAGGACCGGGTCAGTGCGCGTGCCGGGCGGCGAGGGAGCGGAGCGACTGGATCGCGCGGTCGGGATCATCGGCGCCGAACACCGCCGACCCCGCGACGAACGTGTCGGCTCCCGCCTCGGCGGCCTGAGCGATGGTGGATTCGCCGATCCCGCCGTCGACCTGCAGCCACACGCTGGAGCCCCGGCGCCGGGCCTCGTCGGCGAGCGCGCGGAGCTTGGGCATCGTCTCGGGCATGAAGGACTGGCCCCCGAACCCCGGCTCGACCGTCATGACGAGGATCTGGTCGAACTCGTTCAGCACCTCGAACAGGTTCTCCACGGGGGTGGCGGGCTTCACGGCGACACCGGCGCGCGCGCCGATCGACCGGAGTGTGCGGGCCAACGACACGGGGGATGCCGCGGCTTCGAGGTGGAAGGTGACGGATGCCGCACCCAGCTCGGCGTACTCGGGGGCCCACCGATCGGGGTCGTCGATCATGAGGTGGACGTCCAGTGGTACGGGGCTCGTCTCCTGGATGCGGCCCACCATTTGCGGACCGAACGTCAGATTCGGTACGAAATGGTTGTCCATGACATCGACGTGCACGAAGTCCGCGCCGGCGATGCGGGCGAGCTCCGTCTGCATGTTCACGAAGTCGGCGGCGAGGATGCTCGGATTGATGCGGGGCACGGCTCCATTATCCGCGTCGGGTCCGAGCCGCCCTGCGCGAGTCGCCACGATTTGTCGCCGCCGAGCCCGGCGAGGCGACAAATCGTGGCGACTCGCGCTTCAGGGGAGGCGACGCAGGAGGGCGATCGACATGGCGTCCGTCCCGTGGCGGTGCGGCCACAGCTGCGCGCGCAAGGAGCCGTCGGACTGAGGCGGGAGGTCGATGTCGGCTCCGGCGATGTCGCGCACGACGGCGCGCGCGTCGAGCTCCTCGATGGTGCTGCCGAATTCGCGGCGCACCTCGGCGAGGACGCCCGCCGTCTCCGCGAGGTGCGGGGAGCACGTCACGTACGCCAGCACGCCGCCGGGCGCGAGCGCGCCGAGCCCCGCCCGCACGAGTTCGAGCTGCAGCGCGGTGAGGTCGGGAACATCGGCCGGGGTCTTGCGCCACCGCGCCTCGGGTCGACGGCGCAGGGCCCCGATCCCCGTGCAGGGCGCGTCGACCAGGATGCGGTCGTACGTCCCCGGCGCGCGGGCAGCGCGGTCGCGTCCGTCCTCCTCCGTGACCTCGACCTCGAGCGGAACGGATGCCACGGCCCGACGGACCAGCCCCGCACGAGCGGGCGCGATCTCGTTGGCGTCGAGGTGGGCGCCCGCGGCGAGGGCCTCGGCCGCCAGGAGCGCCGTCTTGCCGCCGGGGCCGGCGCACAGATCGAGCCACCTCTCCCCCGCGACGACGGGACGCACGCGGCTGAGCGCCAGAGCCGCGAGCTGCGACCCTTCGTCCTGGACACGGATGCGTCCCTCGGTGCTGCGGATGAGGGCGTCGGGGTCGCCGCCGCGCGTGAAGAACGCTGTCGGGGCGTAGCGCGCGTGCTTGGCGTCGTCGGGGATGTCGGCGAGTCCGGGAAGAGCGACCATCGCCACGCGGGGTGCGTCGTTGTCGGCCACGAGGAGCGTGTCGAGCTCGTCGGCGCGTCCTTCGGCGGCCAGCGCGCGGCGAAGTGCCCGCACGATCCAGACGGGGTGCGCGCTGCGCAGACCCAGTCGCTCGTCGTCGCTGCGCGCCGCGTCGGTGATCCGCTCCATCCAATGCCCGGGGGTCTCACGGGACACGCGGCGCAGAACGGCGTTGGTGAACCCCGCGGCTCCGCGCCCGCCACCGTGGCGGCGGGCGAGCTCGACCGACTCGTTGACGGCGGCGTGCGAGGCCACCCGCGTCGACAGCAGCTGATGCACCCCGAGGCGCAGCGCGTCGAGCACCGGCGGATCGATGCGGTCGACGGTGCGATCGGCGGCCGCCGCGATGATGGCGTCGTAGGTGCCACGGCGCCGCAGGGTGCCGTACGTCAGTTCGGTGGCGAGACCGGCGTCCTTGGCATCCAGCTTCGCCCGGTCGATCGCGTGCGGCAGCAGAAGATTGGCGTACGCCTCATCTGTCGTGACCGCGCGCAGGACGTCGTAGGCGACCGCGCGCGCCCCTTGCACGCTCACGATCCCAGCACCGGTTCGCTCGTGCGCAGGCCACGGAACCAGTCGCCCGCGGCCATGGCGCCCTTGCCGGCGGGCTGCACGGTCTCCAGGCGCAGCGGCGCGGTGGCGGTTCCGACCAGGATCTCTCGGCCGGATGCCACGACCCGGCCCGGTGAGATCGGATCCGCCGCGCTCGCCGAGGCGCGTAGCACTTTCAGACGTGCGCCGTCGAGAGTGGTGTGCGCACCGGGTTCGGGCGTGACCCCGGCGATGCGCGCCCGCAGGGTCGCGGCATCCTGAGTGAAGTCGAGTGCACCGTCGGCCAAGGTCAGCTTCGGGGCGAGGGTGGCGTCGCCGCCCTGCGGCGTCGCGACCGCCGAGCCGTCGGCGATCGTGTCCACGACGCGGGCGAGCAGCGGTGCGCCGAGATCGGCGAGGGCGTCGAGGACCTCCCCCGCGGTGGCGTTCTCGGGAACCGTGAAGCGTTCCTCGGCGTAGACGTCGCCGGCATCCAGTTCAGCGACGAGCTGGAACACGCTCGCTCCGGTCTCGCGATCGCCGGCGATCAGCGCGCGCTGCACCGGTGCCGCACCACGCCACCGTGGAAGGAGCGAGAAGTGCAGGTTGATCCAGCCGTGCGCGGGCGCCGACAGCAGCGGCTCGCGCACGAGCCCCCCGTACGCCACGATGACGCCCAGTTCGGGCTCGAGCGCGGTGATGCGGGCGGTGGCGTCGGCATCCAGACGGTCGGCCTTGATGATCGGGATGCCGAGCTCCTCGGCGGCCTGCGCGGTCGGCGACGGCGTCAGCACCCGCTTGCGACCGAGCGGCGCGTCGGACCGGGTGACCACCGCGGCGATCTCGTGCGGACCGCTCGCCAGGGCGCGCAGAGAGGGGACGGCGACGGCGGGGGTGCCGGCGAAGACGAGGCGCATGGTTCTCCTCACGCTTCGGATGCGGGTGGGTGGGACCGGAAGACGGCGCTCAGAGGTCGGGCTCGGGGAGATCGAGCCGCACTCTGAGTGTATTGCGAGGCCTCGGACCCTTGTCCTTCGTCGACTTCCGCGCGCGGAGGGCGTCGGCGATGACACCCGCGCGCAGGGCCTCGGCCACGGCGCGTCCGTGCGCGTAGTCGAATCGCACCAGGGCGCGCGACGTCGGGGTGTCGGGGGGTGCGGAGGTGTCGACGGGACCGAGAACGGCGAGTGCATCGAGATCCGGTACGGCCTCGCGCAGTTCGGTGAGCAGTGCATCGACGCTTCGGGCGTGTCCCTCGACGCTCGCGACCCGGACGGCCGGCGGCATGCGCAGCGGTGCCCGGTCGACGAGCTCGGCGCGGGCGTAGGCGGGCTGCGTCCACGTCGCGAGCGCGCGCGCGACGGGGCCCGCGACGCCCACGAGATGGACCGGCGCCCCGGGCGCGGCCAGGGCGGCCGCGTTCGACCACCAGCGCAGGCAGCTCTCGCCGATGCGGAGGGCCTCGTTCTGCAGCATGCGATCGCCATCGAGCAGGATCACCGCGCGGTACCCGCCGCGCGCGAGGGGCTCGGCGCCGCGCGTGGCGATCACCAGGGCCGGAGCGGCATCCACTTCGGCCACCGGATGCGTGCCGTCGGCGACGATCACGCGCGTGTTCGGGAAGGCACGACCCAGTTCGTCGGCGGTGCGTTCGCTGCCGGATGAGGCCATGCGCAGCTTGACCGACCCGCAGTGTCCGCAGGTCCACGCGTGAGCGCTGCGTCCGCACCAGGCGCACACCGGCGTCGCTCCGGGGCGGGCGGCGCGCAACGGGCCGGCGCAGTGCGCGCAGCGGGCCGGCCGACGGCAGTCCGCGCACACCAGAGACGGCGCATACCCGGGACGGGCGACCTGCACGAGGACAGGACCGTGGGCCAGTGCCTCGCGCGCCGCCGCGAACGCCGACGAAGGCACGCGCGCGGTGCGTGGTTCGCCCTCCCTCGTCGCGCTGAGCACCACCCGGGGGCTCGTGCGTCGCTTCGGCGCGGACTCGCGCACGTAACCCACGTCGACCAGGCGTTGCACGTCGGTGGTGCGGGTGTGCCCGGCGAACACCAGCGCCGATCCCTCGAGCTCTTGCCGCACCAGCGCCGCGTCGCGCGCATGGACGCCGGGAGCCAGAGGCTCGGCCAGCAGCGAGTCCCCGTCGTCCCAGATGGCGACGAGGCCGGTGTCGTGCGCCGGTGCGTACACGGCGGAGCGCCGGCCCACCACGATCACCGGCACCGGCGCGAGGGTGCGCAGGTACTGTGCGTAGCGCGCGGGACCCGACTGGTCGGCGTCATCGCGCACGACCGCATCGTCGGGGACCAGCTCGGACAGCGCCGCCATGAGCTGCGCTTGATCGCGGTAATCCGGCACCACGAGCACCGCACTCCTGCCCCGTGCGAGCGTGTGCACGGCGGCGGCGGCGAGAAGATCCGCCCATGCTCCGCGGGGCTGATCGCCCGAGGGATGCGGTGGGGCGTCCACCGCGACACGTCCGCCGTCATCGAGCGTGTCGACGAGTCCCGCATAGGGAGCGAGCACGGCGTCGGCCCGGACGCGCGCGGCCTCGACGACGACCGGAGCCTCGGGTGGTGCGGCGGCCAGCCAAGCCTTCTCGGCACGCACCATGCGCTTGGGCACCGCGAGCCGCAGCACGTCGCTCACCGAGCCGGCGGCACGGTCGGCGACGCGCCGGGCGAGCGTGAACAGCCGTTCGGGCAGCACCGGCATCGACGAGACGACCGCCTCGATGGACGACAGCGGTCGCTCGGTGCCGTCGTCGGCCACGACCTCGATGACGTAGGCCTCCATCATGCGGCCCGCGGAACGCAGCGGCACCTTGACGCGCACTCCGGGCACGACCTCGGACACGAGGGGATGCGGGATGGCGTAGTCGAACAGCCGGTCGAGCTGCGGCACCGGGGAGTCCAGCTGCACGCGCGCCACGCGCCGGGCGCTCATGCGCCGTCTCCGCTCCTGCGCCGAGGCGCGTCCGCCCCCGCGGGTGCGGCGGTCGGGCGCGCGGCATCCGGGCCCCACCGCACCGGGAGCGCAGCGGATGCCGGGAGCGCGGCGACGCGGTGCACGCCCGGCGTGGGCGTCCGCACGTCAGAGTCCGGCGGCCGCGCGCAGGTCGTCGACGCGGTCGGTGCGTTCCCAGGTGAAGTCGGGCAGTTCGCGGCCGAAGTGACCGTACGCCGCGGTCTGGGCGTAGATCGGGCGAAGCAGGTCGAGCTGATCGATGATCGCCTTGGGGCGCAGGTCGAACACGTCGCGAATGGCGCGGACGATGGTGTCGTCGGGCACGTGGGCGGTGCCGAACGATTCGACGTAGAGACCGACGGGGTTCGCCTTGCCGATGGCGTAGGCCACCTGCACCTCGAGGCGGTCGGCGAGCCCGGCCGCGACCGCGTTCTTGGCGACCCAGCGCATGGCGTAGGCCGCCGAACGGTCGACCTTCGACGGGTCTTTGCCGCTGAAGGCGCCGCCGCCGTGCCGCGAGGCCCCGCCGTAGGTGTCGATGATGATCTTGCGGCCGGTCAGGCCCGCGTCGCCCTTCGGTCCGCCGATGACGAAGGGACCGGCGGGGTTGATGTAGTACTGCACGTCGGGGAGGGCGAGCCCTGTGTCGCGCAGGACCGGGTCGATGACCTCCGCCTGCACCAGCGCGCGCAGCTCGTCCTGCGAGATGTCGGGGTGGTGCTGCGTGGACAGCACGACCGAATCCACGGTGCGGGGCGTGTGGCCGTCGTAGCCGAGGGTGACCTGCGTCTTGCCGTCCGGCCGCAGGAACGGAAGCGTGCCGTCACGGCGCACAGCCGTGAGGCGCTCGGCGATGCGGTGCGCGGTCCACGCCGCCATCGGCATGAGCTGCGGGGTCTCATTGGTGGCGAAGCCGAACATGATGCCCTGGTCGCCCGCACCCTGCAGGTCGCGAGGGTCGACCGAACCGCGCTCGCGCTGCTCGAACGCCTTGTTGACGCCCGCGGCGATGTCGGAGGACTGCGCGCCGATCGACACGCTCACACCGCACGAGTCGCCATCGAAGCCCTTTTCGCTCGAGGTGTAGCCGATGCGGTTGACCACCTCGCGGACGATGGCGGGGATCTCGACGTAGGCGCTCGTGGACACCTCGCCGGCGACGTGGACGAGGCCGGTCGTCACGAGCGTTTCGACGGCGACGCGTCCGGTGGGGTCGTCGGCGAGGATCGCGTCGAGGATGCTGTCGGAGATCTGGTCGCAGATCTTGTCGGGGTGTCCTTCGGTGACGGACTCGGACGTGAACAGGCGCAGGTCGGTCAAGACGACTCCCGGTCGGTTTCGGGCTGGGGACGGGCACAAGTATGCCCCGGACGGCGGACAGCCGCCCGGGGCATCGTCACTTCTGGGACGGATCACTCGGCGGCGCGAAGGCGCAGCTTGTCCTCGTGGATCTCGTGAAGAGCGATCGTCAGCGGCTTGTCCTCGACCGTGGAGTCGACGAGCGGGCCGACGTTGTCGAAGAGGTTTCCCTCGTGCAGGTCGGAGTAGTAGTCGTTGATCTGACGTGCGCGCTTGGACGCGTAGATGACGAGCTGGTACTTCGAGTCGACCTTGTCGAGGAGAGCGTCGATGGGCGGGTCGATGATGCCCTTGTCACGTCCGGCCATGGGGAACCTCCTGGTTCGGCGGGATTGTCTGAGGGCGCGCCCGAAAGCGCGCATTGACCTATTCTACAGGCCGGCGGGGCGGCTCAGCTGTTGCCGCTTCGCGCTGACCACGCCCGTGTCGAAACCGGCGAGGTGCAGCCCGCCGTGGAAGCGCGCGTGCTCGATCTTCACGCACCGGTCCATCACCACCGACAGCCCGGCTTCTTCGGCGACGGCCGCCGCGCCCTCGTGCCAGGAACCGAGCTGGAGCCACAGCGTCGACGCGCCGACGGCGACGGCCTCCTCCGCGACGGAGGGCAGGTCGTCGTGGCGGCGGAAGACGTCCACGATGTCGGGCACCACCGGGAGATCCGCCAACGAGGCGTAGGCCGGGCGGCCGAGGATCGTCTCGGCACGCGGATTGACGAAGTACACCTCGTACGGCGAACTGCTCAGCAGATAGGTCCCGACGAAGTAGCTTGCTCGCGCGGGGTTGTCCGATGCCCCGACGAGCGCGATCGAACGCGCCGAGCGCAGCAGCGCGAAGCGCGCCTGCGCCCCGGGCCCCTGCCACGTCCGCTCGGAAGGCGTCTCGGCTGCCGGAGCGGCGGGGAGGGCGCACGCGGCGCCGGTCACGTCGGTCATCGGGTCACTCCTGTCGCGGCGACGAGCGCCTGGTCCAGATCCCACAGGATGTCCTCCGCATCCTCCAGCCCGACCGAGATCCGGATGAGGTCCGGGGCGACACCGGCCTGTGCGAGCTGCGCATCCGTCAACTGGCGGTGGGTCGTCGATGCCGGGTGGATGACCAGTGTCCGTGCGTCCCCGATGTTCGCGAGGTGGGATGCCAGCTGCAGGGCGTCGATGACGGCCTCCCCCGCTCGCCGGGCGGCATCCGCTGCGGTGTCGGCGGCGGGAGGACGCACGCCGAAGGCGAAGACGGATCCGGGGCCGAGCGGCAGATAGGTCTGCGCGCGATCGTGGTGCGGGTGGCCGGGCAGCCCGGCCCACGTCACATACGAGATCCGCGGATCCGAGTCCAACCATTCGGCGACGATGCGCGCGTTGGCCAGGTGCGCATCGATGCGCTGCGGCAGCGTCTCGATCCCCTGGAGCAGGAGGAAAGCCGACTGCGGGCTCAGCGCAGGTCCGATGTCGCGCAACTGCTCGCTGCGCAGTCGCGTGAGGAACCCGTACTCGCCGAAGTTGTCCCACCAGCGGATGCCGCCGTAGGAGTCCACGGGCTCGGTCATCTGCGGGAACTTGCCGTTGCCCCAGTCGAAGGTGCCCTTCTCGACCACCACACCGCCGAGGGTGGTGCCGTGCCCGCCGAGGAACTTCGTGACGGAGTGGATGACGATGTCCGCCCCGTGCTCGAGGGGACGCGCGAGGTACGGGGTGGCGAGCGTGGAATCGACCATGAGCGGGATGCCGGCCGCGTGCGCGACCTCGGCGAGACCGGCGATGTCGGCGATCTCCCCCGAGGGGTTGCCGATGGTCTCGACGTAGAGCACCTTCGTCTCGGGGCGGATGGCGGCGGCATAGTCGGCCGGGTCGCTGGAGGCCACGAACGTCGTCTCGACGCCGAAGCGACGCAGCGTCACATCCAGCTGCGTGACCGTTCCGCCGTACAGGTGAGCGGAGGCGACCACATGGTCACCCGCTCCGACGAGGGCGGCGAAGGCGATGAACTCCGCGCTCATCCCCGAAGCCGTGGCGACGGCACCGATCCCGCCCTCGAGCGAGGCCAGACGCTCCTCGAGCGCGGCGACCGTCGGGTTGCCGATGCGCGAGTAGATGTTGCCGTACTTCTGCAGGGCGAAGAGGTTCCCGGCATCCGCGGCTCCGTCGAAGACGAAGGACGACGTCTGGTAGATCGGCACGGCGCGCGCTCCGGTCGCGGCGTCCGGCGTACCGCCCGCGTGCAGTGCGCGCGTTCGGAAGCCGAAACGGTGATCCTGGGTCATGGGTGTCCTTCGGGGTCAGACGCGGGTGAGCGCGTCGGCGATGCGCGAGACGGCATCCGGGTTCTGCAGCGACGTGGTGTCGCCGAGGGGGGCGGGTGTGCGGCCGGCCCGACGGTCGTGCTCGGCCGACCAGAGCTGAACGAGCAGCCGCCGGAGGATCTTGCCCGAACGAGTCTTGGGCAGATCGGGCACGAACACGAAGTGCCGGGGTTTGGCGATGGGACCGATCGCGTGCGCCACCTGGCGGCGCAAGGGCTCCGGGTGCATGTCGCGCTCGCCGGAGGCCACGACGAACGCGACCACCGCCTGACCGGTGGTCGCATCGGGCACGCCCGCGACGGCCGCCTCTCCGACGTCGTCGTGGGCGACGAGCGCCGATTCGATCTCGATCGTGGAGAGCCGGTGGCCGGAGACGTTCACGACGTCGTCGAGGCGTCCCAGGATCCAGATGTATCCGTCGGCGTCGCGCGTGGCTCCGTCGCCGGCGACGTAGTACCCGCCGAAGGGACCGTGCCCTGCATACGTCGACCAGTAGGCGTCGCGGTAACGCCGCGGGTCGTTCCACACCGTGCGGGCCATGCCGGGCCACGGGCGCCGCACGACGAGAGTTCCGGATCGCCCGGGTTCCACCTCTCGCCCCGTCTCGTCGACCACGGCGGCGTCGATGCCGGGGAGCGGAACCGTCGCCGATCCGGGCTTGAGGGTCGTGACCCCCGGGAGCGGTGCGATCATGGCGGCCCCGGTCTCGGACTGCCACCACGTATCGACCACGGGGACCTCGTCGCGCCCGAAGGTGCGCCGGAACCACACCCACGCGGCGGGGTTGATCGCCTCGCCGACGGTGCCCAGGAGACGGATGCTCGAGAGGTCGTAGCCGTCGGGGAGATCGTCTCCGAACCACGTCATGAAGGTGCGGATGAGCGTCGGGGCGGTGTAGTACACCGTGACGCCGTACCGTTCGATGATCTCGAGGTGTCGTTCACGACGGGGGGCATCCGGTGTCCCCTCGTAGATCACCTGCGTGAGCCCGTTGGAGAGGGGCCCGTAGATCTCGTAGGTGTGCGCGGTGACCCAGGCCAGATCCGCGGTGCACCAGTGCACGTCTTCGGGCTTGGCGTCGAAGTGCGCCCAGTGCGCCCAGCTCGCTTGCGTCAGGTAGCCGCCGGACGTGTGGACGAGGCCCTTGGGCTTTCCGGTCGTGCCCGAGGTGTAGATGATGAACAGCGGGTGCTCGGCGGGGAACGCCCGCGCGTGGTGCACATCGGGTGCGCTGTCGACGACGTCGTGCCACCAGACGTCGCGTCCGTGTGTCCAGGGCACGTCGTGACCCGTTCGACGAACGACGAGGACGTGCTCGAGGTGCGGCAGATCCCGGGCGGCCGCATCCGCGGTCGACTTGACCTCGACCGCACTCCCCCGGCGGAACTGTCCATCGCTGGTGACGAGCAGCTTCGCCCCCGTGTCCTCGAGACGGAAGCGCACGGCCTCGGCCGAGAACCCGCCGAAGACGAGCGAATGCACGGCGCCGATTCGCGCGCACGCGAGCGTGACGACGAGCGTCTCGAGGAGGACGGGCAGGTAGACCACGACGCGGTCCCCCGGACCGATTCCCAGGCCCTCGAGCGCGTGGGCGGCACGGGCGACCCGGCGTTGCAGCTCCGCGTACGTGACGCTCTCACGGTCGCCGGGCTCCCCCTCGAAGTGCACGGCCGTCTTCTCGCCGCGGCCCGCGGCGACGTGGCGGTCGACGCAGTTCACCGCGACGTTGAGCTCGCCGCCGTCGAACCATCGCGCCTGCGGAACGCCGAGCTCACCATTGTCCGCGACCACCGGCGGCTGCCACTCCAGGGCGGTGTCCCAGGGACGCGCCCACTCGAGTCGTCGGGCGGCGTCGGACCAGAACTCCACCGGATCGGCCTCGGCGCGGGCGTAGGCCTCGGCGGTCACGTTCGCCTGCGCCGCGAACGACGCGGGAGCCGGGTAGGAACGGCTCTCGGTCAGACGTGCCTCGGTCGTCTCGCTCATGTCCATCTCCCGAGCAGGCGACGCTGCACGAGCCCCAGGAGGGCGTTCGACAGCGTTCCGAGCAGGGCGAGGAGCACGATCGTCAGCAGGATGCGATCCACCCGCCCCGTCTGCTGCGACAGGGTCAGCAGATACCCCAGACCCATGGATGCCGCGATGAGCTCCGCGGCGACCAGGAACAGCCACGACTGGGCCATCGCCAGCCGCAGACCCGACATGAGGGAGGGGATCACGGCCGGGAGCTGCACCGTGCGGAACAGGTGCCATCCGCGCAGGCTGAACGTGCGCCCCATCTCCACCAGGCGCGGATCGACGTGACGGAGGGCGAGGCTCACGGTCGTGAAGACGGGGAAGAACGCCCCGATCGCTATCAGCGCGACTTTCGAGTCCTCCCCGATGCCCATCCACAACAACAGCAGAGGCACGAGAGCGAGCGAGGGAATCGCCCGCACCGCCGCCAGCGTGGGGCTCAGCAGGATGTCGCCGATGCGGGTCAGACCCACCGCCGCGGCCGCCGCGACGCCGGCGGTCGAGCCGATGAGGAAGCCCAGGACCACGCGCTGCACCGAGATGGCGATGCTCGACCACAGCTCGCCCGTGCGCGCCAGCTCGACGGCGGCCGTGACCACCGAGGCCGGGGGCGGCAGGCGGTACGCCGGAACCAGACCCGTCGCCGTGACCGTCTGCCACGCCAGCAACAGCACCGCGGGCAGCAGGAGCCCGCCTGCGACACGCCACAGCGTGCGGGACCGGGAACCGCGCGTGCCGCGCGGCGTCGTCGCAGCCGCGGTGTCGGAGCGCAGCGAGGAAGGCGCCGTCATCAGTCGTCGAGGGCGTCGCGGGCGAAGCGGTCGTCGACGATCTCGTCGAGCGCCTTCTGCACGGCGTCGTCACCGCCCTGCACCGAGCCGGACTCCACCAGGACGGGGGCGATCTTGCGGAGCACGGCGAGCTGCGCCTCCCCCGGGATGCCGCTGACGTCCAGGTTGGAGCGCTCGGTGATCACGGTCGTCGCCACCGCCGGGTCGATGCCGGCGACCGACGCCAGCAGCTGAGCCGTCTCGTCGGGGTGGGCGAGGGCCCAGGTGCGGGCTTCCTCGTAGGCGTCGACGACCACCTGCGCGACGTCGGCGTGATCCGTGACGAACTCTTCCGTGGCGTTGAGGAAGCCGTACGAGTTGAAGTCGACGTTCCGGTAGAGCAGTTTCGCGTCGGACTCGGACTCGGCGGCGGCCATGATCGGGTCCAGTCCGGCCCATGCCGCGACGGCGCCCGACTCGAGCGCGGCGCGGCCGTCCGCGTGCTGCAGGTTCTGCACCTGAACGTCCGCGACGCTGAGGCCCGCGGTCTCGAGCGCCTGCAGCAGGAAGAAGTAGGGGTCGGTGCCCGGCGTCGCCGCGATCGACGCGCCCTTGAGATCGGCGACCGATGTGATCGTGCTGTCGGCGGGGACGACCAGGGCCGACCACTCCGGCTGAGAGAAAATGTCGATGACGTGGATGGGCGAGCCGTTCGCGCGCGCCAGCAGGGCGGCCGAGCCGGCGGTGGAGGCCACGTCCACCGAACCCGAGCGCAGGAACTCGTTGGCCTTGTTCGAGCCGGCGGACTGCACCCACTCGACCGTGACGTCGTCGCCCAGGGCCTTCTCGATGAGACCCTGGTCCTTCACGACGAGGCTCAGCGGGTTGTACGTGGCGAAGTCGATGCTCAGCGTGTCGGTCGACCACGACCCGCTTTCGCCGGCGGCGGCGTCGTCGTTCGCGGAGGCGTTCTCACCGGCGATGCAGCCCGTCGTGCCGAGCATCAGGGCCCCGACGAGGACGATCGAAGGAAGGGCGCGGCGCAGCGGAAGGGTCATCGGTTCTCCTGGGACGGGTGCGGTCGGTGATGGGTATCGACGCCGAGCCCGTCGAGCAGGGCGGCGCGAAGATCGGTGAACGTGCGGTCGGCCCGATCGCGCGGACGGATGCCGGGAACCGCGGTGACCCGGGCGATCGATGTCGTCGTCGGGTCGGTATCGAGCGCGCGCAGCAGCAGCACGCGATCGGCGAGGTACAGCGCCTCCTCGACGTCGTGCGTGACGAGCACGATCGTGGTGGGTCGGGCCGTGTGGATGTCGAGCAGCAGGTCCTGCATGCGCAGCCGCGTGAGCGCGTCCAGCGCGCCGAAGGGCTCGTCGAGCAGGAGCACTTCGGGGTCGCGCGCGAGAGCACGAGCGAGAGAGGCGCGCTGCGCCATGCCCCCCGACACCTCGCTCGGGCGACGCCGGGATGCCGCCGTCAGCCCGACGAGGTCGAGCAGTTCCGCGACCCGCGCGCGGGCTGCCGAGCCTCGTACGCCGCGCGGGAGGCCGACCGCGACGTTTTCGGCGATCGTCCGCCACGGCAGGAGCCGCGGTTCTTGGAAGGCGCTCGCGGTGCGGTCGTCGGTGTCGGCGACCGCGGTGCCGTCGAGGGCGATCGTCCCCTCGCTCGCGGCATCCAGTCCCCCGAGCAGGCGCAGGAGGGTCGACTTGCCGCATCCGGACGCACCGACGATCGCGACGATCTCCCCCGGGGCGATGTCGAGGTCGACGCCGCGAAGCACCGCGTGCGGCCCCTGGGCCGTCGGGAACGTGCGCGCCACCCCGGAAAGAGTGACCCGGCCGACGCCCGCGCGCGACGCGGGCGCGGCGGCGCGAGCGGTGTCGGCGTCCGTGATGACGGGTGATCCGGGCATGGCCCCAGCGTGGCGCCTCGGGTCACCCGCCCGCGAATCGCACGGTCATTTTTCGCAATGCAGCGTCACGGGGCCGTCGCGACGGGGCGGCGCGCCGGCTCACTGGGCCGCGAGAGCCACCACCTCGGTCGCGGCGCGCGCGACCTCGTCGTTGACGACGCGGTAATCGAACTCGTTCTGCGCCGCCAGCTCGGTGCGAGCCGTCCGGAGTCGGCGGGCACGCTCCTCGGCATCCTCGGTTCCTCGACCGACCAGCCGCTGCACCAGTTCGTCCCAGCTCGGGGGCAGCAGGAACACCAGCGTGGCACTCGCATCGGCGGCCCGCACCTGTCGGGCGCCTTGCAGGTCGATCTCGAGCAGCGCCGTTCCCCCCTCCGCGAGGACACGGTCGATGGGCGCCCGCGGGGTGCCGTAGCGGTGCGTGTTGTGAACCGTCGCCCACTCGAGCAGCTCCCCCGCCTGGACGAGACGATCGAACTCGGCGTCGTCGACGAAGTAGTAGTGCTCTCCATCGACCTCTCCCGGGCGCGGCGCGCGGGTCGTCGCCGACACCGAGAGGTGGATCTCGGGGAAATGCTCCTTGATGTACGCCGCCACCGTTCCCTTGCCGACCGCGGTGGGTCCGGCGAGAACGACGAGGCGACTTCGCCCCGCACGCGGACCGGGCTCGGGCCACCGGGCGTCGAGGTACGCGCGCAGCGCGTCGCGCTGACGCGAACCGAGGCCGCCGAGCCGCTTCACGGGCGAGATGCCCAGGGATGCCAGGATGCGATCGCGCTTGCTCTCGCCGATCGCGGGGATCGCCGTGAGAAACTCGGTCACGCGCATGGCACCGGCCGCCGAGAGCGGGTCGGCCAGGCCGCGCCGCAGCAGCTCCTGCGGCGTGATAACGCGCGTGGCGACGTCGCGCTTGAGGGCGGCGCGCTCGCGGCGCGCAGCGACCGCGCGGCGGGAGGCAGCGGCGCGATCGACTTCGGGGGGACGGCGGGAGTCAGACATGCAGTGATCTACGGTACAGGTCGGCGCGCTCCTCGATCCGCTCAGCCAGGCGCGCGGGACCCACCGCGAGCACACTGCGGCTCTCGTTGGCCACGACGGCCTTCGCGACGTAGCCGAACAGCCGCCCGAGATCGGCGGGGTCGGCGCCCTGGGCCCCGAAACCGGGGGCCAGGATCGGCATGCCCGCGAGGGTGATGTCGTCGAGACCGAACGCCGTGCGGTCCACGGTGGCCCCCACGACGACCCCCACCGAGCCGAGCGCGCCGGGCAGGCCCAGGTTCGCTTCGTTCACATCGTGCGCGACGCGCGCGGCGACGTGCTCGTCATCGCCGACCGCCAGCGCGTCCGGAACGACGGCGCTCTGGATCGCGCGCGCCTCCGGGTTGCTGGTGGCGGCGAGGACGAACGCACCTTTGCGGGCGCGCAGAGCGACGGCGAGCGTCTCGCGCAGAGAATCGGCTCCGAGGTACGGCGTGAGTGTCACGGCATCCGCCTCGAGGGGGGAACCGGGCTCGAGCCACGCTGCGGCGTAGCCCGCCATCGTCGTTCCGATGTCACCGCGCTTGGCGTCGGCGATGACGATCAGTCCCGCCGCGCGGGCCGCGGCCAGGACATCCTCGAGGGCCGCGAAGCCGCGCGATCCGAACCGCTCGTAGAACGCCACCTGGGGCTTCACGACCCCCACGCGGCCGGCGGCGGCCTCGACCACGCGCAGACCGAACTCACGCGCGCCGTCGGCGGTGGCATCCAGCCCCCACGCCGACAACAGGGCGGCGTGGGGGTCGATGCCGACGCACAGGGCGCCGTGGGTCTCGAGCGCCGTCGCGAGGCGCTGACCGAACGTCTCGCTCATCGGCGGCTCGCGCGGTCGACGGCGTACTCCTGGAGGCTGCGCACCTCGAAGCCGTCCTTCATCGCCCCCAGAGCGCTCACCGCGGCGCCGAGCACGGCCATCGTGGTGAACAGGGCCTTGTCGGCGGCGACGGCAGCGGCGCGGATCTCGTATCCGTCGGCGCGCGCCGTGCCACCGCTGGGCGTGTTGACGATCATGTCGATCTCGCCGGCGTTGATGAGGTCGACCACGTTCGGCTGACCGGAACCATGCGTCTCGGAGTACTTCTCCACGACCTCCACCCGGATGCCGTTGCGCGCGAGGATCTCGGCCGTGCCCTCGGTGGCCATGAGTTCGAAGCCGAGCTCCTGCAGCCGGTGCGCGGGCAGGATCACCGCGCGCTTGTCGGCGTCGGCGACGGAGATGAACACGGTGCCCGAGGTGGGCATGCCGCCGTACGCGGCCTCCTGGGACTTGGCGAACGCGGTCGGGAAGTCGCGGTCGATGCCCATGACCTCGCCCGTGGAGCGCATCTCGGGCCCGAGCACCGAGTCGACGGTGTGCCCGTCGGCGGTGCGGAACCGCTTGAACGGCAGCACCGCCTCCTTGACCGCGACCGGGGCGTCCAGCGGCACCCGCGACCCGTTGTTCTCGGGCAGCAGGCCCTCGGCGATGAGCTCGGCGACGGTGCTGCCGGCCATGATGCGGCTGGCGGCCTTGGCGAGCGGGATGCCGAGCGCCTTCGACGCGAACGGCACGGTGCGGCTCGCGCGGGGGTTCGCCTCGATGACGTAGAGCACACCGGCGGAGATGGCGAACTGCACGTTCAGCAGCCCGCGCACCCCCACGCCCTTCGCGATGGCGAGTGTCGCCTCGCGGACGCGGTCGACCTCGGTGCGGCCGAGGCTGACCGGCGGCAGCGTGCAGGACGAGTCGCCCGAGTGGATGCCGGCCTCTTCGAGGTGCTCCATGACGCCGCCGATGTACAGATCGGTGCCGTCGTAGAGCGCGTCGACGTCGAGCTCGATCGCGTCGTCGAGGAAGCGGTCGACCAGCAGCGGCAGGCCGGGGCCGATGATCGCCTGGTCGGCCACGCGCACGAAGTAGTCGCGCAGCGCATCGGTCGAGTACACGATCTCCATGCCGCGACCGCCGAGCACGAAGCTGGGGCGGACGAGTACCGGGTAGCCGATCTCCTCGGCGACCTGGACGGCGCCCTCGACGTCGATCGCCGTGCCGTTGCGCGGGGCGATGAGGCCGGCGTCGTCGAGCAGGCGCGAGAACAGCTCCCGCTCCTCGGCCAGGTCGATTGCGGCGGGGCTCGTGCCGAGGATGGTGTATCCGGCGGCCTCGATGCCCTTGGCGAGCCCGAGCGGCGTCTGACCGCCGAGCTGGCACACCACGCCGAGGATCGTGCCCGACTGGCTCTCGGCGTGCAGGACCTCGAGCACGTCCTCGAGCGTCAGCGGCTCGAAGTACAGGCGGTCGCTGGTGTCGTAGTCCGTGGAAACGGTCTCGGGGTTGCAGTTGACCATGATGGTCTCGTAGCCGGCGTCCGACAGGGCGAACGACGCGTGCACGCACGAGTAGTCGAACTCCACGCCCTGACCGATGCGGTTGGGGCCCGAGCCGATGATGACCACCTTGGTGCGGTCGGACGGCGTGACCTCGGTCTCCCAGTCGTAGCTGGAGTAGTGGTACGGCGTGAGCGCCGGGAACTCCCCCGCGCACGTGTCGACCGTCTTGTAGACCGGGCGCACGTCCAGCGAGTGACGGATGCCGCGCACCTCGGCCTCGTCGAGACCGCGGATCTGCGCGATCTGCGCGTCGCTGAAGCCGTGCTCCTTCGCGAGGCGCAGGGTCTCGGCATCCAGCTCGCCGGCCGTGCGGATCATCTCGGCGACTTCGTTGATGAGAACGATCTGATCGATGAACCACGGGTCCATCGCGGTGGCCTCGAACGCCTGCGCGGGCGTCGCGCCCAGGCGCAGTGCCTGCTGCAGCACGACGATACGGCCGTCGGTCGGGGTCTTCGAGATCTCGAGGAGCTCCTCGACCGACCGCGACTCCTCGCCCCAGTGGAAGCTGGAACCGCGCTTCTCGAGCGAGCGCAGCGCCTTCTGGAGGGCCGTGGTGTAGTTGCGGCCGATCGCCATCGCCTCGCCCACCGACTTCATGGTGGTCGTGAGGGTCGTGTCGGCGGCGGGGAACTTCTCGAAGTTGAACCGCGGCACCTTCACCACGACGTAGTCGAGCGTGGGCTCGAAGCTCGCCGGCGTCACCTTGGTGATGTCGTTGGGGATCTCGTCGAGGCGGTAGCCGATGGCGAGCTTCGCCGCGATCTTGGCGATCGGGAAGCCGGTGGCCTTGGACGCCAGAGCGGAGGAACGCGAGACGCGCGGGTTCATCTCGATGACGATGATGCGCCCGGTCGCCGGGTCGACGGCGAACTGGATGTTGCAGCCCCCGGTGTCCACGCCCACCGCCCGGATGATGTCGATGCCGATGTTGCGCATCTTCTGGTACTCGCGGTCGGTCAGGGTGAGCGCGGGAGCGACGGTGATCGAGTCGCCGGTGTGCACGCCCACGGGGTCGACGTTCTCGATGGAACAGACGACGACCGTGTTGTCGTGGGTGTCGCGCATGAGCTCGAGCTCGTACTCCTTCCACCCGAGGATCGACTCCTCGAGCAGCACCTCGTGCGTGGGCGAGTCGTGCAGACCCGCACCACCGATGCGACGGAGATCGGCCTCGTCGTAGGCGAAGCCCGAGCCGAGGCCGCCCATCGTGAACGAGGGGCGCACCACGAGCGGGTAGCCGAGCTTCTCCGCGCCGGCGAGCAGCTCCTCCATCGAGTGGCAGATCACCGACTCGGCGACGTCGGCCCCCGACTCGATGACGAGCTCCTTGAAGATCTGGCGGTCTTCGCCCTTGCGGATCGCGTCGACCTTCGCGCCGATGAGCTCCACGCCGTACTTGACCAGGATGCCGCGGTCGTGCAGCGCCATCGCGGCGTTCAGGGCCGTCTGGCCGCCGAGCGTGGGGAGGATGGCATCCGGCTTCTCTTTCGCGATGATCGTCTCGATCACCTCGGGGGTGATCGGCTCGATGTAGGTCGCGTCGGCGAAGTCGGGGTCGGTCATGATCGTCGCCGGGTTGGAGTTGACGAGGATCACACGGACGCCCTCCTCGCGGAGGACGCGGCACGCCTGGGTGCCGGAGTAGTCGAACTCGCAGGCCTGACCGATGACGATCGGGCCGGAACCGATGACGAGGACGGAGCGGATGTCGTCGCGCTTAGGCATTCTTCTTCGTCTCCTGGGTCGCGAGCACCATGTCGCGGAAGCGGTCGAAAAGGTAGTTGGCGTCGTGCGGGCCGGCGGCGGCCTCGGGGTGGTACTGCACGCTGAACGCCGGGATGTCGAGGGCGCGCAGACCCTCCACGACGTTGTCGTTGAGACCGATGTGGCTCACCTCGACGCGGCCGTAGCCGTGCGGGCTGTCGACGACGGCGTCCAGCGGCGCCTCGACGGCGAAGCCGTGGTTCTGCGAGGTGATCTCGACGCGGCCGGTCGTCTTGTCGAGAACCGGCTGGTTGATGCCGCGGTGCCCGAACGGCAGCTTGTAGGTGCCGAAGCCGAGCGCGCGGCCGAGCAGCTGGTTGCCGAAGCAGATGCCGAAAAACGGCAGGCCGTCGTCGAGCACCGCGCGCAGCAGCTGCACGTGCTGGTCGCTCGCGGCCGGGTCGCCCGGACCGTTGGAGTAGAACGCGGCGACGGGCTCGATCGCGCGGATCTCGTCGATCGTCGCGGACTGCGGGAAGACGTGCACGTCGAACCCACGGGCGGCGAGGTTGTCGATCGTGGACTGCTTGACGCCGAGGTCGAGCACCGCGAGGTTGCCGATGCGCTCCCCCGTCGCGGGGGTCACTTCGACCTCGGTGACGGACACCTCGGCCGAGAGGTTGCGGCCGGCCATACCCGGGGCCGCCAGGACGCGGCGCAGCTGCTCGTCGGCGTCGAGGCTCGCGGCCTCTCCCGAGAACACGCCGCCGCGCATGCTGCCCGAGGAGCGGATGCGACGGGTCACGGCGCGCGTGTCGATGCCGGAGATGCCGACGATCCCGTCCTCGACGAGGGCGTCGTCGAGCGAGCGGTCCGCGCGCCAGTTCGACACGACGCGCGAGGGGTCGCGCACGACGTAGCCGGCGACCCAGATGCGGCGGGACTCGGGGTCCTCGGCGTTGACCCCGGTGTTGCCGATGTGCGGGGCGGTCTGCAGGACGATCTGCCCCGCGTAGGACGGGTCGGTGAGGGTCTCCTGGTAGCCGGTCATGCCGGTGGCGAAGACGACCTCGCCGAAGGTCTCGCCGCGGGCACCGTACGCGCGGCCGGGGTAACGGGTGCCGTCTTCGAGCACGAGGACGGCGGGGTCGCGCGAGATGCGCGGAGGGGAGATCAGGGCGGTCATGCGTCGCTTCCTGTCGAGATGAGCGGACGGATGGCGTCGGCGAGGGATCGAGCCGAGGCATCCTGGGGTCGGATGTAGGTGTCGACGACGGTGTCATCGTCGATGCGCCAGCTGATGCGGGTCAGGCCGTCACGTTCGACCACGCGGTCGATCGCGACCGTGGCCTGAGCGGCATCCACGAGGCGGTCGCGGGTGAGCGCGATGCGAGGCTGGCCCGGCAGGTCGAGGGCGATCCCGGCCGAGGTGACCGTGACGTCCACGCGGGAGCGGAACCCGAGGCCGCGGATCGCGAGGCGTTCCAGGGGCTGTCCGTGCCGCGTGGTCGCGACGTAGAGGCCCGGGAACACACCCGTCTCCACGGCGCCGTCGGGAAGCTCTCCCACCGGGGCGGTGTAGCGCGCATCGCGCCGCGTTCGTCGCACCCATGCCCAGGCGAGGAGTGCCAGCACCGCGACGGCGACGCCGGCCATGACCAGCAGGGCGCCTTCGCGCGTCACGCGAGCACCCCCGGGGTCTCGAGCACCGCGCCGTCGACGACGGTGGGGATGCCGGCGCGCACGGTCCAGCGGACCTCACCCGGCAGTTCGCGGCCGAGGTATGGCGAGTTCTTGCTGCGCCCGCGGAGGTCGTCGAGGCCGAATGTGCGGGCGGGGCGGGGGTCGTACAGCGTGAAGCTCGCGGGCTGACCCGCCACCAGCGGGGTGCCATGGCCCTCGAGGCGTCCGATGCGGGCCGGGTTCTGCGACATCACGCGCGCGACGTCGCTCCACTCGAGCAGCCCGGTCTCGACCATGGCGTGGTGGACGACGCGCAGCGCGCTCTCGAGCCCCACCATCCCGTTCGCGGCGGCCGCCCACTCGCACGACTTCACCTCCGCGGGGTGCGGCGCGTGGTCGGTGGCGACGACGTCGATCGTGCCGTCGGCCAGGCCCTCGCGCACCGCGCGGACGTCCTCTTCGCGCCGCAGCGGCGGGTTCACCTTGAAGCGGGCGTCGTAGCCGCGGACGAGCTCGTCGGTCAGCAGCAGGTGGTGCGGTGTCACCTCGGCGGTGACGTTCACGCCCCGCTTCTTGGCCCACCGGATGATGTCGACCGAACCGGCGGTCGACAGGTGGCAGACGTGCAGGCGCGAGCCCACGTGCTCGGCGAGCAGGACATCGCGCGCGATGATCGACTCCTCCGCGACCGCCGGCCATCCGGTGAGGCCCAGCTCTGCGGAGACGGCGCCCTCGTTCATCTGCGCGCCCTCGGTCAGGCGCGGGTCCTGCGCGTGCTGGGCGATGACGCCGTCGAAGGCCTTCACGTACTCCAGCGCGCGCCGCATGATGAGCGGGTCGAAGACGCAGAAGCCGTCGTCGCTGAACACCCGCACGCGCGCGCGGGAGTCGGCCATGGCGCCGAGCTCGGCGAGACGCTCGCCCTTCTGGCCCACCGTGACCGCGCCGATGGGCTGCACGTGCACATACCCGGCGGCCTCGCCGAGCGCGAGCTCCTGTTCGACGACGCCGGCGGTGTCGGCGACGGGTGAGGTGTTGGGCATGGCGAAGACGGTGGTGAAGCCTCCCGCCGCGGCCGCGCGCGACCCGGTGGCGACGGTCTCGGATGCCTCGTACCCGGGCTCGCGCAGGTGCACGTGGAGGTCGACCAGGCCCGGCAGAGCGATGAGGCCGTCGGCATCCACGACGGTCGCGCCGGCGTGGGAGAGGCCCGTGCCGGTTTCGGCGATGACACCGTCGCGCACGAGGAGGTCGGTGGCATCCTGACCCTCGATCCGCGCGCCGCGCACCAGCAGGGTGTGGGAGGGGGCGTGGCTCATCGGAGGTCCTCTTTCTCGGAGTCGGTCCGTGCGCCCGCCAGCAGCAGATACAGCACGGCCATGCGCACGGAGACGCCGTTCGCCACTTGCTCGAGAACCGTCGAGCGCGGGGAGTCGGCGGCTTCGGCGGAGATCTCCAGGCCGCGATTCATCGGACCCGGGTGCAGAACGATGCTACCGTCCGGCAGCGCGTCCAGGCGCCGCGCATCAAGGCCGTAGCGCCGGGAATACTCCCGTTCAGTCGGGAAATAGGCGGCATTCATGCGCTCGAGCTGGATGCGCAGCATCATCAGCGCGTCCGGCCCCGCGGCGATCGCGCGGTCGAGGTCGTACTCCACCTCGACGGGCCAGCCGCTGACGTCCTGCGGGATGAGTGTGGGCGGGGCCACGAGCGTGACGTGCGCGCCGAGGGTGTGCAGCAGCCACACGTTCGACCGCGCCACGCGGGAGTGGAGGATGTCGCCGACGATCGTGACCCGGATGCCGTCGAGCCCCCGGCCGCGGCTGTCGTCGCCGAACAGGCGCTTGCGGATCGTGAACGCGTCCAGGAGAGCCTGCGTGGGATGCGCGTGCGTGCCGTCGCCGGCGTTGACGACTCCGGCCGTGATCCAGCCGCTGGTGGCGAGGGTGCGCGGAGCGCCTGAGGCTCCGTGGCGGATGACGACGGCATCCGCTCCCATCGCCTGCAGGGTTTGGGCGGTGTCCTGGAGCGACTCGCCCTTGCTGACGCTGGATCCCTTCGCGGAGAAGTTGATGACGTCCGCGCTCAAACGCTTGGCCGCCGCCTCGAACGAGATGCGGGTGCGCGTGGAATCCTCGAAGAACAGGTTGACCACGGTCTTGCCGCGCAGCGTGGGGAGCTTCTTGACCTCGCGGCGCTGGGTGTCGGCCATGTCCTCCGCGACGTCGAGGATCTCGAGGGCCTCGGTGCGCGCCAGATCGCGGGTGTCGAGGAGGTGCCTCATGATTCGATCGTCACCTCTTCGATGCCGTCGACCTCGGCGAGGCGCACGTTCACCCGCTCGTCCCGCGCGCTGGGCAGATTCTTCCCCACGAAGTCGGGGCGGATCGGCAGCTCGCGGTGACCGCGGTCGATGAGGGTCGCCAGTCGCACGGCGGAGGGGCGACCGATGTCCTGCAGGGCGTCGAGCGCGGCCCGGATGCTGCGTCCCGAGAACAGCACGTCGTCGACGAGCACGACGACCTTGCCGTCGATGCCCCCCGCGGGGATGCGGGTCGCGTGCGGCGCGCGCGTCGGGTTGCGGTGCAGATCGTCGCGGTACATCGTCACGTCGAGGGCGCCGACCGGGACGGCCGCTCCCCCGAACTCGCTGATGAGCGGAGCGATGCGCTCCGCGAGCGTGACCCCGCGGGTCGGGATGCCGAGGAGGACGAGCCCTTCCGGTCCTTTGTTGGACTCCAGGATCTCGTGCGAGATGCGCGTCAAAGCGCGGGCGATGTCGGCATCGTGCAAGACGGTGCGCGTACTCATCCGCTGCTCCCTTCTCCGCCTCACGGGACGGGGTTAAAGGTTGCCGTGGTTCGAGGTCAGCTTAGCGGGTGGGCGCGGGAGTGTCGCGTGGGTTCCTCGCGTGCCGGGTGTTCGGGATGGCATCCGGCTGTCACGCATAAACGCTTTTCGCCTCCATAAACGCGGTGTGCACGTGTTTCTGCGCGCGGAGAGCGTTTATGCGTGGCGGGGCGCGGGCGAGAGAGCTCAGCGCCGCCGGCGTCAGCCTGCGGCGACGCTCGCCGCCTTCTCCTTCGCCAGGCCCGAGGGGGTCGACCGGATCGGGTGCCCGGTGGTCGTCAGACAGCGGCCCGAAGCCAGGTCCCACTTCCAGTCGTGCAGCGAGCAGGTGAGGATGCCGTCCTCGATCTTGCCGGTCTTGGTCAGGTCGGCGCGCAGGTGGGGGCACCGGCGCTGGACCGTCCAGCCGTCGATCTCGGCATCCTCGGTCTGGTCGGACTGCTCGGCATACCAGTTCTCGACGTACTCGATGCGGTCGCGCGACAAGCACTTCAGGAACGTCGTGAGGAACTCGTTGAACTTGCCCGAGCGGCCCACCTCGAACTGCATTGACAGGAAGATCGAGTTGGACCAGTCGATCTCGTGGTCGCGGATGTTCGTCGACACCAGGTCGGCGGGGATGGTGTACCAGTAGATGCACTCTTCGCCGGCGTACTCGCGCAGCTTCGCCTTCGGGAAGTCCACGACCATGTCGAGCTCGCCGATGCGGAACCGCACCATGCCGCCCACGCCGTTGCGGATTGTGCGGGCACGGCGCAGGAGCGGCTCCCACCACTCCTTCAGTGCCGCGAGCATCTCGGCGGGCGGGATAATCTCGGCGCGGGAGGCCTCCTCGGCCTGGATCTCGGCCTGGCGGCTGTCGCGCTGCTCGGCGAGGTAGTCCCACTTGTCACCGAAGATGCGGTCGATCTCGGCGTCCGTGTACAGCGTCTGCGTGACCGTGACGTCGGAGTGCTGCACGTCGACCTCGGTGCCGGGGAGGAACAGGTACCCGTTCTGGTCGGGGCGCAGCTCCTTCATGTGCGCGAGGAACTCCCGCTGATCGGTGAAGATCGAGTCGTTCTCCAGGCCCGTGCCGTTGTAGCGGAAGAGCGCCTCTCGCAAGAACATCGGCGGGCCCGCCATGGGGAAGACGTGCGCGGCATCCACCTTCTCGATGTAGTACATCGCCCGCTTGTTCTGCGCGTCGCGCTTGAGCTGGGCGAAGTTCTGCTTCGCGTCCTCGGGCAGGTCGTAGACCATGGGCCACCAGATCGCGCCGGAGACCTGGGTGAAGTACGCGTCGGGCTTGCCGAAGTCGAACAGCTTCTCGAGGTCGAGCGGGTGCGAGTCGTTCTGGTTGAGGATCGACGCGGTGCCGTCGTCGACCGACAGCGACGAGTCGCCGATCGGTCCGTCCGAGGGCGCGCGGAGCGGCGTGACCATGATCTTCAGGTCGCCGTACTGCAGCGGAACCCCCGCCTCGGTGCGAACGAGGTTGGTGTACCCGAGTGCGATGAGGTCCTGCTCGAGATCGTCGGTGGGGTACTCGGGGAGGAGGACCTTGATGTCCTTCGAGACGTAGCGCTCGAGCATCGCCGGATCGAAGTGATCGCGGTGACGGTGCGAGATGTAGAGGAAGTCGGCCGCACCGAAGCGCTCCCAGTCGAGCGCACGGTTGTCGGGGAACGGGAACCATGAGCCGAAGAAGCTCGGACCGATGACGGGGTCGCAGAGGATGCTGCCGCCCGTCGTTTCGATGAACATGCCCGCGTGGCCGAGGCCGGTGATCTTCATGTCGCTCCTGTCCGTGAGAACCCATCGAGTCTACGCGCGGGTCGCCTGAGGCCGCGGTGGGCGCGGCGCGCGGCTTCAGCCGCCGAGGATGCCGCGGATGTCGTCGGCATCCAGCGCCCTGGCGAAGGCCTCTCCGTCGTCGAGCACCGCGCGCGACAGCGCGGCCTTGCGCTGCTGCAGCTCGAGCACCTTCTCCTCGATGGTTCCGGCCGCGATGAGCCGGTAGACGAACACGCTCCGGGTCTGGCCGATGCGGTGCGTGCGATCGATCGCCTGGGTCTCGGCGGCGGGGTTCCACCACGGATCGAGGAGGAAGACGTACTCCGCCTCGATGAGCGTCAGGCCGAAGCCGCCCGCCTTGAGGCTGATGAGGAACACCGGGGCGTCTCCCCCGCGGAACCCCTCCACGACGTGGCCGCGTCGTGATGTCGAGCCGTCGAGGTGGGCATAGGCCAGGCCCGCGGCATCCAGACGATCCGCCGCCTGATCGAGGAACGACGTGAACTGACTGAACACCAGCGCACGATGGCCCTCGGATGCCACCTCGACCAGGCGTTCGAGCAGGACGTCGAGCTTCGCCGACCCGAGGTGGGCGTCGCGTTCGTCGACGAGACCGGGGGCCAGGGCCAGCATCCGGAGCAGCGTGATCGAGCGGAAGACGATGAAGCGCTGCCGGTCGAGATCGTCGAGGAGCCCGAGCACCTTCTGACGCTCGCGCTGCAGCACGCGGTCGTACAGCTCCCGGTGAGCGGGGCTGAGCGGCACCGCGATCGTCTGCTCCTGCTTGGGCGGGAGGTCGGCGGCGACGACGTCTTTCGTGCGTCGCAGCAGGAACGGGCGCACGCGCGATCGCAATCGCGCGAGGCTGCCGCGGCGGTGTTCTGCCGAGGCGGCGGCCGAGAGCTCGGTGGGCGCGTCGGAGGGCAGCTGCTCGATCGCGCGCGCGTACTCTTCGCGGAACCGCCGCGCCGACGGATACAGCCCGGGGGCGGTGAGGGCCAGCAGCGCCCACAGGTCGTCGAGGCCGTTCTCGATCGGCGTGCCCGTGACCGCGAAGACCGAGTCCGCGCGAAGCGCAGCGACGGCGCGATGGATCCGGGTCGCGGGATTCTTCACGAACTGCGCCTCATCGAGCACGACGCCCGCCCACTCCGTCGCCGCGAACTCGGCGTCGTCGAGGCGGACAACCCCGTAGGGCGCGACGACGATGTCGGCGTCGACGGCGGTCTGCGCGATCGTCCGGGTCCGCCGCACGGCGGTCGCCTCGACCGTGACCACGCGCAGATTCGGCGCGAAACGCGCGGCTTCCGCGGCCCACGTGGGGAGCACCGACGTGGGCGCGATGACGAGCCACGGGCGGTGATCGCCCGCACCGCGCGCGTGCGCGATGAGCGCCAGGATCTGCACCGTCTTCCCCAGACCCATGTCGTCGGCGAGGATGCCACCGAGCCGGTGCGCGTGGAGCAGCGCGAGCCACGCGAGACCCTCGCGCTGATACGGGCGCAGCTCGGCGCGGAAGCCGGGCGGCGTCGGAGGGGAAGGGACGGACGACACGTCCCGCAGCGCTCGCGCCAGATCGCGCCACTCCACGGCGGCGGCGGATTCGTCGGCGAGGTCTTCGAAGTCGCTCCATAGGGCGAGGTGGCGGCGCGGGATGCGAGGGCCGGTCTCCCACTCGTCGAGCGCAGCGGCCTCCTCGAGCAAATCCCGAAGCCGTTGCAGCGCGGGGTGCGCGAGCGAGAACCACGCCCCGTCGGAGAGCTTGATGCGAGTGCGCCCGCGCGAGAGCGCGGTGAACAGCGTGCCGAACGGGATCGTGCGTCCCTCGATCACGACGACGATGCCGAGGTCGAACCAGTCGCGGTCGGGCGACGGCACGGCGGTGATCGTCAGCGCCGGATCTCCCCGCAGCTCGCGAAACGCCGGAACCGTTCCCCGCGTCACGACGCGAACGTCGTCGAGGAGGTCGAGGGCCGGTAGCACCCGTGTCGCGAACACCGCGGCGTCGGCATCGCGCAGCGTCGCGCGGGGTCGGACCGGCAGGTCGGCGCGCTCCGCCCACGCCGCGTCGACGCGCCCCGCGATCTCGGCTTCGGCTCGGGCGTCGCGCTCGGTATCCATCGGACTGCCGTACGCGGCCCGGATCCCGCCCGGATACACCCAGTCGAGCGCGTAGTCGACATCCTCGTCGTCGCGGTATGTGACCGTCACCTGGAGCGTCGGTCGCGGCGGTGGCGGAGCGGGGACACCCGGGGCCACGGCGAGCGGCACCCGTCGTGCGAGCCGCGGGTACGCCTCACGGAGGAACTCGGCCGCGTCCTCCCCCGGCACGACCACCGGCCCGTCTGTCAGCAGGGCGGGCAGGGGCTCGGGCAGCGACGCGGCGGCGAGGACCAGCGGGATGGGGTCGCGGTCGACCTCGAACGAGAAGATCCCGGCCGCGCCCACGGGCCGCACGTGCGTGGCATCCACCGTCTGTCCGTCGATCTCGATGGCGGCGGCAAGACGCAGTGCCCCGCCTCTCGCGGTCTCCACCGCCACCCGGGCGATCGCCGCGTCGGCCATCCGCACGGTCTGCTGCGGGTGCATCGCGACGAGGGGGATGCCGAGCCCCGCGGCCGCGCGCAGGTGCGGCCACAGCAACGGTGACGCGATCGTGTCGAGGACGACCGTGTCGCTCGCGGCCACGAAGGGTCCGGTGGTCCGCATCGCCTGGGCGAGGGCGTGGAGTTCGGCGAACCACGCGATGTGCGCCGGATCGAAGCGTCCGCGGGATCGGCGGACCGCGTCCCACGTGGCATCCGCCCGGATCCACGCCTCGCGCGCGCCGCGCACGAGCGGACGCGCCACGAGCTGCAGCTCGTCCTGCCGCTGCGCGAGCATGCGCGGAGTGACGGGGTCGACGGACCGCGCCTCCCACCGCGACGGGTCGTACGCCTCGCGCTGGCGCAGCTCGATGCCGAGCGCGAGCGCCTCGAAGCCCGGGCGTTCGGCGTCGGGGAGCAGGCGGCGCCACGTGGTCATATGTCGATCCTGCCTTCGACCACCGACACCACCGGCCGCCCGGCAGCGGTGTCCGAGCATGCATAAACGCGATCGGCGCGCAGAAACGCGCTGCCCACGCGTTTATGCGCGCGAATCGCGTTTACGCGTGCCCGGCGCCGCCGCGAGAGCACGTCGCCGATCGTCAGGACGAGCGGGCGATCCGGGCGAGGACGCCGTGCACGAACGAACCGGAGTCGTCGGTCGAGAACTCCTTGGCGAGCTCGACCGCCTCGTCGATCGCGACCGCCGTGGGGATGTCGTCGTTGTAGAGGATCTCCCACGCCCCGATGCGCAGCAGCGCGCGGTCCACCGCGGGCATGCGCTGCAGCGACCAATCCTTCGCGAAGGTCGTGATTTGCTCGTCGATCGCCTCACGGTTGTCGATGACGCCGTCCACGATGTCGCGGGCGTACAGCCACGATGCCTGGCGATCGGGCTCGGATGCCGCGCGCTTGGCCTCGGCGGCGAGCATGACGGGCAGCTCCTCGCCGCGGACGTCGGCCTGGAACAGGATGTCGAGGGCGCGCTTGCGCGCCTTGGTGCGGGCGCTCAAGGTCAGCTGATGCGGCCGAGGTACTCGCCGGTGCGAGTGTCGACCTTGATCTTCGTGCCGGTCTCGAGGAACAGCGGAACCTGCATCTCGTAGCCGGTCTCGACGGTCGCGGGCTTCGTGCCGGCGGACGAGCGGTCGCCCTGAAGGCCCGGCTCGGTGTAGGTGACCTCGAGCACGACGGACGGCGGAAGCTCGATGTAGAGCGGGTTGCCGTTGTTGAGGGCGATCTGCACCTGCTGGTTCTCGAGCAGGAAGTTGGCGGCGTCGCCGACGGTCGCGGCGCCCACGGTGATCTGGTCGTAGTCGGCGACGTCCATGAAGACGAAGCCCTCGCCGTCGTTGTAGAGGTAGGTGAAGTCGCGGCGGTCGACGTTTTCGATGTCGACCTTGGCACCGGCGTTGAACGTCTTGTCGACGACCTTGCCGGACATGACGTTCTTCAGCTTGGTGCGCACGAACGCACCGCCCTTGCCGGGCTTGACGTGCTGGAACTCCACCACGCTCCAGAGCTGACCGTCGATGTTGAGGACGACGCCGTTCTTGATGTCTGCGGTGGATGCCATGAGCTTCGATGTTCCGTTTCGTGAGTCGGTGGCGCGTCGCTGCGGCGCGCGCCCAGCGGTCGAGTCTACGCGATGGGGCGCTCAGCCGTCCGCGCGGCCGGTGATGACCTCGACGAGGAGGTCGACCGCGCGGGCGTAGCCGGGCACCCCTTCGCCGATGACGTGCACCACGGCGACGTCTTCGATGTACGAGAACTGCCGGAAGCTCTCGCGCTCCTTGATGTTCGAGATATGCACCTCGGCCACCGGGAGATTGACGGATGCCAGGGCGTCCCGCAGCGCGACGGAGGTGTGCGTGTACCCGCCGGCGTTGATCACGATGCCGGCGCAGTCGAGCCGGGCGGCGTGGATCGCGTCGATGAGCACGCCTTCGTGGTTGCTCTGCACCGCCCGGACCTCGAGACCGTTCCGCGCCGCGGCCTCGGCGGTCAGGCGCTCGACGTCGGCGAGGGTGTCGCGACCGTAGATTTCGGGTTGGCGCGTTCCGAGCAGGTTCAGGTTCGGTCCATTGACCAGAAGAAGACGACGCGGCGTGCTCACGCCCCGACCTCCTGGTACGCCGCGAACAGCAGCGACTCGTCGGGCGCCTGCAGCACCGTGGGCCGGGCGAGGTCGTCGAGCACGATGAAGCGAAGCATGGCGCCGCGGCTCTTCTTGTCGCGTTGCATCGTCGCCTTCAGCGTCTGGAACGCCCCGGCGCGGTAGGTCGTCGGAAGGCCCAGTGACTCCAGCACCGTGCGGTGGCGCTGGGCGACGTCATCCGACAGCCGGCCGGCCAGGCGCGACAGTTCGGCGGCGAAGACCATGCCGACCGAGATCGCGGCGCCGTGACGCCACCGGTACCGCTCGGCGTGTTCGATGGCGTGACCGAGCGTGTGCCCGTAGTTCAGCACCTCGCGCAGGCCCGCCTCGCGCAGGTCCTCCCCCACCACGCGGGCCTTCATGTCGATCGCGAGTTCGATGCACCGGCGGAACGCGTCGCCGCGCGGGTCCACGATGTTCCCGGGGTCGGCCTCGATGAGGTCGAGGATCTCCGGATGCCAGATGAACCCGGCCTTCACGACCTCGGCGAACCCTGCCGTGGCCTCATTGCGCGACAGCGTGTCGAGCAGATCGAGGTCGCAGACGACGGCGTGAGGCGGCCAGAAGGCCCCCACGAGGTTCTTCCCCTCGGCGGTGTTGACGCCGGTCTTGCCCCCTACCGCGGCGTCCACCATCGCCAGGACGGTCGTGGGGACCTGCACGATCGCCACCCCCCGGAGCCACGTGGCGGCGACGAACCCGGCGAGGTCGGTGACCGCTCCGCCGCCGAACCCGATGACGGCATCCGTGCGCGTGAAGTCCGCCTGGCCCATCACCTGCCAGCAGAACGCCGCGACCTCGATGCGCTTGCCCTGCTCGGCATCCGGGATCTCCGCGAGAAGGACCTGACGGTCGCCCACGAGCTGGGCGCGCAACGCCTCGGCCTGGGCCGCGAGGGTCGGGGGGTGCACGATGAGCACCTTCTGCGCCGCGGGAGGCAGCACCTCTTCGAGGGTCGCGAGCAGCCCGCGGCCGATCGTGATGTCGTAGCCGGGGTCACCGGCGACGGTGATGGTGGTGGTGTCGGTCATGGGGTCTCCTGGGCCGGGGCGCGCTGCGCCCAGGCCACGATCTCGTCGACGACGCGCGACAGCGGGCCCGACGATGTGTCGAAGGTGATGTGCGCGGTGGATTCGTAGAGCGGACGCCGCTCCTCGTAGATGCGCAGCCAGCGCTGCACGGGGTCCTCGCCCTGTAGCAGCGGGCGCCCGTCGCCGTGGATCCGGGATGCCACGACGTTCGGCGCCACCGTCAACAGCACGACGCGATGGTCGGCGAGGCGTTCGCGGGTTCGCGGGTCGAGCACCGCGCCCCCGCCGAGCGCGACCACTCCCCCGGCGGCGAGAGCCTCGGCCACGGCCGCACGTTCGAGGTCTCGGAAGTGCGCCTCGCCGTGCTGGGCGAACAGCTCCGGGATCGGACCGTGGTCCCGGACGACGATCTTGTCGCTGTCGCGGAACGGCAAGCCGAGGGTGCGGGCCACCCGGCGCCCGACACTCGTCTTTCCGGCACCCATCGGTCCGATGAGGACGAGGGCGCCCTGACCGGCCTCAGCCGAGGTCATGCGCGAGCAGCGCCGCGTCCGAGGCGTCCGTGGTGCGCAGTGTCTCGGGGAGGTGCGCGAGGTACGACTCGAGGTTGCGGCGGGTCTCGGAGACGTTGTCGCCGCCGAACTTCTCCAGCACCGCGTCGGCGAGGGTGATCGCGACCATCGCCTCGGCGACCACGCCCGCGGCCGGGACGGCGCACACGTCGGAGCGCTGGTGGTGTGCGGCGGCGGTATCGCCCGTGGCGACGTCGACGGTGCGCAGTGCGTGCGGGACCGTCGCGATGGGCTTCATCCCCGCGCGCACCCGCAGGACCGTGCCGGTGGACATGCCTCCCTCGGTACCGCCCGCCCGGTCGGACGAGCGGGTGATGCCGTCGGCGGTGGCGAACAGCTCGTCGTGCGCCTGCGATCCGCGGCGGGTGGTGGTGAGGAAGCCGTCGCCGACCTCGACGCCCTTGATCGCCTGAATGCTCATGAGCGCCTGGGCGAGCTTGGCATCCAGCCGGCGGTCCCACTGCACGTGCGAACCGAGCCCCGGAGGCAGGCCGTAGGCCAAGACCTCGACGATGCCGCCGAGTGTGTCGCCGGACTTCTTCGCGTCGTCGACCTCGGCGACCATCGCGGCGGAGGTCTCGGCGTGGAAGCAGCGCAGCGGATCGGCGTCGAGTGCATCGACGTCGTCGGGCGCCGGCAGGGCGGCATCCTCGGGTACACGCACGGGGCCGATCGAGAGCGTGTGGCTCACGAGCCGGATGCCGAGCTCGCCGAGGAACGCGCGGGCCACCGCGCCGAGCGCGACGCGAGCGGCGGTCTCGCGGGCAGAGGCGCGCTCCAGGATCGGTCGTGCCTCGTCGAAGCCGTACTTCTGCATGCCGACGAGGTCGGCGTGGCCCGGACGCGGACGCGTGAGCGCGGCACCGCGCCCGCGGGAGCGGTCCGAGAGCTCGACGGGCTCGGGGCTCATGACCTCGACCCACTTCGGCCACTCGGTGTTGCCGATGCGCAGGGCGATCGGGCTGCCGATCGTGAAGCCGTGGACGATGCCGGTCGAGAGCGTCAGCTCGTCTTCCTCGAACTTCATGCGCGAGCCGCGACCGTAGCCGAGCTTGCGGCGCGCCAGGTCGGCGCGGATCTGGGCGGGCGAGATCGGGACACCGGCCGGCATCCCCTCCATGAGGGCGACCAGTTCGGGGCCGTGGGATTCCCCGGCCGTGAGCACGCGAAGCATGGTCCTATCCTCCCATGACGGCGGTGCGCATCGCGGCGAGCACCGCGTCCTCCCGCTCGAGCGGTACGGAGGGGTCGCCCCCAACGAACACGCGCACTTGCAGCAGTGCCTGGTGCAGCAGCATCCCGAGTCCGTCGTGGGCGGGGCGGCCCGCACGATCCCATGCGCGGGCGAGCGGGGTGGGCCACCCGCCGTAGACGACGTCGACGAGCGGGCCACCGACGGATGCCAGGTCCTCCGCCGCGTGACCGAGGTCGGTTCCGCCGGGCAGGGTGGCGATCGTGACATCGACGGGCCCGGGATCGGGTTCGTCGAGCGGCGCGACCACGACGGGGGTATCGAGCGTTTCGGCCAGCGCGACGAGCGGTGCCGCGGCGTCGGGGCGGCGTGCGCGGATCTCCACGCCCCCGGCGCCCAGGCGGACAGCCGCCGCGACCGCCGACGTCGCGGTCGCGCCCGCACCGAGGATGCGCACACGGCGCGGCGCGTTCACACCGATCTCCCACAACGCACGCGCGAGTCCCTCGACGTCGGTGTTGAAGCCGTGCGGCCCGTCGTCGGTCAGCAGCAGCGTGTTGACCGCACCGGTGCGCCGGGCGTCTTCGTCGAGCGACACCGCCGCGGCGGCCGCCGCGTGCTTGAGCGGCATCGTGAGGGACAAGCCCCGCCACGTGGCATCCCGCTCGGCCAGCGCTTGCGGGAATCCCGCTTCGCTCACGCGCCTGCGGCCGTACTCCCAGGGCAGGCCCAACTCGCGGTAGGCCGCCGCGTGCAGCAGCGGCGACCGCGAATGGTCGATCGGGTCACCCCAGACCGCAAGATGCCGAACGTCGGTCAGCATCCGCCGTCGGGGTTCTCGGCGCACCATGCCCGCCACTGGGCGACGGCCTGCTCGTGCTCGCTGTAGGTGGAGGTGAAGACCGTTTCGCCGGTGTCGAGGTTGACGGTGACGAAGTACAGCCAGGGGCCGTCGACCGGCTTCATGGCGGCATCGATCGCCAGGTCACCCGGATTCGCGATGGGGCCGATGGGCAGCCCGGGGTACATGTAGGTGTTCCACGGGTTGTCGCTGTTGCGCGCCTCGGTCGACGTGCTGACCGAACCGCTGCCGAGCTCGTTGGCCCCGTACTGCACCGTCGAGTCCATCTCGAGCTTGCCGAAGGTCTCCTGGTTGCCGGGCTGCAGACGGTTCTCGATCACGCGCGAGACCTTGTAAAAATCGTCACGATTGCGGGCTTCGCGTTCGATGATCGACGCGACGATCAGGATGCGTTCGCGGTCCGCCTCGGGGACGCCGGCCTGGTCGAGCGACTGGACGGTGCGCTGCACCATCCGCCCGATGACGTCGGTCGCGGTCACGCCCTCGTCGAAGTCGTACGTCGCGGGGAAGATCCACCCCTCGAGGGTCGCCGCGGGGACGCCGTACTGCGACGGGTCTGCGACGGCGACGTCGAGGTCTTCGCGCGGCATGCTGAGTTGCTCGGCGATGACGTCGAGGGACTGGTCGAGCGTAAGGCCCTCTCGTAACTGGACCGAGTTGTCGAGCCGGTTCGCGGGGTCGCCTAGTGCTTCCAGAACGGCGGCGGAGGTCATCTGCTGCTGGAGGCGATAGACCCCGGGCTGAAAGGTGAAGACCACGGCGTTCTCGACCATGTACCGATACAGCGAATCGGATGCCTTGGTGACCCCCGCTTCGAAGAGCTTGGGAGAGACCGACTCACCGGTGTCGCCCGAAACGATCGTCACGCGCGCCTCGCCCGTGGCCATGCCCGGCTCGAAGTCGGTGGGCTCCCCCGCGCCGAAGAACGCTTGCACCCGCTCGCCGTAGGTGTTCCACAGGGCGACCCCGCCGCCGACGATGCCCCCCACGAGGACCAGGACGATGGCCAGAGCGACCCAGGCCCCTGTGCGGCGACGGCGTCGCGGGGGCCGAGCGGCTCCCCGCACCTCGTCGGTGCTCGCGCGACCTGCGAAGAGGTCTTCGAGCGAGCCGGATGCCGGGGGGCGGGAACCCCCGGAGCCGCCGGCGGCTGCCACGCCGACCAGGGCCGGCTCGCGGTCGTGCACCGGCGACGACCGCCGGGCGGGCTCGGGCTCGCGCGCCGACGAAGCCGGCGCGGCGGTTCGCGGCGCAGCGGGCTGCTCGGACGAGCGCGCGACGTGCTCGAACGCGGGTGCCGCGGGGCGCGGTGTCGGAACCGGCTCAGCCGGTGCTGCGGGACGGGCTGCCGAGACGGGTTCGGCGGGCGCTGTGTGGCGGGCGGCGGGAACCGGCCCGGCGGGCGCCGCGGGCGCCGCGTCATCCCGTGTGTCCGAGCCGCTCGCGGGAGTCGGACCGGTCTGGGCGCGACGCGCTTCGCGCGCGGCGCGGCGCGAAGGCGGCTGAGGTGTCTCGGGTCGATCGTCACCGGCGGCCTCATCGCCGCGAGCCGTGGCATCCATCGCTCCGGTGCGGGGATCGGGCAGACGGCGGTACAGCTCGGCGAAGGGGTCGGTCGGGTCGTTCTCGGGCATGTCAGGCGGGCTCCTGTCCCGGGGCTACGGCGGGTCCGGCCGGCACGCCGGACTGTCGCTCCACGTCGAGCGCCTGCTGCAGCAGCACCACAGCGGCGACTTGATCCACAATGCTACGAGAATCCCGCTGGGAGCGTCCCGCCTGCCGCAGGGCGCCCTGCGCCGAGACCGTGCTCAGCCGCTCGTCGACGAGTCGCACCGGAACGTCCAGGGCTGCCGCCAGCTCCCCCGCGAAGCGGCGCGCGTCCGTCGTCGAGGGCGTGTCCTCGCCGCGGAGATTCAGGGGCAGGCCGACCAGGACCTCGAACACCTCGTACTCCGCCGCGAGAGCCACGATGCGACGCACCGGCTCTCCTTTGCGCGGAACCGTCTCGACCGGGAACGCCAGCAGACCGTCGGGATCCGACCGGGCGACGCCGACGCGCGCGCGCCCGACATCGATCCCGAGCCGGATGCCTCGGCGGAACTCCGTCACGCCGTGATCGCCCGCACATCGGCGACGATGCCGTCGAGCGCCTGCGGCAGGGCCGCGGCATCCGTTCCGCCGCCCTGGGCGACGTCGGGCCGGCCGCCACCGCCTCCACCGAGGACCCCCGCCGCCGCCTTCGCGAGGGCGCCGGCCGCAAGACCGCGCTCGCGGGCGGCGTCGTTGGTGACGACGACGACGGTGGCGCGGCCGTTGGCGACGCTGCCGAGGGCGACCACCGCAGCCTCGCTGCCGAGACGGTCGCGCACCTGCAGCGCGAGAGTGCGAACGTCATCGGTGGACGCACCCTCGCCGAGGGGCTGGGCCACGACGCGGACGGTTCCCACCGCGGTCGCGGACTCGACCAGCTGCGGCAGCCGGTCGGTGAGAGCGCGGGCCTCGAACGCAGCGATCTTCTTCTCCGCGGCCTTGAGGCTCGCGGACAGCTCAGCGATGCGGGTCGTCAGCTGGTCGCGCGGAGTCTTCAGCGACGTGGAGAGCTGCGAGACGATCGCGCGCTCCGCGGCGAGGTCGCGGAACGCGTCCAGACCGACGAGCGCTTCGACACGGCGGTTCGAGGCGCCGACGGACGACTCGCCGACCAGGTTGACCAGGCCGATCTCGGCGCTGCGCGAGACGTGGGTCCCCCCGCACAGTTCGCGCGACCACGGACCGCCGATGTCGACCATGCGGACGGTGTCGCCGTACTTCTCGCCGAAGAGCGCCATGGCGCCGGCGGCCTTGGCCTCGTCGAGCGACATCACGCGCGTGGTCACCTCGAGGTTGTCGCGCACGGCGTTGTTGGCGATGTCCTCGATCTCGGTGCGCGTCTCGGGCGAGAGCGCCGCGCCCCAGCTGAAGTCGAAGCGCATGTAGCCCGCGCGGTTGAGTGAACCGGTCTGGGTGGCGCTCTTGCCGAGGGTGTCGCGGATCGCGGCGTGCACGAGGTGCGTCGCCGAGTGCGCCTGCTGCGCCGCGTGGCGGTTGAGGGCATCGACCACGGTCGTCGCGGGCGCGTCGACCGACACCTCACCGGTGGTGACCTCGACGGTGTGGCTGATCAGGCCCGGCACAGGGCGCTGCACGTCGAGCACTTCCAGCTCGTATCCGGGACCGACGATGACGCCCTTGTCGGCGACCTGTCCGCCGGACTCCGCGTACAGGGCGGTCTCGGCGAGGACGACCTCGGCGATCTGACCCTGCACGGCGTGATCGGTGCTGCGGCCGTCGACCAGGATGCCGAGCACGGTCGACTCGGTCTCGAGGTCGGTGTAGCCGGTGAAGACCGTCTCGCCCTTCGCGCGGAAATCGCGGTAGGCGCTCTGGTCGGCGATCGCTCCCTTGCGTGCGCGCGCGTCGGCCTTCGCGCGGGCGCGCTGCTCCTGCATGAGGGCGTCGAACGCGGAGCGGTCCACGCTCAGCCCGGCCTCTTCGGCGATCTCGAGCGTGAGGTCGATCGGGAAGCCGTACGTGTCGTGCAGCAGGAAGGCCTCCGAACCGGACAGCGTCGTGGTGCCGCCGCTCTTGGCATCCATCACCGACTGGTCGAGGATCGCCGACCCCGCCGCCAGCGTGCGGAGGAAGGTCTGCTCCTCGGCGATCGCGTAGGCCGACAGGCGCGCGTAGTCGGAGGCGACCTCGGGGCAGGACTCCTTCATCGCATCACGCGACGCCGCGAAGAGCTCCGGGAACGTCGGGCCCTCCACGCCGAGCAGGCGCATCGAGCGGATCGCGCGGCGCATGATGCGGCGCAGGATGTAGCCGCGGCCCTCGTTCGAGGGCGTGACGCCGTCGGCGAGGAGCATGAGCGAGGAGCGGACGTGGTCGGCGACGATGCGCAGGCGTACGTCGTCCTCGTGCGACTCCGCGCCGTAGGACTTGCCGGCCAGCTTCGCAGCGAGATCGAGCACCGGACGCACCTGGTCGGTCTCGTACATGTTGTCGACGCCCTGCTTGATGAACGCGATGCGCTCCAGGCCCATGCCGGTGTCGATGTTCTTCGCCGGGAGCTCGCCGACGATGTCGAAGTCGTACTTCGACCGCACGTTGGTGATCTCGTACTGCATGAACACGAGGTTCCAGATCTCGACGTAGCGGTCGTCGTCGGTGGCCGGGCCGCCGTCGATGCCGTACTCCGGTCCGCGGTCGAAGAAGATCTCCGAACACGGGCCCGCCGGTCCGGGCAGCCCGGTCGACCAGTAGTTCGTGTCCTTGCCGAGACGCTGGATGCGCTCCTCGGGCAGGTCGGTGAGAGTGCGCCACAGGTCGTGCGCCTCGTCGTCCTCTTCGTAGACGGTGACCCACAGGTCTTTCGGATCGAAGCCGAGGCCGCCGTCCTCTTCGGACGTGGTCAGCAGCTCCCACGCGTAACGGATCGCGTCTTCCTTGAAGTAGTCGCCGAACGACCAGTTGCCGAGCATCTGGAAGAACGTGCCGTGGCGCGGCGTCTTTCCGACCTCTTCGATGTCGTTGGTGCGGATGCACTTCTGCACGTCGGCCGCACGCGGGTACGGGGCGGGAACGACACCGCTGAGATACGGGATGAACGGCACCATGCCGGCGACGGTGAACAGCAGGGCCGGGTCGTCGGTGACGAGCGAGGCCGACGGCACGATGGTGTGGTTCTTCTTCTCGAAGTAGTCGAGGAAGCGCTGAGCGATCTCGGCGGTTTTCATGTCGGGTCTTTCCGTGGGCGTGCGGATCCGCCCCGGCGGACGGGGCGGGATGCCGGGAGGTCAGTCGGTGGGGGCGGCCTTCTTGGCGGCCGCGGCGACCGTCGCGGCGGCGTCGGCCACCGTATCGGCGGCGGTGGCGGCCACGGTCTTGGCGTCGTCGAGAACGTCGGACAGACGCGTCTCCTGCGCGTGGTAGGCCTCGCTCATGCGGTCGGTGAACTCGCTGATGCGGGCGTCGACCTGGGCGAGAAGCTCCTGACCGCGCGGATCCTTGTTGACCAGGTGCGCGGCGACGAACCCTCCGGCGATGCCCAATACGAACCAGACGAGGCTTCTCACGATCACCACTTCTTCCTCGAGCGAGCGCCGCGGGCGCGGCATCCCTTCATCGTAGGCGACAGTGTCGTGCGGGCGCGCGCCCGGACCCGTGGATGCCACCCGCCCCGGCCCCCTCCGTGAGGCGCCGGCCCGGCGCCGGCCCGCGCCGGGACCCTCCGCCGGTGGGCACAACTCCTGCAACAACGCCCCGAACGACCACCGCTCGCCGTCCGAGACTCGGGATGCCGGAGTTGTGCTGCGCAGGAACCATCTGGGCGGCACAAGAACGCGACCGGAAACGGCAGGTGCCCGCGCCCGGGAACGACGAAGGGCGCCGGGAGAACCCGACGCCCTTCGGCTCGTGAGTGCGGGACTCAGCGAGCGGCGTAGTACTCGACGACGAGCTGCACGTCACACGTGACGGGCACCTCGGCACGCTTCGGGCGACGCACGAGGCGCGCCTGCAGCGTCGAGAGGTCGACCTCGAGGTAGCCCGGAACGGGCGGCAGCACCTCGGCGTGCCCACCGGCGGCCGCGACCTGGAAGGGCTCGAGGCCCTCGCTCTTGGCCTTGACGTGGATGAGCTGACCCGGCTTCACGCGGAACGACGGGCGGTCCACGAGCTGGCCGTCGACCAGGATGTGGCGGTGAACGACGAGCTGGCGCGCCTGCGCGGTGGTGCGGGCGAAGCCCGAACGCACGACCAGAGCGTCCAGACGCATCTCGAGCAGCTCGACCAGGTTCTCACCGGTCAGGCCGTCGGTGCGGCGGGCCTCGTTGAACGCGATGCGCAGCTGCTTCTCGCGGATGCCGTACTGCTCGCGCAGACGCTGCTTCTCACGCAGACGGACGGCGTAGTCGCTGTCGGCCTTGCGCTTGGTGCGGCCGTGCTCGCCCGGAGCGTAGGGACGCTTCTCGAGGTAGCGGGCGGCCTTCGGGGTGAGCGCGACGCCGAGGGCGCGCGACAGACGGACCTTGCGGCGGTCCTGGGACTTCGTTGCCACGAAGTACTCCTTCCGATGACGTGGCCGCGCCTTTCGCGGCTCACGGACGTATCGCCCCCTTCCGCCCGTTTCGGAACGCACGCCGGGGCGCACCGAGAGGTGATCACTGGAAGGAGGGGATGCCCGAAAACCCTGTTTCGAGCCGATTCATCGTACCAGAGCGGGTTCTCGGGCCGCTTCAGCCGCCGTCGAGGATGCGGCGAATCTTCTCGAGGCGCGCGGAGACGTCGCGTTCGGCGCCATGGGAGGTCGGCTGGTAGTACCGCTTTCCGCGCAGCTCATCGGGGAGGTACTGCTGCGTGACGATCCCGATGTCGCTGTCGTGGGCGTACTTGTAGCCCTTGCCGTGGCCGAGCCTCTTCGCCCCGGGGTAGTGCGCGTCACGAAGGTGAAGGGGCACCCGACCGAACCCGCCGGCCCGGACATCGGCGATGGCGGCGTTGATCGCGTTATAAGCGGCGTTGGACTTGGCGGTGGTCGCGAGGTACACCGTGGCCTCGGCCAGCGGGATACGCCCCTCGGGCATGCCGATGAAGGCGACCGCATCCGCCGCCGCCACGGCGATCTGCAAGGCCTGCGGATCGGCGAGACCGATGTCTTCCGCCGCCGAGATGACGAGCCGCCGCGCGATGAAGCGCGGGTCTTCGCCGGCCTCGATCATCCGCGCGAGGTAGTGAATGGCGGCATCCACGTCGGATCCGCGCACCGACTTGATGAAGGCGCTGATGACGTCGTAGTGCTCGTCGCCCTGTCGGTCGTAGCGAAGCAGGGCCCGATCGACCGCTTGCGCGATGTGGTCGCCCGTGATGACGGGGCGGGGATCCGTGGCATCCGGATCGGTTTCGTCGGTGTCGGTGTCGGTGTCGGTGTCGGTGTCGGTGTCGCCGTCGCTGGCGTCGGCGGCGTTGTCGTCGCGCGCGGCGTCGTCCGCGGCGACCGAAGCCGCTGCCTCCAGAGCGGTCAGGGCCCGGCGCGCATCTCCCGAAGCCAGGCGGACGAGCGCCGCCCGCGCCTCGTCGCTCAGGACCACGCGGCCGTCGAGACCGCGGGCATCGGCGACCGCCCGATCGACCAGAGCACCGAGATCGTCGTCTCCGAGCGGCCGAAGCGTGAGCAGCAGCGACCGCGACAGCAGTGGCGAGATGACCGAGAACGAGGGGTTCTCGGTCGTGGCGGCGATGAGCACCACCCACCCGTTCTCGACGCCCGGGAGCAGCGCGTCCTGCTGCGCCTTGGTGAAGCGATGGATCTCGTCCAGGAACAGGATGGTGGACTGCCCGTACAGGTCGCGCTGGGTGAGAGCTTCCTGCATGACCTCGCGCACGTCTTTCACCCCGGCGGTGATCGCCGACAGCTCGACGAACCGTCGCCCCGACGAGCGGGCGATCGCCTGCGCCAGCGTCGTCTTGCCCGTGCCCGGCGGCCCCCACAGGATGACCGAGACGGCGGACCCGGATGCCGAGGAGTCGGTGCCCGCGAGGGTGACCAGCGGAGAGCCCGGGCGCAGCAAGTGCCCCTGCCCGGCGACCTCGTCGAGGCTCGTCGGGCGCATGCGCACAGCGAGCGGCGTCTGGCCCTGGAAGAGGGCGGAGGGACTGGTCACCGATCCAGGCTAATCGCGACGTCGGACATCGGATCCTGCCTCTTTGTCGCCTCTCGTCGTCGATGCGTAGGATCGACGGCGGCCGATGAGCGGTGAGAAGAGGTCGATGTGGCGACAGGTGGCAAGGACCGGCAGAGTCGAGAACGTGCCCGGGTGTACCAGGCGCGGCAGGAGCTCCACCGTCTTCAGGTGCGCCGGCGTGTGCGCGACAACCTCGTGGGCCTCGGTGTCGGACTCGTGGTGATCGCCGGGGCGATCGGACTGCAGACGGCGTACTTCGTCGCCGGGCCCGGGGCGCCCACGCCCGCCCCGTCCAGCACGGACTCCCCCAGCC
>NZ_JAKRNI010000008.1 GCF_022346945.1 Microbacterium sp. ACRRU | reverse complement strand
CCGCCACCACCGCCGCCACCGGAGTTGGCGGCCGCGTTCCGACGGTCGCGTTCCTCCTGCTCGCGCTGGGCCCGGGCGCGGGCTTCGGCTTCCTCACGAGCGCGGCGCTCGCGCTCTTCACGCGCCTTGCGCTCGGCCTCGACGCCGGCCTGGTAGTCGGCCACGGTCTTGGCCGTGGTGTCCTTGAGCGCCGCGAGCTGCGCCTCGAGCACGACCTGGTTGGCCTGCTGCGCCGCGAGGGCGGCCTGTGCAGCGTCCGCAGCCTGCTGTGCGGCGACCATTTTCTCTTCGGCGATCGTCTTCAGGCGGTCGCGTTCGGCCTTGGCGTCTGCGGCCTGGCTGCTGAGGTTCTTTGCGCTGTCGCGAGCCGCCACCGCGGCGGCGTACACCGAGCGGTTGCGCTCGAGGAGCTTGTCCATCGTCCCGAGCTTGGAGAGCAGGTCATCCGCCGTCGCCGCCGAGCCCGAGAAGAAGAGATCGAGCGAGGTGTCGTCACCGCCGCTGCGGTACAGCTGCGCCGCGACCTTCCCCGCCTTGGTCGCGGCATCCGTCGCCTTCGCCGCTTCCGCGTCGGCTTGCGCTTGGAGCTGCTGGGCGCGGTAGTCCGCATCGAAGTAGGCCTGCTGCGCCGCGTAGTACTCGTCCGAGCGCGCGACGACCTCGGCCTGCGTGCGCGCGACCTCGGACTGCAGCCCGGCGATGAGGCCCTGGATGCGGCTGATCTCGGCCGCCTTCGCGGCTTCGTTGGCGCGCGCGGCTTCCACGTCGGCCCACGAGGGGTAGTCGGCAGCGAACGCCGGCGAAGAGGAGACCAGCGACGGGACGGTGGCGCCGAGAGCGCCGAGCGCGACCGCGCCGAAGGCACCGATCTTCAGGGCGCTCCGCCGATCGAACGACGGCCAGAGACGGGCCCGCTCCGCAGGGGTGGGCGCGCAACCGCAGTCGTCCGCGCCGTCGGGGGGTTCAGGCGTCACGGGAATACCTCATCTCACCGGTTCGCAACTCGGACCACAGTAGCAACACGAATCACACGAACAACAGGGCGAGTTCCCGCTGTCGCAGCCCAGTGTGGGCCCTCGACACGCCAGGGCGGCGGAGCGCCACGCCCTCGATTGGCAATCTCGAGAATCATGAAGTAGGCTCGGTCGTCGGCAAGTGAGCACGGAATCGCAAGAATCCGAGCATCATCCGGCCCCATCGTTTAGCGGCCTAGGACGCCGCCCTTTCACGGCGGTAGCACGGGTTCGAATCCCGTTGGGGTCACTCACCGGTCACAATTAAACAAGCATGGCCCTGTAGCGCAGTTGGTTAGCGTGCCGCCCTGTCACGGCGGAGGTCGCGGGTTCAAGTCCCGTCAGGGTCGCTCCATAGCGACGGGCCTTCTTTCGAGGAGGCCTTTCGTCTAGGAAGCGGCAGACATGTCGCTCGGCTCTGTAGCTCAGTTGGTAGAGCGTTCGACTGAAAATCGAAAGGTCACCGGATCGATGCCGGTCGGAGCCACAAGGGTGATCATTACAATCACCCCAGAAACCCTCGCGTAGCTTCTACATCGCGGGGGTTTTGCTTTTCCCCGGCCGCTCCGCGGTTCCGGATGCGAGCCCGCCGCCTACGTCAGCGCGAGCGCGACGCCGCCCACCGCTCCCACGATCACCACGACCCAGGCAGGGACACGGAACGCCGTCAGCAGTACGAACCCGACGAGCGCCAGCACGAACGGCCCGGGTCCGGTCACGGCGGTCGTGAAGACCGGCGTGTACAGCGCCGCGCCCAGGATGCCGACGACGGCCGCGTTCGCGCCCCTCATCGCCGCGCGCACGCGGGGACGGCCGCGCAGCGCGTCCCAGAAGGGCAGCACCCCGACGAGAACGAGGAAACCGGGGACGAAGATCGCCGCGAGCGCGACGAGCGCGCCCACCACCCCGCCCGGCCCGACGGAGGACACCGCGCCCAGATAGGCGGCGAACGTGAACAGCGGACCCGGCACCGCCTGCGCGGCGCCATAGCCGGCGAGGAACGTGTCGGGCGACACCCACCCGTTCTGCACGACCTCGGCCTGCAGCAGCGGCAGGACGACATGCCCGCCGCCGAACACCAGAGCCCCCGATCGGAAGAAGGCATCGGCGAGCGCGATCACGCCCGAACCGGTGACGACCGCCAGAACAGGCAGCCCCAGGAGCGCCACGGCGACGAGGACGAGGCATCCGATCCCCATCGCCCGCGAGACGCCGAAGCCCGGCACCGACGCGCCCGCCTCGGCGCCGCCGTCGCGCAGCAGGAGCAGCCCGGCGACGACGCCGATGATGAGCGCACCGATCTGCCCCACCGCGCCGGGCGCGAAGAGCGCGAGGGCGGCGGCGACGACGGCGAGGCCGGCGCGCGGCGCGTCGGGGGTGAGCGAACGCGCCATTCCCCATACGGCCTGGGCGACGATGGCGACGGCCACGATCTTGAGTCCGTCCAGAATGCCGCCGCCCACCGGGCCGCCGAACAGCGAGGCCCCGGCGGCGAACGCGATCAGCAGCACCGCCGACGGCAGGGTGAAGGCGAGGAACGCCGCGAGGGCGCCGAGGAAGCCGGCGCGCTGCAGCCCCATCGCGAAGCCCACCTGGCTCGACGCGGGGCCGGGGAGGAATTGGCACAGGGCGACGAGATCCGCGTAGGCCCGGTCGTCCATCCAGCGGCGGCGCACGACGAGGTCGTCGCGGAAGTACCCGAGGTGGGCGATCGGACCGCCGAACGAGGTCACGCCCAGCCGGAGGAACGCCAGGAAGACCTCGAGGACGGTACCGGTCCGTGTCATCCCCCCTTCCTATCGCGCGGGAGGAAACGACGGATGAATCGAGGTCAGCGCAGCGGACGTTCCAAGAGCCGATCGACCAGGCGAAGCGTCTGCGCCGTACGGTCCTGGTCGCGGGTGATGTCGGCGCCGAGCACGGCATCTCGGAATCGCTCGACCTCGCCGATCATGGGGTTCTCCGCCGCCCGGACCTCGATGACTTCGGGGACGCCGCCCCGCGGGATCAGCTCGAGCCGGCGCGGAGCGTCGATCGCGTCGATCGTCACCGAGGCGTCCTCGCCCTGCATCTCACTCGGGAGCGCCGTGTCGGTGATCTTCGACCACGCCACGTCCGCGATGAAGCCGTCGTACTCCGCCGTGGCGCTGCCCAGCCCGTCCGTACCCGACGCGATTCCCACGCGAGACCCGTCGATCCCGCGCGGCTCTCCGAAAAGCAGCACGAGCGCGTGCAGCGGGTACACCCCCAGGTCGCGCAGCGCACTGCCACCCAGCGCCGGGTCAAAGATGTTCGTCTGCTCGCCCGCGAGCACGTGGTCGTACCGCGCCGAGCGCTTCTCGTACCGGAACGAGACGCGGCGGATCCGGCCGAGCCGCGGCAGCACGTCCGCGACCGCGCGGATGCCGGGGTCGTAGGCCGTCCGCATCGCCTCGAGCAGCACGACACCGCGGTCCCGCGCGCGCTGCACGAGAGCGTTCCAATCCCCCGCCGTGAGGACGGCGGGCTTCTCCACGAGCACCGGGATGCCGGCATCCAGGGCCGCGCGGATCTGTTCCGCGTGCACCGCGTTGGGGCTGGCGAGGTAGACGGCGTCGACGTCGTCGGCGGAGAGGAGGGCGTGAAGGCCGTCGGCGACACCGGGCGCGCCGATGCGGTCGGCGAAGGCACGTGCCCGCTCGGGGTCGCGCGAGGCCACGCGACCCAGTTCCACGCCGTCGACCGCGCCGACGGCATCCGCCAGGCGCTCCGAGATCGAACTGGTTCCGACGATGCCGATACGGATCATGAACCCATCATCGCGGGCCGCGCTCTGCGCGATGGTGCGGGAACTGCGCGAATCGTCCTCGCTAGGATCGCCGTGATCGTGGGGACGATCACCACAACTGGGTGGGGGAGGTTCGATGGTCACGCGCGCGCAACGCCGCCGGGCTGCCCGACGCCTGCGCCTTCGGCGCACGGTCGCCGTCGTCGTGGCGGCCGTTCTCGTGGCAGGAGGCGTGACCGCCGTCGCCGTGACGCGCGGCGCTCTGGGAACACCCGCGGTCGAGGCGGATCAGCCCGCCACCGCGACGCCGACCCGCACGCCGACCCCGACGCCCACCCCTCTCACCCCGGCGCAGAAGCTGCTGTCCACCACGCGCGATCCCCGGGCGTGCGTCGTGTCGTTCGCCGGGGACGGCATCGCCATCGAGCCCCAGATGCAGACCCAGGAGGCGAGGTACGAAGCCCTGCCCCTTCCCCGCGCCGACGGCCGGGTGTTCGCGGGCTGGTACTCCACCGCCGCCGAGGCCGAGTCGCTCGAGGTCCCGGCGCGCGTGAACGGCGCCGACCTGGTCGCCTGCAGCGCCCGGGAGAAGACGCTGTACGCCGCATGGACGACCCCCGAGGCGAACGTGGCAGAGGACGCCGGCATCCCGATCCTCATGTACCACCAGTTCACTCGGAAGCCGGAGGGCGAGGAGGGGTGGCTCCGGGGCAACTACGCGTTCGTCGACGACTTCGACGCGCACATGGCGTACATCCAGGAGTCCGGGTTCTACCTGCCGACCTGGGACGAGGTGAGCGCCTTCATCGACGGGGCGCTGTATCTGCCGAAGCGTTCCGTCGTGATCACCGACGACGACGCCGACAGCTCGTGGCTGGAGCTGGCGGCACCCATCGTCGATCGTCGCCAGCTCCTGACCACCTCCTTCGTCATCACCTCCGCCCGCACCGAGAGCACTCCCAACCGCTTCGTGCTGCAGCGGTCACACACGCACGACATGCACCGTGCCGGAGCGAACGGGCGGGGCCGGATGGTCAACGATGACGCCGACACCATCGCCGCCGACCTGTCGCAATCGGCGGCGATCCTCGGCGCGAAAGAGGTCGTCGCCTACCCCTTCGGTCACCATGACGACACGACCAAAGAGGGTCTGCGACGCGCGGGATTCGAGCTCGGCCGGACGGTCGAGCCCGGGTACGTCCGCATCGGCACCGACAAGCTCGCGCTGCCGGTGATCCGCGTGAACTACGGCATGACCGTCGATGATCTGAGGGATGCCATCGGCTGACGACGGGGGAAATGGCACCGCTCGCGAACGTGAACGTCCCGCTAGCTCCCAGGTAACTGATCCACAATCCCAGTTTGGGCACGCGTCGGCCGGTCTACGCTGTGTACTTCTGGCTTCACCGAAACGCGAGTACCCATGGACCTATCCGTCATCGTTCCGACCTTCAACGAGGGTCCGAACGTCGCCGAGCTCGTCCGCCGCACCACTGCTGCACTCCCCGGTCGAGCCATCGAGATCCTCTTCGTCGACGACTCCACCGATGACACCCCCGACATCATCCGCGCCGTCTCGGCGGAGGCATCCGTTCCGGTGCGCCTGCTGCACCGCGACCAGCCCGTCGGCGGTCTCGGCGGCGCCGTCGTCGAGGGCATCCGCGCGGCGGCATCCGATTTCTGCGTCGTGATGGACGGCGACCTACAGCACCCGCCCGAGGTCATCGCCGAGCTGCTGTCGCGCGCCGAGGTCGGCGACGCGGATGTGGTCGTCGCCTCCCGCTACATCGCGGGCGGTACGTCCGACGGGCTCGCGAACGCCGTGCGCACCCTGGTCTCCCGGGGATCGACGATGCTGACCAAGGCGATGTTCCCGCGGAAGCTGCACAACTGCTCCGACCCGATGACGGGTTTCTTCCTCATCGACCGCCGCGCACTCGACGTCGAAGAGTTGCGCCCGCGCGGGTTCAAGATCCTGCTCGAGATCCTCGCGCGCAAGCAGATGCGCGTGGCCGAGGTGCCGTTCTCGTTCGCCGCCCGCTTCGCCGGCGAATCGAAAGCCTCGTTCAGTCAGGGCATGCGCTTCCTGACCCAGCTGACCATGCTCCGATTCGGCCGGATGTCTGCCTTTGCCGTCGTCGGCGGCCTCGGCGCCGTGGCGAACCTCCTCATCACGTGGGGGCTGACCAGCCTCGGTGTGCAGTACCTCATCGCCTCGGTGATCGCGAGCGTGCTGACCATCATCGGGAACTTCCTCGCGCTGGAGTACCTGGTCTTCGCCGACATGCGTGCCGAGTCCGGTCTCATGCGGCACCGGTTCCTCAAGTCCTTCACGTTCAACGGCATCGAGGCGATCGTCCGGATCCCGTTGCTGTGGCTGCTCGTGAGCGCGGCGCACCTCCACGTGGTGATCGCGACGGCGCTGACTCTCATCGCCGCCTTCGTCGTCCGCTTCGTCTATCACGCGCTGGTCGTCTACGCCCCCAAGAAGAACCGGCTCTCCCGGCTCCCTCTCCCCGAGACGCTCGAGGACGAGCTGACAGCCTGACGGCCCGACGGGCCGCGGCCCATCTCGGCCGCGTACGCTGGAAGCATGTCCGACGCATCCATTCGCATGTTCGGCGCCGACTGGTGCCGTGACTGCATCCGCACGAAGAAGCAGCTCGACGAACTCGGTGTCGCCTACGAGTACGTCGACCTCGTGGCCGACCCGGCGGCCGCCGACGTCGCCAAAGAAATCTCCGGCCGCACGAACATTCCCGTCGTGGTCTACCCCGACGCCTCGCACCACGTCGAGCCGTCGAACGCCGACGTCGAGGCCAAGCTCCGCGAGCTCTCGCTCATCTGACCCGCCATCCGATGCTCACCGCCGCGTGGCCGATCCGCCGCGCGAGCGGTGAGCTCGGGACGGCTCTCCCGGCCTTCATCGACCACCACGTGCATACGCATCTCATCGATGCGCACCTCCTGCCGGCCCGCGGAATCGCGGGGGTCGTCGATCTCGGAGGTGATCCCGCGGCCCTTGCCCGTGGGGTGACGGGGCTGCCGCGTGTGAGGTTCGCCGGCGCCTTCCTCACCGTTCCGGGCGGGTATCCGAGTGGGCGCACCTGGGCCCCCGACCGGGTCGTGCACACCGTCTCGAACGCCTCGGTGCATCCCGGTGTCCCCGGCGGCGCACGCACCGCCGTCGACGCGCAAGCCGACGCCGGCGCCGCCGTGATCAAGGTGGCGATGAACGCCGACGCCGGCCCCGTGCCTTCCGACGACGTCCTGACCGCGCTCCTCGCCGCCGCGCACGAGCGAGGTCTGCCCGTCGTTGCGCACGCCCAGGGCGCCGGGCAGGTCGAGCGGGCGATCGACGCGGGCGTCGCGGCGCTCGCTCACACCCCGTCCGACACGGGGCTCTCCCGACGGGCGCTCCGGCGCGCGGCCGACACCGGGCAGATCTGGATCTCGACCCTCGACATCCACCGTGGCCCCCCTCGCGAACGCGCGATCTCGCACCTCCGCGCGTTCGCCGACCGCGGGGGCCGCGTGCTCTACGGCACCGACCTCGGTAACGGCAGCCTCCCTCTCGGCGTCAATCGCCGGGAGCTCCTCGCCCTGCACCAGGCCGGGATCCGCGGCGACGCCCTCGTGGCATCCCTCACCGACCCCTGGCCCGCGCCCGCCCGCACCGACGCGGTCCGGAGCTTCGTCGAAGGCCCCGCCCCGACCGACCCCACCGACCTCGCGACCTGGCTGTCGCGCGCGATCGTCGTCCCCACCGAGGAGCTCACCCGTGTCGATTGACCCCCGCGCCGCGTTCGCCGCAGAGGCCCGAGCGCTCGACGCCGCCGATCCCCTCGCCGGCCACCGCGATGCCTTCGCCGGGGCGGAGTCGCCGCTGGTCTACTTCGACGGCAACTCCCTCGGCCGCCCGCTTCGCGTCACCGCACAACGACTCGCCGACTTCGTTACGGCGGAGTGGGGCGGACGCCTGATCCGCGGGTGGGACGAGTCCTGGATGCAGATGCCCTTCCGGATCGGCGACCGGCTCGGGCATCTGGCGCTCGGCGCCGCAGCGGGGCAGACGGTCATCGGAGACTCCACGACGGTGCTGCTGTACAAGCTCCTCCGCGCGGCGCTCGCCGAGCGGTCGGCGAGCGACCCCGCACGGGTCGAGATCGTCGTCGGTCGAGACGACTTCCCGACCGACCGTTACCTCGTCGAGGGGATCGCCGCCGAGCGCGGGGCGCGGGTCGTGTGGATCGAGGTCGACACCACCCGCGGAGTGGACGCCGACCTGCTGCGCGCCGCGGTCGGCCCGCGCACCGCCGTCGTCCTGCTGAGCCACGTCTCGTACCGGTCCGGCTACCTGGCGGATGCCGAGACGCTCACGCGCATCGCCCACGAGGCCGGCGCCCTCGTCCTGTGGGATCTCTGCCACTCCGCCGGATCCGTTCCCGTGGAACTCGACGCGTGGGGCGTGGACCTCGCGGTCGGATGCACGTACAAGTACCTCAACGGGGGTCCGGGGTCGCCGGCGTTCGCGTACGTCGCCGCGCGACACCAGTCCGCGCTGACCCAGCCGATCCAGGGATGGATGGGCGCAGCCGACGTCTTCTCGATGGGGCCCCGCTACGAGCCCGCCGACGGCATGCGGAGGTTCCTCTCCGGTACGCCGCCGGTCCTCGCCATGCGGGCGATGGAGGACACGCTCGACCTGATTCAGGATGCCGGCATCACGGCGATCCGCGACAAGTCGGTGGCGCTGACCGCGTTCGCGCTGCGCGTGAGCGACGGCATCCTGGCTCCGCTCGGTGTGACGCTCGCGTCGCCGCGGGACCCCGCCGAACGCGGCGGCCATGTCACGCTGTCCCATCCCGCGATGCGGGCGGTCACGGCGCGCCTGTGGGCGCAGGACGTCATCCCCGACTACCGCGACCCGCGGGGCCTCCGGATCGGTCTCGCGCCGCTGTCGACGAGCTTCGCCGAGACGCTCACCGGACTCGAGGCCGTCGCCGAGGCCGTGCGCGCGGAGAGCTGAGCGCCCCAGGGCCCTGCCGGTCGCGGCGGAGGCTGCGCCGACGTGGTCGAAGGCGTCGCCGCGGGTCTAGCCTCGGAGGGTGATCGACCCCCTCCTCATCGTCGTCGGCGGGATCGTGGTGGTCTCGCTGGTCACGGTCATCGCACCGCGGTTCAATATCGCCGGGCCCCTCGTGCTCATGGCCATCGGGCTCGGGGTGAGCCTGCTGCCGTTCGTCCCCGCGTTCGCCGTCGAGCCGGAGATCATCCTCGTCGGCGTTCTGCCGCCCCTGCTGTACTCCGCAGCGGTCCAGCTTCCCGCGATCGAGTTCCGCCGCGACTTCGCGCCCATCGCCGGGCTCTCGGTCCTGCTCGTGGTGCTGAGCTCGCTCGGCCTGGGTCTGTTCTTCGCGGCGGTGATCCCCGGTCTCGGGCTCGCCCTCGGCGTCGCCCTGGGTGCGATCCTCAGCCCCACGGATGCCGTGGCCACCTCGATCGCGAAGCGCCTCGGGATCGCCCCGCGCGTGGTCACGATGCTCGAGGGCGAGAGCCTGCTCAATGACGCCACGGCGCTCGTGCTCCTGCGCACGGCTGTGGCCGCCGTGGCATCCGGGTTCGCTTTCATGGATGCCGTCGGAAGCTTCGCATGGGGCGTTCTCCTGGCCCTCGCGCTGGGAGGCCTCGTGGGGTGGGGGAACCTGCGCGTCCGAGAACGCGTGCGCAACCCTGCGGCCAACACCGCCCTGAGCTTCACCGTGCCGTTCATCGCCTACCTGCCCACCGAGCACCTCGGCGGATCGGGGCTCGTCGCGGCCGTCGTCGCCGGGATCGTCACGGGCCAGGGGGCGGCGCGACGGTTCACCCCGGAGCAGCGCGTCAGCGACCGGCTGAACTGGCGCACGATCGAGCTCATCCTCGAGGGCGGCGTCTTCCTCGTGTTCGGACTGGAGCTGAAGGACATCGTCCGCGCCAACCTGCAGGAGCACGAGGGCCTCTGGCACGGGACGTGGCTGGCCCTGTCGGCGTTGGGCATCGCGCTGCTGATTCGCGCCGTCTACGTCGCGGCCCTGATCTGGCTACAGGGGCGGCGCAGCCGCGGCACCGCCCGCGGGCGGGAACGCGCGCGACGCGCGAGCGAACGCGTCCACGACCTCGAGGAGGCGTACCGAGCCAACCCCGACGCGTTCGGTCGGCGGGGCGCGAGTCCGGAGCGCGCGCGGGAACGCTTCGCGTGGGCGCGTCGGCGCATCACGCGCACGCTGGCCGATCTCGACTACTACCGCGACGCACCGCTGGGGTGGCGGCACGGCACCGTGATCGTCTGGGCGGGGATGCGCGGCGTCGTCACCCTCGCCGCGGCACAGACCCTGCCCCGGGAGACGGTCGAGCGCCCCCTGTTGATCTTCGTCGCGTTCCTCGTGGCTCTCTTCAGCCTGCTGCTGCAGGGACTCACTCTCTCGGCGGTCGTGCGGGCGCTGGGCTTGTCCGAGGGCGGCGGCGCGGGACCCACGCGAGAAGAGCAGCGGGCCCTGGATGCCGAACTCCGCGGAGCGGCGGTCGCCGCGGTCACGTCGGGAACGCTGGCGCGGCGCAACGGGGAGCCGTTCCCCGCGGAGCTCGTGGAGCGAGCCGGCGCCCGGCTCACGCGGCCCCCCGACGACGATGTGACCGCTCGCGCGCGCGACCTCCTCGAGCTGCGGCTGGCGTCGATCGAGGCGATGCGGCGGGAGCTCAACCGCATCAGCCACGACGGCCGCTACAGCACCGCGGCTCTCCGGCACGCGCTCGCCGAGCTCGACGCCGACCAGCTGAGCCTCGAGCTCCGCATCGACGGCGAGGACTAGCGCCCTGTCCGCGCCACCGGTGTCCATCGAGTCCGCGAGACTTCATCGGGCCGACATCCCTACGGCAGGGTGCGCCACAGTTGCCGGCGCGATGAAGTCTCGGGGAGGGACGGGCGGGGCGTGCGGCAGAATAGAGGTGGAGGTGCCCATGAGCGAGCCCATCCCGACGACGGCGTCCACGGACGCTGTGAGCGCGACCGCGCCCGTCGCTCACACCGCGGCCGACTGCCCCCAGTGCTTCACCGAGATGCAGGGCGACGGAACGTGGTGGCGTGCCCGTCCCGCGGGATCCCGTCTCGTCGGGCTCGTGGTGTCGCGGCCGGGTCTGCCCTCCGTGGTGCAGCAGCGAGACGACCTCTCACGCTTCGGAGTGCCCATCGAGGGCTTCCGCCACCCCGCGCCCGAGACGCTCGAGGACTGGGCGGCGCGTCTCGACCGCTTCTTCGGCACGCTGAGCCGCGGCGATGTGCTCGTGGTCACGACCGTCGAGGTTCTCGGCGTCTCCCGCACCGACGCCTCGCGCGCGGTCGCCGAACTCCGGCAACGCGGCGTCATCGTCAAGGTGCTCGCCCACGGCGACCGGCACCTGCACACCGCGACCGTCACTCCCCCGGCGTGAGCTGCCCGGCGGGCCACCGCTGACGAACGACGGCACCCCGCACCCGCGGAATCGACACGGCCCACGTGCTCGCGGCGCCGCCCCATGCCGGCGGGCGCCTCACGCCCCGACGTACCGCGACAGATGCTCGCCGGTCAGGGTGGATGCCGCGGCGACCAAGGCCGCCGGCGTCCCCTCGAACACGACCGTGCCGCCGTCCCGGCCGGCCCCCGGCCCCAGATCGATGATCCAATCGGCGTGCGCCATGACGGCTTGGTGGTGCTCGATGACGACCACGGTGTTGCCGGCATCCACGAGTGAGTCGAGCAGGGCCAGGAGCGTGTCGACGTCGGCGAGGTGCAGACCGGTGGTCGGCTCGTCGAGGACGTACACCGCCCCCTTCTTCGCCATCGAGATCGCAAGCTTCAGGCGCTGACGTTCCCCGCCCGAGAGGGTGTTCAGCGACTGGCCGAGGGTGATGTAGCCCAGACCGACCTCGACCAGACGCCCCAGCACGGCGACCGCCGGACCGCGCGTGAGGAAAGCGGATGCCTCGTCGACCGACATCGCGAGCACCTCGGCGATGTTCTTGCCGTCCAGCGTGTACTCCAGCACCGCGTCGGCGAAGCCCGACCCTTCGCACAGCTCGCACAACGTCTCGACCGTGGACTGGAACCCGAGCTCGGTCACGATCACGCCAAGGCCCTTGCACGCGACACACGCCCCCTCGGAGTTGGCGCTGAACAACGCCGGCTTGACGCCGTTCGCCTTCGCGAACGCCGCGCGGACGGCATCCAGGACGCCGGTGTAGGTGGCGGGGCTACTGCGTCGAGACCCCTTGATCGGCGACTGGTCGACGACCACGACGTCGTCGACTTCGGGCAGGTTGCCGTGGATGAGCGACGACTTGCCCGATCCGGCGACCCCGGTCACCACGGTGAGAACGCCCAGCGGCACGTCGACATCGACATTCTTGAGGTTGTGCTGGGCCGCACCGCGGATGGGGATCGCCCCGGTCCGCTCGCGCACCGCGGGCTTCAGCCGCGCACGGTGGTCGAGGAACCGGCCGGTCAGGGTGTCGGACGCGCGGAGACCGGAGACGTCTCCCTCGTACTGGATGGCGCCGCCCGCTCGTCCCGCGCGCGGCCCCAGGTCGACCACGTGATCCGCGATCTCGATGACCTCGGGCTTGTGCTCGACGACCAGCACCGTGTTGCCCTTGTCCCGCAGCTGGCGCAGGGTGTCGTTCATCCGCTGGACGTCGTGCGGGTGCAGTCCGGCCGTGGGCTCATCGAAGACGTAGGTGATATCGGTCAGGCTCGACCCCAGGTGGCGGATCATCTTCGTGCGTTGCGCTTCGCCGCCCGACAGCGTCCCGCTCGCCCGGTCGAGGGAGAGGTAGCCGAGGCCGATGTGGACAAAGGCGTCGAGCGTGTCGCGGAGACCCCCGATGAGCGGCGCGACCGACGGGTCGTCGATGCTTCGCACCCACGCGGCGAGGTCGGTGATCTGCATCGCCGCGGCATCCGCGATGTTCACCCCGCCGATCCGGGACGAGCGCGCACCCTCGTTCAGGCGCGTGCCGCCGCACGCGGGGCACGCCACGAAAGTGACCGCGCGGTCGACGAACGCGCGGATGTGGGGCTGCAACCCCTCGCGGTCCTTCTGCAGCATGCTCTTGGTGACCTTGGGGACCAGCCCCTCGTAGGTCATGTTCGTGTTGGCGATGCGCACCTTGGTCTGTTCGCCGTAGAGGAAGATGCGGCGTTCCTCCGCGGTGAAGTCGCGCACGGGCGTGTCGCCGTCGAAGAATCCCGACTCGGCGTAGATCCGCACCATCCAGCCGTCGGCGGTGTAGCCCGGCACACGGATCGCGCCCTCGTTGAGCGACTTGGACTCGTCGACGAGTTCTGCGACATCGATGTCGCTCACCTGGCCCAGCCCCTCGCAGTCGGGACACATGCCCCCCGTGATCTCGAACGACCGGCGTTCCTTCTGCCCCTTGCGGGAGCCCGCCGCGAACTCGACCGCACCCGCCCCCGAGAGGGAGGGGACGTTGAACGAGAACGCCTGCGACGACCCCACGTGCGGCTGACCCAGCCTGCTGAACAACATGCGCAGCATCGCGTGCACGTCGGTCGCGGTGCCCACGGTCGAGCGGGCGTTGGGTGCCATGCGCTCCTGATCGACGCGGATCGTGGCGCTGAGGTTCTCAAGGGCATCGACGTCGGGACGCGACGGCTGGCCCATGAACTGCTGCACGAACGTCGGATACGTGTCGTTGATCAGCCGCTGGGACTCGGCAGCGATGGTGCCGAAGACGAGCGACGACTTCCCCGAGCCGCTCACTCCGGTGAACACCGTCAGTCGCCGTTTGGGAACGTCGACGTCGACGTTCTTCAGGTTGTTCTCGCGGGCTCCGCGCACGCGGATCACGTCGTGGGTGTCGGCGGGCGCATCGGACATGGCGGCTCCTCGGGTCGAACCTCAGTGTGCCGGAGGCCTCCGACATCCGCGACCGCGAACACGACGACGCCCCCGCGGAACATCCGCGGGGGCGTCGTGTCTGCGCGTGTCAGCCCTGGGCGCGACGGTTCGTGCGCGGGCCCCGACCGACGACCATGCCGGTCGTGGGGGTGCCGGATGCCGAGCGCCCGGCGCCCTGGGGACGTGCCGTGCCCGCACCCGCGCGGGCGGTGCCGCCCTGTCCGCGGCCCGCACCGGAGCGCTGGCCCTGGCGCGCGGGCTGCGCGCCGTCGGCGGTCGCGGCACCCTGACCGGCTCCACGCCCCCGACGTCGGCGACCCTCGCCGGGCGCGGACGTGCGGGGGGCGGCATCCGAGGACCCCTGCCCGCGGGCGGCCCGCTTGCGCTGAGCGTTGGCACCCTGCGAACGCCCGCCGCCCTGCGGCTGCGCGACGATCGGCTCGGGCTTGACGTACGGGGCGACCTCGCCGACGAGCGCGACGACCTCGGGGGATGCCGGGGTCACCGGCTGCGGGGTGACGGCGATCTTGGCCTTGCGGAGGATGTCGAGGGTGTCGCGACGCTGCTCGGGCAGCATGATCGTGACGACATCGCCCGCGGTGCCCGCGCGCGCCGTACGGCCCGAGCGGTGCAGGTATGCCTTGTGCTCGACGGGCGGGTCGACGTGCACGACGAGCTCGACGCCGTCGACGTGCACACCGCGCGCGGCGACGTCGGTGGCGACGAGCACCTTGGCGCGGCCGTCGCCGAAAGCGGCGAGGTTGCGGTCGCGCTGCGGCTGCGAGAGGTTGCCGTGCAGGTCGACCGAGGGGATGCCGGCGGCCGTCAAGGCCTTCGCCAGCTTCTTGGCCTGGTGCTTGGTGCGCATGAAGAGGATGCGGCGCGCGGTGCCCGAAGCGAGCGTCTGCACGAGCTCCTTCTTGGCATCCGCATCGGCCGAGACGAACACGTGGTGCGTCATGGCGGCGACGTGCGAGTGGGCCTCGTCGACGGAGTGCAGCACCTCGTTGCGGAGGAAGCGCTTGACGAGCTTGTCCACGCCGTTGTCGAGCGTCGCCGAGAACAGCAGACGCTGGCCGTCGGCGGGGGTCCGGGCCAGCAGGCGGGTCACGCCGGGAAGGAAGCCGAGGTCGGCCATGTGATCGGCCTCGTCGAGGACCGTGATCTCGATCGCGTCGAGGCTCGCGAAGCCCTGACCGATGAGGTCTTCCAGGCGACCGGGGCAGGCCACGAGGATGTCGACGCCCGCGGCGAGGGCGTCGACCTGACGCTTCTGGTTCACACCGCCGTAGACGGTGGTCGTCACCAGGTCGTAGGCAGCGGCGAGGGGCTTGATGACCTCGTCGATCTGGTTGGCGAGCTCGCGGGTCGGGGCGAGCACGAGAGCGCGCGGACGGCGACCGCGGCGACGGTCGCTCTTCGCGGCGAGCCGGGCCACGAGGGGCAACGAGAACGCGAGGGTCTTGCCCGAGCCGGTCTTACCGCGACCGAGCACATCGCGCCCGGCCAGCGTGTCGGGCAGCGTGTCCGCCTGGATCGGGAACGGTTCGTTCTTGCCCTGCTCGGCGAGCACGGCGATCAGGGGCGCGGGCACGCCGAGGTCGGTGAAGGTCTGGGACGTCATGAAGTCTCCTGCCGGCGCGCACGCGCGCACGGCGGTTCGGGATGCCGCGATGCTGCGGCTGCAATGGGCGAAGGCGCCGGGTGGCGCATCCGTTCGCCGTGAAGGTCAAAGGCCCGCGGGAAGGGGGCCGGTGCGTTCGACGACGCGCGGAGCGAGAGCTCCTGCATCCAGTCTAGCGGTGCGGTCAGGCGGCCGCGCGCCAGCACCCGGCGACGTGGTCGTCGACCATGCCCGATGACTGCATGAGCGCGTACATGGTGGTGGGGCCGACGAAGCGGAACCCGCGGCGGCGGAGTTCTCTGCTCATCGCCTCGGACTCGGGCGTCACGGCGGGCACCTCGGCGAACGACGACGGAGGCGTGTGGCTGGCGGGCGCGAACGACCACAGCAGGGCGTCGAGCTCGCCGTCAGCCATGTCGGCGACGAGGGCGGCGTTGCCGATCACAGCCTCGATCTTTCCGCGATGGCGGATGATCCCGGCATCCTGAAGCAACCGGTCCACGTCGTCGGGCCCGAACGCGGCGACGACCGACGGTTCGAACCCGTGGAACACCTCGCGGAAGCGCGGACGCTTGCGCAGGATCGTGATCCACGACAGCCCGGCCTGGAAGCCCTCGAGGCTCATCTTCTCGAACAGAGGACGATCGCCCCGCAGCTCGGTGCCCCACTCTTCGTCGTGGTACCGGCGGTACTCGGCATCGTCGCCCGCCCACGCGCACCGGGCTCTGCCGTCGGCGTCGATGATGAGGTCGCTCATGCTCTCAGGGTAGGCCGGGGTCCCGACACGATCGCCCGCGAGACAGCTGGTCAGCCGACCGGCGGGCCGCTAGCCTCCGGGCTATGCACACCGTTCCCCTCGGTCCTCGTCGGACACGCGTCTCGCTCTTCCTCGGCCTGGTCCTCGCGATCATCATGATCGTCGTCGGTCTGGTGGCCATCGGCGTGGACGGGCCGCTGTGGTTCGCCCTCATCATGCTGTTCGCGGGTGCCATCATCGCCGGAATCGCCATCGTCCGTCTGGTGCTCCTGCGCCGCGCCTGACACGGCGGAGGGCGGCGGCCTCACGACCACCGCCCTCCCCACCGATCTGCGCCTACTTGCCCGGCTTCTTCTCGGGCACCGGGGCGTTGCCCGAGGCCCGCAGCGCCGCATAGTACGACGCGGCTTCGTTCTGGCGGTCGTCCTCCACCCCGGTGGCGATGGACGCGCGAATGTGCTCGGGGCCGTACCCGAACGCGTCGACGAGGTCCTGCGCGTGGGGGCGCAGGCGAACGCACAGGCGGTCGATGTAGCTCGACACCGCGGCCGCGCGCTGCGTCGACAGCCGCCCGTTGATGAGGTACCAGGCGAGGTGCTTCTCGATGAGCTGCAGACCGAACAGATCACGCAGCCACGTCAGCACCTGGCGGGTGTTGTCGTCGCTCACGCGGTTGATCGCGTCGGTGAACGCCTCCCACTGCAGCAGCTCGCCATGGGCCCGGGCCGCCTCGATGAGCTCCGCCTGGTTCTCGTTGAACAGTGCCGCCGCGTCCTCACGGGAGAGCTTGGATGCCGGGCGCAGGCGCCCCGCGATGTCGGCGATCATCTGCTGCACCCGGTCGGCGAGCAGCTCGTGCTGCTGCTGTGCGCGCAGGCCCCGTTCGACCGAGCGCGCCGTGGAGCCCAGGTCGGTCACGGCCTGGCCGAGCTGACGCATGCCCGCACCGTGGAAGAGCTTCCCGGCGGTCTGCCCGACCGCGAACGCGGCGAGGGCCTTGGCATCCTTGCCCTTGAACTGACGGGCGTAATCGGCGAGCAGGCGCTTACCGACGAGCTGCAGCAGGACGTTGTTGTCGCCCTCGAAGGTCACGTAGATGTCGAGGTCGGCGCGCAGCCCCACGAGACGGTTCTCGAAGAGGAATCCCTGACCGCCGCACGCCTCGCGCGACTCCTGCAGGCTGTCCAGAGCGTGCCAGGTCGACAGCGGCTTGAGCGCGGCGGCGAGGGTCTCGAGGTCTTCGCGGTCGGCATCCGTGTCGAGGCGACCGCTGAAGACGCCGTCGAACTTCTGCAGGAACTCGTCGTGAGCGAAGATCTCGGCGTACGTGGTCGCCAGGCGCGGGAGCAGGCGGCGCTGGTGCTTGCCGTAGTCCAGCAGCGTGACCTCGGGGGTTCCGCTGCCGGAGTCGAACTGACGACGCTGGTTGCCGTACGTGATCGCGATGGTGAGGCCGATGGCCGACGCCCACGCGGCGGCTCCGTCGAGCGAGACGCGACCCTGGACGAGCGTGCCGAGCATCGTGAAGAACCGACGACCCGGGCTGGCGATGTCGCTGGAGTACGTGCCGTCGGCGGCGACGTCGCCGTAGCGGTTCAACAGGTTCGCGCGCGGCACCCGGACCTGGTCGAAGTGCAGGCGGCCGTTGTCGATGCCGTTGAGGCCGCCCTTGAGGCCGTCGTCCTCGCCGCCGATCCCGGGCAGGAAGTTGCCCTCATCGTCACGCAGCGGCACGTAGAAGCAGTGCACGCCGTGGTTCACACCGTTCGTGATGAGCTGCGCGAACACCGTCGCCGCCTTGCCGTGCAGCGCGGCGTTGCCGAGGTAGTCCTTCCACGCACCACGGAAGGGCGTGTGGATGACGAACTCCTCGGTGTCGGCGTCATAGGTCGCCGTCGTACCGATCGCGGCGACGTCCGAGCCGTGCCCGGTCTCGGTCATCGCGAACGCCCCGGGGATCTCGAGGCTCATGATGCCCGGCAGCCACTTCTCGTGGTGCTTCTGCGTGCCCAGTTGCAGGACGGCCGACCCGAACAGCCCCCACTGGACGCCCGACTTGATCTGCAGGCTGGGGTCGGCGGCCACGAGCTCTTCGAACCCGGCGATGTTCGCGCCGTTGTTCTCCTCGCCGCCGAAGCGCTTCGGGAACGCACGATGCACCGCCTTTCGGGCGACGAGTTCGTGCAGCTGGCCCAGAGTGCGCTCGCGGTGCGCGTCCATGCCGAGGCTGTCGTCGCGCCAGAAGATCGGGTCCTTCAGCATCTCGCGCGCCTCGCGGCGGGTCTCGGCCCACGTGCCGAGCAGGAGGTCGGTGACCCGCTCGATGTCGATGCGGTTCTCGGCCGCCTCCGCGGCCGAGTGGGCCGCGGTGGGCGCTCCCCCGACGGGCGTACGCGTGCTCGTGGCGGGCGTGGTGGGACGGACGGCGGCGTCGGTCATTTTCGGCACCTTTCGACGTTGCAAAGGGATGCCTCCACGGTAGGAGTCCCACAACGGTCGATCAAACACTGTATTGGGTGTGCACAAGCCCGGCGGCCGACGCTGCCGCCTGTCGTTGTGGGGCGTCAACATCTTGGTGACGTCCGGCCGGGAGCCGGGCCGAGCGGACTGGCGCCGCGAGAATAGGCTCCGCGCCGGAAACAGGGCGATATCGCGCGCATCAGCCTGTTCTCGACGCATCGCCTGTTCTCGATGCATCGCCTGTTCTCGATGCATCGCCTGCTGCGGAGACACGGCCGACACGGGCGCCGCGGTATCGCCGCGGCACAGCGCGCAGGAGCACCGCAGCGGCACCACTGCAGCGTGGCGGCCGAGGTCAGTGCTGGGCCACGACGGTCAGGATGCCGTCGCCGTAGGCCTCGCGCTTCTTGGCGCCGATGCCGGTGATGCCGTCGAGGTCGCTCATCGACGCGGGTCGCTCGGCGGCGATTGCGCGCAGTGTCGCGTCACCGAAGACGATGTAGGCGGGGACGCCCTGCTCGCGGGCCTGCTCCGCACGCCAGGCGCGCAGCGCCTCGAACAGGTCGCGGTCCCCCGCGGCGACATCGTCGGCGCTGGACTTGCGCGGACGGCTCGACCCGCCGCCACTCGAGCGGCCGAGCGCATCGCGGCGCAGGGGCACCGGCGTCTCCCCCCGCAACACCCCGGCCGACGCCTCGCTGAGGGCGAGAGTGCCGTAGTCGCCCTGGGCGACGATGATCCCGCGGGCGAGCAGCTGACGGATGACACTGCGCCAGTCCTGATCGGAGAGGTCGGCGCCGAGTCCGTACGTGGTCAGGCGGTCGTGACCCTGCTGCGCGATGCGGTCGGTCTTGGCACCGCGGAGGATGTCGATCAGGTGTCCGGCACCGAAAGCCTGCCCGCGCTCGCGCTGCAGACGCACGATGGTCGACAGCAGCTTCTGCGCGGCGATGAGCCCGTCCCACGTGTCGGGAGGCGTCAGGCACGTGTCGCAGTTGCCGCACGGCTCGGACTGCTCGCCGAAGTACGACAGGAGGTTCTGGCGGCGGCATCCGACCGTCTCGCACAGGGCCAACATGGCATCCAGGTGCTGTCCGAGGCGCATCTTGTACGACCGGTCGCCCGGCGACTGGTCGATCATCCGGCGCTGCTGGACGACATCGCCGAGACCGTAGGCCATCCACACGACCGAAGGGTCGCCGTCACGGCCGGCGCGGCCCGTCTCCTGGTAGTAGCCCTCGACCGACTTCGGCAGGTCGATGTGGGCGACGAAGCGCACGTCGGGCTTGTCGATGCCCATCCCGAACGCGATCGTCGCGACCATGATGACGCCGTCGTCGCGGAGGAAGCGCGACTGATGAGCGGCTCGTACCGACGCGTCGAGACCCGCGTGGTAGGGCAGCGCGTCGAGACCCTGCGCCGCGAGATAGGCCGCCGTCTGTTCGACGCTCTTGCGACTGAGGGCATAGACGATGCCCGCCGACCCCTCGGGCTGCGAGCGGATGAACGACACCAGCTGACGCCGAGGGTCGACCTTCGCCTCGATGCGGTACTGGATGTTGGGTCGGTCGAAGCTCGCGATGAACGTGCGAGCATCGCGCAGGCGAAGACGCTCGACGATCTCGCGCGCGGTCTCGGGCGTCGCGGTCGCGGTGAGCGCCATACGCGGCACGCCGGGGAAACGATCGGCGAGGTCGCCGAGGGCCAGGTAATCGGGGCGGAAATCGTGGCCCCACTGCGACACGCAGTGCGCTTCGTCGATGGCGATGACGCTGAGCTGCCCGCGCGACAGCAGCCCGAGGGTCTGCGCACCGTTGAGGCGCTCGGGCGCGACGTACAGCAGGTCGAGATCACCGGCGAGATAGGCCTGCTCGACGGCCTGGCGCTCGGCGGGCGCCTGCGTCGAGTTGAGGTACGCCGCGCGGACGCCGTTGGCCACGAGCGCGTCGACCTGGTCGTGCATGAGCGCGATGAGAGGGCTGACGACCAGACCCGTGCCCGGGCGAACCAGCGCCGGCACCTGGTAGGTGACGCTCTTTCCACCGCCCGTGGGCATCAGCACGACGGCGTCCCCGCCGTCGACGACCCGTTGCACGATCGCGGCCTGATCGCCGCGGAAGGTGTCGTAACCGTAGACCTCGTGCAGCACGTCGCGCGGGTCGCGCCCGGTGAAATCCCGCACCTCGGGCAGCTCGCGCGCGGTTCCGGTCGCGACGGCGGCACGCGCGAACGGTGAGGCCGTGGCATCCACCGGCGGAGGCGGCGCGTCGGGATCGTCGGGCGGCGCGAACAGATCGGGGTCCCAGTCGGCGCCCGCATAAGGATCGTCGTACGTGTCGAACGCGTCGGGCGGCGCGTCGGCGTACGGCTCGGGGGCGGCGCCGGGGAATGTCACCCGACCACGGTAACCCGGGCCGCCGACACCGGCCGCCCGCTCTCACCGCGGCCGTGGAGGACATCGGGATGACGCGACATGGGGAGACGGGGTGGGATGGCGGAACACCGTGCACCCTGCCAACGTTGAGGATGACACCGACGACCGGAGGCGACATGACCGACGATGTGACCGTGACCCGCAACGACGGGGCCCACCGCTACGAAGTGCACCTGGACGGCGAATTGGGCGGCATCCTGAAGTTCCGCCCCGCGGGAGAGGGCCGTGTCGTCCTCCCCCACACCGAGATCGACGGCGCGTTCAAGGGCAAGGGCCTGGGATCGGCGCTCGCGAGCGAGGCCCTGTCCGACCTCGCCCGCCGCGGCGAGACCGTCATTCCGACGTGCCCCTTCGTCTCGCACTACCTGCGCGAGCACGATGTGCCCGGTCTCGTGATCGACTGGCCGGACGAGGCCGACGCCGCCGACTCCGCCGATCCGAGCGAGCCGGCATGACCCGCCTGGACGTCGCCCCGCCGGCATCCGAGGGTCCCGTCGAATGCGACGGCCCACGTGCCCTCGTCGTTGAGGCCCGAGAGGTTCCGCTGGGCGGCGTCCGCGGTATGGAAGTGCACCGGACGCTCCCCCACCGCGCCCTGCCGATGGTGGGCGCCTGGTGCTTCCTCGACCGTTTCGGGCCGCAAGAGACCCTCATGAGGGTGGAACCGCACCCCCACATCGGGTTGCAGACGGTGACCTGGCCGATCGTCGGCGAAGTGCGCCATCGGGATGCCGTCGGCAGCGACGTCGTGGTCCGCCCGGGGGCGTTGAACCTCATGACCAGCGGCGAGGGCATCGCGCACTCGGAGTACTCCGTCGGCGATGCGCCCATTCCGCTCGACGCGCTGCAGTTGTGGGTCGCGCTCCCCGAGTCGCGGCGCCACGGCGAGCCGGCGTTCGAGCGGCACGAAAATCTGCCCGTCGTCGATCTCGGCGACGGCGCCGACGCGGTCGTCGTGATGGGTCGGCTCGGGGGCGTGGCATCCCCCGCGACCGCGCCCACCCCCCTCGTCGGTGCAGAGATCCGGCTGCCCGCGGGCGTTCCCGTACGCGTGCCTCTCGAGGCGGGCTGGGAATATGCCCTGTACGGCATGATCGGCTCGGCCGACGTGGAGACGGGCACGGATGCCGTCGACGCCGACGCCGCGCGACGTGCGGCTCCTTCGATGGCGGCGGGTGCCACGGCATCCGTCGACGCGTCGCGGCTGCTCTACCTGGGTACGGGACGCGATCACGTGGAGATGGTCGCTGCGGAGGGCGCCCGGGTGTTCCTGCTCGGCGGGGAGCCGTTCGAGGCCGACATCGTCATGTGGTGGAACTTCGTGGGCCGCTCGCACGATGAGATCGTCGCGGCGCGCGAGGCGTGGGAGGCGCAGGCCCCGCGGTTCGGTGCCGTCGTGGATCACGGCCCCGAGCGCATCCCCGCGCCCCCGCTTCCCGCGGTGCGGCTGACTCCCCGCCGCCGGAGGGTGTAGCCGCGAGCGCCGCGCCGTCCGGCGCGCCCGGGGCGCCGCCCGTGCCGGGAGTTCAGTGTCCACAACACGCGGACGCGGGCCCCTGGCATCCGCGTGTCCTGGACACTCAACGGCGCCCGGCGCAACCGGCACACCCGGCACACGCGGCACACGCCGCCCCACCGCCGGAAGTTCAGTGTCCACAACACGCGGACGCGGGCCCCCGGCATCCGCGTGTCCTGGACACTCAACCGTGCACCCGGCACACGCCGCCGGGCGCCGCCCGTGCCGGAAGTTCAGTGTCCGCAACACGCGGACAGTCGCCCACCACATCCGCGTGTCCTGGACACTCAACGGCGCACCGACACACGGCACACCGGCGCACACGGCACCCGGCACAACCGCACACCCGGCGCACACGGCACCCGGCACAACCGCACACCCGGCGCACACGGCACCCGGCACAACCGCACACCCGGCGCACCCGGCGCACGCGGCACACACGCGTGCGCGGCGCCCGAGCCGAAGCCCGGACGCCGCGCGAGGTCAGCGCAGCACGATGAACGCGCTGTACGCCTTCGACGCCTCGACCGTCTCGCTGCCGGCGTACGTCGCCTCGACGATGCGCAGGCCGCGCGTCTGCGGGTCGAGCGCGATGGTGGCGCGGCCGTCCTCGAGCGTCGCCGTGTACGGCGTGCCCGCGACGGTCACGGTCACCTCGCCGGTGGCGGCCGGGCCGGCCGAGGGCCGCACCTTGACCGTGAGCGTGTACGCGCTCGACGTGCGCCCCACCCACGGGTCGACCGTGACACTCGTGCGAGAGGATGCCACCACGGGCACGCCCGCGCTGTCGGCGGTGCCGCTGAGCCCCGTCGCCTCCGCCGTGGCGGTCACGCGCACCGAGAGCATGGCACCCACGTCGGCGCGCTTCACGCGGTAGGTCGACGAGGTCGCCCCCTCGATCGGCTCACCGCCACGCAGCCACTGGAACGTCGTGGTCACCTCGGCAGGGTCCCACGTGCCGGTGGTTGCCGTGAGGGTCCGTCCGACCTTCGCGGTACCGGTGACCGTCGGCGCGTCCACGATGACCGGCGCGGCCTGACCGGAGTCGACCGTCAGAACCGTCCGGACGTTCGAGTCGCCGTACTGCACGACGCCGAGGTAGCGCGTCTCGGGCTGGAGTCCCTGCCATGCGAGCTCGTACGACGTGGCCACGCCCTGCTCGGCCGGGACCGGGTTCGGCGTCGCCGTGAGCTGGCCCTCGCCGCCGGGCTGCACGTTCGCGTAGGTCATGTCCCACGTGAACGGCGCCGTGAACGAGTAGACGTTCGCCTCGACGAGGTAGGTGCCGGGCGTCGGGTTCGTCAGCGACACCTGCTCGTCCGCCGAGGCCGTCGCCGCCGTGAACCGCTCGTAGTAGCGCAGGTCGTCGGCGCTCACCACGCGCGACACGAACAGGTCGAGGTCGCTGCCGGCGTCATCCGACGAGTCGAGGTCGAAGCGCGAGAGAGTGGTCCCCTCGGGCACGTCCACGATCCACCGCACGTAACCGTCCGCGTCGCCGGAGTCCTGGTCGCCCGAGTGACCCTCGACCGGGTTGTCCGCGTCGACGAGGAGCTGCGCGGCGGCCAGACCCGACACCGTCAGCGGCAGGTCGCCGCTCACGCCGGGGAGGATCTCGACGCCCGTCGATCCCGTCAGGCCCGTGCCCGACACCTCGGCCGGAGCCTCCGCGGTGGCGGGTCGCACCGCGACCGGAGAGCGCACCTCGGTGTCGCCGCTCGTCCACGTGAGGAAGCCGGTGGTCCACTCCTCGGCCGCGGCTGTCGTGCGCGAGAACGTCACCGTGAAGGTCTGCGTCTCGCCGGCGGCACCGAAGGTGAGCGTGGACGGTTCGACCGTGGCATCCAGGCCCGGCACATCGATGGATGCCGAGAACGTCCCGGCCTGCGTGGAGGTCACGGTGCGCGTCACGGTCTGCGGCTTAGCAAGCGATCCGATCGAGATCGACGCGAGGTTGAGGTCGCTGCCGTCGATCGGCTCGACACCGAAGTCCTCGAGGCCCTTGCCCTGCAGGAATGCCGCCCACTCGGCGGGTCCGTTGAGGTAGAGCAGACCCGGGTCGAAGTACTTCGTCGGGTCGACGTGGCCGGCACCCTGCGCGAACGGGTCCTGCGCGGGCGCGCCCTCGGCGTCGACCGTGTCGTACGCCGTCGTCATCATGGCCGACTTCACCTCGGCGGGGGTGGCCAGCGGCCGCTCCCCCAGGTACAGCGCGGCGAGACCGGCGACGTGCGGCGACGACATCGAGGTTCCCGAGAGGAACTCGAACGTCGGCTCCGCGCCCTCGGCGTTCGCCGCGGCGGCGAGGATCGCCACACCCGGGGCGGAGACGTCGGGCTTGAGCACGTCACTGCCGTCGGCGAGCATCGGTCCGCGGCTCGAGAAGCCCGCGACCTGCGGCGTCGGGGTCTCTTCGCCCGTGACGTTCTCACCGATCAGCGTGGCCGTGGCATCCGGGGTTCCCTGGACGTAGGCGAGCAGGTCGTCGCGGTAGCGCGCGTCGATGTGCACGGTCGGCACGGTGTGGAAGTCGTTGTCGACCGAGGCCGGGGTGACGTTGACCAGGATCATGCCGACGCCGCCGGCGTCCTTCACGGCCTGCGACTTCTCCACGCGCGCGTTCTGCCCGCGGTCGCACACGACGATCTTGCCTGCGGCCTGCGTGGCGTCGAGCGACCCCAGAAGGCACAGCGCCGCGTCCGCGGAATCCGTCCCGGATGCCGCGATGTCGCCCGCGTACACGACGGGACCGGTGACCTCTTCCCCCGCGGGGACCGAGACCGACGCGCCCGCAGCCTGGAAGCCGTTCGGCAGCGTCACGGTGCCCTCGTAGGTGGGGATCGTGGAGGCCGCGACGGTGGTGTACCACGGCGACGCGTGGTCGGCGGTCGAGGCGTCGGGACCGGAGTTCCCCGCCGAGACGGCGACGAAGACGCCCGCAGCGGCGGCGTTGAAGAACGCCGCGTCCTCGAGCGCGAGGGTGGTGGTGGCCGCCCCGCCGCCGATGGAGTAGTTGAGCACGTCGACACCGTCGGACACCGCGGCGTTGATAGCCCCGAGCAGGTCGCTCAGCGCGCAGATGTCGTCGGTGGTGACGAGCGGATCCGGCCCCGAGTAGCAGGCCTTGTACGCGGCGACCTTGGCGGCCGGGGCGACGCCGGAGATGGCTCCGAAGTCGATGCCTTCGACGCTGGCCTCGACGCCGTTGTTTCCCGCGGCGGTGCTGGCGGTGTGGGAGCCGTGTGCGTCGCCGTCTCGCGGCGAGCGGTAGTCGGCCTCGAACGTGAAGCCGGTCGCGGCCGCACCCTGGTCGAAGTAGCGGGCTCCGACGAGCTTGGTGGAGTAGTCGTCGACCGACCAGCCGTTCCCCGTCGCGACGCGCGGCGACCGGAAATCGGTGCCGTCGGCCTTGCGGTAGACGACGTCGTTGCCGTCGAGGTAGGGCTCGTCGCCGGCCGTCGTTCCCAGCGGGTCCCCCGCGAAGGAGGGGTTCTCGGGCGCGATCCCGGTGTCGACGACACCGACGACGACGCCCTCACCGGCCGCGTCGATGCCACCGACCCGCTCCCAGACGCCGCCGTCGCCCTCGAGCCCGAGGTACTCGGTCGACGGCACGGCGGACGGGTGGCGGATCTCGTCGGGGACGACCCGCTGGACGCCCTTCGTGGCGGCGAGCTTCGCGGCCTGGTCGGGCGCCATCGCGGCGCTGAAGCCGTTGACGGCGAGCGTGTACGAGTAGTCGGTGTCGACGCCCGCTTCGGCGGCGACATCCTGCTGGCGCTGCTCGAGGAACGCCGAGTACTCGCGGACGGCGTCGGAGTCGGTGTCGAGCCGCGCGTCGTCGGACTTCGTCGCGCGAAGGCCGGCTTCGCCACCGTCGTAGGTGGCGACGGGGGCTTCGTCCAGGACGACGATGTAGCGGCCGGTGGCGGATTCGATGGGTCGGGGAGGGGTCACCCCCTCGCCCACGACGGCGGCCTGCGCGGAAGTGACTCCGGCAGTGGTGAACAGCCCGGCCATGACGATGACCGCGGCCGAACGCAGGGTACGACCCATAGTGCGCTCCAAACGGGGGGATGAATTGAGCGATGTGCGCGACATCGGCGGCGCGCGTCGCACAAACATAACTCACGGCAAATTCATCACCAACGATTTCTTTTGGGACGCGGTCCGAGAACCGGATGCCGCGGTGGCGATACGCTGACCCCGTGTCGTCGGCATCCCGTCTGTCCACCCGAGTGCTGCTGGTCTGCGCCGCCATCGGCGTGGGGACGGGGATCCTCGGCGGCGCGGCCGGTTGGCTCACCCTCGTCGTGCTGGCGACCGCCCCGTGGGCCTATGGCCTGGTGCTGGGCTCGCACGTGCTTCCGGGCATCATCGCGCAGCAGGTGGTGCGTCGACCGTGGGTGGCCCTGCTCACCCATGTCCTGGCGGCACTGGTGGCCAGCGCGATGGCCCCGCAGTGGACCTTCCGCTTCCTCGGCACCGCGGTGCTGTTCGGCGGCATCCAGGAGGGTGTCGCCGCGCTCACCCGGTATCGCGTCTGGGCGACCGCCCGCTTCTTCGTCTCGGCCGTCATCATCGGCGCCGTCGTTGCGGTCGCGGTGTGGTTCGCCGCCGACATCGGCGCGCTGGCGCCGTGGGCGCAGGTCACCTATCTCGTCGTCGGCGTCGTAGGGCCGGTGGCGTGGACCGCCCTCGGCCTGGCGATCGGGTCGGGCCTGCGCGGCGCCGGGGTGGCGCGGGGCCTGTCGCGGCGCTGACTCACGCGCCCGCTCGGCACGTCCTCACCGACGCGACCCCCTCGGACGCCGGGCGAGGCGCGCCCACCCCCGCGCGAGGGCCGCGCCGAGCGCGCCGGCGACGACCCACGTCGCGAAAGACCCGAGCCACCCGGTCACGAAGAAGCCGAACAGGAGTGCCGCGACCAGCAGCAGGACGAGCCCGAGCAGGGTGACCACGGCGAGCAGGACGGCTCGAACCGGATGCCAGAGGAAGGCGCGCGGCCCGCTCCAGGGCACGGCATCCGCGTTCCCCGCCGGTGCGGCGATGACGAACGCGACGAGCAGCGCGGGAATGAGCGTCGCGGTCGACAGCACCGCGAGCGCCCCCACGATCATGAGCGCGAGCGTCGCGGCGGCGAGCGCCCTGAGCGCGCGGGGTCGCGGCTGTCCCGGTTCCCCGACGAGCACGAGCGTCGCGGTGCTGGCGGCGACGAGGGCGAGGAGTGATGCCGCGAGCAGCGCGCCGAAGGCCGGGGATGCCGCCGGCGTGACGCCGGGGATCACGCACAGCGCCTGAACCACGGCATTGACCAGCACGACCGCCGCGAGCAGCAGCACCCGCCTCACGAGGTGACTCCCGCGGCCCGGTCGATGACGGCGCTGACGCTGCCGGAGAACACCGTTTCGGAGCCGACCGTGACCGAAAAGCTGTCGGGGTCGGATGCCGACGAGGTCGCCGTGATCGCCGTGCCATCGGCCGTGGTGCCGGCGCACGTGACGTCGCCGTCCTCCGCCCGCGCGCACGTCGGGACGGCTTCCAGGGCGATGCCCTTCTCCTCGAGGACGTCGATCGTGGCGAAGCGCACCTCGGTGAGGTGGGTGCCTCCGACCGGGGCGATCGCGGCGACCTGCGAGCAGCCGGTCAGCGCGAGGGCGGTCACGAGCACGGCCCCGCCGATGATGCGTCTCACAGGCCCCGCTCCTTCTCGTACGCGAGGATCCGCGCACGCTCGGCGACGTGCTGCGCCTCGAGCTGCGCGTCGGTGATCACCGACAGGTCGAACGGCGCCGGCAGGAGCAGCTCGGTGTTCCGGTCGAGCGCAGACCCGCGACGCATGAGCGGCGTCTCGGCCCAGTCGTTCGCGGCGAGCTCGCGGCTGCGCGCGGCGAGGTCGGCGACCGAGCCGGAGGACCCCGGTACCGCGGGCGACGCGTGGTCGAGCACGGTCGTGAACAACGACAGCGTGCCGTCGCGGTTGTCGACCAGCTCGACGACCTGCTGCTGTTGCGGGAAGTCGATGCACGACGCCGTCGTGATCTCCCAGAACCCTCCGGTGTCGGTGGTGTGGGCGAGGATCTGGTTGAGGTGCGTGTGACCGTTGAGCCAGCCGACGACGACGGGGAATTCCCGCAGCATCGCGACGAACTCCTCGGCGCCGTAGAGCTTCTCGTCGACGCCCGGGCGGGTGGCGCGGTTCTCGAGCGTGAGGCTGTTGTGGTGGCTGAAGATCAGCGCCAGCACCTGGTCGCGCTGCGCGATCTCGAGCTGCGCGCGCAGCCAGCGCATCTGCGATTCGGGCACCGCGCCGTCGGGGCCGGCGACGGCGTTGCACGTGTCGAGTCCGAACGCGCGCACCCGCGGGCTGAGGTCGGCCTGCCACCATGTCTCACCCGAGGTGAGGTTGTGCGCGGTGAATCCGTGTCCGATCGGCCCGGGGGTCGGCTCGGTGCGGAAGTGCTCGGCCATGAAGTCGCGCTGCGCGAACAGGAAGCGCTGGGGGTTGGCGGTGACGTCTTTGAATCCCGGGCCTCCGGATGCCAGCCCAAGTGCCGCCAGCGTCTGGGCAAGGACGCTCGTTCCCGCGGCCCACCCCTCGAGCGCCGTGGATGCCGTGGCATCCAGGGTGTACGACTTGCGCGCGCCCACGGCGAGCGAGCGCAGTTGCGGGCTGATGTCGAACGTGCCGAGGAGCAGCGTGTCGTGGTTGCCATACACGGCGTACCAGGGCGCCGGGAGGCCGACCGACGCCACCTTCGCGCCGATCGCCTGGGAAAGAAGATCCGGCAGCTGCGGGAAGCCGTAGTCGCCGAACGCGCCGCCGCGGGGGTCACCGGGGCGATACGCCCACGTGGCCTCGCTCCAGGCCTGCACGCCCTGCCACGTCGGGCCGCTCGTGGCGGGGTCGACGGACAGGCCGTCCATGAGGTCGATGTACCAGCGCAGCTCGAGGTGCGAGTGCATGTCGGCGCTGTCGCCGGTGACGATCGCGGCGCTCATCGGCGCCCCCGTGAGCGGGCTGTAGCGGGCGTCCGAGAACGCCTGCACCATCGCCGCCGTCGCGTGCGGACTCAGCGGGTCCTGCGGGTGAAAGGCCGAGCCCCACGCCGAATGGTCTTGCACGATCATGGGTTCGATCCGCCCGGGCGACTGCGCCTCGATGACGTGCAGGTCGGACAGGTGCCCGAGATACAGCAGCGACCGGCGCGCGGTGGCACGGGCCGGCGACGGGGTGCGCCGCAGCACGTCGATCCGCGGGACGTACGGCTCGCCCGGGCCGGTGGTGAGCGTGCGGTATCGGCCGGAGAGGATCGCCCCCTGCCGGATCGTCTGCAGCAGCGTCGTCGGGACGTCGGCCGGCGGCACGGCCGCGCGGGCGAGCTGCGGCGCGAGGACATCGAAGCTCAGCCCCGTGGCGGCGGCAGCGGCGACGGTGGCGTGCAGGAATTGGCGGCGGGACAGACCGGGCACAGGATCATCCGTTCGGGCGGAAGGTACTCGAATGTACCGTTTGCGCAATCCGAGCGTCCAGATGCCGACGGCCGTTCGTTACGGCACTCGAAGCCACGACCGCGGGAAGAGGGACGCCCGCACATCGCGGGCGTTCCCCCGATCGCTCAGGATGACGCCGCCGCTGCGGCCTCGCGTGACGCGATGCGCCACCGGACATAGTTCGTTGCGGCGATGAGGAACCCGACGAGGCCCAGAACGCCCCCTCCGCTCGCGAGCAGAACAGAGGGCAGTTCCGGTGTCCCATCGAGACCGAGCGCGTCGGCTCGGACCGCAGCCGCGACGATGCGGGTTCCGACGGCGATCGCCACGGCAACGCCGGCGGCGAGCAGCGCCAGCCCCAGGACCAGGCGGAAGATGACAGATGTGCGAGCCCTCATCGTCGTCCTCTCCCCCTCAGCTCGGATTGCAGCCGGCCGCAACGGTTGCCGCGTAGCCCAGGTGAGGATGCCACGTCTCGTCGCGAGACGCGGAAGGGGCGAGAAGCAACCGCGCGGACCATCGATGCCCCGCACCCCACGCTTCGACGTCGAGAGGTCGAGCCCGAAGGGTAAGGGCCGCCTAACTAGACTGGCATCCTCGCCGACAGGACAGCCGTGACCGCCCACCCGCACCCGACCGCCGCGGCGCCCCGCGCGGGCGTCGACGCCCTGCTGCGTCTGCGGAACGTGGCCGTCACGCACCTCGAGGCCGACCGTGCGACGCCCGCCGACGTGAGCTTCGAGGTGCGACCCGGCGAAGTCGTACTGGTGCTCGGACCGAGCGGATCGGGCAAGTCCACCCTGGCCCTCACGATGAACGGACTGATCCCTCACTCCGTCCCCGCGGAGGTCACCGGAACCGTGGTCGTGGGCGGGCAGGATGCCGGCGCCACCCCCGTCGCGGACCTCGCGCCCGCGGTGGCCATGGTCTTCCAGGACCCCGACACCCAGCTCATCACCGGCACCGTGCTCGACGAGGCGTGCTTCGGACCCGAGAATCTGCGGCTGCCCGTGGACGAGGTGCTCGCGCGCGCGGAGACGGCGCTGCGGCGCGTCGGGCTGTGGGAACGACGCCACGATTCCCCCGATGTCCTGTCCGGCGGGGGCCGTCAGCGCCTCGCGATCGCGTGCGCCCTGGCCATGGCATCCCCGCTCCTCGTCCTGGACGAACCCACCGCGAGCCTCGACCCGGCCGGGGTCGTCGAGGTCTACGCGGCCCTCGGCGAGATCGTGGCGCGCGGCGACCGCGCGGTCGTGCTCATCGAACACGACCTGGATGCCGCGATGCCCCTGGTCGACCGGGTCGTCGCGCTCGACGGCGAGGGGCGCGTCATCGCCGACGGGGACGTCGACGAGGTGCTCCGCGAACGCGCGTCGGAACTGCACGAGCTCGGGGTGTGGCTGCCCACCGCGACCCTCGCGGCGCTGCGACTGCGCCGCGCCGGCTACGCGCTCGCGCGTCTGCCCCTGACCGCCGAGGAGTTGCGGGCCGCTCTCGATGACACGGCACCGCCCGTGACGGCATCCGCCCCTCGTCCGCCCACGACGCCCGCGGGCGGTGAGGTGATTCTGCGCGCGCGGGGGCTGACGATCTCGCGGGGGCGCGTGACGGTGCTGCGCGATGTCGACCTCGAGGTTCCTGCGGGGTCGTTCGTCGCCGTCGTCGGCCGCAACGGCGCCGGGAAGACCACCCTGGCGCAAGCGCTTGCCGGGGTCCGGCGCCCGCCGCGCGGTACCGTGCAGCTCGACGGGCGAGACGTGCGGCGGATACCCGAGCGGGAGCTCTCGCGGCACGTCGGGTTCGTGTTCCAGAACCCCGAGCACCAGTTCCTCGCGACGTCGGTGTTCGACGAGCTCGCCCACGGCCTGCGCCGACTCCGCGTGCCCGAGGCGCAGATCCGCGCCCGCGTCGACGAGATGCTCGATCGCTTCGGACTCACCGAGCGGGCGGACGCGCACCCGTTCCTCCTGTCGGGGGGCCAGAAGCGGCGCCTGTCGGTGGGGACGGCGCTCATCGGCGGCGCGCGTCTGCTCGTGCTCGACGAACCCACGTTCGGTCAGGACCGTGCCCGCGCCGACGAGATGCTCGCGATGCTCGACGACCTGCGCGCCACCGGGACGACCGTCATCGTGGTGACGCACGACCTGCAGCTGGTCGCCGAGCACGCGGATCGGGTGGTGGTGATGGATGCCGGGCGCCTCGTCGCCGACGCGCCGGTCGACGCCGTCTTCGCGGACACGCCGCTGCTCGCCCGCACGGGTCTGGGCGTCCCGCCCCTGCGCCGCGCGCTCGCGGGGCTCGAGCGGCATCCCGAGCTCGCGGACGTGGCGCGTCTGCGCGACCTTCCCGGGGGTGCGCGATGACCGCCGCGACGGCGATCCCGGTCGCGCGCCGCGGCTTCTTGCCGGGACTCAATCCGCTCGCCAAACTCGCCGCACCGCTGCCGGCGATGGTGGCGCTGGTGTTCGTGCGCGACATCGGCACCCCTCTCGCCTTCCTCGCACTCGCCTACGCCACGCTCCTCGCCGGCGCGCGGCTGTCCGCGCGCGGACTCCTCCTGCTCGGCGTGGTCGTGCCGACCGCGGTCGTCGTCGTGGGGCTCGGGTTCGCGGTGTGGGTCGACCCCGCCGGAGCGCCGCCGACGACGGAGGTGCTGCGTATCGGCGGATGGGCCCTGACCGAGGGCGCCCTGTGGGTGGGTCTGGCGACGGGCCTGCGACTGGCCGCGATCATGACGCTCGCGTTCATCGGCGGACTCACCACGGCCGGCGCGGATCTGGTGCGCGCGCTGGTGCAGCAGCTCCGCGTGCCGTACCGCATCGGCTATGCCGCCCTGGCGGCGATCCGGTTCGTTCCGCGCTTCGGGCGTGAGCTGGAGCTGATCCGGCAGGCGCATCGGGTGCGGGGCGCGAACGGCGGCCCGTTGACCGCACCCGCGCGGTGGGCGCAGACCGTGGTGCCCCTCCTCGCCGGCGCCATCCGTCACGCCGAGCGCGTCGCCCTGGCCATGGACGCACGCGCCTTCGGGGCCCACCCCGACCGCACCGAACGTCACCACGTGCCCTGGCGACCACGCGACACGCTCTTCGTGCTGGGCGTCTGGGCGGTGTCGGCGGCCCTGTTCGTGGTCGTGTGACCGCCGTCAGTACACCGGCGCCGCGGGGAGGCCGAAGAACTCCTCGAGCGTCGTGTACCCGCCGTCGCGGTAGGCCTTCGCCAGCTCCGGACCGATGTAGCGCAGGTGCCACGCCTCGGGCTCGTACCCGGTCACGTCGGTGCGCCCGACGTCGTAGCGGGTGATGAAGCCGAACTCCCACGCGTGGTCGCGCACCCACGCGCCCTGCGACGACCCCGCGACGTCGTCGAGCGTGCCGCACGACCCTCGGCACGGCACGATGTCGACGGCCAGTCCGGACTGATGCTCGCTGAACCCGGGGCGAGCGCTTTCCCGATCCGCTTCCTCCACACCGCGTACAGCGACGCGGCCCGCGTAGGTCTGCTCCTGCGTCGCGTACGAGCGGAACGCGCTCAGGTATCCGATCTCCCCCGCGCCGGCGTCCGCGGCCGCCCGCACCATCGCCGTCAGCGCGTCGGCCGCGGGGCGGCGCAGCGCCGACTCCTCCAGCGCGCGGACATCGTCGGGCATCACCAGGTCGCCCGGGCGGTAGTCGGCCGGGTCGTAGGGCCGTTGCTTGTTGACCACCACCCACTGCCGGTTCGCATCCGAGAGCGAGATGCACGGGGCGATTCCGGACGCCACGGCCGCTCGGAACGCCTCGCCCCCGCCGATCGCGGCGATCGTCGCGCCGTCGTCACCCGAGGCCAGGGCGGAGGTGAACGTCGGGTCGTCGCACGGGCTCGCGGGCGCGGGCGCCTCGGAGATCACCGGAACGGGCAGCCCTTCGGCCGGAACCGCGGGCGGGCCCGCCAGGGATGCCGCGGCCGCCGTGTCGGGCGCGTCGGCGTCGTGACGCGCGGCGACGGCCGATCCGATCGCGATCCCGCCGGCGAGGACCACCACCGCCACGAGCGCGAGAACCGCGAGACGCCGCCGGAAGGCGACCGTGCGGCCCCGCAGCACGGCGGGCACCAGCACACGGGAGCGCGGTGAAGCAGCCCGCCGTTCCCGACGGGACGGCACCGGGCTCACGGTGTCTGCGGACGTCGGTGCGGAGGAAGGGGGGAGGGTGAGCGCGGCCGTCGCCTGACGCTCGGCCTCGGCGCGCGCGGCGCGACGGGGCGAGAGCTCGGGGTCGAAGGACGTCACTCGACCCATTCTCACCCCCGGGACCTTCGCGGTCGAACTCGACGCTCCCGCCATGGAAGGCGCGCGGAGTCGCACCCGCGGGCCCGGGGCGGCGCGCCCGCGGCTACTCCGCCCGGCGTCGCTCGATGAGGACGGTGTCGCGCCACTGGCCCGCCCACGGGCCGTACGTCATCAGCGCGATGCGCTCGCGATGCCCGACCCGGCGGAAGCCGAAGCGCTCGTGCAGCGCGAGACTCGCGGTGTTCTCCGGGAAGACGCTCGACTGGACGGTCCAGATGCCGGCCGTGTCGACCTCGCTCAGGAACGCGCGCAGAAGTGCCCCGCCCACGCCGCGACCGTGCGCGTGTTCGGCCACATAGACGGAGTGCTCGACGACTCCGCGGTACACCTCGCGCGACGACACCGCCGACGCCGCGATCCACCCGAGGACGCGCCGGTCGGGTCCGACGGCGACGAGACGTCCGACATGGAGCTTCCCGGTGTCGAACGCCTCCCACGAGGGAGGACGGCGTTCGAACGTCGCGTTCCCCGCCTCGATGCCCTCGCGGTAGATCGTCTCGGTCTCGGCCCAATCGTCCGCCGTCATGGCGCGGACGAGGACGTCATTCACGACCGGAGGGCGCGCGAAGCGCTCTCGAGTGCGTCGGTCACCACGCGGTAGTACGCCCACCGCCCCCGCTGCTCGCGCGTCGCCAAACCCGCGTCCACGAGGACGCGCATGTGGTGAGAGACGGTCGGCTGCGACAGCCCGACCGGCTCGGTGAGGTCGCAGATGCAGGCTTCGCCGTCGCCGGACGCGGCGATCAGCGACAGCAGGCGCACGCGGGTGGGGTCGCCCAGAGCCTTGAACGTCCGCGCGGTGCGCTCGGCTTCCTCCGCCGTGAGCACACCGCGGGTGACCGAGGAGCAACAGGCGGCGGAATCGACCACGGGCAGGAGCGGCAGCGACGTCATGTCCCGATTCTGCCACGTCGCATTGACATCTGTCGATGCATCTACCATTCTCTATCCATCGAGATTCGTCGATGAGAGATGAGGACTCCGATGGAGAACATGCTGCCTGTCGCCGTGATCGGCGCGGGACCCCAGGGGTTGGCCGCGGCCGCCCACCTGGTCGAGCGCAACGTGCCGGTCGTCGTACTGGAGGCCGGAGCCTCCGCCGCTGCGGCCGTGCAGGAGTGGGGCCACGTGCGCCTGTTCTCCGAATGGACCGAACTGGTGGATGCCGCCGCCCACCGTCTCCTCGAGCCCACCGGCTGGACCGCCCCCACGTCCGGCTTCCCGACGGGCGCGCAGTGGATCGAGAAGTACCTCGCCCCGCTCGCCGCGGTCCTCGGCGAGCGCATTCGCTACCGCAGCCGCGTGACCGGTGTGTCGCGCCGCGGGCGCGACCGCCTCGTCGACGCGGGACGCGGGGAGCAGCCCTTCGTCGTCCACGTCACCCCCGAAGAGGGAGAGGAGTACCGCCTTCTCGCGCGCGCGGTCATCGACGCCTCGGGCACCTGGGCGACCCCCAATCCGGCCGGCGCCGACGGCCTCCCCGCGATCGGCGAGACGGGGGCCGCGGAGGCCCTTTCCTACCGCATCCCCGACTTCCGAGACCGGGAAGGCTTCGAGGGCAAGCACACCGTGGTCGTCGGCTCCGGCCACTCGGCGGTGACGGCCGTGCTGGCGCTCGCCCGCATGGCGCGCAGAGACCCGTCGACCACCGTCACCTGGGCCCTGCGTCGCGCCACCACCGGCAACGCCTTCGGCGGGGGCGAGGCCGACGAGCTGCCCGCGCGGGGGGCACTCGGCATCCGAGCTCGAGAGCACGTCGAAGCAGGACTCGTCTCGCTCGTCACCGGCTTCCGTACCGAACGCGTTGCACGCGACGGGGATCAGACGACCCTCATCGCCGAGGACGGTCGGACGCTCACGGCGGACCGGGTCGTGGTCCTCACCGGGTTCCGGCCCGACCTGTCGTTCCTCTCGGAGCTGCGGCTGGAACTCGACCCCACGTTGCAGGCGCCCGTCCGCATCGCCGCGGAGGTCGACCCGAACGTGCACTCGTGCGGATCGGTGGCCGCCACCGGGGCCGCCGATCTGGCTCAGCCGGAACCGGACTTCTACCTCGTCGGCGCGAAGTCCTACGGCCGGGCTCCCACGTTCCTCGCGCTCACCGGGTACGAGCAGGTGCGGAGCGTCGTCGCCGAGCTCGCGGGCGACCACGAAGCCGCGCGACGCGTCGAGCTCGCCCTCCCCGACACCGGGGTGTGCGGCGGTGCGGGCCTCTTCGACGCGTCGGGGACGCCCGCAGGCGGAGCGTGCTGTGCTCCGCCGCTGCTCAGCATCGGACGCACACCGGCTGCCGTGTGAACGCCGCGGGAGGGCGGGCCGACGGGCCCGCCCTCCCGCCGTCTCGGGGCGTCAGCGCGACAGCAGTGACGTTTGGATCTTCTCGGACACCGCCTCCCGCAGGGGCCGGACCGCCTCGGCATCCCAGGATTCGGGGTTGGGGAAGGACCACTCCAGCACTTCTCCTCGCGGAGTCGACGGGAGTGTGAGTCCCGGCTTCATCAGCACGACGACGTCGGCCCGCTCCAGATCATCGGGAGTGACGGCGCGCGGCACCCGATCGGCGATGTCCATGCCGATCTCGGCCACGGTCGCGGCCACCGCGGGGTTGACCTCGTCGGCCGGCGAGAGGCCCGCGGACTCCGCGACGAAGTGGTCACCGGCGAGGTGTTCCAGCAGCGCGGCGCCCAGCTGGGAGCGGCCGGCGTTGTGCTGGCAGATGAAGAGGACCGTGGGGGTGTCGGTGGTGCTCATGGATGCTTTCTGATCGGGGTCAACGGGAGGCGAGGCGGGGTGCGAGCTCGCTGATGCGCCGCTCGAGCTCGTCGTAGGCGGAGTCGAAAGCGACGTCGGTGCCGATCCGCACGGGGTCGGGGATCGACCAGTGCAGATCGCCCGCGACGCCCAGTTCCTCGTGGGCGTTGTCGCACACGGTGATGACGAAGTCGGACTCACCGCGCACGGCATCCAACGGTCGGGGGGTGACGTCGCTCAGGGCGAGGGCGTGACGCTCGGCGACGGCGACGGCGCCGGGAGAGACGCGCGCGGCGGGGTGCGTGCCCCCGGATGCCGCGGGAATGTCGCTCCGCGTCGCCCAGAGGGCGGCGGCGAGCTGCGAGCGCGCGGAGTTCGCCGTGCAGACGAAGAGCACCCGGCTCGCGCGCTCGGTGCGGCCGGGGAGGAGCCCGGCGAGCGCCACCTCGGTGAGGTGCACGTAACTGCGCCGTTTGTCGGCTTCCGACCGCGACCGCTCCACCATGCCGACGGACTCCAGCACGTTGAGATGGTGCGCGACGAGGTTCGACGACAGGCCCAACACGGCGCGGATTTCCGACGGGGAGAGGTCGCCGAGGGTCAGGAGATCAATGATGTGGAGGCGCGACGGGTCGCCGAGCGCGGCGTGCCTCGCAGCTCGCGCGGTCACGTCCGGCATTTGCTCAACATTCATTAACTCAATATTGACTGACTCAATTAGGCCGCGTCAAGATGAGGTCATCGCGCCGGGCATCGCCAGCACCCCCGCCCGCTGCGCGAGCGACGACCCACCCCTCCCGAGAGGCACCCCATGCACCTTGTCGCCATCGGCGGAAGCGACGCCGGCATCTCCACCGCCCTGCGCGCCCGCGAGCTCGACCCCTCGGTCGACGTCACCGTCGTCGTGGCCGACCGCTACCCGAACTTCTCGATCTGCGGCATCCCGTACTACTTCTCCCGCGAAGTGCAGCCCTGGCAGTCCCTCGCCCACCGCACCCACGCCGACCTGGAAGCCACGGGCATGACCCTGCGCCTGGACACCCTCGCCACCGGCATCGACGTCGAGGGGCGCACCCTGTCGGTGCGCGACGCCGACGGCGTGGAGTCGACGATCCCCTACGACGCCCTCATGGTCGGCACGGGCGCCTCGCCGTCGACCGCGGGAATCTCCGGACTCGATCGACTGGGACCCGATGACGGAGTGCACCTCCTGCACTCCATGGGCGACACGTTCGCCCTCGAGCGGTACCTCGACGACCACCGACCGGAGTCGGCGATCATCGTCGGCGCGGGCTACGTCGGCCTGGAGATGGCCGAAGCGCTCACGGTTCGCGGACTCACGGTCACGCAACTGCAGCGCGGCCCCGAGGTGCTCTCGACCCTCGACCCCGAACTCGGCTCGCTCGTCCGCGCCGAACTCGTGCACCACGGGGTCGACGTCGTGACGGGCACACGGATCACCTCCGTCGCGCGCGACGACGGACGCCTCACCGTGACCGGCACGCGCGACGGCGGCGCCTTCTCGCGGAGCGCCGACCTCGTCCTCGTCGTCGTGGGGGTCCGCCCCAACACCGCGCTTCTCACGGCCGCGGGCGCCGCCACGGGCGCCGGCGGAGCGGTGGTCGTCGACGATCGGATGCGCACCGGCCTGCCGCACGTGTGGGCCGCCGGCGACGGCGTCGTCACACACCACCGCCAGCTCGGCGTCACCTACCTCCCCCTGGGCACGACCGCCCACAAGCAGGGGCGCGTCGCGGGCGAGAACGCCATCGGCGGGGACGCCCGCTTCGCCGGCAGCTTGGGGACGCAGGTGGTGAAGGTGTTCGACGTCGTCGCCGCGCGGACCGGGTTGCGCGATCACGAGGCGGCCGCCGCACACCTCTCGCCGCACAGCCACACCGCCGTCGCCGACGATCACAAGCGCTACTACCCCGGCGCGACCCCCATCAGCATCCGCATCACCGGCGACGAGCGCGACGGGCGCCTCCTCGGCGCGCAGATGGTCGGCACCCGCGGCGCCGAGATCGCCAAGCGCATCGACACGTACGCCACGGCACTGCACCACGGCATGACCGTTGCCGCACTGAGCGATCTTGATCTCTCCTACACGCCGCCGCTCGGCTCCCCCTGGGATGCCGTGCAGATGGCATCCCAGGCGTGGGAGCGTGACGTTCGCGATTTCGCGGCCGCACACTGACCGGGCCGGATCGGCCGTCGGCGTACGAACGTCTTCGCCTTTTCCCTCATTCCGCTTGTCATTCTTTCGAAGATCTGTTCCCATAGGGGAATGAGATGGCAGGGACAACAGCTCGGCGTCGACGACTCCGCGGCACTGCCGGGCATGGAGCGCATGGACGGCCTCGTGCGTTCCGTGACCACGCCGGAGTTCGCCGGAATGACCTTCCACGAGGTGCTCTGCAAGACCGCCCTGAACCGTGTCCCCGGGGCATCCGCCATGCCCTTCGACTGGACAGTGAACCCGTACCGCGGGTGCAGCCACTCGTGCGCCTACTGCTTCGCCCGCAAGACGCACGAGTACCTCGACCTCGACTCCGGTGCCGACTTCGACTCCCAGATCGTGGTGAAGGTGAACGTCGCCGACGTGCTGCGCACGGAGCTGCGGCGCGGATCATGGGCGCGCGAGCCCGTGATGCTCGGCACCAACACCGACCCGTACCAGCGCGCCGAGGGCCGCTACCGACTGATGCCCGACATCATCGGCGCGCTCACCGAGAACCGCACACCGTTCTCGATCCTGACCAAGGGAACACTCCTGCGCCGCGACCTGCCCCTGCTCGCCGATGCGGCGACAGAGGTGCGGGTCACGCTCGCGATGTCGATCGCCGTGTTCGACGACGCTCTGCAGCGCTCGATCGAACCGGGCACGCCGACCGCCGAAGCGCGGCTCGACACCGTTCGCGCCGCGACCGACGCGGGGTTCCGCGTCACGGTCTTCCTCATGCCGATCCTGCCCCACCTCACCGACTCCATCGCGGCTCTCGACCACGCCCTCGGCCGCGTCCGTGAGGCCGGGGCCGCGCGCGTCGTCTACGGCGCCCTGCACCTGCGTCCGGGCGCCAAGGAATGGTTCCTCCAGTGGCTCGCGCGCGAGCACCCCGAGCTGGAGTCGTCGTACCGCGGCCTGTACCCGGGCGCGTCGGTCCAGGCACCGCAGGCCTACCGCCGGTGGCTGGGCAGACGCATGCAGCCACTGCTGCGAATGCACCGCCTCGACGGGTGGGACGAAGACGACCACCCACGAGGCCGACCGCAGCCCGGACTCGCGGCGCGCGCACCTACCGCGCCGCGGCTGGGCCCCGTGCGCACCACCGGGTCGGTGGCATCCGGCCGTCCCTCCGTTGTTCCGGCCAGCGAACCGACCCTCTTCTGAAGACGCCGACAGCCCCGCCCGCTCACGGCGGACGGGGCTGTCGTGATGGCGCTTACGACGTGACGTCGGAGAGCTGACGGCCCGCCAGCTCCTCGAGGAGGTCGTCGCCGAGCTGGGTCTCCTCGAAGGGGGCCTCGATCTCGGCGCGATCCAGCAGCTCGGTCATCCGACGACGCCGCTGACGCGTAATGAGCGTCACGACCGTTCCGCGACGACCGGCGCGCCCGGTGCGCCCGGAGCGGTGCAGGTAGGTCTTGTACTCGTCGGGGGCGTCGGCCTGGATCACCAGATCGATGTCGTCGACATGGATGCCGCGAGCGGCGACGTCCGTGGCCACGAGCACGTTGACGCGGCCCGAGGTGAGCTTCTCCAGGTTGCGCGTGCGCTTCTGCTGGTTGAGGTCGCCGTGCAGGGCGACCGCAGCGATGCCGGCCTCGTCGAACTGTTCCGCGAGCATCTCGGCGTAGGCGCGGGTGCGGGCGAAGACGAGCGTCTTGCCGTCGCGATCGACGAGCGAGCCGAGGATCTCGGCCTTGTCACGGTGATCGATGACGAGGACGCGGTGATCGATGGTGCCCGAGTCCTGGTCCTCGCCAGCGACCTCGTATACCGCCGGCTCGACGAGGAACTCGTCGACGAGCGCCGCGACCTCGCGGTCGAGCGTCGCGGAGAAGAGCAGCTTCTGGCTCCCGTCCGCCGTCGCGCGGAGGATCCGCTGCACCGGCTCGAGGAACCCGAGCTCGCACATGTGGTCGGCCTCGTCCAGCACCGCGATCTGCACGTCGGAGAGGTCGAGCTTGCCCTGGTTCAGCAGGTCTTCGATGCGGCCGGGGGTGCCGATGACGATGTCGACGCCCTTCTTGAGCGCGCCGACCTGGCGCGCCTGCGGCACACCGCCGTACACCTGCGTCGTGAACAGCCCCACGCTGCGCGCGATCACCTGGACGGTGCGGTCGATCTGCAGCGCGAGCTCGCGCGTGGGGGCGAGAATGAGCGCCTTCGGCGCCCGGCCGAACTCGCGCTTCTTTCCCGCCTGCGCGCGGAGGATGCTCTCGACCATCGGGGCGCCGAAGGCGATGGTCTTGCCCGACCCGGTGCGACCGCGCGCGAGGACGTCGCGACCCTCGAGGATCGGAGTCACCGTGGCCGCCTGGATCGGGAATGGGCTCGCGGCACCCAGACCCGCGAGAGCGCGCACGATGTTGTCACCGAGCCCCAGGTCGGCGAAGCTCGCCTCGGCCACGGTCGCCGCATCGACGGCTTCCGCCTGCAGGCGCTCGTGCACGACGTCGACACGCTGCTCGTGCTCGGCCGAGCGCGCCGGGGACGCATTCCAATCCGAGCGGTTGGGTCCGTCGGTGCGGCGGGGACGGTCGTCGCGGCGCTCGAACGAGCGCGCGGGGCGATCGTCACGCGCGGGGCGATCATCGCGGCGGTCGAACGAACGCGCCGGACGGTCATCGCGGGCGGGGCGATTGCTGCGGTCGAACGAACGTACCGGGCGGTCGCCGCGGGCCGGGCGATCGCTGCGGTCGAACGAACGCGCCGGACGGTCATCGCGGGCCGGGCGATCGCTGCGGTCGAACGAACGCGCCGGACGGTCGTCACGGCGATCGAACGAACGCGCCGGGCGGTCGTCACGGGCCGGGCGATCGCTGCGATCGAACGAACGCGCCGGACGGTCATCGCGGGCCGCGCGATCGCTGCGATCGAACGAACGCGCAGCGCGGTCGTCACGGCGGTCGAACGAACGCGCCGGACGGTCGTCGCGGCGATCGAACGAACGCGCCGGACGGTCGTCACGGGCCGGGCGATCGCTGCGATCGAACGAACGCGCCGGGCGGTCGTCACGGCGGTCGAACGAACGCGCCGGGCGGTCGCTGCGATCGAACGAACGCGCCGGACGATCATCCCGGCGATCGAACGAACGGGCGTCGCGGTCATCACGGCCACGGGCGCCGGCATCCCGATCGGGTCGCGCAAAACGCTCGCCGCCGCGGGCCTGGCTGCGGATGCCGCGCGCCTCGTCGCGACCCGCGCGCTCCTGCGCAGTCCATCGGGCCTTGGCGGGGGCGGCGTCGGCCTCGGGCGCGCGGTAGCCGCGGTGGTTCGGGCTCTTGCTCCCGGGCTTGGCGGGGGCGTCGGTTCCGGGCCGACGCTTGCGGTCCTGGAACGACGTCTTCGCGCCGTAGCGGGGCTCGAAGTTCTTCGCGGCGCGGCCGCCGGCGGGCTTCTTGTTCTTGGGCATGGGTGTGTCCTTCTGGGTTCTGTTCGCGCGAAACAGCTGCACCGCACGGCGATGCAAACCCGGACATCCGTCGGCCGGGGGCCATTCACTAGTGATGGTCGAGACGCGATCGCGTTCTCTCCATCGGCCCCTTGGACTCACAAACCCATCCGCGCATCACGCACGGTGTCCAGAGCCGACCCACCAACGGTACAGGTCCGGCCTGGGAATGGCATCCATGCTCCGGTCCACGGCCGCGGCATCCGTCGCCAGAACAGGCAATGCACCCGAAACAGGCCGATGCCGCCCCCATCGCCCTGTTCTCGCCGCATCCCCTGTTCTCGGCACGCCACACCGCCCCCGGAGCCCGGTGCCACGCCCGGTTCCTGCACGAAGATGGAGACATGGCAGACACCGACGCCCACCCCATCACGGTGGCGATCGAGCGGCGCATCGATCCCGTGCGCACCGCCGAAGCGACCTCCTGGATGCAGGCCGGAACCGACCTCGCGACCGCCTTCCCCGGCTTTCTCGGCTCGGGCTGGGTGCGCGCGGGCGAAGACAGCGACCTCTGGTACATGCTCTACCGCTTCCGTGACATCGCGACGCTGGAGGGGTGGGAGACCTCCGCGCAACGGCAGTGGTGGCTCGATTCCGGTCGCCCCTTCGCACGCGAGGAGCGGGTCGAACGCCGCACCGGCATCGAGGGCTGGTTCGACGCGCCCCTCGCGTTGCACGTCGAGACGCGGAGCGGGACGGATGCCACGACCCAGACCGTGCAGCAGCCTGTCCCGGTCGCGCCACCCCGGTGGAAGCAGGCCGTGGCGATCTGGGTGGGTTTCTTCCCGACCAACCTCCTTGCCAGCTGGCTGCTGGGATTCGTTCCCGGTTTCGCCGAGATCCCGCTCCCGCTCCGCGTTCTGGCGACGACGCTGCTGCTGACCCCCGTGATGACCTACGCCGTGCTTCCGTGGGTGACGCGCCTGCTGCGACCCTGGTTGCAGCGCCCACCCCGTTCCCGAAAGCCCTCGCCATGACCGCCGATCCCACCGGCCACCGTTTTCATCTCCGCGGCCCCCGCGCGTCCGCCGAGATCGCGCAGGTAGGCGCCGCCCTTCGCGCTCTCACCGTCGACGGGGTCGACCTCGTCCCGCGGTACGCCGACGACATCCCGACGCCCGCCGCTTCGGGGGTCGTCCTGGTGCCGTGGCCCAATCGCATCCGCGGGGGCAAATACACCTTCCAGGGCGTCGATCGGCAGCTGGCCGTCAGCGAGCCCGCCCTCGGCAACGCCAGCCACGGACTCCTGCGCTTCGCCAGCTACACCGTGCTCGAGACGTCGGATCAGCGGCTCGTGCTCGGAGCGGACGTCGTTCCGCAGACGGGATACCCCTTCCATCTGCGCACCCGCGTGACCTTCACTCTGCTCGACGACGGCCTGCACGTGGCCCACGTCATCGAGAACGTCGGTGCCGACGCCGCGCCGGTGGCGCTCGGCATCCACCCGTACCTGCAGATCGGCGGTGTGCCCACGGAAGACCTCGTGATCCACTCCACCGGGACGACGACCCTCGTGCTCGACGAGCGCAAACTGCCGGTCGACGAGGTCCCGGTCGACGAGGCCACCGACCTGCGTCCCGGGCGCCGGCTCGGCGATGTCACTCTCGACAACGCCTACCGCGGACTGGACCGGGATGCCGACGGGCGGGCGCACCACACGCTCACGGCACCCGATGGCCGGCGCGTGGAGCTCTGGCAGGACGCGGGGTTCGGATGGGCCCAGGTCTTCACCACCGACCGCTACCCCGGGCACCCGCTCGCGGTCGCGATCGAGCCGATGACCGCGCCCGCGAACGCGTTCGCCACGGGCATCGACCTGATCACCCTCGAGACCGGACACGATCTGCGTCGGGAATGGGGTGTCTCTTACCGCGGATGAGGTGATTTGTCCCCCAAATGGGGGACAAAGGATTTCCTTTACGATCTGGGAAATTTCCAGGCAAGACCTTTCCTATGAGGTGGCGGGGAAAGTTACCATTCCCTTGACGGATTCCGTCGCTGCCGGGAGGACCGAGGACCATCGTTCCCCGGCTCTACCCGAATGAGCCGACGGGGGCTGGGGTCTCGCGGTGCAGGGGGACGCCCGATCCGTCCATGACGAAAGTGCCCGACATGAGCATCGTGGTCCGCCCCGCCGTCCCTTCTCCCGTCCTCCCTGCCCTCGGACGGCGCCTCACCCGGCGCATCGACGACGTGCCGACCATGCACCTGGCGGGTCTCGTCCTGGTCGTCCTGGTCGGTGGCATCCTGGCCTCCATCCTCACGACGACCGATCCGCTGTGGTGGCAGCTGCACTTCAGCCAGCTCGGCATCTTCGGAGATCTCTCCGCCGCCTTCTTCAACACGACGCTGAAGGTGGGCGGCTCGCTCGTCGTCGTCTTCGCCGTGCGCGTCCGTCGCGATCTCCGCCGGCTCGGGCGCCGCGCGGGCCGACGAGGAGCGGCGACATCGGCGGCCGTCTTCCTCACCGTGATCGGCGTCAACCTGGCGCTCGTGGGCTGCATCCCCCTGAACACGAACAAGGATCTGCACGACAAGGTCGCCGGGATGATGGTGCTCGGGTTCGCGGCGCTCCTGCTCACGTCGCCGTTCCTGCTGCACCGCCTGCCCCGGCGCCTCGTCGTGACGACGTCGTCGGTATTCGTGTTCCTGTTCGCCGGGGCCTGGCTCTTCGTCACCGCCACCATCAACCTCGCGCTGTTCGAGGTGATCGCCTTCAGCGCGATGTTCGTGTGGTCGGGCGTCTTCACCCACTGCCTCGCCGGAGCCGCGGTGCGAGCCGAGGTCGTCCCCGCACCCGCGCCGACCCGCGCCACCGCGACCCGCGCCGCATCGGCCCGCGTCACCGCGCCCGCGGCAGCCACCGCGCTCGCGTCGCGCCCCTCGCGTCGGGTGCGGGCTCACGCCGTGGGGCGTCGCCCGGTCCTGGTCAGTGCCGCTCGCGCAGCTCGCGTCGGCTCAGCGGGTGCTCGTCCGTCGACGGCTCCTTCTCGTCGGCGTCGCCCGTCGTCGTGGCCGCGCGTCGCGCCGCACGGCGCTCCTTCGCACCCTCGACCAGGTTGTACAGCGTCGGCAGCACGAGCAGCGTCAACACCGTCGACGACACGAGCCCGCCGATCACCACGACGGCCAACGGCTGCGAGATGAATCCCCCGTGCCCGGTGATGCCCAGCGCCATCGGCACGAGCGCGAAGATCGCCGACAGCGCCGTCATCAGGATGGGGCGCAGTCGCCGGGCTCCGCCGACGACCGTGGCGTCGAACACGCTCAATCCGCGCGCACGGTACTGATTCACGAGGTCGATGAGGACGATCGCGTTCGTCACCACGATGCCCACCAGCATGAGCGCGCCGATCATGCCCGCGACGCCCAGCGGGACCCCCGTCACGAGGAGCATCAGGATCGCGCCGGTCGCCGCGAACGGCACCGAGACGAGGAGCTCGAGCGGCTGCCGTAGCGACTTGAACGTCGCCACCATCACGACATACACGATGAGGATCGCCGCCAGCAGGGCGAGCCCGAGCTGGCCGAACGCGTCCTGCTGATCGGTCACGACACCGCCGAGTTCCGCCGTGGCCCCTTCGGGCAGCGACACGTCATCGAGCGCCTCGCGCACACTGGCCGAGGAGCTGCCGAGGTCGTCGGTCGTGGGGGTGACGGTCACGGTCGCCGTCCGCAGGCCGCGCGAGGTCGTGATGCTCGGGGGCGTCTGGCTGGTCTCCACCGTCGCGATCTCGTCGAGGCGCACGGGACCACGGGCGGTCGGGATCTCGAGAGCCCGCAGGGTGTCGATCGTCGTGGGCGGGTCGTCCGAGGCGATGTACACGCTGACCCCGCGCCCGTCGATCTCGACCGTGCCGGCTTGGCGCGGCTGCATCGCGCCCGACACCAGCGCACCCACGGCTCCCTCGGACAGTCCCCGCTCGGCGGCGGCATCCCGGTCCACCCGCACCGAGACGAACGGCAGCGAAGCGGAGAGGCTGCTCGCCACCTGCCCGATGCCCTCGCGCCCGTCCAGGCCCGACATCACCGCGTCGGTCGCCTCCTGCAGCGTCTGGCCGTCGGGGGCGGTGACGTCCACCGAGATGTCGCTCGACCCGAAGCCCGCGCCCTGCGCGCTGACCTCGATCTCGCCGGCGTCGGTGAGGTCGGACACCGCGGTGCGCACGCGTTCGCGCAGGTCGACCTGGTCGACGCCCGATTCCGACGTGATCGAGTACGTGATGCCCGACCCGCCGCCGGAGAACGCGTCCCGCAGAGCCGACCCGCTGGAACCGATGGACGTCTGCACCGTCTCGACGCCCGGGATGTCGCGCAGCAGCGCCTCGACGCGCTGGGCGGCGGCGTCCTCGGCATCCAGGCTCGGGGCGGCGCCGATCTTCTGCGTGACGGTGAAGGTGTTCTGACCCGAGTCGCCGAGAAAGTCGGTCTTCAACAGGGGGACGGATGCCACGGTCCCGGCGAGCACGAGCACGGCCAGGCCGAGCGTCGCCCACGAGTGGCGGAGGGTCCAGCGCAGGACCGGCACGTAGGCCTTCTGCAGGCGGGAGGGCGGAGCGGTGGGCGACTCGGGATCGACGGGGTTGCCCTCGGCATCCCGGACGACCTTGCCGGGCCGGAGGAACCACGACGCCAGCACGGGCACGATCGTGAGCGAGACCAGCAGCGACGCGGTCATGGCGATCGTGACGGTGAGGGAGAACGGCCGGAAGAGCTCGCCCGTGACGTCGCCGACGAAGGCGATCGGCAGGAACACCGCGACCGAGGTGATCGTCGAGGCCGTGATGGCCGCGGCCACCTCGCGCACAGCCCGGATGATGGTGGGGATCTTCTCGGCGTCCCCGACGTAGTGACGCTTGATGTTCTCGATGACCACGATCGAGTCGTCGACGACGCGTCCGATCGCGATCGTGAGCGCGCCGAGGGTGAGGACGTTGAGGGAGTATCCGAACGCCTGAAGGCCGACGAAGGTCGCCAGCACGCTCGTGGGGATCGAGATCGCCGTCACGAGCGTCGAGCGCACCGACATGAGGAAGATGAGGATGACCACGACGGCGAAGATCAAGCCGAGGAGCCCCTCTTGCGCGAGGGCCTCGATCGACTGCTCGACGAACGGGGCCTGATCGAACACGACCGTGAACGTCGCGCCCCCGAGCGAGGCCTCGAGGTCGGGGATCGCGGCCAGCACGCCGCGCGAGACGTCGACGGTGTTGGCGGCCGGGAGCTTGGTCACCGCGAGGGTCAGGGCGGGCTCACCGTTCACGCGCGACAGCGTCGTGACCGGGTCGGACTGCTGAGCGACCGCGGCGACGTCACCGATGGTCGTCAGCCCCGCGGCCGCCTGTGCGGCGTCGGTCGGCACGAGCGGCAGCGCGGCGATCTCGTCGACGCTGGTGAGCTTGGCGCCCGTCTGCACCGTGAGGGTCTCGTCGCCCTCGGTGACCGATCCGCCCGGGAACAGGATGCCGTTGGCGTCGAGGGCATCGGAGATCGCCTGCTGGCTGAAGCCGCGCTCCTGCAGGCGGGCGGGATCGGGGGTGATCGTGACGCGCTGCCCGGTGCCTCCGACGACCTGGGCGGCATTGACGCCGTCGACATCCTCGAGGGCGGGCACCACCGTCGACTCCAGGGTCGACTGGATGGTCTGCGCATCGGAGTACCCCGTGACGGCGAGCTGGATGACCGGGAAGTCATCGATGCTCGCCGAGGCCACCGTCGTGTCGGTCGAGTCGGGCAGCTGGTCGTCGATGCGCGCGATGGCCGCGAGGATCTTCTGCTGCGCCGCGGCCAGATCGGTGCCGTACGTGAACGAGGCCGACACGATCGACGAGTTCGTCGTGCTCGTGGCGGTCGTCGATTCGAGCCCTTCCACACCGCGGATCGCGCTCTCGATCGGCGTGGACACGTCCGCCTCGACCACCTCGGGCGACGCTCCGGGATACGTGGTGACCACGGCGAGCTGCGGGAACTCGATCGAAGGGATCAGTTCCTGCTTGAGGCTGGTCAGCGCCAGTCCGCCGAAGACCGCGGCGACGATCGTGACGAGGGCGATGAGCGCACGGTTGCGCAGGCTGAGCACGGCCAGGTACGACACGCGAGGCCCTTCGGGTCGGCCGACGGGCACCGGAGCGCCCGTTCGATACAGGACTGTATCCACCGCCAGTATCCCACGCGGATCCGGCGCTGGAGGCCGCTCAGACGGCGCTGCCGAGGATGAGCCCGAGCGCCGCCGCCAGGACGGAGCCCGCGAATGAGAGCACCGCGTACGAGGTCGCGGCGCGCGTGCGCCCCTCCTCGGCCAACAGCGCGGTGGTCACGGCCACAGCGCTGAAGGTCGTGTACCCGCCGAGCAGCCCCGTGCCCACGACCCAGCGCCAGGTGTCGTCGACGACGAGGGGTGTCAGCAGCCCCAGCACGAACGCGCCCGTCACGTTCACCAGGAGAATCCCCCAGGGAAAGCGTTCACCGGTTCGGGCGCGCACGAAACCGTCCACCACGAGGCGCGCCGCCGCCCCGACACCGCCCGCGACGGTCACCGCGAGGAAGACCAGGGGCGTCATAGCGCCCGCCTCCCCCGGCCGATCACGACGCCGGCCCAGGCCGCGAGCGTGCCGATCACGACGGTCGCGACACCCCACCACACCGACGACAGGTCGGCGGACTCCACCGCGAGCGCACTGTACGTCGTGAACCCCCCGAGGACGCCGGTGCCGAAGAACAGCTGCGCGCGCTGCGCGCGGGGAGAACGCGGCATCCGCGCCCGGATTCCGAACAGGATGCCGATCGCGAACGCCCCGATGACGTTGATGATCGGCACGAGCACGGGGCCGAGAGCGTCGGCGAAGGCGAGGGTCAACCCCGCGCGGGCGGCGGTGCCCAGTGCGCCCCCGACGGCGACCGAGACGAGATCGCGCCACGACACCACGATCGACACCCTACGCGCACACGGCCCGCCTCGGCCGCGCGCGCAACCCCGTCGGCCCGACACCGCGCGGCGCCGACAATCGGGACGGCACACGAGAGGAAGGCCATCCATGGGCAGGAGATTCGCCGCGCTGCTCGTCGCCGCCGCGATCGTGCTGTGCGTCTCGGGGTGCGGCATCCGTATTCCCTCCGACCCGGAGGGGACGCTGCAGGCCGTCGAGGGAGGGGTGCTGCACGCCGGGGTGTCCCCCAACGGCGACTGGGTGCGGGTCGAGGGCGACGGCGTCTCGGGCACGGACGTGGAGCGCCTGCGCGCGTTCGCCGCCGCGCTCGACGCCGAGGTGGAGTTCACCGTCGGCTCGGAGGAAGCGCTCGTCCGCGGCCTCAAGGACGGCGACCTCGACGTCGTCGCGGCCGGGATCACCGACGCCACACCGTGGACGACAGACGCCGGGGTGAGTCGCCCGTATGCCGAGGCGACCCTCGCGGACGGATCCACGGCGTCGATCGTCATGCTTGTGCCGCTCGGCGAGAACGCGTTCCTCTCGCGGCTCGAGACCTTCCTCACCGAGGAGGGCGAGCGGTGAGCGGCGAGACGGTGGCCTTCGGGCGAACGGAGCTACCCCCGGCGCAGACGGAAGCCCTTCGGAAGGCGAAGCGGCTGGAGTGGGTCTCGATCGGCATCCTCGCGGCGACCGCGACCCTGGTGCTGCTCGTCCTCGGCAACTCGCAGGCGATGCGGGCGGCGTGGTTCGAGGATCTGCTGTCGTTCATCCCGCCGATCGCCTTCCTCGTGGCGGTCCGCGTCAGCCGCCGCCGCCCGACCCCTCGGCATCCGTACGGGCATCATCGCTCGGTCGCGGTGGGGCACGTCGTCGCCGCCGTCGCCCTCGCCGGGATGGGGAGCTTCCTCGTCGTCGAATCGGGACTCAGCCTGATTCGGGCCGAACACCCGACGATCGGGACGGTGGCGCTGTTCGGCCACAGCGTCTGGCTGGGGTGGCTCATGATCGCGGTCATGGTGGTGACCGGTGTGCCGCCGGTGATCCTCGGCCGGATGAAGATGCGGCTCGCTCGCGAACTGCACGACAAAGTGCTCTACGCCGACGCCGACATGAACAAGGCCGACTGGATGACCTCGCTCGGCACCATCGTCGGGGTGACCGGGATCGGCCTCGGCCTGTGGTGGCTGGATGCCGCGGCGGCCCTCTTCATCGCCGGAAGCATCGTGCACGACGGCGTGCGCAATCTCCTCGCCGCCATCACCGACTTGATGGATGCCAGAGCCACCACGTTCGACGACCGGATCCCTCACCCGCTGGTCGATCGCGTCGACGGCGTCCTCGCCGGCCTGGACTGGGTGCGCGAGGCGGGCAGTCGGGCCCGCGACGAGGGACACGTGTTCCACATCGAGGCGTTCGTCGTCCCGCGCGAGGGCACGGTCTCCCTCGCTCAGCTCGACGCGGCGCGCGAGGCCTGCGCGGCGCTGGACTGGAAGGTCGAGGACATCGTCATCGTGCCCGTCGCGGAGCTCCCGGACGTCGTGACCGCGGTCACTCCCCGAGGATGAGCCGGCGGATCGCGGCATCCTTCGATCCGCCCAGCTCCATCGTGCGACCACGCCGGTAGAGCGAGAACACGCGGGGATCGATGTAGCTGGACCGCGCGACCGCCGGAGTGTTGCCGAGAGCCGTGGCGGCCGCACGGACCGCGGCGAGCTCGACGCGCTTGCGCTCGTTCTTCGTCGCCGCGACGCCCGCTTCGGCCAGCGCCTCCGCGGCGAGGATGGTGCCGCGCAGGGTGCGGAAGTCCTTCGCCGTGAACGGACCGCCGGTCAGCGTCCGCACGTAGGCGTTGACGTCGCCGGGGGTGAGCGACACGCGACGGCGACCCCGGCGGTAGCTCAACAGGGCCGCGCGAGACCGGCCCGCGGCGAGTTCGGTCATCAGCGCCGCGACCTCGGCGTCCCGCAGCGAGAGCTCGGCGCGCTTGCCGCTCTTGGCCGGGAACGACAGGCGGATGAGATCGCCCTCGACCGTGGCATCCCTCCTCTGCAGGGTCGTGAGCCCCCGGCTGCCGTTCGTGGCGAAGTAGCGCGCGTTGCCCACCCGCGGCGCGACCTGGTCCAGCAGCCGGAACGACACCGCGAGCACGCGCTCACGGTCGACGTCGCCGCGGCGCAACGACTGCGTCACTCGAGCGCGCGCGCGGGGAAGCGCCTCGGCGAGCTCGAGCGCGCGGGCGAACTTGCCCTTGTCGCGGCGCTTGGCCCAGTCCGCATGGTACGTGTACTGGCGCCGTCCGGCCTCGTCCGTGCCGACGGCCTGAATGTGGGCGTTGGGCTGCTGCGCGATCCAGACCTCGCGCCATGCGGGTGGGATGACCAGCCCTCGCGCGCGCTCCGCCTCGCGTTCGGGAACCGCCGCTCCCGTGTGATCCACGAACCGGAATCCCGAACCGGAGCGCACCCTGCGGAACCCCGGGTCCTCGTAGGGACGGACCCGGATCAGTCGCGCCACCGTCAGTGATCGCGGAGCATGTCGATCAGCTCCGACTTCTTCTTGCCGGAGTACCCGGTGATGCCGAGCTCCTTCGCGCGCTTCTTCAGCTCGTCGACCGTGCGGTCCTCGTAGTTCTCCGCGTGACCGCCCCGCGCACCGACCTTGCCGCGCCCCTGCGCAGCGGCGGCGTTCGAGATGCGCGCGGCCTTCTCTTTGGAGTCGCCCTGCTTGCGCAGCTCCTCGTACATCTCCGGGTCCTTCAGACTGTTAGATCCTCGCCCCTGGGGCATCGCCGTCTCCCTCCGTCGAATGCCACGAAGCTACGACCTGAACGCCTCGACCGTTCGTGGGGTTGACAGAAGGCCCGGCCCTGGCACGGATCACGCGGGCTACCAGCCAATTTCCAGGAACGTCAAGCCCCTGCCGAGATGACGGAGGGGTGAGAACGTAGAAGTCAACCACTCGCCGGTTGCCGCGCCAGCGGATACAGCATTGGAGAGCCCCCCATGAACATCTTCCTGATCATCATCATCGTCGCCGCGATCGTCATCGCCATCTTCAGTGGTCTGAGCCAGGCCGCGAGCTTCCTGCTCTGGATCGCGATCATCGTCGGACTCATCGCGCTGATCGTCCTGCTCTTCCGCTTGATCAGCGGTCGCAAGCCGGTTTAACCCCCGAGAGGGCGGTCGCGTTTCGGGTGCGCGACGCCTGATCCCCCGCGGGCAACCCCGCCCGGATGCCACGTGCTGTTCGCAGCGCGTGGCATCCGTCGTTTCCGCCCCCGGGGATGGCGCGGCGCTCCCCTTCACATCCCTCTTGACGCACTCGCGATATATCGCGATACTGACTCACAACGCGATATATCGCGAGAGAGGAATCCGTCATGGAGAAATGGATCGTCCACCCGGGCGAGACGCGCGTGATCGACGTCGACGGCGTGCGAGAACTGAAGATCGGCCTCGTCGGCGGTCAGGTCGACATCGTCGCGCACGACGACCCCGGAGCCCGCATCGAAGTGCACGGCGTCACGGTCAAGGATCTGCGGATCGAGATGAGCGACGGCAAACTCGAGATCGACCACCCGCAACTGCGGTGGGACAACTTCCTCGAAGTGTTCCGGAACTTCGGCTCCGGCGGACCCCGTGCCGAGGTCAGCGTCGCCGTCCCGCGCACCGTCGCCCTGAACCTCGGCGTCGTCAGCGCGAGCGCACTCGTCACGGGCCTGCGTCGAGATGCCAAGCTGAACACCGTCTCGGGAGACATCATCGTCGACGGACTCATCGGCGACGTCAGCCTGAATGCGGTGTCGGGCGATGTCCAGGTCCGCGAGCTCGAGGGCGCGCTGACGGCCAACAGCGTCTCGGGCGACGTCGCCGTGACCGGCGCGGTCACGAAGGCCTCGATCGACACGGTCTCCGGAGCGATGCTCGTCGACTCGACCGGCGCCATGCAGTCGATCGGCCTCAACTCCGTCAACGGCTCGGCCACCATCCGCCTCGATCGCGAGCTGCCGGCGAACTACGTCGCCCGCTCGGTCAGCGGCCGCGTGCAGATCGACGGCCACGTGCGGTCGGGATCCGGTCCGACCAACTACTCCGGATCGACCGGCACCCTCGCCGGCTCATTCGTCGACGTGCGCGCGAACACCGTCTCGGGAGAGATCACCGTTCTGCGCCGCGGGGTCTCGGGCCTGCGCCCGGACGAACTCGCCGGAGAGGAGGAATGGTGATGAGCCCGGTCTTCTCGCACGGTGACCTTCGCCTCTACATCCTGAGCCTGCTCGCGGAGGGCCCGCGCCACGGGTACGACCTCATGCAGGCCCTCACCGAACGCACCGGAGGCACCTACTCGCCCTCCGCCGGCACGATCTACCCCCGACTGGCGAAGCTGGAGGAAGAAGGCCTGGTGACCAAGACCGTCGACGGACGCAAGACCGTCTACGAGATCACCGACGCCGGACGCGCCGAGGTCGAGGCGCGCGGAGGAGACCTGGAAGACATCCAGGCCGGACTCGCCGACAGCGTGCGACTCATCGCCGACGAAGTGCGCGGGAGCGTGCGGGATGCCATGCGCAGCCTGCGCGCCGATCTCGCCGCCGCGTCGCGTGACGAGCGCGAGCAGGCACGCAGCGTCCCGGCCGACGACCCGCGCGTGCGCAGCCGGGAGCAGCTGCACCGCGCCGACGCCGCCCTCACGGACTTCCGCGGCCGCGCTCGGGCGGAGCTGCGTTCGCACGTCGCCCGCGGCGGCGAGCTCGCGGCATCCGCGGTCGACGAGATCGAGACGGCGCTGCGTCAGGCCTCGGAGGCCGTCAGTCGCGCGATGCGCGGCTGACCCTCACTCCCAGACGAGCTCTTCATCGGGCGCGAGCGGCTCACCCAGCGGAACGACCAGCACCGGACGGTGCTGGCGGTGGCTGAGCCGCGCCGCGACCGAGCCCGTGAGGAATTCGCGCAACGACTCTCCGAGTCCGCGCTTGCGCGTGCCGACGACGAGAAGCGACGCATCCAGCTCGTCCGCGAGCTGGATGAGCGCGAGTGCGGGATCCCCGAGGAGCTGACGAACCGACCACGGCACGGACTCGCCGGCCAGGGTCGACTCCGCCGCCGACTGAACCTCGGACAGCGCCGCGCGCGCGGCGGCGCCGATGACGTCGACCGTCGTGGGGTTCACGTAGCCGTCGGGGTCCTCGAACGCCACGAAGCGCGTCGTGTCGACGTGCGCGAGCACGAGCGGGACACCGGCCATCGCCGCCTGCCGTGCGGCGGCGCGCATGACCCGGGGCGACTGCCCCGGCACGACGCCCGCGATGACTGCTCCCGATGACGTGGGGGCGGGGGTGTTCTCAGCCATGGCAGGGCTCCTCTGCTCGCGCGGTGCCCCGGCGTCGACCGGCGACAGCCGGGGTCAGAAAGCACCGTGATATCCTGGCTGTTACTCTTACCGGCTCGGTCCGGAACCGCAATACGCAGGGCCCAGAGCGTGGCCCTCGACGTCGATCGTGAGGGGGTCTCGCATGGGGCGTGGCCGTCAGAAGGCGAAGAACACCAAGATCGCCCGTGAGCTGAAGTACGACACCTACTCGGTGAACTACTCCGCTCTCGAGCGCGAACTTGGCGCACCCGAATCGGGTGAAGACGCGTACGTCGACAAGTGGGCCGACCAGTACGCCGACGAGTACGAGGACGAGAAGGCCTAGCCTCTCCCCGTTCGGCCGCGTCGGCGTTCTTCCGACGACCCGGCAGCCCGCGTGGGATCACCTCCGCCGAGGCGGTCTTCGGAGAACCCGGATTCCTTCGCAAAGCATCGCGGACGCGTTCGACATCCGTGTCGCCTCGCGCCTTGGCATCCGAGATGCCGGTCTCCCCGGTCGCGCGGTGTCAGGACTCCTGGCTTCCCTCGACCCAGGCGAGGTACTCCTCGGACACGGTGCCGGTGACGTAGCGACCGTCGAAGCAGCTCATGTCGAGGTCGACCAGATCGGTGCCCTCCATGATCGCGGCCTTGAGGTCGTCGACCTCCTGGTACACGAGGTAGTCGCAACCGAGTTCCTCGGCGATCTGCGGGATCGTGCGGCCGTGGGCCACGAGTTCCTGCCGCGACGGCATGTTGATGCCGTACACGTGCGGGTACCGGACGGGCGGCGCCGCCGAGGCGAACGTGACGCTCTTCGCGCCGGCATCCCGGGCCATCTGGATGATCTCGCGACTCGTCGTGCCGCGGACGATCGAGTCGTCGACGAGGAGGACGTTCTTGCCCTGGAACTCCGTCGACATCGCGTTGAGCTTCTGACGCACGCTCTTCTTGCGCACGGCCTGTCCGGGCATGATGAACGTGCGGCCGACGTAGCGGTTCTTGTAGAAGCCCTCGCGGTACTCGATGCCGAGCTTGCGGGCCACCTGCATGGCGGCCGGACGCGCCGAATCGGGAATCGGCATCACCACGTCGATGGCCCCGGCCGGGGTGTACTTCGCAATCGTGTCAGCGAGGCGTTCCCCCATGCGCAGCCGCGTCTCGTACACCGAGACGCCGTTCATCACCGAGTCGGGGCGCGCGAGGTAGACGTACTCGAACGAGCACGGAGCAAGAGTGGAGGTCTGCGCGCACTGCTGGGCGTGCAGGGTGCCGTCGAGCGTGACGAACACCGCCTCGCCCGGCTCCACGTCGCGCACGACCTCGAAGCCGGCGTTCTCGAGCACGAGCGACTCGGATGCCACGACCCACTCGTCGCGCGGCTCGCCGCCGGGCACCTCGGGCGCGGGCCGCCGGCCGAGGATGAGGGGACGGATGCCGAACGGGTCGCGGAACGCCAGCAGCCCGTAGCCCGCGATGAGCGCGATGGTGGCGTACGAGCCCTCGACGCGCTCGTGCACGCGCGCAACGGCGCGGAACACCTGTGCGGGATCGAGGTCGGGACCGGTGATCTCGGTCTGCAGCTCCGAACCGAGGATGTTCACGAGCAGCTCGGTGTCGGAGCTCGTGTTGAGGTGGCGCCGGTCCTTGTGGAATAGCTCGCTCGTCAGTTCACGCGTGTTCGTGAGGTTGCCGTTGTGCACCAGGACGATGCCGTACGGCGCGTTGACGTAGAACGGCTGCGCCTCTTCTTCGCTGGAGGCGGTGCCCTTCGTGGCGTAGCGCACGTGGCCGAGACCGATGTCGCCGAGCAGCGCGCGCATGTCGCGGGTGCGGAACGCCTCGCGCACCTGGCCGCGCGCCTTGTGGATGTGGAAGACACCGCTCGACTCCGCCGTCGCGATGCCGGTGGAATCCTGGCCGCGATGCTGGAGGAGCAGGAGCGCGTCGTAGATCTCCTGGTTGACCGGGCCCTGCCCGGCCATGCCGACGATGCCGCACATGAAGTGTTACTTCGCTCCGTTCGCCGGGACCCCGGCATCCGCGTACGCGCCGACCAGGCGCACGGCGCCCCCGTCGACGCCCTTCGCGCCCTGTTCGAACTCTCCGTCGGGGCGCGCGTCGTCGCGCACCACCCCGACCTGCCACGTCGCGATGCCGTCGGCTCGCAGCGCCGCGACCGCGGCATCCGCGATCTCGGGAGCGACGACCGCGAGGAAACCGATGCCCAGGTTCCAGGTGCCCTCGGTCGCGGTGAGGTCGAGCCCGCCCAGATCGGCGAGCACACGGAACACCGGCGAGGGGCTCCACGTCGAACGGTCGACATCGACCCACGTGTTCTGCGGCAGCACCCGCGCGAGGTTCGCGGCGATGCCGCCGCCGGTCACGTGACTGAGCGAGTGGATGCCAGGGCCGAGGGTCGCGTTGTCGAGCAGACGCAGGAGCGGCGAGGTGTACAACCGTGTCGGCTCGAGAAGAGCCTCGCCCCAGGTGCCGCCCAGTTCGGCGGAGGCCGAGCCGTACGTGATGCCACGACCGGCGACGATGTGGCGAACGAGCGAGTACCCGTTGGAGTGCAGCCCGCTCGAGGCCAGGGCCAGCACCACGTCACCGCCGCGGACACGCTCGGCGCCCAACACGCGAGCGGCCTCGACGACGCCCGTTGCGGCGCCCGCGACGTCGTAGTCGTCCACGCCGAGCAGGCCGGGGTGTTCGGCCGTCTCGCCACCGACGAGGGCAGTGCCGGTGGCTGCGCACCCCCGGGCGATGCCGGCGACGATGTCGGCGATGCGCTCCGGAACGACTTTGCCGCACGCGATGTAGTCGGTCATGAAGAGCGGGCGGGCGCCGACCACGACGATGTCGTCGACCACCATTCCGACGAGGTCTTCGCCGATGGTGTCGTGCTTGTCGATCGCCTGTGCGATGGCGACCTTCGTGCCCACACCGTCGGTGCTGGTCGCCAGCAGCGGGCGGGCATAGTCGCGCAGCGCGGAGGCGTCGAACAGGCCGGCGAAACCACCCACTCCCCCGAGCACCTCGGGGCCGTGGGTGCGGCGCACGGCCGACTTCATCAGCTCGACGGCGAGATCTCCCGCAGCGGTGTCGACGCCGGCAGCGGAGTAGGGGTTTTCGTGGGGAGCAGAGGCCACCGGAACAGACTACCCGCCCGGCCCGACAGCCTCTTCCCGCGCAGGCCGAGGGGGCCGTCCTGCGCAAGGACCGCCCCTCGGCGCCACGCGCGTCTTTACAATGGCGCCATGGTGGCCGGTCAGCCGGAGTGGGTGATCCGCGAGGACGCGGCGGTGCCCGTGCTGGTCGCGCTGTACCTGCGCCAGGTCTGCGGCATCCGGGCTCCCGACGAGGTGCCGCCCCTGCGCCGCGTGCCCGCCTACGAAGGTCCGCCCCGCTCCGAAGCCGAACAATCACTGCTCGAACGCGAGTGGCGTGAATTCTGGTCGATGACGGTCGAGCCGCTGGCTCATCCTTCGCCCGTGCCGCTCGAACTCGTCGAGGGCTTCGACGACCTGGTCGCATTGCCGACCGGGCGCGCGGACGTTCTGCGCGACGCGATCCTCCCCCACGCGACGCCGGCGGTCGAGTTCGCCCGCCACGCCCACGCCCGGTACGCGGGCGAGCAGACCGCGCGACCTGGCGTCTCCTACCGTGCGTATGCGAGCGCGATCGCCGAGCACGAACGGCGAGTCGGACGCCGGGCGCACTCATTCGAACTCAACGTGCAGGTCCTCCCGCTCGCGCAGCGCGGGGTGTGGTGGATCGGGTCACTGACGGTGGCGGTCACCGACGGCCTGCGCAGCGACGTCGTCGCCTTCGACACCGCCATCCATCCGATCATCGCCGAGCTGGCCTGACCGGCGACCCGCGACCGTCAGTAGCGGTAGCGCTCGTGATCGACGGCGACGTCGCGCACGCGACGCCCCACGACACGCTCGGAGACGAGGGCGGCGACCGCACCGAGCGTCGCGCCGATGACGACGCAGATGAGCGCGGTGAATCCGAAGACCTGCAGCTGCGTGTACACGACCTGGGTGTACGGGCTGATGTCGGCACCGTCGATCGCGAAGGTCAGGATGAGCGCAGCGAGGATGCCCAGGAGGGCCCCGGCCGCCAAGAAGACGCCGTACTTCGGGGCGCGCCGCACGCGCAGCGTGACGATCTCCTCGTGCACGAGGGGCTTGCGTTCAGGGGCGGGCTGCTCAGCCATGCTCACATTGTCCCACCACGGGGCCCGACGCGGGCCGCGAATGCGACGACGTCGAGGAGCTCGGGATGCCACCGCGGCGTCGGCGCGGTCGGCGGGAGGGCGGCTGCCGCGCGACGGCCGACGGCGTCGCGGAGATCAGGAGACGTCCGACCTCGGTGGGGCGGTGGAGCCGCGCACGATGAGCTGCGAGGGCAGTTCGGGCGGGTCATCGACGCCAGCACCGGTCAACAGGTTCAGGAGCAGCTCCACGGCGAGCGCGCCCGACCGCGCGATCGGCATCCGGACGGTCGTGAGGCTCGGCGTGACCGCACCGGCCAGATCGATGTCGTCGATGCCGACGATGCTGACGTCGGCCGGACACGTGCGGCCGAGATCCGCCAGCCCCGCTTCGAGCCCGAGCGCGACCAGGTCGTTGTAGGCGATGATCGCGGTGGCACCGCTCGCGGCGGCGGCGGCCGCCGCCGCGCGTCCTCCCTGGATCGAGGCAGCGTGGTGGCTGAGGCGGGTCAGCCCGATGCCGTATCGCTCGCAGGCGCGCTCCACCGTGTCTGCGCGGCGGTCGTCGGCCCAGGAACCGAGAGGACCTGAGGCATAGGCGATGCGGCGGTGACCGAGGGCCGCCAGATGCTCGACAGCCTGCGAGGGGCCGTGCTCGGCGTCCATGACGACGCTCACCGTTCCGCGGATCGAGCGGTTCACGACGACGGTCGGGGTATCGCCCAGCAGGGTGACGACCTCGGTTTCGGGGAGTCTCGGCGAGCACAGCAGCAAGCCGTCGAGGCGCCGCACCAGTTCGATCGACTCACGCTCGCGGCGCAGGTCTTCGTCGGTGTCGAAGAGGACGATCCGGTGACGACCGTGCCAGGCCTGCCCTTGAACGGCCTTGAGAAGCGTCGCGTACACGGGGTTGGCGGCATCCGGCACCACGACTCCGATGGTGCGGGTGCCGACGTTGGCCTGCGGCGTGGCGTACCCGAGTTCCGTGGCGGCACGGCGAACCCGATCGAGCGTCGACGAGGCCAGACGGTCGGGTTCGCTGAAGGCGCGGGACGCCGTTGCGATCGAGACGCCCGCGTGTTTGGCCACTTCCGTGAGACTCGTTGCCACCGCCGCCCCTTCCTGTCCAGGTCTCCATCATCGGTGATCGCCGAATGCAAATGTTTGACAAGTTTGCACAAAACCGTCAGAGTGCTTTCATGCCGATCATCGACGATCTCCCCGGGTCGACCTCCTGCACCGCCGGGGTCCCCGCATGAACGCCGCCTTGCACCGTGGTGCACACACCTCCGTCGCGGTTCCACCCGCCCTCTCCGGGCACGGGATCCTGCACCTCGGTCTGGGCAGCTTCCATCGCGCCCATCAGGCCGTCTACACCGCGGCCGCCCTGCGCGCCTCCGGCGGCGACTGGGGGATCATCGGCGTCGCCTCGCGCTCCCGCCGAATCGTCGACGCCCTGCACGCGCAGGACCACCTCTACTCCGTCGCCACGATCTCCCCCGAGGGCACCGCGCTCGATGTACCGGGCGTGCACACCGACTCGTACGTCGCCGCCGACGACCCGGGCCGGGTCGTCGCCGATCTCGCCGACCGCCGGGTCCGCATCGCGACCTTGACGGTGACGGAGAACGGCTACAGCTACTCCCCGTCGACGCAACGCCTCGATCTCACCGACCCGATCGTCGCCGCGGATCTGCGCGGAGGCGACCCCCGATCCACCATCGGTCAGCTCGCGCGGGGCCTGCAGCGACGTGCCCAGGCGGGCGCCGAGCCGATCGCCATCTTGAGTTGCGACAACCTCCTGTCCAACGGCACGCACACCGAGAAGCTCGTGCGGGCCTTCCTGCAGGAGCTCCCGGATACCGAAGGCGCCGACGCCCTGCGCTTCCTCGACGGAGCAGTGACGTTCCCCTCCAGCATGGTGGACCGCATCGTGCCGGCCACGACCCCCGACCTCGTGGAGCGCGTGAACACCCTGCTCGGCGTCCGCGACGACATCCCCGTACCGGCGGAGCCCTTCACGATGTGGGCGATCGAAGACCGGTTCGCGGGCGGCCGCCCCGCGTGGGAAGCCGGCGGCGCGGTCTTCACCGACGAGGTGGGGTCCTACGAGCTCCTCAAGGTGCGCCTTCTCAACGGCACGCACTCCCTCATCGCCTACCTCGGGGCCCTGCGCGGCGCGGCCACCATCCCGGATGCCATCGCCCAGCGCGAGATCGAAGCAGCTGCGGCCGCCGTCCTGCGCCGCGAGTACGAACCCTCCGTCGTCGCGCCGGCGGGAATCGACATCGCGCAGTACGAGCGCGACCTGTTCTCCCGGTGGGGCAACAGCGCGCTCGGGCACCGCACGAGCCAGGTCGGCTCGGACGGCTCGGTCAAGCTGGGCCAGCGCATCCCCGGGCCCGTCGCGCATGCGTTCGACGGCGGCGAGTTCCCGCACCTCATCGCGCTCACCGTCGCCGCGTATCTCGCGTGCATCGCCCCGCCCGCCGGGTTCGATCCCGGCCCGCACGCGGCCGCCATGACCGACCCCGCACGCGAGCGGCTGACGGCCGTTCCCGCACGAACCGGACGCGATCTCGCGGCACGCGCCATCGTCGACCTGCACCTGTTCGGCGAAGATCTCGCCGACCGCACGGTGTTCGTCGATCGCGTCGGCGACCTGGTCGACACCATCGTCCAGCGCGGTGTCGACAGCGCCATCGCCGAGAGCCTCGCGGCATCCGGAACGCTCGCGCCCACCACCCCCTGATCACCCCGGCGCTCCCGAGAGCGCGACGACACGAAGGAGACGCGATGAAGCTTCTCGCGATCCACGGCGCAGAAGACATTCGCTGGGAAGACCGTCCCGAGCCGCAGCCCGGCGACGGCGAGGTCCGCCTGCGCGTGCGGTACGTCGGCGTCTGCGGCTCCGACCTGCACTACTACTTCCACGGGAAGAACGGCGAGTACGCGGTGCGCGAGCCCCTCACCCCGGGCCACGAGCTGTCGGCCGAGGTCGACCTCGACCCGTCGGGGCGCCTCGCACCGGGCACCCCCGTGACGGTCCACCCCGCCCGCTTCGGCCCGTCCGTGCCCGGCCTGGAGGAGCGCCCCCACCTCCGCCCCGGCGGCGACTACCTGGGGAGCGCGGCGGCGTTCCCCCACCGTCAGGGCGGCGCGGCCGAGCTGCTCATCGTCGAGGAGCACATGGTGCGCGTCCTCCCCGAGGGGCTCCCCCTCGAGCGCGCGGCCCTGGCCGAGCCCCTCGCCGTCGCCCTGCACGCCGTGAACCTGGCCGGCGACCTGACAGGGAAGCGGGCGCTCGTCGTCGGCGCCGGCCCCATCGGCCTCCTCGTCGCTGCCGCCGCCGTGCACGCCGGCGCGGCGGTGGTCGGTGCGAGCGACGTCCGCCCCGAGCCCCTCGAGCGCGCCCGCGCGCTGGGCGCGACGGAAACGTTCCTGGTGGGAACCGACGACATCGCCGCCGAGTCCTTCGACATCATCTTCGAGTGCTCCGGCGTGGGGGTCGCGCTGACGCAAGCCGTGCGCGCCGCGCGCCGGGCCGGCACGGTCGTCCAGGTCGGCATGCTCCCCGACGCCCAGATCGGCGTCAACCTCGCGCCCCTGCTGGCCAAGGAACTCACGATTCGCGGCGCGTTCCGCTTCTCGACCGAGATCGACGACGCGATCGCGCTCCTGGCCTCCACCGACACCCTCGACTCGGTCATCTCGCACGTGGTCCCCGCCACCGACGCGGAGTCCGCGTTCGCCACGGCGCGCGACTCCTCGGCATCCGCCAAGGTCCTCCTCTCCCTCTGACCCACCGTCATCGCAGCACCCGTCATCACTACGAAGGAGTAATCCGATGAGCAGCTCTTCCCTGCCCGGCGTCGACGCGTCGGCTTCCCCGCCCACGGCCAAACGGTCCGTGGGCGACCTCGCCCGCGCCGCCGTCTCCGGTTGGCTCGGGACAGCGCTGGAGTTCATGGACTTCCAGCTCTACTCGCTGGCCGCCGCCCTGGTGTTCAGCCAGATCTTCTTCGCCGGCGGCGACGCCGCCATGGCGGTCGTGCTCGCGATGGCGACGTACGGTGTCGGCTACGTCGCCCGCCCGGTCGGCGCGTTCTTCTTCGCCCGCATCGGCGACAAGATCGGCCGCAAGCAGGTGCTGTTCTACACGATCCTGCTCATGGGTGCCGCGACCACGCTCATCGGCGTCCTGCCGACCTACGAGCAGGTCGGCATCCTCGCCCCGATCCTGCTGGTGATCCTGCGGCTGGCGCAGGGCTTCGGCGCGGGCGCCGAGATCTCGGGCGCCGGCGTCATGCTCGCCGAGTACGCCCCCGACAACCGCCGCGGCATCGTCGCCTCCCTCGTCGCCCTCGGAACGAACTGCGGCACGCTGTTCGCGTCCGGCATCTGGGCGATTTTGCTCGCCGTGATGATGGAGAGCGACGTCATCGCGTGGGGCTGGCGCATCCCCTTCATCGGCAGCGCCGTCATCATGCTGTTCGCCCTGTGGGTGCGCTTCAACCTCAAGGAGAGCCCCGTCTTCGAAGAGCGCACCGACGTCGTCGACGGCAAGGCGCTCTCCCGTGCAGAGCTGAAGAAGGTCGCCACCGAGACCAACGACATCCGCACCCTCGAGTCTCTGGAGCGCAAGCCCCTCAAGGCCGTGCTCGTGTCGTTCTTCCTGCGTTTCGGGCAGGCGGGCAACTCGGGCATCGTGCAGACGTACCTGATCTCGTTCATCACGATCACCCTGGCCGTGTCGAAGGAGGTCGGCCCCGAGGTCGTCATCGTCTCCTCGCTCCTCGGCTTCATCACCATCCCGGTGGTCGGCTGGCTGGGCGACCGGTTCGGTCGCCGTCGCATGTACATCGTCATGTCCGCGCTCTCGCTGGCGCTTATCGTCCCGACGCTGCTGTTGATCAACTCGCGGGAAGTGGGCTGGATCTTCGTCGGCTACGCGCTGATCCACAACATCTCGGTGCTGGGCCTGGCATCCATGGAGAACATCTCGATCCCCGAGATCTTCGGCGCCCGCAACCGGTACACGCTCACCGCCGTGGTGCGCGAGATCGCGGCCATCATCGCCACCGGCATCGGCCCGGTGATCGCGGCCGCCTGGGTGGCCGCGGCCACCGGCAGCATCGTGCCGATCATGGTGCTGATGGGCGTGTTCACCGCATCGGCCCTGGTCGCCGCTCTCGTGGCGCCGGAGTGGACCGGCCGCGACCTCACCGACCCGCGCGCGGCGATGTGATCCCCGGGGCGGGGCCGTCGCGTCCCCGCCCCTCCCCTTCTCGAACAGAAAGACCCCGCATGAGCATCGAGTCCGTCGACGTCGTCATCACCAGTCCCGGCCGGAACTTCGTCACCCTCAAGGTCGTCACCTCCGACGGCATCGTCGGATGGGGGGATGCCACGCTGAACGGCCGCGAGCTGTCGGTGGCGTCGTACCTCTCCGACCACGTCGCCTCGATGCTCGTCGGCCGCGACGAGGACCGCATCGAGGACACCTGGCAGTACCTGTACCGGGGTGCGTACTGGCGACGCGGACCCGTCACGATGGCCGCGATCGCCGCGGTGGACATGGCGCTGTGGGACATCAAGGCCAAGAAGGCGGGGATGCCGCTCTACCAGCTGCTCGGAGGGGCGAGCCGTGACGGCGTGCGCGTGTACGCCCACGCCTCCGGCACCGACTTCGAGGCCCTCACCAACGCGATCACGGGCTACCGGGAGCTGGGGTTCACCGCCGTGCGCGTGCAGACCGGCGTGCCGGGTCTGGGACAGATCTACGGCGTCTCGGCCGCGGGCCCGGGCGTGCGCTACGACTACGAGCCCGCGAAGCGCTCGGGCGACCGTCCCGCCGAGGAGACCTGGGACACCCGCCAGTACCTCAATCACATGCCCGGTGTGTTCGCGAAGATCCGCGAGGAGTTCGGCACCGACCTGCGCCTGCTCCACGACGGCCACCACCGGATGTCACCGATCGAGGCCGCTCGTTTCGCCAAAGACGTCGAACCGTACGACCTGTTCTGGCTCGAGGACTGCACGCCGAGCGAGGACCAGGCCGCCCTCCGCCTGGTGAGGCAGCACTCGACCACGCCGTTGGCCATCGGCGAGGTGTTCAACACCGTCTTCGACTACCAGACGCTCATCACCGAGCGCCTCATCGACTACGTCCGCTCCGCCGTGACGCACACGGGCGGCATCACCGCGATGAAGAAGCTCCTCGATTTCGCCGCGATCTACGGCATCCGATCCGGCATCCACGGACCCACCGACATCTCGCCGATCGGCATGGCAGCGGCCCTGCACCTCGACCTGGCGATCCACAACTTCGGCATCCAGGAGTACATGCCGCACAACGAGCAGACGCTCGAGGTGTTCCGCACCTCTTTCACCTTCGACCGCGGGTTCCTGCACCCCGGCGATGAGCCGGGACTCGGTGTCGAGCTCGACGAGGAGGCGGCGAGCGCCCACGAGTACACGAAGGCGTATCTGCCCGTGAACCGCCTGCTCGATGGGACCGTGCATGACTGGTGAGGCCCTCCCCGCACGCACCCTGGCGTCGCGGCTCGTCGTCGTCGCGCGGGCCGCGCGCGCCGAGGATTACGCGCCCGTGCTCGACACGCTGGCCGAGGCCGGCATCCGCAGCGTCGAGCTGACGCTGACCACCCCGGGCACCTTCGACCGGTTCGCCGACCTGCGTTCGCGCTTCGGCGACGCCCTCGATCTGGGCATCGGCACCGTGACGACTCCCGCGCAGCTCGAACGGGCCATCGAGGTCGGCGCAGAGTACGTCGTCACCCCCATCACCTCCGCGGCGCTCGTCGAGCGCGCGGTCGCGGCCGGTATGCCCATAGTGCCGGGCGGTCTCACCCCGACCGAGCTGTTCGCGTCGTGGTCGGCGGGAGCCTCGGCCGTCAAGATCTTCCCGGCCGGCCAGGTCGGCCCCGGCTACCTGTCCGATCTGCGAGGCCCGTTCCCCGACATCGCCGTCGTCCCCTCCGGAGGAGTGGATGCCGAGGGAGCGGCCGCCTGGCTCGCGGCGGGCGCCGTGGCGGTCAGCGTCGGCGGTCCCCTTCTCGGCGACGCGTTCCGGGGCGGCGACCGCGCCGGACTGCGCGCACGGGCCGCGCGATTCGTCGACGTGTGCGCGGGGGCTTCCTGATGCCCACGGTCATCACGCTCGGCGAGACCATGGCGCTCGCCCGAACGACGGAGATCGGATCGCTGCGCCACGCCGCGTCGCTCGCCCTCGGCATCGGCGGGGCCGAGAGCAACGTCGCGGTGGGCCTGCAGCGCCTCGGCATCACGACGTCGTGGCTCGGCCGCGTCGGCGATGACCCGCTCGGCGAACGCCTCGTCCGCGAGCTGCGCGGCGAGGGGCTGGACGTACGCGCCATCGTCGACGACGACGCACCCACGGGGCTGATGCTCAAGGAACGCCCGTCCGCGGCATCCACTGCCGTGCACTACTACCGGCGCGGATCGGCCGGCTCCCGCCTGACCACCGCGGACGTTCCGGACGGATGGATCGAGGGCGCCGACCTCCTGCACGTGACCGGGATCACCCCGTTGCTGTCCGACGGCGCGCACGCCGCGATCGTCGCGTCGGTCGAGCGCGCCCACGCTGCCGGTGTGCCGGTGAGCTTCGACGTCAACTACCGTTCGGCCCTCGCCTCCCCCGAGGTCGCGGGACCGATCCTCCGCGGGGTCGCGGAGCGCGCGACCCTGGTGTTCGGCGGCGCGGACGAGCTCGCGCTCCTCGGAGCGGATGCCGAGGGCGGGCTGCTCACGGCCGGCGTGGAGCAGGTGATCGTCAAGCGCGGACCCGAAGGAGCTGCCGTCGTCACGAGGACGGGCGTCACGCAGTCCCCCGGATTCGTCATCGACCCTCTCGACACGGTCGGTGCCGGCGACGCGTTCGTCGCCGGCTACCTCAGCGCGTTCCTGGAGGGGCGCGACACCGCCGACGCGCTCGTGCGCGCCAACGCGTGCGGGGCGATGGCGTGTCTCGTGCCCGGCGATTGGGAAGCGGCCCCGACCCGGCGCGAGCTCGAGCAATTCCTCCGGGGCGACGGCGGAGACCCCGTCCGGCGCTGACGCGATGCGCGCTTGCCGGCCGCCGCGTGGCCGCGGCACGAGTGCGCGGCGCCTCGGGCGGCGCGGGGGTACGCCCAGCCGGCGCGCTACGGACGCAGCGGCAGCAGCGCGCTGAGGTCGGCGCGCACACCGGAGGCGACGATGCGCCCGGAGGCGGCGGCATCCGCCCAGCTCTCGGCTCCCGTGGCGACGGCGATCCAGGTCGCGGCGTCGGTCTCGACCACGTTGGGCGGCGTGCCCCGGGTGTGACGAGGACCCTCGATCACCTGCACGGCGCCGAAGGGGGGCACACGCATCTCGACCGAGTTGCCGGGAGCCTTCTCGACCAGCAACTGCAGCAGGTAGCGCACGGCGGTCGCCGTCGCGGCGCGAGGCGCCCCTCCCGCAGCGACGACGGCGAGCGCGGCGCGGCCGTCTCCGGTGTCGATGCGGCGGGGAGGCATGGCATCCACGCTACCCGCGAGCTGCGGCCCGGCGGGCGCATCCCCCGGGGCGGTGTCCGAGACGCGGGGGTGCGGGCGCGGGGGCGAACCCCCGATTCGGTGTCAGACATGCGGGCGCGGGGGGCGAACCCCCGATTCGGTGTCCAAGACACGCGGACGCGGGCACGAAGAGTCCGCGTGTCCTGGACACTCAACGCGCCGGAAGGCGGGAGGCGGTGCGTTCAGCCCGCGGCGGCGCGCGCATCCCCGAGGTGAGTGTCCGAGACACGCGGACGCGCGCACGGAGTGTCCGCGTGTTTTGGACACTCAACGCGGCGGAAGGCGCTGGGCCGTGGGTATGGCACGCGGCGGAAGGCGCATCCCCGGTCCGCTATCCAAGACACGCGGACGCAGGCGCGTCCTCCCGATTCGGTGTCCAAAACACGCGGACGCGGGCGCGTCCCCCGCTTCGGTGTCCAAAACACGCGGGCGCCGGCGCGAAGTGTCCGCGTGTCCTGGACACTCAACGCGGCGGAAGGCGGTGGGCCGTGGGCGTGACCCGCGGGTGCGGGCGCATCTCCGACTTGAGTGTCCAAGACACGCGGATGCGCACGCGAAGAGTCCGCGTGTCCTGGACACTCAACGGCGCGGGACGCGGCCGCGGGAGGCGGGACGCGGCCGCGGGAGGCGGGACGCGGCCGCGGGAGGCGGGACGCGGCGGCGGGAGGCGGTGCGTTCGGCCCGCGGCGGCGGGCGCGACAGGCGGTCGATAGGCTGGCGGCGTGAGAATCCTGGTCCTCGGTTCGGGCGCGCGCGAGCACGCCATCATCCTCGCCTTGCGCTCCGAAGAGGTCTCGCACGCGATCTACGCCGCCCCGGGCAACGCCGGCATCGCCCGCGACGCGCACGTCGTCGAGCTCAACGCCAACGACCCCGCCGCCGTCACGGAGTTCGCGCAGACCGAGTCGATCGACCTCGTCGTGATCGGCCCCGAGGCTCCCCTCGTGGCGGGCGTCGCCGACGCGCTGCGCGAGCGCGGCATCCCGGTCTTCGGTCCGGGCAAGGCGGCGGCGCAGCTCGAGGGTTCGAAGACGTACGCCAAGCGGATCATGGATGCCGCGGGCGTGCCGACCGGACGAGCCGTGCGCGCGCACGATCTCGCCGGGGTCGAGGCGGCGCTCGACGAGCTCGGCGCCCCGCACGTGGTCAAGGCCGACGGGCTCGCCGCGGGCAAGGGCGTCATCGTCACGTCCGACCGCGCCGCCGCCCTCGCGCATGCCGAGGCGTATCTGCCGACCGGTCCCGTTCTCATCGAGGAGTTCCTCGCCGGCCCCGAGGTCTCGTTGTTCTTCCTCAGCGACGGCGACAGCGTCCTGCCCCTCAGCCCCGCGCAGGACTTCAAGCGCCTGCGCGATGGCGACGAGGGCCCGAACACCGGCGGGATGGGGGCGTATTCACCCCTGCCCTGGCTGGCGCAGCGCTTCGGCGGCGAAGAGGAGTTCGTCGACCAGGTCACCCGCGAGATCGCGGAGCCGGTGATCCGACAGATGGATGCCGAGGGCACCCCGTTCATCGGACTGCTGTACGCCGGGCTCATCCTCACCGAGGCGGGTGTGAAGGTCATCGAGTTCAACGCCCGCTTTGGCGACCCCGAGACTCAGGTCGTGTTGCCGCGCCTCATCGACCCTCTGTCGACGCTGCTCATGGCCGCGGCGTCCGGCACCCTGGAGGACCAGCCGCGTCCCGCTTTCGCCGAGGCGACCGCAGTCACCGTGGTGCTGGCGAGCGAGGGGTACCCCGAGGCGCCGATCACCGGCCGCCCCCTCCGCGGTCTCGACGACGCCGAAGAGGTCGACGGGGTGCACCTCGCGCACGCTGCGACCATGCTGCGCGGCGGCGAACTCCACGCAACCGGGGGCCGGGTGCTCAACGTCGTCGCGCTGGGGACGACGTTCCGCGAGGCCCGCACCGCCGCGTACGAGGCCCTCGGTCGCATCGGTCTCGAGGGCGGCCAGTACCGCTCCGACATCGCCGTACGCGTCGTGGAGGACTGACCCCGCCCGTTCTGGCCCGCGAGACGTCATCGCGCCGACGAAACGCCCGCAGCCTGCGCGGCGGGCGTCAGCGCAATGAAGTCTCGGCGACCCCGGGGCGCCGGAGAGACGTCATCGCGCCGACGAAACGCCCGCAGCTGTCACGGCAGTCGTCAGCGCAATGAAGTCTCGTCCAACCCCGGGGGCCGGCGGGCTTACTCGCCGGCGGATGCCGGGGCGCCCTGTGCCGCGGCGGGCGCGGCGTCCCGCGGCGAGCCGTGCGGCCGGATCACCGACGGGCGCCGCATGAACAGCACCGCGATCAGCCCCAGGCAGATCACCGCGATCGGCAACAGCAGCGCCTGACCCATGGCGGTGGAGAACCCTTCCACCACCGGGGCCGGGAGCGTCCCGGAACCGAAGCTCTCCGCGGCATCCCCCGCCCCCGGCAGGTTCACCTCGAGGCGCGCCTGCATGAAGGCGGCGATGGATGCCGAACCGACCACCGACCCGACGGTACGGGTCGTGTTGTAGATGCCTGCGCCGGCACCGGCTTGACGAGGCGGCAGGTTGCGGGTCGCGGTGGTGGCGAGCGGACCCCACATGCCGGCGTTTCCCACACCCATCAGCGCGGACGGGATGAGGAACGCCCAGATGGGCGCATCGCCGAAGATGAGCACGGCGTACAGCACCAGCGAACCGCCCACGAGCAGCAGCCCCGGCACGAGCAGGAAGCGCGGGTCGGTGCGGTCGAGCAGCTTTCCAGCGGACGGGGCCAGCGCGCCGGAGAGAATCGCCAGCGGGATCAGCAGCAGCGCCGACTCGGTCGGCGTCAGTCCGCGCGCGAGCTGCAGGTAGAACATCTGTGGGAGCGCCATGCTGGTGACGGTGAAGCCGACCGCGGCGATCGCGAGGTTCGCGATCGAGAAGTTCCGGTCACGGAACAGGTCGAGCGGCACGAGGGGCTCGCTGGTCGTGCGGGCCTGCGTCCACACGAACAGCCCCATCACCAGCACGCCGGCGACGACCATGACCCAGATCCACGCGGCCCAGTCGAAGTGCTCGCCCTCCTGCAGCCCGAAGACGATGAGGAAGAGACCGACGGCGCTGAGGGCGACCCCCAGAAGGTCGAACTTGTGCGTCGACGTGGGCAGCTGCGGCACGAGCACCAGCGCCGCGATGAAGCCGATGATCCCGACGGGGATGTTGATGAAGAAGATCCACTCCCACCCGAGTCCGTCGACGAGCAGACCGCCGGCGAGAGGGCCGACGAGCGTCGCCACGCCGGCGGTGGCTCCCCACAGCCCCATGGCCGCCCCGCGGCGCTGGGGCGGGAACGTGCGGGTGATGACGGCCATGGTCTGCGGCGTCATGAGCGCGGCGCCGAGACCCTGAACGGCACGCGCGATGATCAGCGTCTCGAGCGAGGTCGCGAGACCGCACGCGAGCGAGGCGAGGGTGAAGATCGCCAGGCCCACGAGGTAGATGTTCTTGGGGCCGAAGCGATCGCCGAGGCGTCCGGTGACCGGGAGCGGGACGGCGTAGGTGAGCAGGTAGGCGCTCGTGACCCACACGACGTTGTCGAGGTTGTTGGTCGAGGGGTCCAGGGCCGCCTTGATGGCCGGGTTGGCCACCGAGACGATCGTCGTGTCGACGAGGATCATGAAGAAGCCGATGACGAGCGCCCAGAGGGCGGGCCACGGGCTGCGTTCGGGCGGAGCGGATGCCACGGATGCGGCGCGGGAGTCGGTCATGCGGGGGTCTCCTTCGAGACGCGGAATCGTTCGGGGTGAGAAGGGCCGTCGACACCCCAGGGGAGGGTGCCGTCGGTAAGGCTCCGGTGCAGCGCGTCCTGCCACGCGAGCTCGGCGTCGAGGAGAGCGGCCTGCCGCTCCACCTCGACCATGTACTGGCGCGCGACGGCGCGCTCGCGCGCCCGGGCGAGCCCCGCACGGTGCTCCGCCAGCGAAGCGACGAGGAGTTCCCGGCGCCGGTCGAGGAGGGCGACGACGTCGTCGCGATCGAGGTTGTGGGCTTCGGCGAGCGCGACCCGGAAATCACTCGGCCGGTCGATCTGCGGCAGCTCCGCCCGCACCCAGGCCTCCACGGCATCCCGGCCCGCGTCGAGCAGCGTGTACGTCGTGCGCTCGGGACGGTTGCCCTCGCGGTCGACGCCCACCTCGGCGATGAGGCCGTCCCGTTCGAGGCGGGCGATCGTGTGGTAGGTCGTACCCTTCTGCAGCGGGACCAGGCGGTCGTCGCGGCGATCGCGCAGCAGTCGCAGCATCTCGTACGGATGCATGTCTCCCTCGCGGAGGGTCGCCAAGAGCATGACCGCGAGCGGCGTGAGGCGCGTGCTGTCCGGCATCCACCCCTCCATGGTCCTTGTCGACTAGTCCACATGGACTATAACGCATTGCGGGCGCATCATGGGCGGTGCGGAGGACGCGAGCGCGCGGCGAGCGCGGCGCCCGGCCGGACCCCCGTTCGGTGTCCACAACACGCGGACAACCCCGCGAAGCATCCGCGTGTCCTGGACACTCAACACGGCACGCGGGCGCGCGGGCACGCCGCGAGCGCCCGTGTCACGCGGGGGCGTTACGACCCCCGGCTCAGTGTCCACAACACGCGGACGACCCCGCGAGGCATCCGCGTGTCTTGGACACTCGACACGCCACACCGGCGCACGCACGACGCGGGCGCGCGGGCGCGCCGCGAGCGCCCGTGTCACGCGGGGGCGTTACGACCCGTCGGCGTCGGTCGCGGACGCGCGGCGCTGCCGCCACCACGCGGGTAACCCGAAGATGCCGCGTTGGTTGGCCTCTTCGACCTCGAGGCCGTAGTGCTCGCCGATCTGGTCGCGGAACCGGGCCCGCTGGACGCGGTCGTACGCCTTGATCTCACGCCGGAACGCCACGACCGTGGCCCAGCAGATGGCGAGCAGCACGAGACTGAACGGCAGCGCGATACTGATCGCCGCGGTCTGCAGGGCCGTCAGTCCGCCCGCGATGAGCAGCGCGAGCGCGATCACCGACGTCGCGAGCGTGAAGAAGATACGGGTCCACCGCGGGGGCGTCTCCTCCCCGCCCGTGGCGATCATGCTCATCACCAGCGCGCCCGAGTCGGCCGAGGTGATGAAGAAGATCCCGATGAGGATCAGGAATCCGACGGTCAGAATCGCCGAACCGGGCACCGTCTCCAGCAGCTGGAACAGCGCCGTCGAGACATCCACCGTTCCGTCCTCGCCGACGAAGGTCGCCGATCCCGTCAGCTCTGCGTAGATCGCCGATCCACCGAGCACCGTGAACCACAGGATGCCGACGAGCGTGGGCACCAGGATCACGCCGGTGACGAACTCCCGCACCGTGCGTCCGCGCGAGATGCGCGCGATGAAGATTCCGACGAAGGGGGCCCACGAGATCCACCAGCCCCAGTAGAACGCGGTCCACGCGCCCTGCCAGGCCACGCCGGCTTCGCCGGAATACGCGCTCACGGTGAAGGACAGACCGATGAAGTTCTGGATGTAGTTGCCGATGGACTGCACGACATCGCGCAGGAGGAACTCGGTGGGTCCGACGAACAGCAGGAACAGCATGAGCAAACCGGCGAGCACGAGGTTGATGTTCGACAGCCACTTCATTCCGCGGCCGACGCCGGACAGCACGGAGAACAGCACGAAACCGGTGATGATGCCGATAAGGATCGCCTGACTGACGATGGTGGTGGGCACCACGTTCAGGAACTCGAGGCCGGCGCTGATCTGGATGACGCCGAGACCGAGCGAGGTCGCGACGCCGAAGAGCGTGCCGACGAGAGCGGCGACGTCGATGGCGTTCCCCCACGCGCCCTGCACGAGCCGCGCCCCCAGGATCGGCTCGAGGGCCCAGCGGATCGTCCGGGGGCGCTTTCGCCGATGGAAGGCGTAGGCCAGCGCGAGTCCCAGCACGACGTAGATCGACCACGCGTGCACGCCCCAGTGGAGGAACGTCTGCGACATGGCTTGCTGCGCGAGCTCGGTCTCGGTTCCCTCCACGCCGGGCCGGGGCGACGCGAAGTGGCTGAGCGGCTCGCTCACCCCGTAGAACACCAGCCCGATACCCATGCCCGCGGCGAAGAGCAGCGCGAACCACGACATCGTCGAGAACTCCGGCTCGTCGTCGTCCGCGCCGAGCTTGATGCGGCCGAAGCGGCTGAAGCCCATGGTCAGCGCGAACACGACGAAGAACGCCGCGATGAGCACGTAGTACCAGTTGAACGCCGAGACGATCGCGGTCTGCAACGTACCGAACGCCGCTTCCGCGGCGGAAGGGAACAGGAGCGCGAACGCGATGAACACGAGCGCGATCGCGGCGGCGGGCCAGAAGACCCACCCGCGGAGGGTGCGGTGCGTGCTTCCGGCGTGCGGATCGACGGATGCCTCGGTGTCGGGTTTCGCCTCGGTCATTCTTCGACGGTACCTACTTGCCGTGGGAGGACAGGGGGGCGGGCGCCGCACGCCCCGATGTGGCAAAATCTGTGTCCTCACGGCCATCGGCCATGCGAACGACCCGCGATAATGAGCGGGTGATCCCCGCTCCCCCTCCCGCCCTCGACGGCTGGCGCCACGTCTACTCGGGCAAGGTCCGCGACCTCTACGTCCCCGCCGACACCGCCGAAGGGGGCCAGCCGGCGCACCTGCTGGTCGTCGCGAGCGACCGGGTCAGCGCCTTCGACCACGTCCTGAGCCCCGGCATCCCCGACAAGGGCGTGCTGCTGACGACACTCAGCCTGTGGTGGTTCGATCAGCTGGCGGGTGCTGACGGGGAACATGGCATCCCGAACCACCTGGCGGCCGACCACATCCTCGTGGGCGACGAACCGCACGAGCTGATTCCGGATGCCGTGCGCGGACGCGCCATGATCGTGCGGTCGCTCGACATGCAACCGATCGAATGCGTCGTGCGCGGCTACCTCACCGGCTCGGGCTGGGCCGAGTACCAGGCGACGCGCACGGTGTGCGGCATCCCGCTTCCCGAGGGTCTTCGCGACGGCGACCGTCTGCCTGAGCCGCTGTACACGCCGGCGTACAAGGCTCCGATGGGAGAGCACGACGAGAACATCACGTTCGAGCGTTCGGTCGAGCTCGTCGGCGAAGACACTGCGGCTGCGCTGCGCGACGTGTCGCTCGAGATCTACCGGCGGGCTTCCGCGACGGCCGAGGAGCGCGGGCTGATCCTCGCCGACACGAAGTTCGAGTTCGGGTTTGACGCCGAGGGCGTGCTGACGCTGGCCGACGAGGTGCTGACGTCGGACTCGTCGCGCTATTGGGATGCCGAGTCCTGGCGCACGGGCACGACCCCCGCCGCGCGCATGGCGAGCTTCGACAAGCAGATCGTCCGGGACTGGCTGGCCGCCCACTGGGACAAGCAGGGCGAGCCCCCCACCCTCCCCGACGACATCGTGACGCGCACGCGCGCCCGCTACGCCGAACTGCTCGAGCGCCTGACGTCCTGAGGCCCCGGGTTCGCCGGGGCCACACGGCGGCGCACGGCGGCGCGTCGCCCGGCGAGCGCACACGCCCCCACCCCCACCGCGAGGAGAAACACATGTTCCAGTGGAAGCTGCACGGAAACGGGCGCACCGTGGCACCGGGCGCGGTCGTCGCCCCGGGCGAACGACTCAACTGGGGCGCCACGATCGCGATCGGCCTGCAGCACGTCATCGCCATGTTCGGTGCGACGTTCCTCGTGCCCGTGCTCACCGGGTTCCCGGTGTCGACGACGCTGCTGTTCTCGGGCGTCGGGACGCTGCTGTTCCTCCTCGTCACCCGCAACCGGCTCCCCAGCTACCTCGGCTCGTCGTTCGCGTTCATCGCACCCGTGACCGCGGCCACCGCGACCGCCGGGTTCGGTTCGGCGCTCGCGGGCATCGTGGCCGTCGGCATCCTGCTCATGGCCATCGGCTTCGTGGTGCAGTTCGCCGGTCTTGGCTGGGTCGACAGAGTCATGCCGCCCGTCGTGGCGGGAGCGATCGTTGCCCTCATCGGCTTCAACCTGGCGCCCGTCGCGTGGCAGAACTTCCAGCTGCAGCCGGTGCCGGGCACCATCACCCTCGTCGCGGTGATCCTGTTCAGCGTGCTGTTCCGCGGGTTCCTCGGCCGCATCTCGATCTTCCTGGGGGTCATCGTCGGGTACGTCGCGACGGTGCTGATCCAGGCCGGAACGGGTGAGCAGCTCATCGACTTCGCCGCGGTCGAGGCGGCGCCGTGGGTCGGGCTCCCCGAGTTCCAGATCGCCGACTTCGCGTCGCCGCAGACCTGGTCGGTCATCGCGATGTTCCTCCCCGTCGTGCTGGTGCTGGTCGCCGAGAACGTCGGGCACGTGCGCGGCGTGGCGGCGATGACGGATGCCACGGCCAACCGCTCCACCGGGCGCGCGCTCATCGCCGACGGCGCCGCCACCACGCTCGCGGGCGCGTTCGGCGGGTCGGGCACGACGACGTACGGCGAGAACATCGGCGTGATGGCGGCGACGCGCGTCTACTCGACCGCCGTGTACTGGGTGGCCGGTCTGACAGCGATCGTGCTGAGCCTGTCGCCGAAGGTCGGGGCGGTGTTCAACACGATCCCCGCCGGAGTGCTGGGCGGCGTGACGACAGCCCTCTACGGCCTGATCGGCATCATCGGCATCAAGATCTGGGTCGACAACCGCGTCGACTTCTCCCGTCCGGTCAACCAGTACACGGGTGCGGTTGCGCTCGTGCTGGCGATCGCGGGCTTCACGATGCAGTGGGGCGACTTCCAACTCGGCGCGATCGTGCTGGGCTCGGCCGCCGCCCTGGTCATCTACCACCTCGGGAACGCCATCGCCCGCGCCCGCAAGACCGGCGCCGACGACGGCGGCCCGATCCCCGCGGTGGGCCCCCTGGGCGGCGACCCGTCCTGAGCCGGGGCCCTGGCATCCCCCGAGAACCCCGCGGCGGTCCACCACACCCGGCGCGCGGCCGCAACCGGGTTCGCCGGTGTTGCCCTCCCGGGTAGCGTCGGCCCACACGGCGACGGCGGCTCGCGCCTCGCCACCGACGACGAGAAAGGGACGCCATGGCATCCGGAAACGACCCCTCGCAGGCCGCAGCAGACGAGAACTCCTACGAAGGCGCCGACGTCGAGGTCTCGCCGTCGGACACCGACGGGGCACCCAAGCCCGGCGGTCTCGGCACCGACGGCACCATCCCCGACACGGAGACCGGTGTGGCCGCAGGCCACTCCGACACCGCGTCGAACTTCAACCCCGAAGAGGACTGACCTCGACACGACGGGACGGGGCGTCCACGACACGGACGATCCGCACGGACGCCCCGCGTCGTGTCGGCACCCATGAGCCGCCCAGTCACGCCCCGGTAGAATGGTCGAGGCGTGTCGGGAAGTCTGGTCGACGATCAGTCGATCGACCCCGAAGGATGCCATGACCGAGAACGACGTCCGCGCGCCGCGCTGGCCGGGCTACGCCGAAGTCCACCGCGTCACGACGCTCCTCCGCCGCGAAGCGGTCGGCGGAATGCTGTTGGTGATCGCCGCGATCGCCGCGATCATTTGGGCGAACTCGCCCGCCTCCGACGCCTACTTCGCCGTGCGCGATTTCCGCTTCGGCTATGAGCCGTGGCACCTCGAGCTGAGCGTGGGCGCCTGGGCGGCTGACGGTCTGCTCGCGATCTTCTTCTTCCTCGTCGGCCTCGAACTCAAGCGCGAGATCGTCGTGGGGAGTCTCCGCCGCTTCAGCACCGCGATCGTTCCGATCACCGCGGCCGCGGCAGGCGTCGCGGTACCGGCGCTCATCTATGTCGTGATCGTGGCGTCGCAGCCGAGCCTGCTGGCCGGATGGGCGATTCCCGCGGCGACCGACATCGCGTTCGCCGTCGCGGTGCTCGCGCTCGTCGGCTCTCATCTGCCGGGTCCGCTGCGCATCTTCCTGCTGACGCTCGCGGTCGTCGACGACCTCATCGCGATCGCGATCATCGCGCTGTTCTACACCAGCGACATCTCGCTCCTGCCCCTCGCGGTCTTCGCCGTGCTCGTTGCGATCTACGGCGTCATCGCCCATCGGGGTCGGGCCTGGTTCGCGCGCCACCGCTGGGCCGCGTGGGTGGTTCTGCTGCCGATCGGTTTCGCCGCGTGGGCGTTCCTCCATGCCTCGGGCGTGCACGCCACGATCGCGGGTGTCGCCCTGGCGTTCACGATCCCGGTCGCCCCTTCGCGCCGGCGTCCCGAGACCAACGGCATGGACCTCGCGGAAGAGTTCGAGCACCGCTTCCGCCCTCTGTCGGCCGGAATCGCGGTGCCGATCTTCGCGTTCTTCGCCGCGGGCGTCTCGGTCGGCGGGGGCGAGGGCCTCGCGCGGGCGATCATGGATCCCGTGACGATCGGCGTCGTGGCCGGTCTCGTCCTCGGCAAGCCCATCGGCATCCTGCTCGGTGTCCGCGTGCTGACGCTCGTGACGAAGGTGCGGCTCGACCCGGCGCTGAAGTGGATCGACCTCGCCGGTGTCGGCCTCCTCGCCGGCATCGGGTTCACGGTGTCCCTGCTGATCGCCGAACTGAGCTTCCCCGCGGGCTCGCCGCACACCGACGACGCCAAGATCGCGATCATGGTCGCCTCGCTCCTGGCATCCCTGCTGGCGGCGAGTGTGCTCCTCGTGCGCAACCGTCGCTACAAGCAGCTCGCCCTCGCGGAGGACGTGGATGCCGACGACGACGACGTCCCCGACGTGTACCAGCAGCCGATCCGGCCCAAGGGGCGCCCCTCGGCCTGATCCCCGCGTCGCGGGGGTGAGCGTCAGGCGAAGATCTGCGCGGCGATGTCGGACAACCACGCGCGCGCGTTGACGTTGACGGTCTCGAGGTAGATCCAGACGTCGTCGCACGCCACGACGACGTCTTCGCTGTCGACCGCGTCGCCCGGGCGCGTGCAGAAGTGCGCGCCGAAGTCCTGCGCGGCCTGACATCCGTACCCCTCGGATGCCAGTGCGCTCAATCCCTCGGACACGTCGGTGTCGGTCGCGGTGCTGACGATCAGCAGGACCGCCGCCGCCTCCTCCTGGATCCAGTTGCACGACAGCACGGTGGTGGCGTTCGCGGGCGCGGGGCGCACGAAGCCGTCGGCGTGCTGCGCGGTCAGACCGCCCACGGTCTCGGCACGGCTGCTCGCGGTGCCGAGCTCGTCGCAGGAGCCCGGGACGTTCGCGGCGAGACTCTCCGCCGACGCGGAGGGTGTGGGGGTCGCGTTCGGGGTCGCGACGGTGATCGACGGCGTGGATGCCGCCGTGGCCACCGGCTCCGCCGTTTCGGTAGCGCAGCCGGTGAGACATGCGGCCGCCAGCACCGCCGCCACGAAGACAGCGCTTCTCCATCGACGCATGGTCGATCCTTCCGACACCGACGCGGATTCGGGTTCGCCCGGTGTTCCGCTCAGGCTAGCGGTTCACCTCGTCCGTGTCGTCCGACGTGCATCAGGCCGACGCGCGCTCGATGATCTCGGTCGGCAGGATCGCGGTGTTGACGGTCGCACGCCCGGCGAGCACGTCGAGCAGCATCATCGCCATGTGACGCCCCTGGTCGTGCGACGGCTGCCGCACCGTCGTCAGTGCCGGTACCAGCGAGGTCGCCACCGCCGAGTCGTCGAAACCGATGACCGCGACGTCACGCCCCGGTTCGTATCCGCGCTCGCGAAGCGCGGTGTAGGCCCCCCGCGCCATGAGGTCGCTCGCCACGAACACCGCCTCGGGTGCTTCTCCGGATGCCAGGATCCGACGCATCGCATCCGCGCCACCGGCTTCGGTGAAGTCGCCGTCCTCCACCGCGACCGGCGTCAGTCCCACCTCGGCGAGCGCGTCCCGGAACCCCTGCAGGCGGTCGATGCCGGCGGGCATGTCGGCGGGGCCGGCGATGGTTGCGAGGCGGCGGTGTCCGCGGTCGAGGAGATACGTCGTGGCATCCCTCCCGCCGCGGAGGTTGTCGACGTCGACGTAGTGGTCGGTGGCGCGCACGCGCGCGGGGCGACCGCCGTAGACCACGGGCACGGCATCCGCGAGCCGGTCGACGAAGGTGTCGCTGGTGTGGTGGGATGCCACGATCGCGCCGTCGACGCTGCCGCCGCGGAGGTACCCGAGGGCTTTGGCGCTGGCGTCATCGCTGGCGATGAGCATGTTCATGACGTAGTCGGACTCGCCGATGACCTCGCCGATCCCGGCGACGATCGATCCGAAGAACGGGTCGCCGAAGAAGCGGTCGGTGTCTTCGGGGATGACGAGGGCGATCGCCCTGGTCTGGCGGCTCGCGAGCGAGCGGGCGGCCCGGTTGGGGACGTACTGCAGCTCTTCGATCGCGCGGCGTACCGCTTCGAGCGCGGCCGGTGAGACCGCGGTCGAACCGTTGACCACGCGCGACACGGTCGAGCGTGAGACGCCGGCTCGCGCCGCGACCTCCTCGATGGTGGCGGCACCCCGCGCAGGAGCGAGATCCATCGGTCTCCTCCCGGGCTCAGATGCGACCGTGCGCCGGGTCACTCACGGCGTCGTTGTGAGCGTACTCCTTCGCGCTGATTCGAACTCGTCGTGAGATCGGGCGATGCCCGGGACGACTGGATCGCGTCAGGCGGGAACGACCGGCGCTGTGACGGACAACGCCCGCTCCGCGATGACGCGGGCGTACGACAGACCCGAGTCCTTCACCGTCCGCTCCTGCGTCGCGTAATCCACGTGGACGATGCCGAATCGCTTCTCGTACCCCCATGCCCACTCGAAGTTGTCGAGCAGCGACCAGTAGAAGTACCCGCGCACGTCGATGCCCTTGTCCAGGGCGTCGAGGATCGCGGCGAGGTGCGCCTCCACGAACTCCACGCGCTCGACGTCGTGCACGCGGGTCTCGCCGCCCTCGGTCACGGGCACGTCGTCGTAGGCAGCGCCGTTCTCGGTGACATAGAGCGCGACCCCGGCCGCCGCCGAGTACTCGTCGCTCACACGACCGAGCAGCTGCGTGAGACCCTCGGGCTGGACCTCCCAGCCCATGGTCGTGCGCGGCAGACCGCGGTCGTGCCAGAACAGGTTCTCGTGCGCCGGGAACGGGGAGGAGGTCGCTCGGACCGTCGGCGCGTCGCCACCCGGGGGGTTCACCCGGGGCGCGGTGCCACCGACGAACTCGCCGTGGTAGTAGTTCACGCCGAGCGTGTCGATCGGCGTCGAGATGACGTCGAGGTCGCCCGGAAGGACGGCCTCCTGCCAGCGCGCCACCGCCGCGGAGTCCACGTCGCGGAAGTCCTGGATGATGTCCGCCGGGTAGCTGCCGCGGAACACGGGGTCGAGGAACCACCGGTTGAACTGCCCGTCGACGCGCCGTGCGGCGTCGAGGTCGGCGGGGTTCGCCGGGTCGACGGCATCCGCCACCGTCAGGTTCAGCGTCAGCCCCAGGTTGAGCGAGGCGTCGCGGGCGCGGAGCTCGCGCACGGTCTGGCCGTGTCCGAGGAGCAGGTGATGGGCGGCGAGCATGCCCTCCGCCTGCGAGTAGTGCCCGGGAGCGTGGGCGCCGGCGGTGTAGCTGAGGAACGACGAGCACCACGGTTCGTTGAGCGTCGTCCACACGTCGACCCGATCGCCGAGGGCGTCGTGCATGTCGAGCGCGTACTCGGTGAAGAGGTCGCTCGTCTCGCGCACGGTCCAGCCGCCGCGGTCCTGCAGGGCCTGGGGAAGGTCCCAGTGGTACAGGGTCAGCCACGGCAGGATGCCGGCATCCAGCAGCTCGTCGACGAGACGCTTGTAGAAGTCGACGCCCTTCGGGTTGAGGGCACCGCCGTCGGGGCGCACGCGCGACCACGACGTCGAGAAGCGATAGGTCTGCAGCCCCAGGCGCTTCATGACCTGCACGTCGTCGCGGTACCGGTGGTAGTGATCGCACGCGACGTCGCCGTTGTCGGCGTTGATCACGGCGTCCGGTACGCGGCTGAAGGCGTCCCAGATCGAGGCGGTGCGGCCGTCTTCGAATGCCGCCCCTTCGATCTGGTACGCGGCCGTGGCGGCGCCGAAGAGAAAGCCCTCGGGAAAGGCTCGGGTGTGCGACATGGATCGGGTTCCTTCCGCGGGCGCAAGTGTCATCCCTTGACCGCCCCTTGCATGATGCCACTGACCAGCTGCTTGCCCGCGAAGACGAACAGCAGCAGCAGCGGGATCGTCGACAGCAGCACGCCCGCGAGGACGATCGAGTAGTCGACGAAGTAGTTGGACTGCAGCAGCGAGAGGGCCACCGGCAGCGTCGGATTCTGGCGGTCGAGGACGATGAACGGCCAGAAGAAGTTGTTCCACGCGCTCACGAATGTGAACAGCGCGAGCATCGCCGCGGCCGGCCGCGCCGCGGGCACGCCCACGGTGAGGAAGGTGCGGAACGAGCTGGCACCGTCGACGCGCGCCGCCTCGATGAGCTCGTCCGGCACGGCCTGGCGCAGGTACTGCGTCATCCAGAACACCCCGAAGGCGCTCGTCAGAGCCGGAATGATGATGGCGCCGAGCTGCCCGGTCCAGCCGAGCTCGCTGAACAGGATGTAGAGCGGCACGACACCCAGCTGCGTCGGGACGGCCATCGTCGCCACGACGAAGACGAGGAGCCACGGCCCGCCGCGGAACCGGAGCTTGGCGAACGCCCACCCCGCGAGCGTGGAGAAGAACACGACGGATGCCGCGATGAGCCCGGAGCTGATGATCGAGTTGAGCAGCGCCGGCCAGAAGTTGACCGCGGGGTCGCCGATGACGGCGGCGGCGTTGGCGAAGAAGTTCCCGCCGGGCAGCCACGACCGGTTCGCATCCCGGATCGTCGACGAGTCGCCCGAACCGATGAGGAGCGACCAGTAGAAGGGGAAGATGCTCGCCAGCAGAACGGCACCGAGCGCGGCGTACACGAACCAGCCCGGACGCGAGCCACGCACCGGGCGCGGACGACGCCGCGGCTTGGCGGGGAGATCGGGATCGATGACGGGGACGGGAACGGCGTTGACGGAGCTCATCGTGCCGCCTCCTCTCGTGCGAGCTGCTTCTTCGCGGCGCGCGCCTGGGCGCGGACCTCGCGGCGGGAGCGCGCGTCGCGACGGCCCTCGTCGCGGACGAGGGAGCGCGTGATGAACAGGTTGATGACGCCGATCGCGAGGATGATGAGGAACAGGATCCACGCCAGCGCCGCGGCGCGGCCGAAGTTCCACTCGCCCCACCCGACGTTGTAGAGCCACAGGGTGACGGTGAGCCACTGGTTGTCGGCGCCGCCGGTTCCGTACTGGTCGTACATGCGCGGCTCGTCGAAGATCTGCAGGCCGCCGATCGTCGAGGTGATGATGACGAAGATGAGGGTCGGCTTGAGGCTCGGCAGCGTGATGGAGAAGAACTGTCGAAGCTTCCCGGCGCCGTCGACGGTGGCCGCTTCGTAGTACTCGCGCGGCACCGCCTGCATCGCGGCGAGGAGGATCAGGGTGTTGTATCCGGTCCAGCGGAAGTTGACCATCGTGGCGATCGCGATGTGGCTGGCGAACGCGTCGGAGTGCCACGGCACGGCCGGGAGTCCGAGGTTCTGGAGCGTCGTGTTCACCACGCCGTACTGGTCACCGAACATGTTGCTGAAGATGAGCGCCACGGCCACGGGAGCCATGACGTAGGGGATCAGCACGCTCATGCGCCAGAAGGTCTTCGCGCGGATGTTCTGGTCGAGCATCGCCGCGATGAAGATCGCGAGGATCAGCTGCGGGACGCTGGAGAGCAGGAAGATGCTGAAGGTGTTGCGCAGGGCGATCCAGAACTTGGGCTGGCTGAGCACCCAGGCGTACTGGTCGAAGCCGATGAACTCGCCCGAGTTGCGGACGAGATCCCAGTCCATGAACGAGATGACCGCGGTGTACGCGATCGGGAACAGGCCCGTGATCGCGAACAGGATGAAGAACGGCGAGATGTAGAGGTAGGGCGAGAGCTTGAGGTCCCACGCGCTGCGGCGCCGGCTGAAGCCGACGCGCCGCGGCTCGCGCGCGCGCGCCTCCGGCGCCGCGCCCCGCGTGGGTCGTTCGAGTGTGCTTGTCACGGTCTGTTCTCCTGTTCTCACGCGTGAGGTGCCAGAAACTGTCGCTTCGCGAGGTCGCGAAGCGACGTTTCTTGGCACCTCACGCGGGAAGGGATCGGTCAGGACAGGGCGTCGACCTCGGTCGCCCACTGCTGCCACGAGGACGCGGCATCCTGGGTTCCGTCTTCGACGCGCGTCAGGGCCTTCTGCATCGCGTCGTTGATCTGGAAGTAGAAGGTGCCCTTGTACGGCGACACCTCCACGGCCTGCGCCCGCTCGGAGAGCATCTCGCCGACCGGTGCGTCGTTGAAGTACGCGTTGGTGCTGCTGAGCAGGGCGTCGGCTTCGAGCGCCTCGGTCTGGCTCGGGAACGTGCCGGCGTTCTCAAACGCCTTGACCTGGGTCTCGGGGTCGGTCAGCCAGTCGGCGAGCTCCTGCGCGGCCTCGACGTTCGCGCCGTTAGCGGGGACGGTCAGGTACGACCCACCCCAGTTGCCGGCACCGCCGGGGAAGACGTTGGCGATGTCCCAGCCGGTGACGTCGGGGGCGTTGCCCTCGATGACGCCGAGCATCCATCCCGGGCACAGCATCGTGGCGAAAGCGCCGTTCGACAGGCCGGCGAACCAGTCGTCGGACCACTGGCCGAGGTGCGCCGACTGCGTAGCGCTGGCCTGGAGCACCTCGTCGTAGATCTCCTTGACCTCGGGGTTGCTCGTGGCGATGATCTCGCCCGTGTCGGGGTCCTCGTAAGCCGCCTCGACCTGGTTAATCGCACCCTGGTAGGTGCCGCCCGCGGAGTCGAAGAAGGCCTTGCCGGTGGCGGCGACGTACTGGTCGCCGACCGCGAAGTAGGTGGACCAGTCGCCCTGCAGGAGCTGGGCGACCTCTTCGCGGTCGGTGGGCAGGCCCGCCGCGGCGAACAGGTCGGAGCGGTAGCAGACACCCTCGGGTCCGATGTCGGTGCCGTAGCCGACGAGGTTGCCCTCGGGGCTCGTGGCGGCCTCGACCTTGTAGTCGAGCCAACGGCTCTTCAGGTCTTCCGGCACGGGAGCGAGGAGATCGGCGTACTCCATGACCTCGGGCAGCCAGTCGACCTCGATCGCCTCGATGTCGGCGAGGCCGGTCTTGCCGAGCTTCTGGAAGTAGTTCTCGCGGGCCTCGTTGCTGGTCGCGGCCTTGTTGTGGACGATCTTCACGTTCGGGTGCGCGTCCATGTACTCCTGCAGGAGCGCGTCGGTGTAGCCGAAGTCGTTGAAGGTGGCAATGGTGAGCGTGATCTCGCCGTCGCCTGAGGCGGAGCCCCCGCCGCCGGAGCATCCGGCGAGCACGAGGGCGGAGGTGGAGGCGACGGCCGCGACGACGGCGGCACGGCGCAGGGCACGTGATTTCACAGAACACTCCTTCGTGGTGGTGGACCGGTGTGCTCCTGTGCGCGGCGCCCCTCGACCTCTGAATCGTGGGAGCGCTCTCACCAGTCGGGTCGACAGTATGGGATCGCTCCCACGGTGTCAAGAGAGCGCTCCCACATGATGTGGGAAGGAGCCCGGACCGGCCCCGTAGAATGGCATCCACTGCCCTTCCGACACCTGGAGCTGGAATGCCCACCATCGTCGTCGACGTCATGCCCAAGGCCGAGCTTCTCGACCCGCAGGGAAAGGCCGTCGCCGGTGCACTGTCGCGACTGGGCGAGAGCCGGTTCTCGGATGTGCGGATCGGCAAGCGCTTCGAGCTCACCGTCGACGGCGAGGTCGATGAGGCCACGCTCGCCCGCGCCCGCGAGCTCGCCGACGAGATGCTGTCGAATGCCGTCATCGAAGACGTCGTCAACATCGAGGTCGTCGAGTGACCGCTCGCATCGGGGTCATCACCTTCCCCGGATCGCTCGACGATCGCGACGCTCAGCGCGCCATCCGCCTCGCCGGCGGCGAGCCCGTCGCGCTGTGGCACGGCGAGCACGACCTCCAGGGCGTCGACGCCCTGGTCCTCCCCGGAGGCTTCAGCTACGGCGACTACCTGCGCGCCGGTGCGATCGCCGCATTCGCGCCGATCATGTCCGAGGTGAAGGATGCCGCGGCCAAGGGCATGCCGATCCTCGGCATCTGCAACGGCTTCCAGATGCTCGTCGAGGCCCACCTGCTGCCCGGTGGCTTGATCCGCAACGCCCACCAGCAGTTCATCCGTCGCGACCAGCGCTTGCGCGTCGAGAACGCCGCGACCGCGTGGACGACCTCCTTCGCCGAGGGCGACGAGATCGTCATCCCCCTCAAGAACGCTGATGGCGGGTACATCGCGGATGCCGAGACCCTGGCCCGCGTCAACGGTGAAGGCCTCGTGGCCTTCCGCTATCTCGGCGTGAACCCGAACGGCTCGCTCGACGACATCGCCGGCCTCACCAACGAGCGCGGGAACGTCGTCGGACTCATGCCGCACCCCGAGCACGCCGTAGAACCGGGATTCGGTCCCGGCACCGTCGCGGCCATGCGTTCGGGCGTCGACGGGCTCGGATTCTTCACCTCGGCGATCTCCGCCGTCGTCACCGCCGCCGCCTGATACGGCCGCCAGCCCGGCAGGAGCCTCCCGGCGTGGGGGATCCCGGTGCAGATAAACGTACCGCCGCGGTTGCGATTGGCTTATCCTCCCTGTGGGGGCTCGGCAATGGGGACGTTGCCTCCGCGGCCGGACGTGAACCCGAATGAGCGTCTGACCGCCCGTCCGGGGTGCTTGTCATTCCACGACGTGACCTCCTGGCGCCCGAACCAGGAGGTCGGGGTCGTGCCGCGGAGGTCACATGAGCGATTCCGATGGTTCCATCGAGCCCAGCGCAGCGCTGCGCGCTGCCGCCGCGCACACGTGGGCGCGGCTCGAGCCGGGGCGCGGTCAACCGCTCGGGCGACACCTGTCTCTGCTGGCGGAGGCCGAGCCCGGACCCGCCCCCGCGCTGTGGACGGACGCGCGCGCGATGCTTCTGTCCGCCATGCTCGTCGCGCGCGCCCGCCACGACGCCCTCGGCGACGGGGTGGAGCTGGTCTCGCGGTACTTCGACTCGGGACGTCTCATCCGGCCCGCGGCGCTCTCGGGAGCCGCACGGTCGGGACTCTTCGCCGCCGCCGCCGAGTACTGTGCAGCGGTCGGCTGGCCGCAGGTCGGCGGACATTACGCCGCGGAGGCACTGCTGTTCGCGGAGACGCCCGGGCAGAGGTACCGCGCGCTCAGCGTTCAGGCGCTCAGTCTGGGCCTCAACGCCGAGTACCCCGCAGCGTCGCGCGCGATCGACGAAGGGCGGCAGCTCTTTCGGACGCAGAGGTGGGGGCGGGAAGACACGTCGCACTGCCTGTTGCTCGGTGACGGGATGTTCGCGGTAAGCCGTGCGGATTCCGTGCAGCTGCGAATCATCGCCGACGAGCTCGAGCACGCGCAGCCCCTCGACCCGTACTGGCTGTACAGCGCCCGAATGCTCCGGGTGGGGGCATCGTTCCTGGAGCGCGATATCGCTGCAGGGCTGGCCGAGACACGGGAGATGCTGCACGGATCGATGCGCAGCCGCAGCTTCCGCATCGCACGGGATCTGGCCCTGGGGCTGCACGCCGACATGTTGACCACGTTCGGCGAGTTCGAGGAGGCGCTGGCCGTCCTCTCCCACGCGGTCACCCACCCGGGGCATGTCGTCTGTTTCCCCATGCAGCGCGCGGGAACCCTCCTGCAGATGGGTCGGGAACGCGAGGTCGTCGAGTCCACGAACGCCTGCGTCGCTCTGCACGATGAGCATTGCCTGCGCACGCTCACGCCGCTGCTGACGCGGCGCGCCGTCGCCTTCCTCCGGCTCGGAAGCGAGAAACGCGCGGTCCAGAGCATGGAGGCAGCAGTCCTTCTGATTCAGCGCACAGGTCGTTCGGTGACCCCGTTCCTCATGATCCCGTTCGGCGACACCGAACGGCTCTTCGACCTCGTTTCGGCCCGCAACGCCGATCTTGCACCGGCCATCGCGCTGATCCGTCAAGCACTGCCGGACCTCGCGGCCCGCTCGACAGCCACCGGGCACCTCGCTGCCCTCACCTCGACGGAACGTGAACTCGCCCACCTGCTCACCTCGACCCTGGGTCTGCCGGAGATCGCGCGTGCCCGCAACGTCTCGCTCAACACGGTCAAGACGCAGGTCCGCTCGATCTACGGCAAGCTGGGGGTGTCGAGCCGGGAGCACGCCGTCGAGATACTGCGGCGGTCGCACGAGTGAGTCGAGCCGACGCGAGCGAGGGGCCATGCGCAAGACAGACCAGGATGGCGTCATCGATCGGATCCTCGCCCTGTGGAGCGATGCCGGCCAGACGTTGCCCTCCGAGCCTCGGCTCGCGGAGCTGACCGGAGCCAGCCGCGCGTCGGTACGCGAGGCACTGGTCCGGCTCGAGGAACGCGGGTATGTGCACCGCACGCAGGGCACGCGCACGTCCCCGAACCGGCGCCTCCCCCAAGCCGGACGCCGCATCGACGAACAATTCGACCACTCCCTGTCCATCCGCTCGGCCGGGTACGAACCACGCCTCGAGCTCGCGGCATCCGGTGTCCGTGTCCTGGAGGCGGGTAACCCGAGCCGGTTCGACGATCTCCCGGACGGGACGCGGGTGTTCCGCACGGTCAAGGTGTGGAGTGTCGACGGGGCGCCCTATGCGCTGGCCGAGGACCTCATCCCCCTCGACCGCGACGTCGAGCTCGACCCGCAGCGGCCGGTGTTCGAGCTGGCCGAGGAAGCCAACGGCATCCGGGTGGCGTGGGAGACGATGTGGGTGGATGCGGTGGCTCTGGATGCCGAGCGAGCGGCGCTGCTGGCAGCCGCCCCGGGCGCGCCGGTGGTCGAGATGACCTACTGCGGGTACGGCACGGGCGACGGCGTCGGGTATTGGTCACGCGAAGTGCAGGTGTCGGCTCCCCCGGGTCTGCGGAACGCGCTCATCCGCAGGGTGCGGCACGATCGGGGCGTTTCCGAGGCGTAACAGGACCGTGAACATGTCAGACAAGTTGCGCGAACGCCCGCCCTGCGGGCATATCGTCGGGGCATGACCGAGCCACTCGCCACGCATTCCCTGCCCGTCGAGACCGTCACGGCCGAGACGTTCGCCCCGTTCGGCGTGATCCTCCGGCCCATGGCCGACGGCACCCCCTTCACCGCCGAGGAGGCCGTGCTCGACGTGTCCGGCGGCATCCCCCGGTTCTACTTGATGTCTCTCGACGACAAGGCGCCCGAGTTCACCCGCGTCACGAGACACCTCGAAACGACACAGACCCTCATGGCCGTGGGCGATGTCGAGTGGACCATCGCCGTCGCCCCGCCGGGCATCGACGAACCCCGTCTCGACGACCTGCGCGCGTTCCGCATCCCGCCCCGCACTGCCATCACGATGCGAAAGGGCACGTGGCACGCGGGACCGTTCTTCGCCGAGCCGAGCATGGACTTCGTCAACCTCGAACTCGACGACACGAACGTGTCGGACCACCACAACTTCCGCCTCGACGACGCCTACGGCGTGCGCGTCGTCGTCGCCTGATCATGCGGGAACCGCTCCCCGACGCGGCCGCGCGCCTGGCCGTCCTCGAACGCGACGCCGCGCGTCAGGAGGCACTCAGCGCCGGCGACGGCCGCGCGTGGGTCGGCGAACGCGACGGTGAGCACCCGGTCGTCATCGTGGGGGCCGGTCAAGCGGGCCTCGTCCTCGCGCGCGGACTGCGGCGCCGCGGGATCGACGACCTCGTCGTGCTCGACACCGCCCCGGCCGACGCTACCGGGCCATGGTCGACGTACGCGCGCATGCACACGCTCCGCACCCCGAAGGACATCGCCTGGCCCACGTGGGGCGTGCCCGCGGTCAGCCCGCGCGCGTGGTTCGAGGCCGTGTACGGCGAGACCGCGTGGGAGGAGATCGCCTTCTTCCCGACCGTCGCATGGCAGGGTTTCCTGCAGTGGTACCGCGCGGTGTGCGGTATCGAGGTCATCGGGTCGACGGCGGTCACGGCGATCACCCCGACGGATGCCGAGGGCCCCCTGCGGGTCGACCTGGACGGCCCCGACGGCTCGTGGACGCTGCTGGCTCGGCACGTCGTGCTCGCCACGGGCATCGAGGGTGCCGGTGGTCGCCACGTCCCCGCCCTGTTGTCCGAGCTGCCGCGGGACCGGGTGCACCACACCCACGACGCGATCGACTTCGCCGCGCTCGCCGGGAAACGGATCGGCGTCCTCGGGGCGGGAACCGGAGCGTTCGACAATGCCGCGACGGCACTCGAGAACGGCGCTCTGTCGGTCGACGTGCACATGCGGCGTCCCGCCATGCCGCAGGTGAGCCCCTACCGGTGGATGGAGTTCGCGGGGCTCATCGAGAACTACGGGTCGTTCACGGACGCGCAGAAGTGGGCCTTCAACGTCCATCTCTCGGCGGTGGACCAGCCCGCGACGCAGAACGCGATCTGGCGCGCGCACGCCTTCGACGGCTTCCGGTTCCTGACGTCGTCGCCCTGGCACCGCGCCGAATGGGACGAGCGCGAGATCGTCGTGACGACGCCGCATGGCATCCATCGGTACGACGTCGTGATCGCCGCGACGGGGATCGTCGCGGACCTCTCGCGGCGCCCGGAGCTGGCGACGGTGGCCCCGGATGCCATGGTGTGGAGAGACGTGCTCACCCCCGCGCAAGTGTCAGAGAACCCCGGTCTCGCGCGGTTCCCCTACCTCGACGACGACTTCGGCCTCGTCAGCCGAGGCGGATCCGGCGGGTCGGCGTTGTCGCGCATCCACCTTTTCAACCACGGCGCCCGGATCAGTCAGGGGATGCTGAGCCACCAGATCCCCGGGCTCGTCGGGGGTGCGACCAAGCTTGCGGCGGCGCTGTCACGTCGGCTGTTCGCCCGCGACGCGGAGGACCTGCTGGCGGAGTACCTCGCCTACGACATCCCCGTCGGGGTGCACATCGGCCGCCGCCCGGAATCCGCGGTCGTCGCCGGATAGGGGCGCAGGACCGCCCGATCACCGCTGCGGGTCCGCATCGCGCCCGGCGGCCCCGCACCGCGACCGCGCGACTAGCGTTGACCGGGTGACTGCCTCCCTCGTCGTGTCCGTCCCGACCGCGCAGCTGCGCGATGACCTGCTGCCCCTGCCCGAGGGGGTGGAGGTGCTGGTGTGGGACATGACCGACGCGGCACCGCGCCCGCACATCGACATCGTGGTGCCACCGTACATGTCGATGAACGGGGTCGTCGCTCGACTTTCCGAGGTCTCCACCCGACTCGTGCAGGGACAGTCGATCGGCTACGACGACGTCGAAGGGCGCCTCCCGGAGGGCATCGTCTTCGCCAATGCCGCGAGCGTCCACGAGACCGCCACCGCCGAACTCGCCGTCGCTCTCACCCTGGCCGCGCAGCGCTCGCTGCCCGATTTCGTGCGCGCGCAGGACCGCGCCGAGTGGAAGGGTCACGGCACGCCCGGGCTCGCCGATGCGCGCGTCGCGCTGCTCGGCTTCGGGGGCGTCGGCCGGGCGATCGCGGCCCGCCTGAAGCCGTTCGAGGTCGACATCCGCGCGGTCGCCTCGCACGGCCGCCTCCAGGACGACGTCGAGGTCTTCCCGCTCGGGAAGCTGCGGGAGGTGCTGGCCGAGACCGATGTTCTCATCGTGTCGCTGCCCGGCGGCGACAGCACCCAGGGCCTCGTCGACGACGACGCGCTCTCCGCGCTGCCCGACGGCGCCCTGGTCGTGAACGTCGGCCGCGGCCCCGTCGTCGACACGGACGCACTCGTCGATCACGTGCAGCGCGGGCGGCTGCGCGCCGCGCTGGATGTGACCGATCCCGAACCGCTCCCCGCCGACCACCCGCTCTGGAGGCTCGAGGGCGTGCTGATCGCACCCCACGTGGGCGGTGCGACCGACGCCATGCGGCCCCGCATCGCACGTCTGGTCCGCCGCCAAATCGATCACCTGCGCGCGGGGGAAGACCCCGAGAACGTCGTGCTCGGCGGCTGAGGCCTCACCCCGCGGCGCGAGCCGCGTACGCGTTCGCCGCCGCCGCGACGTCGTCGACGTAGCTGTCGAGGTGGTTGTAGGAGAACACCGCCCGTCGCCACCCGGTCGCGCTCGACATCTCGCCGGAAGCGCAGAGGTAACGTGCGGCGGCGAGGGCCGCGTCATCGATCTGGTTCGGGTCGTTCGTGCCGTCACCGTTTCCGTCGGCACCCCACCGCTGCCACGTCGCGGGAATGAACTGCAAGGGCCCCACGGCGCGATCCCAGATGGCATCCCCGTCCCATTCGCCTCCGTCCGTGTCGGCGATCGCGGCGCTCGCACTGCCGTCGAGGGGGATGCCACGGATCGCGGGCTGCGGATACCCGGCGTCGTCCAGATGCCCGCCGGAGTGCGTGCCGTGCGCGGATTCGATTGCGCCGATCCCGGCGAGGGTGTTCCATCCGAGGCCGCAACCCGGCTGCTCGACCCGCAGCGTGAGAGCCGCCGCGGCGTAAGCGCGGAGAGCCCGCTCCCGGATGCCGGTCGCGGCCGCCGTGCGGGTGGTCCACGCCGGATCCGCGGCAACGACCGTGACGCGAGGCGCGGGAGCGGCTGTGGGCGTGGGCATGGGGTCGAGTGCGGGGACATTCGACTCGACCGCCGGCGCTTGCGCGGCCGCCCTGCTCTCGAGCGAGCGTTCACGCCCGACGGCCTGCGACGACACGACGAGAACCACGGCGATGCCGACGAACAGCACGGCCGCGACGGCGGCGAGTATCGAGGACCACGAGCGAGCGCGGTCGGCGTCGAGAGGCACGCGGACCCTTCCCGGGCGCCCGCCCGGGCAGCGCGCGCCCGCGTGACGATAGCCCCCGCCGACGACGACCGGGTGAACGAGCGGCGTCGATTCGGCATCCGCGCCTGCTCCTCCGCCGGCCTGCGCCCGCGACGCCCCCGCCC
>NZ_JAKRNI010000007.1 GCF_022346945.1 Microbacterium sp. ACRRU | reverse complement strand
TGAAGCGGACACGCCAGTGTTCGTGGAGTCATTGTTGAAATACCACTCTGGTCACTCTGGATATCTAACTTAGGACCGTGATCCGGTTCAGGGACAGTGCCTGGTGGGTAGTTTAACTGGGGCGGTTGCCTCCCAAAATGTAACGGAGGCGCCCAAAGGTTCCCTCAACCTGGTTGGCAATCAGGTGGCGAGTGTAAGTGCACAAGGGAGCTTGACTGTGAGACTGACAGGTCGAGCAGGGACGAAAGTCGGGACTAGTGATCCGGCAGTGGCTTGTGGAAGCGCTGTCGCTCAACGGATAAAAGGTACCTCGGGGATAACAGGCTGATCTTGCCCAAGAGTCCATATCGACGGCATGGTTTGGCACCTCGATGTCGGCTCGTCGCATCCTGGGGCTGGAGTAGGTCCCAAGGGTTGGGCTGTTCGCCCATTAAAGCGGTACGCGAGCTGGGTTTAGAACGTCGTGAGACAGTTCGGTCCCTATCCGCTGCGCGCGTAGGAAGTTTGAGAGGATCTGACCCTAGTACGAGAGGACCGGGTTGGACGAACCTCTGGTGTGTCAGTTGTTCCGCCAGGAGCACCGCTGATTAGCTACGTTCGGGATGGATAACCGCTGAAAGCATCTAAGCGGGAAGCCGGCCTCAAGATGAGACTTCCATACCCCTTGTGGGTGAGAGGCTCCCAGCCAGACTACTGGGTTGATAGGCCGGATGTGGAAGCGTAGTAATACGTGAAGCTGACCGGTACTAATAAGCCGATGACTTGATAACACACCGTTTTTGGTGCTTGCGTCCACTGAGTGGTTCTCGATGTACGGTCGGGAACACAACAATGACATAATCGTTGTTGGTTTTTGAAACATCAATAGTGTTTCGGCGGCCATAGCGAGAGGGAAACGCCCGGTTACATTCCGAACCCGGAAGCTAAGCCTCTCAGCGCCGATGGTACTGCAGGGGGGACCCTGTGGGAGAGTAGGACACCGCCGGACTTCTTCACACGAAATGGCCACCCAACGCTGGGTGGCCATTTCGCATATACGGACACATTTCCGGGAGAAGGATCGCCATGTCGAACGACGACGCGAACGAACGAAACGGCAACGGAGGTCGTTCCGACGATCGTCCCCGCGGTCGTTCCTCAGCAGGCGGCGGTGCCGCCGGGGGTCGCGACCGACCCGTCCGTGACGCCTCTTCGCGCCCCTTCCGCCGCAGAGATGATGCGGCTGCTCGGCCGCGCCGGGACGGCGACGAGCGTCCGCGGCGCGACGGCGATCGCTCTCGCGGCGCCGATGACGCCGCGCGAGGGCAGCGCGAGCCGCGACCGTACCGCTCGGATCGGGGTGCCGACGCGCGGCCCCGACGCGATACCGAGTCGCGTCCCGCGCGTCGCGACGGCGACACGCCTGCACGCCCCCGTCGCGACGACACCCGCCCCTTCCGCCCGCGCGGGGCCGATGGGTCTGACCGGGGGCGCACCGGTGGCCGTCGTCCCTCGGGGGATCGTCCCGCGTTCGGTGACCGTCGTCCTTCAGGAGATCGTCGTCCGTCGGGGGATCGTCCCGCGTTCGGTGACCGTCGTCCTTCAGGAGACCGTCGTTCCTCCGGCGATCGTCCCGCCTTCGGCAATCGCGGATCCTCGGGGGATCGTCGTTCCTCCGGTGACCGGCCCGCATTCGGTGACCGCCGTTCTTCGGGTGATCGTTCGGCTGGTGGCGAGCGTCGTGGGACCGGCGACCGCCGGCCTTCCGGCGACCGCCGGCCTTCCGGCGACCGCCGACCGGGTGCCGGCGCTCCACGGCGATTTGACCGTGAAGACAGCCGCGCGACACGACCGCCGCAGGATCAGCGCGAGCGCGGACCGCAGATCCCCGACGAGGTCACGGCTCGCGACCTGCCCGGCGCGGCGCGAAACGAACTCAAGACGCTCAGCAAGGACAACGCCGAGAACGTCGCGCGTCATCTGGTGATGGCCTCGCGTTTGATCGACGAAGACCCCGCTCTCGCACACGAGCACGCCCTGGCGGCATCCCGGAGCGCCGGCCGTGTCGCGATCGTCCGTGAGACGGTCGCGATCACCGCCTACGCGATCGGCGATTTCGCCCTCGCTCTCCGCGAGCTGCGGACGCACCGACGTATCTCGGGTTCCGATGAGCAGCTTCCCCTGATCGTCGATAGCGAACGCGGCGTCGGCCGGCCCGATCGCGCGCTCGAGGAGGGGCGCTCCGTGGACCGGGCGACTCTCCCCGCTGCCGTGCGCGCCCAGCTGGCCATTGCGATGTCGGGCGCGCGCCTCGACCTGGGGCAGCCCGAGCGTGCCCTGCAGGAACTCGAGATCCCGGAAGCGGATCCGAACCGCGCCTTCGAGTGGAGCCCTGCGCTGTTCTCGGCCCGCGCCGCCGTGCTCGAAGAGCTCGAACGCGAGGACGAGGCGGCGGAATGGTTCCGCCGCGCGGAGATCGCGGCCGATGCCCTCGACGCGGCCGCCGGGGTCGCCGACCGCGAGGTCATCGTCGTCGAGGAGATCGACGTGATCGACGACGACGGCGCTGTGGATGTGGCATCCGGGGTCATCCCTGTGGAAACCTCGGAGGACGCGGAAGAAGCAGAGGAAGACCAGTCATGATCTTCGGGCGGAGCAAACCGGCATCCACGCCGTTGGAGGGCATCGACGTCGTCCTCACAGATCTTGACGGCGTCGTCTACGCCGGCCCGGGAGCCCTGCCCCACGCTGTCGACAGCCTCAACCGGGCCGCAGACGAAGGCCGACGTCTCGGGTACATAACGAACAACGCTTCGCGAACAGATGCCTCCGTCGCCGAGCACCTGACCTCCCTGGGGTTGCGCGTCGCGCCCGACGATGTGGTCACGAGCCCGCAGGCCGCGATGCGTCTGCTCCGCGATCTCGTGCCGGCCGGCTCGACCCTGCTGGTCGTCGGGGGAGAAGGACTGGTTGTCGAGGTGGAGAAGGCCGGTTTCGTCGTCACCCGCAGTGCGGAGGACTCTCCCGCCGCCGTCGTTCAAGGCTTCGCCCCGGAGGTCGGCTGGAAACAGCTCGCGGAAGCCGCGTACGCTCTGGCGACTCCCCCCGAGGACGGTGGGATCCCGTGGGTGGCGACGAACACCGACTGGACCATTCCTCAGGCGCGTGGCATCGCCCCGGGAAACGGCACCCTCGTCTCTGCGGTTCACACCGCCGTCGGTCGCTTGGCGACGGTCGCGGGTAAGCCCGAGCGACCGATCTTCGACGTGGCCGTGGCCCGCACGGGCGCGAAGGCGCCCTTGTTCATCGGGGATCGCCTCGACACCGACATCCAGGGGGCGCGGACCGCGGGTATGCCCTCGGTCCTCGTGCTCACCGGTATCGACAGGCCGAAGCAAGTGCTCGCGGCGCCGCCGAACCAGCGTCCGGATTTCATCGTCGCCGATCTGCGCGAACTGTTCGAGCCCTACCCGGCCACGGTCGTCAAGGGGGAACGAACGCGCGTCGGCGACGCGATCGTCGAGATCGACGGTGTCGATCTGCGCATCGTGTCGGCGGGCGACCGGCAGATCGACCTGCTGCGTGCGGGAGCCGCCGCCATCTGGAACTCGGGTCGAGCCATCTTCGGGTTCCGCGTTCCCGAGCAGCTGTACGCGGACCCCTTCCGAGCGCGCTGACGTCGATAGCATGGCATCCATGTCGGACGACCGCGAGACCGCTGCCGACGCCGAGCTGATCGGCCGCCTGCGCATCATCGAGGAGCAACCCCTCGAGACGCGTGCGGAGGCGTATGCGGCGGTGCACGACGAGCTCGCGCGTCGCCTGGAATCGGGCGCGGCGACGCCGACCGACGAATGAGCGGGCGTCTCGACGCCGAGCTCGCCGGACGGGGACTGGCGCGATCCCGCACGCATGCCGCGCAGTTGATCACCGATGGCCTCGTGAGCGTCGACGGACGCGGCGTGGTCAAGCCGTCGATGCGCGTCGACGACGACGCGCGGATCGAGGTCGCGGGGGCCGATCACTACGTCAGCCGCGGCGCCCACAAGCTGCTCGCCGCGCTCGAAGCCTTCGGCGTCGACCCCGCAGGCCGGGTCGCTCTCGACCTGGGCGCGTCCACGGGGGGCTTCACCCAAGTGCTGCGAGAACGCGGCGCGAGCCCCGTGATGGCGGTCGACGTGGGCCGCGGGCAGTTATCCCCGGCCCTTGCGGCCGACACCGGAGTCGTGTCCGTCGAGGGGTATAACGTTCGGTTCATGACCGCCGCCACCCTGTCCGCCGCGACCGGCGTGACACAGCGGCCGAGCATCGTCACCGGCGACCTTTCGTTCATCTCCCTCCCTCACGTGCTTCCGGCGATCGCCGCCACCGCCGCGCCCGCGGCCGAGATCCTGCTGCTCATCAAGCCGCAGTTCGAGGTCGGGCGGACGGCGGTCAAAGGCGGCCTCGTGACCGACCCCGCCCTGCGCGCAGACGCCGTGCACGGGGTGCTCTGGGCGGCATGGGACGTGGGCCTTCGCACGAACGGAATCATCGCCTCGCCCATCGTGGGAACACACGGCAACCAGGAGTATGTGGCGTGGTTCTCGGACGCTCACGGCACGGACCCCTCAGAATGGGAGAGCACCGTGACCCGACTGACCGGAAGCCGATGACCCCCAGCGAACGCCGAATCCTGCTCGTCGTCCACGCCCGACGTGATGACACCGTCGAGGCGGCGCAGCGCGTCCTGTCCGCGGTGCGCGCGGCCGGTGCGGTGCCGGTGGTCTCGGCCGAGGACCGCCCGGAACTCGCCGAACGGTTGTCGCTCGAGGGGGTCGAGACGCTCGGCGTCGATGTCACGGTCGACGACCTCGAGCTGGCCATCGTGCTCGGCGGCGACGGCACGATCCTGCGCGCCGCCGAGACGGTGCGCGGCGGGACGGCACCGATCCTCGGAATCAACATGGGACACGTCGGATTCCTCGCCGAGATCGAACGCGACGACATGGACGACGCCGTGCGGCGCGTGATCGCGCGCGACTACCGCGTCGAGGAGCGCCTCGCCCTCGCGGTGAAGGTGCTCGATGCCGACGACCGGGTGATCTTCGAGACGTGGGCGCTGAACGAGGCCACCGTCGAGAAGGCCAGCCGCGAACGCATGCTCGAAGTCGTCATGGAGGTCGACGGGAAGCCCCTGTCGTCGTTCGGGTGCGACGGCATCGTCGTGGCCACCCCCACCGGTTCCACCGCCTACAACTTCTCGGCCGGCGGCCCCGTGATCTGGCCGACGGTCGAGGCGATCGCGGTGGTGCCGCTCTCGGCCCACGCCCTCTTCGCGCGGCCGCTCGTCGTCAGCCCCGACGCCACCGTAGCGGTCGAGGTGCTCGAGCGCACGAGCGGGAGCGGCATCCTGTGGTGCGACGGTCGACGCTCGCACGAGCTCCCGCCCGGCGCGCGCGTCGCCGTGCGGCGGTCGTCGCGCCCGGTTCGGCTCGCCCGGCTGCATCCGGCGGCGTTCACCGATCGCCTCGTGCGCAAGTTCCGCCTGCCCGTCACCGGGTGGCGTGGCGGGCTGGGAGGTCAGCCGTGATCGAAGAGATGCGGTTGCGTGACCTCGGTGTGATCGCCGATGCCACCCTGCCCATCGGGCGGGGCTTCACCGCCATCACGGGCGAGACGGGTGCCGGAAAGACCATGGTCGTCACCGGCCTCGGCCTGCTGCTCGGTCAGCGCGCCGACTCCGGCGCCGTGCGTTCGGGGGCGGCGCAGGCGGCGGTCGAGGGCGTCTGGCTCATCCCCGAACACGGACCCGTCGCCGCGCGCGTGCGCGAAGCCGGGGGAGACGTCGAACCGCTCGGCGACGGCGCCGCCGAGCTGTACCTCGGGCGCACCGTGTCGAGCGAGGGGCGAGGACGCGCGACCGTGGGCGGCCGGACCGCGCCTGCGGGAGTGCTCGCCGACCTCGCCGACGACCTCGTCGTGGTGCACGGTCAGTCCGATCAACTGCGGCTGCGCTCGGCATCCGCTCAACGCGAAGCACTCGATCGCTTCGGCGGAGAACCCGTCGCCGCCGCGCGTGCTGCCTACCGTGCGGCGTGGGACTCCTGGCGAGCCCTGGATGCCGAACTGTCGACGCTGACCACCGACCGCGACGCCCGCGCCCGCGAGGCGGAGGAGCTGCGCGCGGCGATCGCCGAGATCGAAGCGGCGGCGCCGCTCCCCGGCGAAGAGGAGGAGCTCGCCCGTCGAGCGGAGCGTCTCGCCAACGCCGAAGAGCTGCGCATCGCCGCCGCCGGCGCACACGCCGTTCTCTCGAGCGACGACGACACGCCCGACGTGGTCACGCTGCTCGCCGAGGCGCGCCGCGCCCTCGAGCGCGTGTCGGGCAGTGATGCGGCGCTCGCCGCGATCGGGGAGCAGGTCGCCGACCTCGGCTACCGCGCCACCGACGCGGCGGTCGCGCTCTCGGGCTACCTCGCGGACCTCGACGAGTCCGGACCGCACGAGCTCGCCGCCGTCGACGAGCGCCGGGGCGTCCTCGCCGCGCTGGCCCGCACCCACGGCTCGGTGGATGCCGCGATCGCGCTGCTCGAGACCGGGTCGGCGCGACTGCTCGAGCTCGACGACGACAGCGACCGCATCGAGCGTCTCGGCGCCGAGCGCGACGCCGCAGCGGCCGAACTCGACGCCGCAGCCGAAACGCTCACGGCGGCGCGGCGAGAGGCCGCCGAACGGCTCGCCGCAGCCGTCACGGAAGAGCTTCATGCCCTTGCTCTTCCGGACGCCACGCTCACCGTGGAGGTGACACCGTCCGGCACCCCCGGTGCGCACGGCCGCGACGATGTCGCGATCCTCCTCGCCCCGCACCCGGGCGCCGACCCGCGCCCGGTCTCGCGCGGAGCCTCCGGCGGCGAGCTGAGCCGGGTCATGCTGGCCATCGAGGTCGTCATCGCCGGTGTCGACCCGGTGCCGACGTTCGTCTTCGACGAGGTGGATGCCGGGATCGGCGGCGCGGCGGCGATCGAGGTCGGACGCCGTCTGGCGCGTCTGGCCGAGTCGTCCCAGGTCATCGCGGTCACGCACCTCGCTCAGGTCGCCGCTTTCGCCGGCAACCATCTGACCGTGGTCAAGGGCAACGACGGCGCCGTGACGGCATCCAGTGTCCGCCGGTTGGAGGGAGCGGAGCGCGAGGCCGAGATGGCGCGCCTGCTGTCGGGTCTCAGCGACTCGGATGCCGCGCTGACGCACGCGCGAGAACTCCTGGAGACCGGACGCGCCGTGTCCGAAGCCGGTTAGCGCGACACGGGATCGTCACACCGGGGTGACCCGCGTGTCGGTGGTCGATGCGAGACTTCCCTCATCGCGTGACGCGCCTCGCGCCGCCACTGACCGAGACGACTGATAGGATCGAAGCCCGTGATGCAGACTTCGGACGCGGGACATTCAGACGACAACACCACGGCATCGACCTTCACCACGAAGCACATCTTCGTGACCGGAGGAGTGGTCTCGTCTCTCGGTAAGGGCCTGACGGCGGCAAGCCTCGGCAACCTTCTCACGGCGCGGGGTCTCCACGTCGTCATGCAGAAGCTCGACCCCTACCTCAACGTGGATCCGGGCACGATGAACCCGTTCCAGCACGGCGAAGTGTTCGTCACCGACGATGGGGCCGAGACCGACCTCGACATCGGACACTACGAGCGCTTCCTCGACATCGAGCTGAGCCAGGCGGCCAACGTCACCACCGGTCAGATCTACTCGCAGGTCATCGCGCGCGAGCGCCGCGGTGAGTACCTCGGCGACACCGTGCAGGTCATCCCGCACATCACCGACGAGATCAAGCGCCGCATGCGGCTGCAGGCGACCGAGACGCCGCAGCCCGACGTGATCATCACCGAGATCGGCGGGACGGTCGGCGACATCGAGTCGCAGCCGTTCATCGAGTCCGCGCGTCAGATCCGCCACGAGCTCGGCCGCAAGAACGTCTTCTTCGTGCACGTCTCCCTCGTCCCCTTCATGGGCGCGTCCGGCGAGCAGAAGACCAAGCCCACGCAGCACTCCGTCGCCGCCCTCCGCTCGATCGGCATCCAGCCCGACGCGCTCGTGCTGCGCAGCGACCGGCCTGTGACCGAGTCGAACAAGCGCAAGATCGCCCTGATGTGCGACGTCGATGAGGATGCCGTCGTCAACGCCGTCGACGTGCCGAGCATCTACGACATCCCGACGATGCTGCACGACCAGGGGCTCGACGCCTACATCGTCGACGCGCTCGACATCGACAAGGCCGCCGACGTCGACTGGTCGCGCTGGCAGCGCGTGCTGCAGGCGGTGCACAACCCCAAGCACGAGGTCACGATCGGCCTCGTCGGCAAGTACATCGATCTGCCCGACGCCTATCTCTCCGTGACCGAGGCCATCAAGGCCGGCGGGTTCGCGCAAGAGACGCACGTGAAGATCACGTGGATCCCGTCCGACCTGTGCGAGACGCCCGAGGGCGCGGCGAAAGCCCTCTCCGCGGTCGACGGCATCATCGTGCCCGGCGGGTTCGGCATCCGTGGCATCGAAGGCAAGCTCGGTGCGCTGCGCTTCGCCCGCGAGCAGGGCATTCCGACGCTCGGGATCTGCCTGGGCCTGCAGTGCATGGTCATCGAGTACGCGCGCACCGTCGCGGGGCTCGAGGGGGCATCGTCGAGTGAGTTCGACCCCGACACCGTGCACCCGGTCGTCGCCACCATGGCCGAGCAGGTCGACATCCTCCAGAGCGGAGACCTGGGCGGCACCATGCGCCTCGGCCTGTACCCCGCGGATCTCGCCGAGGGGTCGCTCGCGGCCGAGGTGTACGGCGAGGGCCGCGTGTCCGAGCGTCACCGCCACCGGTACGAGGTCAACAACGCCTACCGTCAGCAGCTGAGCGACGCGGGTCTGGTGTTCTCGGGTCTCAACCCCGACCTCGACTTGGTCGAGTACGTCGAGCTTCCGCGCGACGTCCACCCGTACTACATCGCGACGCAGGCCCACCCAGAGCTGCGGTCGCGTCCGACCGAGCCGCACCCGCTGTTCCGCGGTCTCGTCGGCGCCGCACTCGAGCGTCACCGCTCGAGCGAGCTGTTCGACGTCGAGGAGGACTGACATGGAGTCGCTGCGCGACGAGCCTGTCGACCTGGAGGTCGTCGCCAGCGACCTCGTGTACCGGGGCGCGGTGTGGGACGTCCGGTCCGACACCGTGCGGTACGGCGAGGGGGAGATGACGCGTCAGTACGTCGAGCATCCCGGCGCCGCCGCGGTCGTCGCGCTCGACGATGAGGGTCGGGTCGTGCTCATCCAGCAGTATCGACAGCCGATCAAGGAGCGCGACTGGGAGATCCCGGCCGGCCTCCTCGATGTCGACGGCGAGCCGCCCCTCGAGACGGCCAAGCGCGAGTTGACCGAGGAAGTCGATCTCGCGGCCGAGCGGTGGCAGCACCTCGTTTCGGTCCACACCACCCCCGGGGGCAACGACGAGATCGTGCACCTCTTCTTGGCCCGTGGTCTCTCGGACGTCGTTACCGACTACGAGCGAGAACACGAGGAGTCCGACATGCGGGTCGAGCGTGTGCCGCTGGCCGACGTGATCGACGGCGTGCTCGCGGGGCGCCTGCGCAACGGCATCCTGGCCACCGGAGTGCTCGCCGCGGCCGAGGTGCTGCGTCGCGAGGCCGCGTCGGCCTGACGTGGAACTGGGGCGCGCGGTCGAGACGTACCTGCGCCACGTCGCGCTCGAGCGCGGGCTGTCCGACCACACGGTCGCCGCGTATCGCCGCGACCTCGGGGTCTACGTGGACTGGCTGCGACAGCGTGGAGTCGTGGACACGGATGCCGTGACGCCCACGATGGTCGCCGAGTTCGCCGCCGAGCGCGCCGCGGCCGAACCGCCACCGGCGGCCTCGTCGCTCGCGCGGCTGCAGTCCTCGGTGCGGGGGCTGCACCGGTTCCTCGTCCGCGAAGGGCGCGCCGACGACGACCCGAGCGGTCGTCTGCGTCCCCCCAAGGCTCCCCGCCGGCTCCCCAAGGCCCTGTCGATCACGCAGGTCGAGCAGCTTCTGACGGCATCGGGCCCCGCGCCGGGGTCGTCGGAGGCGACCGCGGCAGACCCGTCGGCGGTCCGCGACCGGGCGCTGCTCGAGCTGCTGTACGCCACCGGTGCCCGGGTGTCCGAGATCGTGCAGCTCGACGTGGACGACACCGCGCACGGCGACGTGCTGCGGGTGCGGGGCAAGGGCGCGAAAGAGCGGATCGTCCCCGTCGGGTCGTATGCCCGCGACGCCGTCGAGGCCTACCTCACCCGGGTGCGCCCGGGCTGGGCGGCGAAGGGGCGCGCGACGCCGCGGCTTTTCCTCGGCGTGCGCGGGGCGCCGTTGTCGCGCCAGAGCGCGTGGCTCATCATCCAGGCGGCCGCGGAGCGCGCGGGACTGACGGCGCACGTCTCGCCGCACACGCTGCGTCATTCGTTCGCGACGCATCTGCTGCAGGGGGGTGCCGACGTGCGGGTGGTGCAGGAGCTCCTCGGGCACGCCTCTGTCGCGACGACGCAGATCTACACGCACGTCTCGGTCGACGCGCTTCGCGACATCTACGCCACCGCCCACCCGCGGGCCCGCTGACCACGGCCGAGGCGTTGGGCATCCACCCCGGCGCCGGGGCACGGCATCCCGTTCCGCGGTTGCGAGAACAGGGGATGTCATGGGAACAGGCGGATGCGGCGGGTTTCGGCCTGTTTTGGGTGCGGTGCCTGTTTTGAGTGCGGCGGTGGGGGTGGCGTCCGGGGGTGCGGTGGTTCGGCGCTCGCGGCGCAGCGCCCGTTGCGGGGTGGGTGCCGGTCCGCACGACGTCCGCTGTTCGGGTGCACCGCGGGTCTCCCGGCGTGCGGCGGGGTGGCGAGTAGACTCGGGGGCGTTATGACGAAGGCGGGAGACTCGGTGTCGGCGAGCACGAAGGGGACGGCGAAGAGCGCGGACGAGGTCATCCTCGGACCCACCGGACGGCCGTACAACGGTTTCCCCACGCCCCCCAAGCTCGACAGCCACGGTCCCGCACGCATCATCGCCCTGTGCAATCAGAAGGGCGGCGTCGGCAAGACGACGACCACCATCAACCTCGCGGCATCGCTCGCGGGCTACGGTCGCCGGGTGCTGGCGATCGACTTCGACCCGCAGGGCGCGCTGTCGGCGGGTCTCGGCATCCAGACGCACGACGTCCCCACGATCTACGACCTGCTGCTGGACACCAAGCGCGATCCGCGTGAGGCCATCGTTCACACGCGCGTCGACGGTCTCGACCTGATCCCGGCGAACATCGATCTGTCCGCCGCCGAGGTGCACCTGGTCAACGAGGTCGCACGCGAGACGATCCTCGCCCGCGTGCTGCGCAAGGTCGCAGCCGACTACGACGTCGTCCTGGTGGATTGCCAGCCGTCGCTGGGCCTGCTGACCGTCAACGCGCTCACCGCCGCGCACGGCGTGCTGATCCCGCTCGAGTGCGAGTTCTTCGCCTTGCGCGGTGTCGCCCTGCTCATCGAGACCATCGACAAGGTGCGTGACCGGCTGAACCCCGCGATCGAGCTCGACGGCGTGCTCGCCACGATGTACGACCCGCGCACGCTCCACTCGCGCGAGGTGCTCGAGCGCGTGGTCGAAGCGTTCGGAGACGACGTCCTCGAGACGGTGATCGGACGCACGGTGAAGTTCCCGGATGCCTCGGTCTCGGGCATGCCGATCACGGAGTTCGCGCCCGAGCACGCCGCCGCACAGGCCTACATGCGGCTGGCGCGGGAGCTGGTCGCCCGTGGCGCCGTCGCCTGACGACAGCGCTTCCCCCACGGCGCCGGAGGGCGCCGGCGCCGAGGCGGCAGCCGCGACGGAGGATGCCGCGGGCTTCCGCGTCTCGCTGCCCGTCTTCGACGGACCCTTCGACCTGCTGCTCAACCTCATCTCCGCGCACGAGCTCGACATCACCGAGGTCGCGCTCAGCCGCGTCACCGACGAGTTCATCGCGTACCTGCGCGCCCTCGGCCCGGAGGGCGACCTCGACGAGGCATCCGAGTTCCTCGTGGTGGCCGCGACGCTGCTGGACATGAAGATCGCCGGGCTCCTCCCGCAGGGCGAGCTCGTGGATGCCGAGTCGGTGGCGTTGCTCGAAGCGCGCGACCTGCTCTTCGCGCGCCTGCTGCAGTACCGGGCGTTCAAGGAGGTGTCCGCGTGGTTCGCGCGATGCCTGCAGCGCGAAGACCGCCGGCACACCCGGAACGTGCGTCTCGACGAGAAGTACCGCAGCGCCGTTCCCGAACTCGTGTGGACCCTCACCGCCGAGGACTTCGCCGCGCTCGCCGTGGTCGCCCTCGCGCCGAAGCACCCGCCGACGGTCGGGCTCGATCACCTGCACGCGCCGCTGGTGAGCATCCGCGAGCAGGCCGCGATCGTGGTGACACTGCTGCGGAGCGCCGGAACCGCGAACTTCCGTGACCTGGTCGCCGGTGTCACGCAGACCGGTGTGGTCGTGGCCCGGTTCCTCGCGATCCTCGAGCTCTACCGCCACGCGGCGCTGTCCTTCGAGCAGCTGGAACCGCTGGGGGAGCTGACCCTGCGCTGGACCGCCGAGAGGTGGTCGGAAGAGAACCTCGCCGCCCTGGGAGCCGACTATGACCGATGACACCCTCGCCGACACGGATACCGCCGCCCCTCCCGCGCGCCCGAACGACGCGGCCTCCGTCGCCCGCAGACTCGAAGCGATCCTGTTGATCCTCGACGAGCCGCAGAGCCTCGTCGCGCTCGCCGCGGCCGTCGCCGCCCCCGTTCCGGCGGTACGTCAGGCGATCGAGGGTCTCGTCGCCGACTACGACGGCGAAACCGGTGGGCCGCGGCGCGGGTTCGAGCTGCGCGAGGTCGGCGGCGGATGGCGCCTCTATGTGCGCGAGGAGTACGACGACGTCGTCGGGGAGTTCGTGAACACGCAGGCGCCCTCGCGGCTGTCGCAGGCGGCGCTCGAGACCCTGGCCGTCATCGCGTACAAGCAGCCCGTGACGCGGGGGCAGGTGGCATCCATCCGCGCCGTGAACGTGGACTCGGTGGTCCGCACGCTGCTCGCGCGCGGGCTGATCACCGAGGTGTTCACCGACCCCGACACGGGCGCCATCCACTACGGGACGACCGATCAGCTGCTGGTCAACCTGGGCATCAACTCGCTCGACGAGCTGCCCCACATCTCGCCGTTGCTCGACGACGGCGCGGACGGATTCGACGGAGAGGTGCTCAGATGAGCGACGAGGGCGTACGCCTGCAGAAAGTCCTGGCGAACGCGGGGGTCGCCTCGCGGCGGGTGTCGGAGCAGATGATCGTGGAGGGCCGAGTCCGCGTGAACGGCACGGTCGTCACCGAGCTCGGCTCGCGCATCGACCCCGAGACCGACCTCGTCGACGTCGACGGGGTGGCGGTGCAGCTGGACGCCTCGAAGCGGTACGTCATCCTCAACAAGCCCACCGGGGTCGTGAGCTCGATGAACGACGACCGCGGGCGGCCGGACCTCCGCCGCTTCACGAAAAACTGGCCCGAGCGTCTGTACAACGTCGGACGCCTGGATGCCGACACCTCGGGGCTCCTCGTCCTCACCAACGACGGCGACCTGGCGCACGTGCTCGCACACCCCTCGTTCGGCGTGACGAAGGTCTACATCGCAAAGGTCGACGGGCAGGTCCTGCCGCAGACGATCCAGCGGCTGCTCAAGGGCGTCGAGCTCGAGGACGGGCAGATCGCGGCCGACAAGGCGCGGCTGCTGGACTCGTCGCGCGGCGAGAGCCTCGTGGAGCTCACGCTGCACTCCGGGCGCAACCGGATCGTGCGGCGCATGATGGCCGAGGTCGGTCACCCGGTCGTCGAGCTGGTGCGGCGGCAGTTCGGTCCGCTCCACCTGGGAACTCTCCCGGTGGGGAAGGCGCGCGAGTTGACTACAGTAGAACGCGGCGCACTGCTCACGCTGTCTCGTCGAGACGGCGACACTCCGGCCGCTCCGGCCGAGTGACGCGCGGGCGCCGCGCGGTGCGAGTGCCACCGCCTGGGCAGCAGGAGACCCGATGATCGAACCGAACGGAACGTCCGCGCGCGCGGAGGCGCCGTTGGCGACCCGCACGAGCGGCACGGTGCGCGTCGTCGGCTCCGGCCTCCTCGGAGCGAGCGTCGGGCACGCCCTCACCGCGCTCGGCGTCGACGTCGTCCTCGCCGACACGTCACCGTCGCAGCTGCGCCTCGCGATCGACTACGGCGCGGGGCGTGCGGCCCGTGACGACGACTCCCCGTCGCTCATCGTGGTGGCCGTGCCGCCCGACGTCGTCGCCGACGTCGTGCAGCGGGAGCTGCAGACCTACCCGGATGCCGTGGTCACCGACGTCGCGAGCGTCAAGCTCGAGCCGCTGCGGACGCTGCGTTCGCGCGGCGTCGACCTCACGCACTACATCGGCTCGCACCCGATGGCCGGACGCGAGCGCGGGGGAGCGATCTCCGCCCGCGCCGACATCTTCGTCGGGCGTCCCTGGGTGGTCTGCCGCGACGGTGAGACCTCGGCGCACGACCTGTCCCTGGTGGAAGGGCTCGCCCTCGACCTCGGGGCGACGCTCATCGAGATGACCCCCGAGGAGCACGACGAGTCCGTCGCGCTCATGTCGCACGTTCCCCAGCTGGTCGCGAGCCTCCTGGCGGGGCGGTTCGTGACGGCCCGCGACGGCTCGCTGCGCCTCGCGGGTCAGGGCGTGCGCGACACCACCCGCATCGCGGCATCCGCTCCTGAACTGTGGGTTCAGATCCTCGGCGCCAACGCGGCGCCCGTGGTCGAGGTGCTCGACGAACTCGCCGCCGACCTCAGCGACGTCGCGTCGGCGCTCCGCGACCCCGATGCCCCGGGCGCGCGTCGCGCGGTCGCCGACATGATCCGCCGTGGCAACGAGGGCGTGGAGCGCCTCCCCGGCAAGCACGGACAGAACCGTCGTTTCGACACATTCGTCGTCATGGTCGACGACACCGCCGGTCAGCTCGGCCGCCTCTTCGGCGAGCTCGGCGACCTCGACGTCAACGTCGAAGACCTGCGTCTCGAGCACTCGCCGGGGGCTCCCTTCGGCCTGGCCGAGATCAGCGTCGTCCCCGACGCCGTCCGCCGAGCCGTCGACGGGCTCCAGCAGCGCGGATGGCGGATTGCGAGCACCACCCATGACTGAGCCCCTCACCAAGCCCTCCGCCGACGCTCCCGTCCTCGTCGTCGCGATCGACGGACCCGCCGGCAGCGGCAAGTCGAGCGTCTCGAAGGCCGCGGCGACGCGCCTCGGGTTCGGATTCCTCGACACCGGGGCCGCCTACCGGGCGCTCGCCTGGCACGCGCTCGAGCACGGCAGCGACACCTCCGACGCCACCGCGGTGCTCGAGGTCTTCGGCGACTTCGACTACGCCATCTCGCTCGACCCGGCCGACCGCTGGGTCCGCGTCGGCGGCACCGATGTCACCGCCGCGATCCGCGAACCGCGCGTCACGGATGCCGTGAGCGGCGTGGCCCGCGTGCCCGCCGTGCGGCAGGCCGTGAACGACCTGTTCCGCCGGCTCGTGGCATCCTCGGGTCTGCGCGGTGTCGTGGTCGAGGGCCGCGACATCACCACGGTCGTGTACCCCGACGCGCCGGTGCGGATCCTGCTCACGGCCGCGCCCGAGGTGCGCGCCGCACGCCGGAGCGCCGAGCTGACCTCGCAGGACGCCGCGGCCGTCGCGGCTTCCCTGCACAAGCGGGATGCCGCTGATTCCACCGTCGTCGACTTCCTCAGCGCCGCCCCCGGCGTCGAGGTCGTCGACTCGACGCACCTCGATTTCGAACAGACCGTCGACGCCGTGCTTCACGTCGTCGACTCCACGATGGGAGCCCGCGATGGGCGTTGACGACGAGTACGAAGGCGGGCCCGACCAGCTCGCCGAGAAGATGGCCGACCTCGATGAGGTCTTGGCCGAGCAGCGTGCGGAGGCGCTGCGCGCGGGCCTCGAGGATTTCGACCTCGATGAGGAGGACGCCCAGCTCCTGGCGGGCCTCGCCTCGGGGGAGGACGGCATCGAGTTCCTGCCGGCGTTGCCGGTCGTGGCGATCGTCGGTCGCCCGAACGTCGGCAAGTCGGCGCTGGTGAACCGCATCCTCGGGCGGCGTGAAGCGGTCGTCGAGGACACCCCGGGCGTCACTCGCGACCGCGTGACCTACAAGGCCGAGTGGCTCGATCGCCGGTTCTCGCTGGTCGACACCGGCGGCTGGGAGCCCGACGCCCGCGGCATCGACCGCTCGGTGGCGGCGCAGGCCGAGGTCGCGATCGATCTCGCCGATGTCGTGCTGTTCGTGGTGGATGCCACGGTCGGCGCGACCGCGACCGACGAGCACGTCGTGCGGCTGCTGCGCAAGACCAAGAAGCCCGTGTTCCTCGTGGCCAACAAGGTCGACGACGCCCGCCAGGAACCGGAGGCCGCGGCCCTGTGGAACCTCGGTCTCGGTGAGCCGCACCCCGTCTCGGCCATCCACGGCCGCGGGGTGGCCGATCTCCTCGACGAGCTGATGAAGGTGCTGCCGCAGGTCTCGGCGGTCGCGAAGTACGAGATCGGCGGCCCGCGCCGCGTCGCGATCCTCGGCCGCCCGAACGTCGGGAAATCGTCGCTGCTGAACAAGGCCGCCGGCGAGGAGCGAGTGGTGGTCAACGAGCTCGCCGGCACCACTCGTGACCCCGTGGACGAGGTCGTCGAACTCGGCGGCAAGCTCTGGACGCTCGTCGACACCGCCGGCATCCGACGTCGCGTGCACCTGCAGCAGGGCGCCGACTTCTACGCGTCGCTGCGCACCTCGACGGCCCTGGAGAAGTCTGAGGTCGCCGTCGTCGTGCTCGACGTGTCGCAGCCGATCAGCGTGCAGGACCTCAACATCATCGACCTGGTCCTGGAGTCGGGTCGTGCGCTCGTGCTCGCCTTCAACAAGTGGGACCGTCTGAACGACGACGACATGGAGAACGCCGACCGCCGTCGCTACCTCGAGCGTGAGATCGAGCAGGACCTCGCGCACGTGACGTGGGCGCCGCGCGTGAACATCTCGGCGCGCACCGGCCGCCACCTCGACAAGCTCGTGCCCGCGCTCGAGACGGCGCTAGAGTCGTGGGACCAGCGCATCCCCACGGGCAAGTTCAACGCCTTTCTCGCCGAGCTCGTCGCCGAGCACCCGCACCCGCTGCGTGGCGGGAAGCAGCCGCGCATCCTGTTCGGCACGCAGGCGTCGACGCGGCCGCCGACGTTCGTGCTGTTCACGACCGGGTTCCTCGACCCGGGCTACCGCCGGTTCATCCAGCGCCGCCTGCGCGAGATCTACGGTTTCGAGGGCACCCCGATCGTGCTGAACATGCGCATCCGCGAGAAGCGCCAGCGCTGAGCTGCCCCCTGAACGCCCCGGCCCCGGCCGGGGCGTTCGTCGATCCTCGGGCGGCTCGGCGTGTCATGTTTCCTGAAAGACACCTGAGTGTCGATAGAGTCCACACCGGCGGACCAATCCGGTTCGCCGGAGTGGCATCCCTTTCGATGCCGTGATGGGGGATCATCGTGACCAATTCGCAGACCGCTCCGGCGCTGAGTCAGCCGTACTATGGGGCACCGATCGGTGCCGCGGTGCAGCGCTTCTTCAAGAAGTACGCCACCTTCACCGGCCGTGCCAGCCGCAGCGAGTACTGGTGGTGGGCCCTGGTGCAGGCCGTCGTCTCGTTCGCGTTGACGTTGCTCGCTCTGGCCACGGGCGGACCGACCGTCGACGAGCTCGGCAACCCGACCGCCCCGAGCGGCCTCGGCCTGGTGTTCTTCGTGATCTACCTGCTGTGGGCGCTGGCCACGATCGTGCCGCACCTCGCGCTGACCGTGCGTCGTCTGCACGACACCAACCGCAGTGGGTTCTGGATCTTCATCGCCTTCGTTCCGTTCGTCGGCGGTCTCGTCCTGTTCATCTTCATGCTGCTGCCCTCCAACCCGGAGGGCGCGCGCTTCGACTGACGCGCTGCCGACGCGCCCCGATCCTGCCCGGGTCGGGGCGCGTCCGCGTTCCTGCCCGCCCGGGTAGCGCCGAGACTTCATCGCGCCGACGACTCGCCGGCATCCTGCGCCCCGTTCGTCAGCGCGATGACGTCTCGCGAGATGGCGGGAGGTGACGCGCGGCGCGTCCAGCCGCGCGCGGCTGTGCCAGGCTGGGGAGGATGACGATTCAGCCTCCCGCCCCCGGTGAACCGCGGCGTCCCCACGGGCCCCGCGACCCCGGTGACGCGTGGGTGGTCGCGCCCACCGGCGAGAAGTACTGGGGCCGTTTCGGCGCTGCGGGGCTGCTCGCCGTCGACGCGGACCGCGGTGTGCTGCTGCAGCACCGCGTGTCGTGGAGCCACTTCGGCGACACCTGGGCGCTGCCCGGAGGTGCACGGCACGAGGGCGAATCCGCTCGTGACGGCGCCCTGCGTGAGTCCGCGGAAGAAGCCGGAGTCCCGGTGGATGCCGTGCACCCCCGCTTCGAGAGCGTCCTCGACCTCGGCATCTGGACGTACTCGACGCTCGTCGCCGACGTGACCGTGCCGTTCGAGCCGGTCATCAGCGACCCGGAGAGCGTCGCGCTGGAGTGGGTGCCGATCGACGAGGTGGCATCCCGTCCGCTGCATCCGGGGTTCGCTGCGGCGTGGCCGATGCTGCGCGACGCGCTGCCGGTGCGGCCCGCCGTGGTCGTCGACGTCGCGAACGTCATGGGGTCGGTGCCCGACGGGTGGTGGAACGACCGCGCCGGCGCGGCACAGCGCCTGCTCGCGCGGCTTTCTCAGCTCGCCGTGGAGGGGATGGATGCCGAGCACCTCGGCCTCCCGGCGACGCGCTGGTTCCCGTCGGTAGCGGCGGTGCTTGAGGGGGAAGCCCGCGGGGCGGACGTGGGCTCCGAACACGTGGAGGTGTTCCGTGCGTCCGGGTCGGGCGATGACGAGATCGTCGCCGTGGCGCGGGGATTTTTAGGTCTGCGGAGCCCGGTGATCGTCGTGACCAGCGATCGGGGGCTCGCGGCGCGGGTCGAGGACCTCGGTGCGTCGGTGCACGGGGCGCGGTGGTTGCGGGATCAGCTCGCCTGAGGCGTTCGGGGCGAATTCTGCGGTGCGGCGCCGGGCCTTAGCTTCGTGGTGCCCAGTACCTCCGTTGTGATGGCGGTGGGGACGTGAGTCTGTTCGGCACACCGGCCGTTCGGGGAACGCGGTCAGTCGAGGTCGCGACCGCGGAGCTTCTCGATCTCGCGGCGGTCGCGCTTGGTGGGGCGGCCCGCGCCGCGGTCGCGGACCGGCACGAACGGCATGCTCTCGCGCGGCGGGGGTGGGGGAGTGCGGTCGTCGACCGCCTCGGCCACGAGGGCCGCGCCGACTCGCTTCGCGATCGTCTTCTTCACGACGAGGATGCGATCGAAGCCCTGGATCCTCACGCGCAACTCGTCGCCGGGCCGCACGGGCTGGGCGGCCTTGGCGCGGTCGCCGTTGACGCGCACGTGTCCTGCGCGGCAGGCCGTGGTCGCGGCCGACCGGGTCTTGTAGACACGCACGGCCCACAGCCACGCGTCCACGCGCGCGGTGGTCGTGGCATCCGTCATCGAGGCTCCTTCGGGGAACCTCCATCGTAGGTCGGGGGATCAGTTCCGGAGTGTGAGGGACACGAGGGCGCGATCGGGCTTCGGGCGGTCGACGACGGCGAATCCGGCGTCCTCGAAGACGGCTACCGTGCCGAGGTACAGGTCGTTCACGGGGATCTTCGCGGCCGAGGTATCGCGCGGATACCCCTCGAGGACGCGGGCGCCGCCGTCGCGCGCCGCTTCGACGGCGGCATCCAGCAGGCCCCGCATGAGGCCGCTGCCCCGGTGCGCTTTGCGGATGACGAAACACGTGACCGCCCACACCGTGTCGTCGTCGAGCGGTTCGGTGGTCGAGCCGGTGACGTTGCGGGTGCGGGCGAGTCGGGGCTGCGCCGTGCGGGGCCCGACACGCACCCAGCCGGCGGGCTCGCCGTCGACGTACGCGATGAGCCCGGGTGGGCGGCCGCCGTCGACCTCGGCGCGGAACATCTCGGTGCGCTCGGCGACCGAGGTCTCCTCCCAGGGGCCGTTCGGCAGCAGCCACCACTGGCACTGGCATTCGGGACCGTCTCCGCTGTCGAGCGCGCGCTCGGCGTCGTCGAAGCGTTCGTGGGTGGCGGGGAGGATCTCGATGCTCATGCCGCGACGGTAGCGAGGGGGTCGGACACCGGCAAAGGATGCCGTGCGGCTTGCGGCGCTCGATCGCGCCATGGTGGACGACCGACGCGCCGACCCAGCACTTCGGCGCGATGGAAGGATGCCCTGCGCCCGGCACACGCCCGGGACGGCACCGGTTCGCGGGACGTGCGCGGAGCGGGTAAGATAATCGAGTTGCCCGCTCGCGGGCGACGGGATGTGGCGCAGCTTGGTAGCGCACTTGACTGGGGGTCAAGGGGTCGCAGGTTCAAATCCTGTCATCCCGACAGACGAGGCCCGGACTTCCGCAGAACCGCGGGGTCCGGGCCTCTTGTCGTTTCCTCCTCCTGCTCAGGCGCCACCCTCATTCACCTGCGCCGAGCCACTCCGGCCGTCCCCTCATCCGCCTCCGGACGACACGCGAAACCTTCGCCCGTTCCCCGCACACGGCGGAAACGCCGTGACCGCGTGCGGTCGTGTTGACTGAGGGCATGACGCAGTCGGCGACACGGAATCCCTCCCGGACTGTCAGGGTCGCGCCGCTTCGGCCCTCCGCGGCGCCCGCGGTCTGGGAACCGCTCGTCAAGCAGACCGTCGTCGCGGCCCTGGTCGTCGGGGCGTCTGTCGCGAGTGCGCTCGTGCCGTTCCTGCTCGTCACGAACGAGACGGCCCTGTGGGGCGGCTCCGCTCTCGTGGTCTTCCTCCTCCTGGTGTCGGGGCTCATGGTGCGCTGGCCGGCGTTGCGCCGTCTCGAGATCGCGGTTCCCATCGCCGACTTCGTCGCGATCGGGATGCTGCGCTTCGGTACCGGCGAAAGCCAATCCGTCTTCCTCGCCATCGTGGTGCTTCCCGTGATCTGGATCGCGGCGGGCCGGGAACGGTGGCGGATCGTCGTTCCTCTGCTCGGGGTCTGTCTCACGCTCCTGCTGCCTCTCGCGCTCGCTCCGGGGAGGGGGCTGACGCCCAGCGAATTGGTACGCCTCGTGATCGCCGTGTTGGTGTATGCGACGGTCGGCGCGGTCGTCAACGAGCTGTCGCGGAGGTCGCTCAACAGGCTGACGGCGGCACAGTTGCGCCGCAGGATCGCCGAACGCGAGGTGTCTCAGGCAGCCGCGGTGCAACGCTCCCTTCAGCCCCTCGACGCGTCGGCGCTGCCACCGCAGTTCGCCGTCACGGGGGCGTGCGTTCCCGCGCGCACGGTGGGAGGCGACTTCTTCGACTGGTATGCCACCCCGAGCGGCGGTGCCGCTGTCACTCTCGGCGACGTGATGGGCAAAGGCGTGGGAGCCGGGATGATCGCCGCCGCGGTGCGCACCGTCATCCGCAGCAGCATCGACGCCGACGACCCGGCGGCAGCCTTCCAACGAGCGGCTCAGGGGCTGAGCACGGGTTCGCCCGGAGAGGGCACCGACCAGTTCACGACGTGCTTCCACGCCCGGATCGACGCGGACGGATTTCTCCGCTGGGCGGATGCGGGCCACGGCCTCACTCTCCTCCGACGCGCCGACGGAGAGACGACCTTCCTGCGTTCGACGCATCTGCCCATCGGCTTGGGAGTCTCGTGGTCGAGCGACGCGGTCCGTCTCGCGCCCGGCGACAGTGTCATCGCCGTCAGTGATGGGGTGCTGGATCTGTTCGGCGGATCGTTGGATTCGATCGAGCGCTACCGGCAGTTCATCGTGGAACGGGCCGACATCGAAGCCATCGTCGACGACGTCATCGTCCGCGCGGCCGAGACGGAACAAGAGGATGACGTCACGGTCCTCGCACTCACGTGGGGGTCGACCCCGGCTCCGTGACGCCGGGGCGCCCGCGGCCGCTCCCGCGCGACGCACCCGAGTGTGTCGTGGGATGCCGTGGTGTTACGCCCCGCTACGCCGCCCGGCACCCCGTGTGATGGCATCCCGTACCTTCGTGTCATCCCACTCCACGAAGGCAGGTGAAGCCATGTCCCGCACGATCTCGTCGACAGTCCACCCGATCCAGCGCTGCATGGCCGCAGCCCATCCGTCCGCGTGGTGGGACGGCCTGGTGACGCACGTGGACGGCGCCGAAGCGACCATTGCGCTGCTGGACGGCACGGTCGTCCGCGTGCACATCGTCGGACCCGCGGCCGACATCGCGGCGGGGGAGCCGGTCGGCTACCACCCGGTCGCGGAGCTCCTCAGCGCGTCGGCCGTGCTCACGACCGCGCGCGCCGTCTGAACCTCAGACGGTCATCGAGGCCATCAGGGCCTCGCACTTCATGACCATGTCGTCGCAGGCCATCGCGCAGTAGCGGCACATCTCGTCCATGTCGGCGTGCATGCGACACTCGGCGGCGCACGCCTTGCCCATGGTCATGCAGGCCGTCATCATGGCCTTCATCACGTCCATGTCCATGCCGGCGGGGCGCATCATCATGTGCATGGTCGCCTGAGCCATCTCGACCATGTTCGAGCACAGGGCGCAGCACTTCGCCATCTCCGCGCCGTGCATCATGTCGCTGCCGGCGCACATCGCCGCCGCCATCGCGCACGCGTTCATCGACTGCAGGCACTCCTGCATGGCATCCATGTCCATGCTCATCTCGCCCATCGGCATGGACTTCATCATCATGGTCGTGTCCATCGGGGTCTCCCGTGTTCTCGTTCTGACAGAGGGGCCGGATGCCGCGCAGGGCTCCGGTGTACGCGCATGCTACGCCTCGGGTGCGTGTGCGCGAGAGGGTTGCCGAGAGACGTGATCACCGGATCACGCCGGGGTAGACGGGGTCACCGGACGACGGCCGCCTCGATCGGCCGCTCGTCGATCTGCACCCGCTGCAGGGGGAGGGCTTCGGGATGCGCGGTGCGCACCCACTCGGCGAGCTTCTCGCGCACCAGGCACCGCAGGTCCCACAGGCGGCCGGAGTCGTCGGCGCTCACGAGAACGCGCACCTGGAGCAGGCCACCGACGGCGTCGGTCACCTGGACCCCGTGCGCGGCGCGGTCCCACAGTTCGGTCTCGCCGAGGATCCTCTCGAGCTCGCTCCGCATCGAATCGACGGGAATGCGCCAGTCCAGGTCGAAGAAGACGGTGCCGAGGAGCGCGCGCCCGAGCTTGGTCCAGTTCTCGAACGGGTTCGTCGTGAAGTACGTGCACGGCAGGACGAGGGTCCGCTGATCCCATAGCTCGAGCACGACGTAGCTGAGCGTGATCTCCTGGATGCGGCCGTACTCGCCCTCCACCACGACGACGTCGCCCACGCGAATCGCCTCGCTGAAGGCGAGTTGCACGCCCGCGAACAGGTTGCTCAGCACCGACTGCGCGGCCAGACCCGCGACGATCGAAGCGATACCCGCCGAGGCCAGCACGCTCGCGCCGACGGCCCGCACGGCATCGAACGTCATGAGGATTCCGCCTGCCGCGACGACGACGATGACCACGATCACCAGGCGTCGCACGATCTCCAGCTGGGTGCGGATCTTGCGCGCCGAGAACGTGTCGCTCTCGGCGAGCTTGTAGCGCTGACTCCCGCTGTCGACGAAGAACAGGAAGAGCTGGGCGAGCAACCACGCCCCCGCGATGATGACCAGGATGCCGAAGAGGTGCTGCAGCCCGCCGCGGAGGTCATCGCTGATCGGAAGAGCGGACATCGACACCGTGACGGCGAGAATTAGCAGCGCAATGCGGAACGGCCAGCGCACCCGGTCGCTGAGCCGCGCCGCCCACCTCTTCCTGCGGCCGATGAGGGCGAGCGAGACGCTCACGACGATCATGATCGCGATCACCACACCCACCGCGACGCCGGCGACGATGGCGAATCCGGTCCAGCTCTGCCAGTTCTGCTCGATCTCTTCGGTCACGCGTGTCCTTCCGGGTTCGGTTCGTCCACGGTAGAGGCAGGGGCCGGGGGGAGAGCAAATGCGCGAGCGCGATATCGCGGCACGCGAACGCAGTCGGTCCGCGCGGGGTATTGATATGCAAGCAGATACTTGCCTATGCTCGCCCTGTGGGAGACGTCTACCAGGCCCTCGCCGACGCGACGCGGCGGCTCATCCTCGATGAGCTGTCCGAGCGCGACGGACAGAGCCTGTTCGAGCTGTGCAGCCGTCTGGCGATGCGGCACGGCGTCGCATCGTCGCGGCAGGCGATCTCCCAGCACATCGCCGTCCTCGAGGATGCCGGACTCGTCAGATCACACCGCTCGGGACGAACGAAGATTCACCACCTGCACACAGAGCCTCTCGGCGACATCGTCGCGCGATGGGTGAGACCAGAGGAGACATCATGAGCATCCGCATCACCACGACCAGTGTCTTCGTCGACGACCAGGCCAAGGCGCTGACGTTCTATACGGACACACTCGGCTTCGTCGTGAAGAACGACGTGCCGATCGGTGAGCACCGATGGCTGACGGTCGTGGGGCCCGAAGATCTCGACGGCGTCGAGCTGCTCCTCGAACCCGACGAGCACCCCGCGGCCAAGACCTATGCCGCGGCGCTCGCCGCCGATGGCATCCCGGCTGCGTCTTTCGGCGTCGACGATGTGAGGGCGACCCATGCGCGACTGATCGCCGAGGGTGTGCGATTCACTCAGGAACCGACGTCGATGGGCCCCGTGGTCACGGCCGTCCTCGACGACACCTGCGGCAACCTCATCCAGATCGCAAGCCCCGCCTGAGTCGAGGCGTAGCGACCGGTGTGCTCAATCGAGCCGGATGCTCCCGGTCGCCGGGTGCTCGCGCGGCATCCGGTCGCGGTCGTACGTGATGTCGGTGTATCCGTGCGGCTTCGGCTTGCCGTCTTCGTCGACGCTGACGAACACGATCCGCTCGATGGTGAGGATCCGCTTGCGCGTGATCATGTTGCGCACAACGGCGCGCATCGTGAGCGACGTACGCCCGAAATGCGTCGCGGTCAGGCCCATCTCGATCAGGTCGCCCTGCAGAGCGGATGCCTCGAAGTTGATCTCCGAGATGAGTTTCGTGACCACGCGGTAGTTGCCGAGCTGAATGATCGCGTAGATCGCCGCTTCCTCGTCGATCCAGCGCAGCAGACTGCCACCGAAAAGGGTGCCGTTGGCATTGAGGTCCTCGGGTTTGACCCACTTGCGCGTGTGGAAGTTGATGCCGTCTTCGGAGGGATGCCACTGCGGATGCGTCACGCGGGCAACGCTACCCCCGTCCTCGGGTCATGGCAGGGCGCGATAGGAGGACGATCCCGGGCGGAGGGAACGACCTTGCGGAGCGTCCATGGTCACGGCGGTCCCGCCGATGCCGAGGGCGACAGCCCGCGCGGCCCGACGGCGCCCGCGGCGTCGTTACCCTGGTGAAGGGAGGCCGGGATGTCGTTACTCGCCATCGCTGAGGATGTGCGCGCCGCGCGAACGCGGCGATTCTCCCTGCTCGCCGGGTTTCTGATCGCGGCGGCGATCACCGTCGGGCTCCTGTCCATGCATGTGCTGAACACCCACGGGACGATCGCCGGACATCACGGGACCGTCGCCGGACATCACGCGACCGTCGCCGGCGACCACGGAGACCACGGAACCGGGGCCGTCGCCCCCGACCATGGCGAGAGGGCGCAGGACCCCCGATCCGTCGACGCGGCGGTCGATGTCCGACCCCTCGAAGCGACGGCGGGCCCCGTGTGCGCCGGGTGTCCGTCAGATTCGTCGACGGCATGGATGGCGTGCGTCCTGGGACTGCTCGTCACGGTCATCGCGATGGTGGTGGTCGGAGCACGTTCCCGTCACCGAGACGACCTCGCTATCGTGAGCGCGGCTCTCGCTCGGCGGCGCTTGGTGCTTCGCTCTTTGCCGCCCCCTTCCCTCACCACTCTCTGCATCAGTCGTACGTGAGTGCTGCCCCGTCCCGACGGAAGGCACTGCACACGGCCCGCTCGGCGGGCACAACGACAGAAACGAGAGAGATGAAGAAGCGCTTCGCGGCCACGGCCGCACTTTCCCTGACGGCGATCCTCACCCTGGCGGGGTGTTCCGGCACAGGGGGATCCGGCTCCATGCCCGGCATGGACCACGGCTCGGGAGCCACCACGACGCAGAGCCCCGCGGCGGATGCCTCGGATGCCGACGTGATGTTCGTCATGATGATGATTCCGCACCACCAGCAGGCCGTGGAGATGTCGGACACGCTCCTGTCCAAGAGCGGTGTCGACGAGCGCGTCGTCGCCCTGGCAGAGCAGATCAAGGCCGCACAGCAGCCAGAGATCGATCGGATGGAGGGCTGGCTGCGCGACTGGGGGATGTCCATGGACGGTATGGGCGACATGGAGCACGGGGGCGGCATGATGTCGGCTTCCGACATGGAGGCACTCGAAGCCGCCGAGGGCCTCGATGCTTCCCGGCTGTTTCTGGAGCAGATGATCGAGCATCACCGCGGCGCCGTCGAAATGGCGCATGACGAGGTGAACGAGGGACAGAACACCGACGTCGTCGATCTGGCCCGCACGATCGTCGAATCGCAGGTGGAGGAGATCGCCACGATGGAGGATCTCCTGGCCACCATGTGAGGAGGCGGGGTCGGGCGTTGGCGCCCGACCCCGCAGCGGCGGGACCGGGCGTGCCGCACTCGCGGCCGGGTGGCGGTACTCGTCCTGGTCGCGCCCCTAGCATCGAGGTCATGGCCGCGCGCAAGAACGACGATGCACCCACGCGGGTGCTCGTCGTCGATGACGATGAGGGCATTCGCGTCCTGCTGGCGTCGGTCCTCGCCGCGCCCGGTCGAACTGTGGCGAGCGCAGCGACCGGTGCGGAGGCACTGCGCCTGGCTCGTGCGGACGAATACGACGCCATCCTGCTCGACCGGGTGCTGCCCGACGTCGACGCGGTGCAGATCGTCACGGCACTTCGGGCGGCGGCGCCGTCGGCCGCGATCGTGATGCTCAGCGCCGTCGACGACGTCGAGGCGCGAGTCGCCGGACTTCGACTCGGAGCCGACGACTTCTTGACCAAGCCGTTCCACGTGTCCGAAGTGCTCGCCCGCATCGATGCGGTGCGGCGCCGGGGGACACCGGCCGGCGACCCCGACGTCCTGCGCTATGCCGACCTCGAACTCGACCTTGCCGGCCAGCGCGTCCGCCGCGGCGGTGAGATCGTGCCCCTGACCCCGACCGAACTGCGCCTGCTGCGATTCCTGCTCGAGAACGCCGAGCGTGTCCTCTCGCGCGGTCAATTGCTCGACCACGTGTGGCGCTACGACTTCGGCGGCAGCGGTGAGGTCGTGGAGAAGGCCGTCTCCACGCTGCGCCGAAAAGTGGATGCCGGGCGTCAGCCGCTCATCCAGACCGTGCGGGGCTTCGGTTACTGCCTGCGCGTGGAGCCGTGATGACCGCGGTCGGGCGTCCCTCGATGGTGCGGACGCTGCGTCGTCGCATCCTCGTGGTCGTCGCCGTCGCCGGGGTCGTCCTCGCGATAGCGAGCGTCCTGGGCGTCCGCCTGATCACCCTGCGCACCGCAGAGACACACGTGCGTGTGACGGCGCAGACCGTGACCACGTGGCCGCGAGTCGGGCAGGACGGCCTCGTCATCGATGATGCGCAACTGCGGGCCGCCAACGTCGGATCGACGGTGGTGGCGCTCTTGGACGCCGAGGGTGACCTGGTCGCCGCGTCAGCGGATACCGCGACGCCCTTCGAGGACCTCGCACGGGTTGCGGGCTCCTTGAGTGGCGAGGAGACGGCCCGTGCCGAGATCGCCGGCCGCAGCGTGATGTTCGCGCGCGTCGACCTTCCCCCCGGCACGGCGTACGACGACGGAGCGACGACGCCTGTCGCGACGGCGTTGGTCGGTGTGGGGATGGAGGCAGCCGACCGCCTGGTGACCGCGCTCGCGCTGGCCGCCCTGGCTGTGTTGGCGGTCGTCCTGGTGCTGGCGGGAGTGGTCGTGACGCTGGTGGTCTCACGCACGACGCGGTCGCTGACAGTGCTCGTCGACCGCGTCGAGCGGTCGGATCTGGCCGCGCTCGCCGTCTCGCCCGCCGGGGAGTTCGGCGAGACCGAGAGCGTGGCCCGCGCGATCGAACGGCTGGACGGCCGACGGGATGCCACGGAGCGTCGGCTGCGCACGTTCGTCGCCGACGCGTCGCATGAGCTGCGGACGCCCCTGACGAAGATCCAGGGCTGGGCCCAGCTGCACTTCCAGCGTCCCGACGATGCCGAAACGACCGAGCGGGCGTTCGGCAGTGTCTCGGAAGAATCGGAGCGGATGCGCGTCCTGGTCGACCGTCTGGCCCAGCTCGCGCGCAGTGAGGCGACGTCGCCCGTGCGCGATCGGGTCGACCTGCTCGAGGCGTGTCGGGCCGCCGTCGAAGATGCGGCGCTTCTCGCACCCGATGCCGCCGTGGCGCTCGTGGCGGACGGTCCCGTCGCGGTCGACGGCGACCCGCACGCGCTCGCCCAGCTCGTCCGCAACCTCGTCGGGAACGCCCTCCGGCATGCCGGCGCCGACGCGTCGATCACGCTCGACGTGCACCGGGCGGGTGACGTTGCGGTCCTCGTCGTCGACGACGACGGCGTCGGAATGCCCCCCGACCTGCGCGACCATGCGTTCGAGCGGTTCGTCACGGGGACCGCACGGCGGGCAGCGGTCTGGGGCTCGCGATCGTCGAAGCGATCGTCATCGCGCACGGGGGCGATGTCACGCTGGAATCGGAACCGGGGGCCGGAACGCGCGTGACAGTGCGTCTGCCGTCCGCGGCATCCGGCTGATTCGTCAGCCGATCGTCAGGACAGCGTCCGATTCCCGAGAGGTCTGTCCGCTGGCATGGGGGCATGGTCTCGAAACGTGCCGGAGCCTGGATCTGGACCGGCGCCGCTGTTGCGCTCGTCTCGGTGTCAGGTCTCGTCGTCGGGGAGGTCGTCGCGCGTGAGCAGCTCACCGCGCGTACGGCGTCCGTGAGCGGCTCCCTCCCGGGCGTCTCGATCGCACCCGTCGACGGCCTCGCCCTCGGGCAGCTGATCTCGGGGTCGATCGCGGTGCGCGTCACCGTGACGGATGCGGCGCTGGACGCCGTCGCGCGGTGCCGCACGGACCAGGACCTGACGGTCCGCACCGTCGCGGGCGGAGTCCTGGTATCGGTGGAACGCTCGCTCCGTGGTGCTCCCGTGACGGTCGAGGTGCTGCTCGTGGCGCAGCACGACGGGGCGGGATGGCGCCTCGTGGCGGACTCCGTGAGCGCGGCCGGCATCTCTCTCCCCGCGGAGCGAGCCCTCTCCCTGCTCTCCGGCAGAGGAGGGGAGGGCGCCGACGTTGCCGAGCGTCTGCTGGATGGCATCCCCCTCGCGCTGCCCGGAGTCCGGGTGAGCGATGTCGAGTTCCGCTCGGGGGCTGTCGAGCTCTCCGCCGGCCTGCCGCTCACACGTGACGACGACGGCGCGACAGCCGGCAACGGGTTCGCGGCGGTACGCGAATGCCTGGACCCGTCGGCATCCCCCGAGGTTTCCGATCCCCCTCCCTCCGAACCCTCCGACCAGGAAGGCTGACATGAAACGCCTCATCTCCTCCCTCGCGCGGGTGTGCGCGCGCCGCCGCTGGCTGACGATCGCTGCGTGGGTCATCGCGGTCGGTGCGCTGTTCGGAAGCGCTTACCTCGTCGGCCCGGCTCTGCAGGACGATCTCGAGGTCACCGGATCAGACAGCCAGGCCGCAGCAGATCTTCTCGAAGCAGCAGATCCGGGCGCGGGGGAGGACCCCGCGCCCACCAGCCGCATCGTTCTGGCGGGGCCCGATCTCTCCGCGCAGGAGAACGTCGTGCAGGACGTGATCGACCGTCTCGAAGCCGCGACAGGAGAGTCGGTAGCGAACCCGTTGACCGACCCCGTCACGGCGACGCGCGCCGGCACCCTCGCCGAGGGTGGCGACGCGCTCATGCTGACGGTCGTGGGTGACCCGAAGGAACAGGGACGCGTGTGGCAACAGGATGTGGATGCGGCGCTCGATCCCGCCCGCTCCGCGGGGCTCGAGGTGGGGATCGGCGCCCCGCTGGGAACGCAACTCGATCGCGCGGGCAGCGTGAACAGCGAACTCGTCGGTGTGATCGCTGCCCTGATCGTCCTGTTCGTCGCCCTCGGTTCCGCCCTCGCCGCGCTCGCACCTGTTGCGACCGGCATCATTGCGGTCGCAGGCGGGGTCGGGTCCATCTGGCTGCTGAGTCACGGGTACACGATCTCCGAGAGCGCCGTGACCCTCGCGATCATGATCGGGCTCGGCGTGGGCATCGACTACACCCTGTTCCTCCTGTCGCGGTTCCGTACAGCGCTGAAGGAGGGGCTGCCCCCGGTCGAGGCCGCGGCCACGACCGGACACACGGCGGGGGAGGCCGCGGCGATGGCGGGGGTCACCGTGGCCATCTGCGCGATGGGCCTCGCAATCTCCGGCGTGGAGTTCGTGGCCTGGCTCGGGTACGCCACGGCGATCGTGGTGGTCGTGGCCGTCGCGGCGACCCTCACCCTCACGCCAGCGGTGCTGGCCGCGATCGGGTACCGGGCGCTCGCCCGTCGCGACCGCATCGCGGTGTCTCCCGCGTCGGTCGGGACGGTGGGGGAAGGGCACGCCGCCGCCCGCGGGGGAGCCGTCGCTGACGCAGACGCCGGTGCCCCTGCCGCGCGTCGCGGCGCGTGGGAGCGTCTGGCGCCGCGACTCACGCGGCATCCGGTCATCGCGGGTGTGTCGGCAGCCGCCGTGCTCGTCGTCCTGGCACTGCCGGCATTCGCTCTGCAATTCGGGCAGTCGAGCGCGGGCGACGCGCTTCCCGGCTCGAACCAGCGCGTGTCCTTCGACCTGACGGCCGAATACTGGGGGGCGGGGGAGAACGCAACTCTGCTGCTCGTGGCCGAGGGGGGCGAAGAGTCGCTCGCGGACTGGCAAGAGCTCGCCGCCGACATCGCCGGCCGCGACGACGTCGCTGCGGTGTCGCCTCCCGTGCCGCGCGACGGCATCGTCTCGATGCAGGTGACGCCCACGACCGGCCCGAGCGACACGCGGACCGCGGAGCTGGTTTCGGCGCTGCGGGCAGAGGTCGTCCCCGCGTCGAACGTCGACGCGCACGTGGGCGGCGCGGTGGCGACGCGCACCGACCTGAGCGAACGCATCTCCGAGCGGCTGCCGTGGCTCATCGGTACCGTCGTCGCCTTATCGATGGTGCTCGTGGCCTTCACGTTCCGCTCGATCCTGCTGCCCATCAAGGCGGCCGTCTGCAACCTCCTTTCCATCGCCGCCGCTTTCGGCGTACTGGTGTGGGTGTTCCAAGAGGGGCATGGCGTCGAGCTGCTCGGCCTGGATGGCCCGATGCCTCTCGACCCCTACGTGCCCATGATGTTGTTCGCCGTTCTGTTCGGGCTTTCCATGGACTACGAGGTGTTCCTCCTCACCTCGATGCGGCAGGCGTGGCTGCGCGGCGGAGATGCGCGCACGGCGACGACGCGCGGCCTCGCCGAGACGGGAGGGGTGATCTCGGCGGCAGCCATCATCATGATCGCCGTCTTCCTGAGCTTCACCTTCAGCACGAACCCGGTCATCAAGGTGTTCGGTGTCGGACTCGCCGTCGCCGTCTTCGTGGATGCCACCGTCATCCGGCTGCTGTTCGTCCCCGCTGTGATGACCTTGCTCGGCCGAGCGGCCTGGTGGTGGCCCGGTCATCGGCGGGTACCGGGTCCGCGGCGTCAGCCGAGCGCGACACCTCGCCCGATCGCGAGGCGGTGACGCACTCGCCACCGGGGGCGATGAGCCCGCCTGCCGGCCGTGATCGCCGCCCGCGAGGTCTTTGGTCCCACCCGTGACGGGCGTCTTCCCGATATCACGGAGGTGCACGGGACGCCGCGCCCGCACTCCGCCGAAGGAAGGTCTCGATATGTCATCGCCCTCGACCGTCGTCGCCCGTCGCGGCGGCATCACGGTGTTTCTTTTGGTCGCGTTCGCCGTCACGTGGGCGATCTGGGCGCCGATCCTCATCGCTGCCCAGGCCGGCGGTCTGGGGGCGATGCCGTGGACGTTCTTCCTCGCATCCTTCGGTCCCCTCTGCGGTGCGGTCGCTGCCGCCTGGTGGGAGGACGGGTGGCGCGGAGTCGCCGCGTGGGCGCGCCGAACCTTCTCGGTACGTTTCCCCGGCGTGTGGTGGATCGCGGGAGTCGGGATGCCGCTGGCCTACCTCGCGATCGCGTGGCTGACGGTGCTCCTCGTCACGGGCGGATGGCCGGATGCGGCGGGGTTCGGGCTGACCGAGAAGCTGCCGGGGTTGGCGTGGCCGGCCGTGGCTCTCGTGTGGGTGCTGACCTTCGGGCTCGGCGAAGAGGCGGGGTGGCGAGGGTGGCTCCTCCCGGCCCTGTCGCAGAGGATGCCGGTGTTCTGGGCGGCGCTCGTCGTCGCCGCGGTGTGGATCGCGTGGCACGCGCCCGCGTTCTTCTTCAACCCGACCTACATGGCGATGGGCGCCGGGATCGTCGGCTGGATGCTCGCGCTCGTGTGCGGGTCCTACCTCTTGGCCTGGATGACGGTGGGAGCGCGGTGGAGCATCGTGCCCGTGCTGCTGTGGCACGCGGGGTTCGATCTGCTCACGGCCGCGGACCAGTCCGCGGGAATCATCGCCTCGACCATCAGCGCCATCGTCATGGTCCAGGGGGTCCTGTGCGCGTGGCTGTTGTGGCGTCGTGGGCGGCGCCCCCGCATCGACTCGCGCGCCGGGCGCGAGGGGGCCGCAGCGCCGGTGTGATGCCCATCAGGCGTGGAACACCGCTCCCTTCACGATCCGGTCGACGACGTTGCGCGGTCCGCGCAGCGCGATCCCGACCAGATCCAGCGCCTCGGATGCCACGGCCGCGACTGCTGCGCGATTGGCGGTGTCGTGCGGGGTGCCGAACAGGTCACGCGTGTAGATCGCCAGCGCGACATCGTCGCGGGCCGACGCCTTGGCGCGGGCGCGACCGAGCAGACCGGCGTTCGCGGTCATGACGAGAACCGGCTGCCGGAGCATCGCCAGGTACCGCACGCCGTCGGCATCAACGTAGGGCTCGCCGACGAGGTCGGGTTCACTCGTCGCTATCCCCGACAGCAGGAATGCGGTGACGTTCAATTCCTGCCACGGCGCGAGGCCCTCTCCGAGGACGACGACGATCTTGGTGTCGAATACGGGCGCGGGGGTGGGGGTGTCTGCGGTCATTCGTCCAGCATCGATCGGGCGCGGAGGGGCGTCTTGTACGTTTCTTGCATGGGCGATCGTGTCCGTGCCTGGCACCCTGACGTGCCCCTGCTGCGCGAGGTCTATCACGCCAGTTTCGATCACGCCTACCCGCTGCACGCGCACGACGATTGGGCGGTCATGCTGGTCGACAGCGGTGCGGTGACGTATTCCCTCGACGGATCGGCGCATCACGCCGCTCCCTCGGCGCTCACACTGCTGCCGCCGGGAATTCCGCACGACGGGCGATCGGCCGTCCGTGGCGAGCGGTATCGCAAGAGGGTTCTCTACGTGCGGCCCGACTGGCTTCCCGGAGGCGTGGCCGAATTCGTTGCGCGCCGACCCACGCTCACCGACGCATTCTCGCTGGCGGCGGCACGTCGCATCCACTCCGTCCTGCGCCATCCCGGTGAGGCGATGGCCGCGGAGCACGCCCTGCTCGCCGTGCGGGAGTCTGTGCTGGCGCACGTCGGCCGCTCCGCTGCGACACCCCGTGATGCGCCCCTGGCTCGGCGCCTGCGTCGATTGCTCGACGACCGGTTCGCCGAGTCGTTCACGATCGCGTCGGCGGCGCGGGACCTCGGCGCCCACCCGAGCCACCTCGTGCGCGTCTTCTCGCAGACGTATGGGATCGCGCCTTACCGCTACCTCGTGACCCGGCGGGTCGGCGCGGCACGGAGATTGCTCCTGGAAGGAGGCCGCCCCGCCGACGTCGCCGCGCGTACCGGGTTCCACGACCAGGCGCACCTCACACGGCACTTCCGGCGGGTGCTGGGTGTGACTCCGGCGCTGTTCGCGGCGGCGAGTCGCTGACCGGCCGAGATCGCTCTCCCGGGAGTGGACGCGGATGCCGGGAGAGCGCGGGGCGGTCACCGGCGCGGTTCGGCTGCGCCTCTCCTCCCCAAGCGGTTGAACTCGGGGGTTGTCCCCGTTCGCCCCCTCGAGCGCCGGAAATGTCGGAGGCCCTCGCTAGCATGCAGACATGCACTTCGCGAACCCCGAGCCGCCATTCCGCGGCGGCGACGACGACCTCGCGTCGGTGCTGAGCGAGATGCTCGTGGCTGACGCCGAGCTGGCCGCCGCCGAGGCTCGCCGGGTTCGCGCACTGGCTCGCGCCGGGCATCTCGCGTTCTCCGCGATGGCCGGTCAGCGCGCGTCGTCGAAAGCCGCAGAGATGGCGTTGCGCGAGGTGGCATCCGAGATCGCTGCGGCTGAGCACCTCTCGGATCGCTCTGTGCAGGCGCAGATCGGCCGCGCGGTCGAGCTCGTCGACGATTACCCGGCGACGCTCGCCGCGTGGGAGGCGGGGGCGATATCTCGCGCGCACGTGGGCGCGATCGTGGATGCCGGCCGCCCGGTGCCCGCAGAGAAGCGCGGCGAGTTCGATGTGCTCGCCGTCGCCACTGCCGAGGGCCTCAGCCCCGGACGTCTGCGGACCCGTCTCGCATCCTTGGCCGAACGGCTGCAACCGACGACGATCAGCGAGCGGCACCGGGCGGGACGCGCAACGCGGAACGTGAGAGTGGTGCCGGGCGAGAACGGGATGTCCGACCTCATCGCGACCCTGCCGGCCGTGTTGGCGCAGGGAATCTACGACCGTCTGACCCAGCAGAGCCGCGCGCTCATCGATTCTCGGACTCCCGCGGCCCCGGTGCCGACGCCGCGGGAGGGTGCTCGCCAGGAGACCGGTACAGCCGTCGGCGACGGGGCGGTCGTGCCCCCGGGGGGTGAGGCGCCCGACGGCGTCGACGTGCGCACCGTCGACCAGGTGCGCGCCGACATCCTCGCCGACCTCCTGCTCACGGCGGCACCCGAGGCCGATCCGACCCGCCGCGATGACGGCCCCGGCACGCTGGGGGCCATTCGAGCGCGAGTGCAAGTCGTGGTCCCGGCCCTGACCATGCTCCAGACCCAGGGCGAGAACCTCGACCCCGCCACACTCGTCGGGCACGGTCCCATCGGGGCGGAGACCGCGCGGGCGATCGCCGACTCGACGTCGGTGCCGTGGGATCGCGTCATCACACACCCGGTCACCGGAGCGGTGCTGCACGTCGACACGTATCAGCGCACCGCCGCGATCGACCGCCACCTGCGCGCCCGCGACCGGCACTGCCGGTGGCCCGGATGCACCGCTCCCGCCGTCCGGTGCGAGGTCGATCACACCCACGACGCCGCGCTCGGCGGCCCGACCGCCGTCGGCAACCTCAGCCACCTCTGTCAGAGGCACCACACGCAGAAACAGTTCACCCGATGGCGGGTGAGACAGCTCACCGGGGGAGTGCTCGAGTGGACCTCGCCGACGGGAAGGGTCTACGTCGATGAACCGCTCCCGTACTCGCCGGCCGTGCGGTTCGTCGCCGATCCGTCACCCCCGCCCCGTGCTGAATCCGCTCCGTTCTGAGTTCCGTCGCGTCCTCATCCGGCCAATCTGCTCCGCCCCGCTTCGCCCTGCCCCGAGTCGTCCCGGCAGGCGCTGATCTCGCCCTGCCCCGCTTCGCCCTGCCCCGTCCCGTCCCGTCGGAGGGTGCTCGGACTCCCGCGAGGCTGCGGCGCCCTCGCGACCCCGGAACGGCAGCCGGGCCCGCCGTAGCATGGGCATTCCGCTTGCCTGAAAGGAACCGTCCCGCCATGCCCGAATTGAGCAAAGACACCGTCCTCTGCATCTCTCTGGCGGGGCGCCCCTCCAACATCGGCACCCGGTTCCATAACTTCCTCTACGCCGAGCTCGACCTCGACTTCGTCTACAAGGCATTCACCACGACCGATATCGTCGCCGCCATCGGCGGTGTCCGAGCCCTCGGCATCCGGGGCTGCTCGGTGTCCATGCCCTTCAAGGAGGCGGTGATTCCGCTCGTGGACCACATCGAGCCCTCCGCCGCGGCGATCGGGTCGATCAACACGATCGTCAACGACGGCGGCGTGCTCACGGCCTCGAACACCGACTACGAAGCCATCGCGAGCGTCATCGACAGTCATCGCCTCGACCCGACGGCATCCGTGCTCGTTCGCGGTTCGGGCGGCATGGCCAAGGCCGTGGTGGCGGCGTTCCACGGAGCCGGCTTCGCCGACGTCACGGTGCTCGCGCGCAACACCGAGGCCGGGCCCGCGCTCGCCGAGGCGTACGGCTTCCGGTGGATCGCCGACGATCCCGCACCGGGGGCGTCGATCATCGTCAACGTCACGCCGCTCGGAATGAACGGAGCGGATGCCGATGCCCTGGCGTTCTCTCCCGCGCAGGTCGATGCGGCCCGCACGGTCTTCGATGTGGTGGCCTTTCCGGCAGAGACGCCGCTCATTCGGGCCGCGCGCGCCGCGGGGAAGGACGTCATCACCGGCGCGGAGATCATCGCGTTGCAGGCGGCGGGCCAGTTCGCGCGCTACACCGGGGTAACCCCGACGGCGGACCAGATCGCGCGGGCGTCCGCGCATTCGCGCGCTTAAGGCGGGGCGCGGAGACCGTTGCTCCGCGCCCCGTCGGGTCTACTCGTATCGCAGCGACTCCACCGGGTCCGCCCGTGCCGCTCGCGCGGCCGGCAGGCTCCCGGCGAGGAAGGCGATGCCCATGATCGCCAGCGACGTCACGACGATCGACGCCGGATCGAACGCGATGAGCTGGAGGCCCGGAAGGTCGCTGAACAGAGTCTCGGTGAGCTGAGCACTCACCGCCGTTCCTACGCCGATCGCCACGACCGCGCCGACGACGCTCCCCAGCAGACCGAGCACGACCGCCTCGAGGCTGAACAGCGAGAAGATCCGCCCGCTCCCCATCCCCATCGCCTTCATGAGGCCGATCTCCCTGGTGCGTTCCTGCACGGACATCAGCAGCGTGTTGACGATGCCGAAGCTCGCGGCCAGCAGCGCGATGACCGCGAAAGCGTTGAGCACCAGCACGATCCCATCGATGACCGCCTTGAACGTTCCGAGCTGGTCGGCGACGGTACGGCCGGTGTAGCCGGCGTCCTCGAGGGCGGCCGTGACCTCGTCGATCTGCTCCGGCGTTGCGGCCGGCGACACCTGAGCGCTCGCGCTGGCATACCGGTCCAGCTGGTCAGCGGGGACACCGGTGTTCTGCGCGTCGAACAACGCGTCCTGCAGAGCGGTGTTGTTCGTCAGCGCCACCGTCGAGGCGAAAGCCTCCTCGGTCACGCCGGTCACCGTGGCCTCCACCAGGTGCTGCGTTCGGACCGGATCGGTCACGGCGATCGTCACCGTCTTCCCCACGGCGTCGGCGTCATCAGCGAAACCGAGAGGCTCGACGAGAGAAGCCGGCAGAGCCACCTCCCGCGCGGAGGCATCGTCGTCGGGCGCCGCACCCGCCGAAAGCTGCGGGGTCTGGCCTGTGATCAGACCGCCCGCGGTCGCGACGTAGCGCTGGCCGTCCCCGTACTGGACGTAATCGATCGTCACGGATCGTACGGGGGTGACCTCCTCGACACCGGGAATGTCGGCGATGGCCGTGATGTCCTCGTCGGTCAGGGCGGACACCTGGTTGACCGCGCCGGGGCGTCCGGGGTCGGTCGGCGCCGTCGCGATGGCATCCGGGTCGTACTTCTGCGGACCCGTGGATGCCGCTCCCGCGGCCGACGACTTCGACACCGTGAGCACGTTCGAGGCGCCGATCGAGGCGACGGTGTCGTCGATGAAGCGGTTGATGCCGGTACCCAGACCGTTCGTGATGGTCAGGGTGAAGGCGCCGACGAAGATCGCGAGGACGGTCAGGATCGTGCGCGTCTTCGACCGGAACGTGTTCGCGAAGGCGGAGGAGACGAGGTCTGTGGTCTTCATGCTGCCCGGCCCTCCTCGGCGACGATCACGCCGTCGCGGATCTGGATGCGGCGGTCGCACCGTGCCGCGAGATCGTCGTCATGAGTGACGACGATCAGGGTGATGCCGTGTTCGCGGTTGAGGCGGAACAGGATGTCTTCGACGACGGCGCCCGTGGCGGAGTCGAGGTTGCCGGTGGGTTCGTCGGCGAAGATCACCTGGGGGTCGTTGACCAAAGCGCGCGCGATGACGGCGCGCTGCTTCTGACCGCCCGAGAGGGCCGTGGCCTTGTTCTTGGCCTTGTCCTGCATGTCGAGCTCCGCGAGCGCGGCCATGCCGCGGCGACGGCGCTCGGCGCGTCCGACCCCCGCGATCTTGAGCGGGAGGACGACGTTCTCGAGGACCGAGGCGGTCGGGGTGAGGAAGAACTGCTGGAACACGAACCCGAACGTCTTGTTGCGCGTCCGGTTCAGGTGCCGGCCGCGGAGGGTCGCGGCATCCGTTCCGTCGAGGGAGACCGTGCCGCTGGACGGGGCGTCCATGAGGGCCAGCAGGTGCATCAGCGTGGACTTGCCGGAGCCGCTCTTGCCGACGATGGCGAGGCTCTCGCCGCGTCGGATGTCGAGCGAGACTCCGCGCAGGGCGTCGAAGCGGGCCGAGCCGCGGCCGTAGGACTTGTGCAGGTCGACGACCGAGAGGAGGGGTGGGGGCGTTTCGGGTGTCATGGTCTCACTGTCGCCACCCGCGCCGCCTTCCGCGTCGCTCGGGCGGGGTGAACGCCTACCCCCGTGGGGGGATCTGCGTCTGCCCCCGCACGGCGATGGCCCCGCGGTCGGCGGGACGTCAGACTAGGACGATGCGAGACGCTCCGACTCCCGACGCGGCGCCGCATCCCCTGCCGCCCGTGCCGAGCGGGGTACGGGATGCCGTCATCGCCGTGCTCGTGATCGTGCCGGTCTTCGCCCCCGTGCCGTTCCCCGAGCTTCGGCCCTCGAGTCCGCTCGTGTACGCCCTCGCTCTTCTGCCGGCGGGTGTGCTGCTCCTGCGGCGCCGCCTGCCGCGCATTGTCCTCGCGGTCTGCATCGCGCTGTACCTCGCCGCCCTCGCTCTCGGCACGCTCGTGCCGGGCGCCGCGGTCGCCATCGCCATCGCCTCGTACGGTGTCGCGTCGCGGCTCGAACGGCGCGCGGCGGTTCCGGTGGGGATCGCGGCCGTCGCCGTCCTCACGGGCGGAAGCATCGTGGTGTCGGTCACCACGGGCATGGACACCCGGTTCCTCCAGGTCGGGCTCACCGCCGCGCTCGCCGGAGCCCTGGGGGATGCCGCGCGCTCCCGCCGCGCCTATGTCCGCGCGGTGATCGAACGCGCCCGGCGCGCCGAGCAGACGCGCGACGCCGAGGCGCGCCGACGTGTGACCGAGGAGCGCCTGCGCATCGCGCGGGATCTCCACGACGCGGTGGCGCACCAGATCTCGGTCATCAGCCTGAACGCCGGGGTCGCCTCTTCGGCGCTCGACACGCGCCCCGAGCGCGCCCGCGAGGCTCTCGCGACCATCCGCACCGCGTCCCGCGAGGTGCTCGGCGAGATCGGCTCGATGCTCACTCTCCTGCGCACACCCGACGAGGCCGACAGCCGCACGCAACCGGGCCTCGCCCGGCTGGCCGACATGGTCGAATCGGTGCGCGTCGCCGGGTGGGAGGCGGTCGTGCGGGACGAGCTCGGCCTCCCGTCCGCGGCGGAGGACCTGCCTCTGAGCGTGGACATCGTGGCCTACCGCGTCGTGCAGGAGGGGATGACCAACGCCCTCAAACACGGAACGGCTCGTCGGGTGCACGTGCTCTTGCGGCGCGACGGCGACGAGCTCGAGGTGGTCGTGACCAACCCGGTCGATCGGGTGGCGCCGGCGTCGGAGCTGCCGCCGTCCGGATTCGGTCTCGTCGGCCTGCGCGAGCGCGTCGATTCGGTCGGCGGTGTCCTGGAGGCCGGCCCCGGGCCGGGCGGGTTCCGTCTCGCCGCGCGACTTCCTCTCGCGCCGGCGGCGGGCGCTATGCGTGTGACTCCGGGAGGTGCCGCGTGACCACGGTGCTCATCGCCGACGATCAGGCGCTCATCCGTGTCGCCGTCCGTGACCTGCTGGACTCCGCCCCGGGGTTGGAAGTCGTGGGCGAGGCCGCCGACGGCGAGGAAGCCGTCGACCTCGCGCGTCGTCTCCACCCGGACGTGGTCGTGTGCGACATCCGGATGCCGCGAATGGACGGGATCGAGGCCACCGAGCGCATCTGCGGCGACCCCGGTCTCGCCGAGACGCGCGTGCTCATCCTCACGACGTTCGAAGAGGACGACTACGTCGTGGCGGCCCTTCGCGCCGGGGCGAGCGGTTTCATCGGCAAGGGCGCCGAACCGGACGACATCGTGCAGGCCGTGCGGACGGTGCACGACGGGGGCGCACTGCTGTCGCCGGTGGCCACCCGGGCGCTGATCGAGCGGTACGTGCACGGCACGGCATCCGAGTCCGCCCGTCCGGCGCCCGCTCTCGACGCCCTGACCGAGCGCGAGCGCGAGGTGCTGCACCTCGTGGGCCGGGGCCGCTCCAATGACGAGATCGCCGCGGCGCTGTTCATCTCGCCGCACACCGCCAAGACCCACGTGAAGAACACGATGCTCAAGCTCGGCGCTCACGACCGCGCGCAGCTGGTGATCGCCGCATACGAGAGCGGAGTCGTGCAGCCGGGTCGCTGAACTGATCGCTCTCAGGGGCGAGGCGGTCAGTCGGCGCTCTTCTCGATCCCGCGGGCGCGGATCTCTTCGATGTCGAGGTCACCGAGGATCCGCCGGGCGACGAGATCGTCGATCGTGCCCTCGCGGCGCAGGCGGAGGAGGACCTCGCGCTCGCGGTCGAGGATGGCCAGCCGCAGGCGCGTGGCCTCGCGGTGGCGGAGCAGCGGCGACCGCTGGGACAGGTCGATGTCGTCGCTCACGGCCAGCATCTCCAGTTGGCCCGCCGCACGCTGCCCGTCGGTGTCGCCGTCCGCGCCCGGGGGGATCGGGCCCATGCGCGAGGCCGCGTCGTCGTCACCGGCAGCGGTGTCGTCGTCGCGTTCCTGTTCTTCGGCGCGCAGCCGCGCGACGACGCGCGCGTTCGCCAGTTCGAGCCGCTCATAGCCCTCCCGCCGCGCGCGGTCCCGCACCACGTCGCTGATGCCGTGCTCGGCGGCGAGGTCGTCGAGCGCGGCGAGGGCGGCACCGGAGATCGCCCGCTGCGCCAGCTCGAACTCCTCGACGGCGGCGTCATCGGTCGGCAGCTTCGCCCATCGTATGACGGCGGGCAGCAGCGGCCCCTGCACGAGCAGGGTCAGGACGATCACCCCGGCCGTGATGAAGACGACGGCGTCGCGGCCGGGCACGGGCGAGCCGTCGGCCAGGGTGAGGGGAACGGAGAGCGCGATGGCGAGGGAGACGGCGCCGCGGAATCCCGCGACGGTACTCACCACGCGTGATCGGTGGCGCACCGACCGGGTCGAACCCCCGGCCGGGCGTGACAGCGGCGAGAACAGCCATTGGAACAGATAACGCACCACCGCCAGCACGATCCACGCGGCCCCGGTGATCAGTAGCAGCGTGCCGATCTCGGACGGCGAGATCTCGTGCAGCACCAGTTGGATCTCCAGCCCGATGAGCACGAAGAGCGCGCCGTTGAGCAGGTAGACGCCGGAGGGCCACGTGGCATCCGCCGACCGCCGCGATAGGGCGGTGGTGATCCGGGGGGGAGATCCACGCGACGATCAGACCCGCGAACACGACCGCCAGCACTCCCGAAGCGTGGGCGATCTCGGCGAGGAGGAAGGACACGAACGGCACCAGCGCGAGCGTGAGGTTGATCGTGAGCGTCGATTCCATGCGACGCAGGGCGAGGTACGCCAGGGCGGCGACGGCGACACCGGCGACAGCGCCGCCGAGATACGACACGAGCACCATGCCGGTGATCTGCCACGCCGTGATCTGGTCGCCGACGAGAAGCGACACCGCGATCGAGTACAGGACCAGGGCGGTTCCGTCGTTGGTGAGGCTCTCGGCTTTCAGCTTCATGAACGTGCGTTCGGGGAGCAGACGTCTGAGGGCCGCAACAGCGGTGGCGTCCGGGGGAGCGACAGCGGCCCCCAGCACGAGCGCCGCCTCCCACGGCACGCCCATCCAGGTCGCAACGCCGGCGACGGCGAACGCGGATGCCACGACCAGCAGGGTGCTCATCGGCACGATGTACCGGAGCGATCGGCGCACCGAGCGCAGCGACGTCGTCCACGCCTCGCGGAAGAGCAGCACGGGAAGGAACAGCAGCAGCACGGTCTCGGGGGGAAGCTCGATCTGCCGGAGCTCGGGCACGAAGCCGAGGGCCAGGCCGATCACGAGGAGAACGAGGGGAGTGGCGATCCGCAGCCGAGGGGCCAGCACCGTCCCCAGAAGGATCGCCAGTCCGAGCAGGACCGTGACTTCGAGTCCTTCCATTCCCCACCGCCTTCCACCGCGCCCTCAGCACACAGCGTAGGCAGGCCGCGCAGAATTCCCGAGGGCGCGTTCGCTCTCCGCGCCGTGCGAACTCCGGGACGGGGTCACCGGCGCGTGGTCGGCCGCATGGCGCGCTCGGCGATGGCGAGGACCGCGCGCTCGGGAAGGCGCGCGGCGAGGCGCGACGAGAGAGCGTTCGCGGTGCCGTCGATGACCGTCGGACGCCCCCGGCGGAGTCCGCGCAGGGCACTGTCGACGACACCCTCGGGTGTGCGGCGCGGCCCCACCGACGCGTCGTCTCCGGCGGTGGTGAAGAACGGCGTCGCGGTCGCGCCGGGGCAGATGGCCAGCACATCGACGCCCGTGCCGCGCGTCTCGCGCCACAGCGCCCGCGAGAACGAGAGCACGTACGCCTTCGTGGCTCCGTACACAGACATGTGAGGCAGGGGCTGGAAGGCGGCGGTGCTGGCGACGTTGATGATCGCGCCGCGTCGGCGCTCGAGCATCCCGGGAAGGAGGAGTGCCGTGAGCTCGGTCAGGCTGGTGACGTTGACCGTGATCTGGGTCGTGAGCGAAGGGAGCGGCTGTGTCGTCAGATCGCCGTGGATGCCGAGACCCGCATTGTTGATCAGCGCGTCGATCTGCAGTCCCTCGGCCCGCAGCCGGTCGGCGAGGGCGGCCGCCGCGCCGGGCGCGTCGAGATCGTGCGCGAGAGGGACGGCGCGGATGCCATGCCGTCCGTGTAGCTCGGTCGCGAGGGCGGCGAGCGCATCCGCGTTCCGTGCGACGAGGACGAGATCGCCCCGGTCGGCGGCGATGCGCTCCGCGAAGGCGCGCCCGATGCCGGTCGATGCCCCGGTGATGAGGGTGGTGGTGCCGCGTCCAAGGATGCGCATGAGATCTCCTTATTAAACAAACCAGTCGGTCTATATATTATGCACCTATAATCGACGTATGTCTCCTGACGCTTCGGCTCCCGCGCGACGGGTCGGGCGGCCCCGGGGCCGCACGTCGCAGGGAGAGGCGTCGCGTGACGGCATCATCGACGCCGCCGCCTCGGTGTTCGCGCGCCTGGGCTACGACCGGGCGCGAATGGCCGACATCGTCGAGGCGAGCGGGCTGTCGAAAGGCTCGGTCTACTTCCACTTCGACAGCAAGGAAGCTCTCGCCGTCGCCGTGCTGGCGGCCCGGCACGAGCGATGGGTCGCCGACGTCCAGCGTGCCCTCGACGCGGTGGAACCGGGAGAGGCGCGGCTGCGCGCGCTGCTGCCGGCGGTGCTCGCTCTCCACGACGGAGATCCCGATGCCTGGGTGATCTCGCGGTTGACCTGGGCGCTGGCCGAGCAGGAGGAGACGCGTGCGTTCGCGGCTTCCCTCACCCGCCGATGGATCGACGTCGTCGCCGAGATCGTCGCCGACGCGGCGCGCGAGCGGAACGTCGACGTCGACGCGGTGACGGTGGCGACCGTCGTGGTCGGGGGATTCGACGGGCTCAAGACCACGGCCGCGGTGCTGCACTCCGACGATTCCGCCGCCGCGCACCGCGCGCTCGTGACGGCAGGGCGCGTGTGGGAGCGCATGGTCTTCGACCTCGTCCGCGGACCCGACCGCGACTGATCGGCCCCTTCCCTCGGCGACGCCTCAGTCTCCCGTCGGCAGCGCCACCTTGGCCTTGGCCCACGAGCGGCCGCGGGTGTCCTTGAGGATGTCGTACTCGACGTCGACGTGCGGCTCGATCGCGCTGTACTTGTCGTTGGGGGCGCCGATGACGAGCTGGAACCCGAGTCCGCGCCACGCGCCGATCGCGCGCTTGGTGAAGTGCGCGTCGGCCTTGATCAGCGCCTCGTCGAGGAACACCGGCGCGTAGCGCGGACGCTCCGCGCCGGCATCCCCGAGCTGATAGCGCAGAGCCGCGCCGACGATGAAGGCGATGAGCTCCTGCGACTCGCCGCCGGACTTCTCGCCGATGTGGTCATACAGCGCGACGTGCCCTCCGGTGTCGGCGCGGAAGCGCTCGGCGCTCACGCGCACGTGGTTGCGCACGTCGATGAGGTCGCCGAAGTCCGGTGCCCCCGGGCGGATACGTCCGATCAGTCGCGCCATCCGGCCGTACACGGCCTCGCGCTCGTCATCGGTGGACGCTGCGTCGATCGCCGCGCGCACGTCGCGCAACTCGCGGCGGAAGCGACGACGCACCTCGGACTGACTCTCGCGCGGCACGATCTGCAGGCGGTGCTCGTCGTCGTAGAACGGCAGGTCGCGCATGATGTCGTTGATCGGGGCGATGCGCTCGCGGATCTCGCGCAGCGCCCGCGTGAGCGACGAGTCGAGGTTGGTCAGATCGTTGCCCGACAGTCGCAGGAGGCTGTCGCGCCATTCCGCTTCCAGCTCGTGCAGCCCGCTGGCCTCGAGGTCGGCGAGGATGCGTTCGAAGTCCCCCACGGACTCGTCGGGGTCGGCGAGCAGGTTCGGGCTCGGCCAGCGGTCGATGAACGCCGTCAGGGTGCGCCGTAGGTTCTCGCGCTGGTCGGCCCACACCTCCTGCGCCTGCCGCTGCTCCTCGAGCAGCCGCTTCGAGGCCGACTCCAACGCCGCGTCGAAGCGCGCCAGACGCTGCGACGGTGACACCTCCCCGCCCTCCGGGGCGACGAACAGCGCGTCGAGGTAGGCGGCCTCGTCGTCGGTCAGGGTGAGGCCCGCGTCTTCGGCATCCTCGAGACGTCCGTGGGCGGCGTCGACCTCGTCGGTCACCTCGGCCCAGCGTGCGGCCAGGCGCTGCTGCTCGGTCTTGGCGCTTCCGATCTCCTCGCGCAGGCGGGCCGCGCGGGACCGTGTGCCCGCGATCTGCTCCTGCAGTTCCGCGATGCGCGGGTTACCCGCGGTGACCTCGGCGACGGTTTCGTTCCAGCGCTCGATCTCGCGATCCACGGATGCCGTGTCGATCTGCTCCCACGTGAGGTCGGCGATCTTCTCGAGGGCACTGCGACGGTCGTCGAACGCGTCCAGGGCGGCCGCGGCCTCGTCGACGGCGCTCTTCGCTTCGGACAGTTCGCGGCGGAGGGCCGCGATCTCGTCGCCCAGCTCGGTGAGTCGCACGCGGCTGGAGAACCCCAGGATGCTGTGTCGCGCCGACCCGCCGTGGGCTCCCCGCGTGCCCTGGCTGCTCTGCCCCGAAATGGTGAGCGCCATGCGGTGCTGCGACAGGTCGTCGGCGGCATCCACGCACACGAAGCCGAACTGCTGCTCGAGCCGGTCCTGCAGCCATCCGGTGAAAGGGGAGGAGCGGTAGTCGAGGCGTCCGGGCAGCGTCGCGGGGTCCAGCCCCGTGCGCTCGGGTGCGCCCGTGGGCACACCCTCGAAACGCAGCCGCTCCGACAGGCGAACGCCGTCGATCGCGGCCCGGAAGGATGCCAGGTGCGCGGCGTCGACGAGGAGGGTCGTCGCAAAACCCCCGAGCGCCAGGGTGAAGGCCCCGCGCCACGGTTCGAACTCGGTCCGCACGTCGACGAGCTCGGCGACGAACGGCAGTTCGGCGGTCGTGAGCCCCGCCGCCTCGGCGAGCGCCTCCCGTGCCTCGTGCAAGCGCGGAGGGATGTTGTCGTCGCGCGTCTGCGTCCGCCGGTGTTCGGCCTCGAGGGTCGCCAGCTGCTGGCGCAGCGCCGTGTGTCGGCTGCTGGCTGCCACGAAGGCGTCGCGCACCGCGGTCTTGGCATCCGCGTCGGCGAGGGTGCGGCGGGCCTCGTCGGCCAGCGTCGCGAATCGCTTGGCGCTGTCGACCTCGGTGCCGAGCGCGGCGAGGGCGCCGTCGAACCGATCGCGGTCCCGTTGCATGCCGACGCGGCGGCGCTCGAGGGCGCGCAGTTCGCGCTGGGCGGTCTCGAGCCGGTCGCCGCCGGCGGCGCGGAGCACGTCGCTCAGCGCGTCGCGATCGGCCTCGGCGCCGTCGGCGAGGGCCTGGCGCTCGCGCACGAGCGCATCGGTGGCGTGGGTGCGCTCACGCAACTCGTCTTCGACGGCGCCCAGGAGGTCGATCCGGCGTTGCGCGCGCCACAACGATGCCCGCGAGGTCGGGTCGGTGAACCGGCCGAGCGCGTCGATGATGCGGACACGGTCGGCGGCCTCGTCGATGCGGGACTTCAGCGTGCGGATCGGTTGCAGCGCCCGGACCTGCTGGCGGGCCTCGACCATGCGCGTGCGGGTGCTCTCGAGGCCGTCGAAGTGCGCGACCACGGCTTCCGCGGTGGCGAGGGTCTCGGGCTCCTCCAACACCATCCGCTTGTACAGATCGTCGACGGTGGTGATCTGCTGACCCGCCTGGATGCGGGCGAGCAGGCTCATCGCCTTCGCTCCCGCCCCGGCGGCTCCGATCCCGAGGACGGCATGCAGCCGTGCCGAGAACTCCCGATCGGTGGCCAGGGTGTCCAGCCCGGTCGTGCGGACCGCGACATCCGACAGGTGCTGCTGCGCGGCCGGCTCAAGTCGCCGCAGATCGAAAGCGCCGTGGACGGTGCCGCGCACCTTCACCGCGTCGTCGAGCACGCGCGCGGCGGCGGGGATGTACCACGCGCGCACGGCCGTGAAGCGGGCGCCGTCGTGGTCGACCCAGGTCATCGCGATCGCGGTCCACGTGTCGGTGCCGTCGCCGCGCAGGACGCGGACCTTCGTGCCCTCGTCGGTGCGCGACTCGTCGAGCTTGCCGCGGCCGTACGACAGGATGTTGCGCTGCTCCTGTCCGCGCGGACGGCCCACGACGGCGCCGTTGGAGGCACCGTTGAACGGCGTCGTGTGCGGCATCATGAGCGCCACGTACGCGTCCATGAGCGTCGACTTGCCCGACCCCGAACCACCGCACAGCAGGGTCGCGGTCGGAGCGAAGCGGACGCGGTGCTCTCCGTCGTACCCGCCCCAGTTGATCAGCTGCAGCTCCTCGGCGACCCACTGCTGACCGCGGGAGGCGGCGGGGATGAGTCCGAACAGCGTCTCGAGCATGGTCATGCGGGCTCTCCCTCATCCGGCGTGTGCGCGTCGAGCCAGTGCTGCAGCTCGCGCAGGACCTCGGCGCTCAGGACGATCTCGATCAGCGGTCCGATGCGGTACCGGCCCTCAGACTCCTCCTCGATGATCCCCTCGCGGTCGAGGCGCGCGATCGCGGTGCGCACCGCGCGTTGCTGGCTCGCGCGAGTGCCGTCGGTTTCGGCGAAGTAGGTCAGCACGGTCTGCTCGACCTCTTCGACGTCGACCCGGGCCGACGGTGAACCCGCGGTCGTCTCGCGCTGGTACACGGTGCGCAGGTACACCAGTACGAGGGTCTCGGCGCGCGAGTACGCCTCGTCCTTGAGCAGGATCGGAACGTCGACTTCGTCGCTGCGCACCTGCTCCTTGTAGGCGACGCCGCGGTCGTGGTCGACGACGAGCCGCACGAACAGGTCGTTCAGGCGCGACTCGATCATCTGCTGGTGCTCGAGGAGGAGTTTCCATTCGGCCGGGGAGCTGTCCGCGAGAAGGAAGCGGCGCTGCAGGATCCGCACCAGCACGCGCCGGACGTCGGCATCCAGGATGCCGCGATCCCCGGCGAACAGCGCGTCGGGGTCGTTCTCCATCGCGACGGGGGCGATGAAGGCCGGGGTGTCGTCGGCGGACGCGGCGGGGGCGGGCGTGTCGACGTCAGTCATCGGCATCCGTTTCTGTCGGGCGCACGGCGGTGACCGCCGTGAAGGCGAAGCGTCGGGTGGTGCCGTCGGGCCGGACTGCCTCGACCACGGACACGTCGTCGCCGTCGACGAGCCCGCCGCGGTGGGCGATCTCGAGCAGCCCCACGAGGTCGACGGGGCGGCGGGTGGCGTCGTCGGCAGCGGCGAAGGCTTCGGCGAGGTCGAAACGGTCGCCCAGGGTCTGGACGTACCGCTCGAGCTCGGCGTAGTGGGGCCCGCCCCAGGCGCGCGTGTCGGCGTCGACGAACTCGACGTCCGTCTCGTCGACGGAGAGCGGGGCGGGGGCACCCGGCGGGCGGACGTCGCTGAGCGAGCGCCGCAAGTGGCCGACGTCGGCGAGGGGCAGCGTCCGTACCGGGTCGACGCGGCCGGGCGACTTCGTCTGGCTCCATCGGTGCAGCCCCGCCATCACCGAGCGCAAGAGGTCGTCGATCTGGCGGTCGCGGATCGGGTCGTGCGTCTTCACCTGCACGGTGATGACGTGCGACGCGCGGCGCTGTGCGGTGAGCACCTCGAGGACGCCCGCCTCGACGCGACGCGCGATGGCGTCGAGGTCTGCGCGTTGCTCACGGGTCATCAGACGGGCGAACGGCTGGGTCAGCACGGCGTTCACCCGCTCGGTGAGGTCGTCGATGTGTTCGGGGTCGCCGATGAGCCGCAGCGCTCCTTGGAACGCGCGGCCCTCGGGGGTGGCCTGCATCACGTGCCGACCACGCTCCAGGTACTCCCGCAGAACATCGCCGGTGGGACGAGCGTCGCGCCGCAGCTCGGCGACGACGTCACGCTGCATCGCCGCGATCGACTCGGCGACCCGTGAGAAGTCGGCGGGGAGCTCGCGGGCGAGGTGGATGACATTCTCCGCCTCTTCGAGCAGATGCTCGTCGTCGAGTGGTTCCATGACGCCGTCGTCGAGCGCCGCGATCTCGGCATCCAGTGCCGCCCGCTCGGCCAGCAGAGCGTCACGGCGTCGCGCGGGGTCGGTCTCGGCGTCGCGGGCGAGGCGCTCGACCGCGTCGAGGAGCGTGCGCACGCGCGATCGGGAGACGCGCGCGCGGCCGCCGCCGGCCCGGCCGGCGATCTCGAGGGCGCCGACGGCGTGCGCCGAGAGGCGGTACACCTCGACGTCGTCCTCGATCTGCAGGCTCAGCCAGCCCACACGGACCCAGGCTCGGCAGATGTCGCGCGCGGATCCCGCCGGGATACGCCGGTCGTCCTCGGTGTCGTAGCCGGCCGCACGCAGTTCGTCGATCGCCTCGGCGACCTCGACGTGTGCGTCGGCGACGGCGACGGCGGGGCGGTCGGGCGAGAAGAGGTTCGAGAGCACCGCCACCACGAACGGGGCGAACCGGCCGTGCAGCAGGTCGAGCATCGGGTTCTTGAACGCGGTCACCGAGCGCAGGTAGGCGGCTTCGGCGCGGGTCGTGCTCACTGGCTGAAGTCTACCGGCGGGTCGCGTCGGGGGTGTTGCGCCCCCGAGCGGCAGCCGACCTCCGCGACGACCGGCCGCCCCGAGCGGCACAACTCCTGCATGCCCTGCGTGGGTGAGCGAGGAGATGCGGGGGGCGCTGATTCCGCCGGAGTTGTGCGTGCCCGGGCCGTCGCGCGGATCCCACGACCAGCCCGCCGGACGGCATCGGCACAACTCCTGCTCTGGTCGCCGCCGGGGCGATCCTCGGTGCCCGGTGACCCGGTTCTGCCGGAGTTGTGCGCACCCGATCGGATCGGGCCCCGCGACGCGAAGGCCGCGGCATCCATCGAGGGACGGATGCCGCGGCCGAGGCGGGGCGTGTCAGATCTCCGAGCGCGGACCCGGAACCGTTTTGTTGACGCCCGTGACCGGCTGGTTCTCGTCGAAGGACGCGATGGGGCGCCGGAACCCGCGGGTGAGGATGACGAGGTACACCACGCCCAGGCCCGTCCAGATGAGACCGCCGACGAGCGCGTGACCGTCGAGGTTCACCCACAGCAGACCCGTGAGGAGCATGCCGATACCGGGCATCACGATGTACCGGAAGATGTCGCCCGGCGTCTTGCGGAGCCCCTGCCGGATCGCGAACCAGGCGATCACCGAGATGTTCACGAACGTGAACGCGATCAGGGCGCCGTAGTTGATGTACGCCGCGATCTGCTCGAGGGTGAACGAGATCGCGAACAGGCTCACCAGGCCCACGATGATGATCGAGAGCGTCGGGGTGTGGGTCTTGGGGTTGATGAATCCGAAGATGCGGCGCGGCAGCACGTTGTTGCGGCCCATCACCATGAGCATGCGCGACACCGAGGCGTGCGAGGCCAGCCACGACGCGAGCGTCGCCGCGAAACCCGCGGCCGTGAGCACGGCCTGCAGCACCGGCCCGCCCACCTGGACGCCGATCTCGGGCAGCGTGCTGTCCTCGATCGCCTCGGGCGGGAACGCCGCCGAGTCCGGGAAGCGCAGCTGGGTCACGTACGAGGCGATGAGGAAGATGACGCCACCGGCGACGAGCGTGAGCACGATCGCGCGCGGCATGATCTTCGGGGTCTTCGCCTCCTCCGAGTACATCGACACCGCGTCGAACCCGATGAACGAGAAGCACACGATCGTGGCTCCCGCGAGCACCGCACCGAACTGCACCTCGCTGTGGACGAAGGGGGTCAGCGACACGGGGGTGCCGGCTCCGGCGCCGCCCACCAGCTGCACCACCACCATGACGACGAAGACTGCCATCACGAGGATCGAGAACACCAGCAGGATCATGTTGACGTTCGAGGTGCCACGCATCGTCATGTAGATGACGCCGGTGACGCCGGCGGTGAAGACGACGACCCAGATCCAACCGGGGATGTCGGGGAAGAGCGCCTCCATGTAGCTGCGGAGGATGAGCGCGTTCACCATCGGCAGAAGCATGTAGTCGATGAGCGCGGTCCAGCCGACGACGAAACCGACGCCCGGGTGGATCGATTCGCGAGCGTATGTGTACGCCGAGCCCGCGCTGGGGATGGCGCGCACCATCTTTCCGTAGCTGACGGCGGTGAAGACCAGCACGATGAGCGCGACCGCGTACGCGGCGGGCACGACGTTGTTGGTCTCCTCGGCGACGAGGCCGAAGGTGTCGAAGACGACGGTCGGGGTCATGTAACCCAGACCCAGACCCACGATGGACCAGAGTCCCAGGGTGCGGGCGAGCTTCGCGCCCGAGGCAGAGGGCGCCGACACGGCGGCACCGATTTTCTCGTTCGTGGCTACTCCTTGAGGGGCGGGTCGGGATCGGGCGGATCCGACCGGGGCGAGTGATGTCGGGTGGTGCGGCGGTGCACCGCTCCGGGTGGGAGCGGGTGAGGAAGAAGCGGATGCCACCGGGGTGGGGCGGCATCCGCTTCCGCGTCAGAGGCGCGTCCAGGCCTCGGTGAGGACGGAGCGCAGAATCTGCTCGATCTCGTCGAACTCGGACGGACCGATGGTCAGGGGCGGAGCGAGCTGGATGACGGGGTCGCCGCGGTCGTCGGCGCGGCAATACAGCCCGGCGTCGTAGAGCGCCTTGGAGAGGAATCCACGCAGGAGCCGCTCGGACTCGTCGTCGTCGAAGGTCTCTTTGGTGACCTTGTCCTTCACCAACTCGATGCCGAAGAAGTACCCGTCGCCGCGCACGTCACCGACGATGGGGAGATCGAGCAGCTTCTCGAGCGTCGAACGGAAGACGGGGGAGTTCGTGCGCACGTTCTGCAACAGCCCCTCCTCTTCGAACACGTCGAGGTTCTCCATCGCGACGGCGGACGAGACCGGGTGCCCGCCGAACGTGTATCCGTGCGGGAAGGAGGAGTCGCCGTGCGCGAACGGCTCGTACACGCGGTCGCTCACGATCGTGCCGCCCAGCGGTGAGTACCCGCTCGTGACGGCCTTGGCGAAGGTGATCATGTCGGGCTGGTAGGAGTAGGCCTCGGCTCCGAAGTAGTAGCCCAGGCGTCCGAACGCGCAGATGACTTCGTCGCTGACGAGTAGCACGTCGTACTTGTCGCAGATCTCCCGCACGCGCTGGAAGTATCCGGCCGGGGCGGGGAAGCAGCCGCCGGCGTTCTGCACCGGTTCCAGGAACACGGCGGCGACCGTCTCGGGGCCCTCGAACTGGATCATCTGCTCGATGCGATCGGCGGCCCACAGGCCGAATTCCTCGGGCGTCCCGCCGCCGAAGCCGGACTCCGCGGCGCGGTAGTAGTTCGTGTTGGGCACGCGGAAACCGCCCGGGGTGACGGGCTCGAACATGTGCTTCATCACGGGCAGGCCCGTGATGGCGAGGGCGCCCTGCGTCGTGCCGTGGTAGGCGATGGCGCGGGAGATGACCTTGTGCTTGGTGGGCTTGCCCTGCGTCTTCCAGTACTGCTTGGCGAGCTTGAACGCGGTCTCGACCGCCTCTCCACCGCCGGTGGAGAAGAAGACGTGATTGAGGTCGCCCGGGGCGAGATGGGCGAGGCGGTCGGCGAGCTCGATCGCGGCCGGGTGGGCGTACGACCACAGCGGGAAGAACGCCAGCTCCTCCGCCTGCTTCGCGGCGGCCCGGGCGATGCGGCGACGACCGTGACCGGCATTGACCACGAACAGGCCCGCGAGGCCGTCGATGTACCGCTTGCCCGCGGCATCCCAAATGTGGTGTCCCTCGCCCTTGACGATGATGGGAACGCCGGGTCCGTCGGTCATCACCGACTGGCGCGCGAAGTGCATCCACAGGTGGTCGCGGGCCTTCGCCTGGAGGTCGGACTGCAGGTCGATTTCGTGAAGCGTCATCGCGTTCCCCAGTTGTAGAGCTGTCGGTGGAGTTTCAAGTACACGAACGTCTCGGTCGCCACCACGTCGGGAAGCGACCGGATGCGATCGTTGAGCAGGTCGATGAGGTCGTCGTCGCTCTCGCAGACGACCTCGACGAGCAGATCGAACGAACCCGCGGTCGAAACGACGTAGGTGACGCCGGGGAGCTCGGCCATCTCCGCCGCCACGACCCGCGTGTCACCGGAGACTCGAACGCCGATCATCGCCTGGCGGGCGAAGCCGAGCTGCAGCGGGTCGGTGACCGCGACGATCTGGAGGATGCCGGCGTCCTGCATCTTCTGCACGCGCTGGCGAGTGGCGGTCTCGCTGAGGCCGACGGCCTTGCCGACCTCGGCGTAGGAGCGGCGGCCGTCCTCCTGCAGCTGCTCGACGATGGCCTTCGACACGCTGTCGAGAACCGGACGCCGTTCCGCGGAGATGCTCATGATGGGGCGACGGTATCAGCGGTCTCGTCGGTTACTCAATGATGAAATCGAGTCTTCTCGAACCGTAACACTGCGGAAACCGTCGTTCGCGGGTCATTCCCTGCCGAACGGCGCCGTTGGCGTCGGCGCGTGTCAAGCTGGGCGGGGCGACGAACGGAGGGCCACGGATGGCCGACGGTGACATCACGGCAGGCCTTCGGGCCGCACTGGAGCGGGACGACGCTTCGCTGCGCCTGCGGGCGGCGATGGATGCCGGTACGCGCCCGGACGACGTGTTCATCGAGGTGCTCGTGGATCGCTGCGCGGTCGAGCCCGACTTCTTCGTGCGCGACATGCTCACGTGGGCGCTGACTCGCCACGACACCGCCAAGGTCATCTCCGCGGTGCTGCCCGAGCTCGCTTCGCCGTTTCCGCAGGCCCGCAGCCAGGGGCTGCACACGCTGTCGAAGATCGGCGACCCGGACACGTGGTCGGCGATCACACCCGCCCTTCTGCACGACGAGGAGCCGTCCGTCGCGCGCGCGGCGTGGCGGACGGCGGCGGGCCTCGTGCCCGATGCCGAGCGGACCGCGCTCGCCGCCGCGCTCGCTCAGCATTTCGGTCGGGGCGAGATCGAGACGCGCCGGAGCCTCAGCCGCGCCTTCGTGATGATCGGCGAGGACGCGCGTCCGACCGTCGACAGGGCGGCGGAGTCCGACGATGAGGACGTCCGCGTGCACGCCCTCGCGACGGGGGCCTTGATGGACGACCCGGATGCCGGGTTCGAGGGCGCGGTGGGACATGCGCGCCGCGTGAACGCACTGCGCACGGCACCGACGGTGCCGGACGCGGCCCGGGGCGGCGACACGCCGGACGCCGCCGAGGAGACGGGGACGCCCGGCGTCTGAGCTCAGGCCAGGCTCGACATCACGTGCTTGATGCGCGTGTAGTCCTCGAAGCCGTACACCGAGAGGTCCTTGCCGTATCCGGAGTGCTTGAACCCCCCGTGCGGCATGTCCGAGACGAAGGGGATGTGGGCGTTGATCCACACGCACCCGAAGTCGAGGTCGCGGCTGAAGCGCATCGCCCGGCCGTGCTCGCGGGTCCAGACGGATGCCGCGAGCGCGTAGGGCACGTCGTTGGCCCGCGCGAGGGCCTCACCGTCGTCGTCGAACGACTGCACCGCGAGGACCGGTCCGAACACCTCCTGCTGCACGAGCTCGTCGTCCTGCCGCAGGCCCGTGACGATCGTGGGCGCGAAGAAGCAGCCGGTGTCCCCGACGCGCGTGCCGCCGGTCACGACGCGCGCGTGCGTGGGCAGTCGATCGATGAATCCCCGCACCCGTGCCAGTTGGTCGGAGTTGTTGACCGGTCCGAAGAAGGCCGCGGGGTCGTCGGGGGCGCCCACGCGCACGTGGTCCGCGACGTAGGCGACGAGCCGCTCGACCAGCTCGTCGTGAAGAGAGGCGTGCACGAGCAGGCGCGTCGCCGCCGTGCAGTCCTGACCGGCGTTGAAGAACGCCGCCTGCGCGATTCCGGCGGTCGCGGCATCCAGGTCGGCGTCCGGGAAGACGATGGCGGGCGCTTTGCCGCCCAACTCGAGGTGGACGCGCTTGACCTGCCGCGCCGCGGACTCGGCGACCTGCATGCCCGCGCGCACCGAGCCGGTGATCGCCACGAGCTGCGGCGTCGGGTGCTCGACGAGGGCGCGACCGGTCTCACGGTCGCCGAGGACGACGTTGAACACCCCCGGCGGAAGGATCTCGGATGCCAGCTCCGCCAGACGCACCGTGGTCTGCGGTGTGGTCTCGCTGGGCTTGAGCACGACGGTGTTCCCGGCGGCGAGTGCGGGGGCGATCTTCCAGATCGCCATGTTGAGCGGGTAATTCCACGGTGTCACCTGCGCCACCACGCCGATCGGTTCGCGCCGCACGTAGGACGTGAAGCCTTCCGCGTACTCGGCGGCCGCGCGTCCGTCGAGGTCGCGTGCGGCTCCGGCGAAGAAGCGCAGCTGGTCGACGGACTGGTCGATCTCGTCGGCGACCAGCGTCGCGCGGGGCTTGCCGGTGTCCTCCGATTCGAGATCGGCGAACTCCTCCGCGTGGTCGGCGAGCGCATCGGCGAGCCGGAAGAGCGCGAGCTGTCGCACCGCGGGCGTCGTCAGTCGCCACGACGCGAAAGCGCGCGACGCCGCGGCGAAAGCGGCATCCACCTCTTCCTCGGTCGAGCACGGCGCCTGGGCGTACACCTCTCCGGTGACGGGGCTGACGAGGTCGAGCAGGCGCCCGGCCGAGGCGGCCGACACACCGTCGACGACGTTTCGCAGAACCCTCATGCCGCAGCCGCCCCGTCGGCGACGGCGAGGGCTTCGTCGATGATGTCGAGCCCGCGCACCAGATCCTCCTCCGAGATGACGAGCGGGGGAGCGACGTGGACCCGGTTGAAGTGCGTGAAGGGCCACAGGCCCGCCTTCTTGCACGCCGCCGCGAAAGCGGCCATCGGCGCCGCGTCGGCCCCCGCGGCGTTGAAGGGGACGAGCGGCTCCCGCGTCTCACGGTTGCGCACGAGTTCGATCGCCCAGAACAGGCCCCGGCCCCGCACCTCGCCGACAGACGGGTGCTTCTCGGCCATCTCGTGCAGACGCGGGCCGACGACGCGCTCGCCGAGGTCGCGCACCCGCTCGAGGATCCCGTCGCGACGGAACACCTCGAACGTGGCGATACCGGGGGCGCACGCGAGGGGGTGCCCCGAGTACGTCAGACCACCCGGGAAGGTCACGGTGTCGAAGTGGCTCGCGATGGCATCCGAGATCACCACTCCGCCCAGCGGCACGTAGCCCGAGTTCACGCCCTTTGCGAAAGTGATGAGGTCGGGCGCGACGTCGAACGCGTCGATCGCGAACCATTCGCCGATACGGCCGAATCCGACCATCACTTCGTCGGCGATGTAGACGATGCCGTACTTGTCGCACAGCGCCCGCACGCCCGGGAGGTAGCCGGGCGGGGGGACCAGCACGCCGTTCGTGCCGACGACGGTCTCGAGGATGATCGCGCCGATCGTCGACGCACCCTCGAGGATGATCGTCTGCTCGAGGTGCTGCAGGGCGCGCGCGGTCTCCTCTTCCTCGGAGGACGCGTGGAACGCCGAACGGTAGGCGTACGGACCGAAGAAGTGGACGACCGACGCATCGGCGGGCTCGTTCGCCCAGCGCCGCGGGTCACCGGTGAGGGTGATCGCGGTGGAGGTGTTGCCGTGGTAGCTGCGGTACATCGCCAGCACCTTGCGTTTGCCGGTCACCAGGCGCGCCATGCGCACGGCGTTCTCGTTGGCATCCGCTCCGCCGTTGGTGAAGAACACCTTGGAGAAGCCCTCCGGCGCGACCTCGGAGATGAGGCGGGCGAGCTCGCCGCGCGTGCCGTTGGCCATCGCGGGCTGGATGGTGGCCAGCTCACCGGCCTGGCGCTGGATCGCCGCGATCAGGTCGGGGTGCTGGTGGCCGAGGTTGAGGTTCACCAGCTGCGACGAGAAGTCGAGGTAGCCGTTACCGGCGTGGTCCCAGAACGTCGCGCCCTCGCCGCCGGCGACGGGGAGCGGGTCGATGAGCGCCTGTGCGCTCCACGAGTGGAAGACGTGGGCGCGGTCGTCGGCGCGGACCTGCGCGTCGGCGGCGAGGTCGGGGGAGGTCAGGGTCATGGTCGTTCCTTTCCGGATGCCGCGGGTCAGTGGTTGCTGGGGAAGCCGAGGCTGATCTGGCTCTCGCTGGGGTCGGGCCAGCGGGTCGTGACGACCTTGCTGCGCGTGTAGAAGTGGATGGACTCGGGGCCGTAGATGTGCGAGTCGCCGAAGAGCGAGTTGCGCCAGCCGCCGAACGAGAAGGCTCCGACCGGAACCGGGATGGGCACGTTGACACCCACCATGCCGACCTCGATGTCGAACTCGAACTGACGGGCCGTGCCGCCGTCGCGCGTGAACACGGCGGTGCCGTTGGCGAAGGGGCTGGAGTTGATCAGCTCCACGGCCTCGTCGTACGTCTTCACGCGGACGACCGAGAGGACGGGTCCGAAGATCTCGTCGTCGTACACCTTCATGCCGGGGGCGACCTGGTCCACGAGCGAGACGCCGATGAAGAAGCCGTCCCCGTCGAACTGCTGCGTCGTGCCGTCGACGACCACCTCGGCGCCTTCCCCCGCCGCGCCGGTGACGTACGAGGCGACCTTGTCGCGGTGTTCGCGCGTGATGAGCGGACCCATCTCGCTCGCGGCATCCGTTCCGGGGCCGATCTTCAGGCCCTGGATGCGGGATGCCACCTTCTCGACGAGCGCGTCGGCGACCTCGTCGCCCACCGCCACGAGCACCGACACCGCCATGCAGCGCTCGCCGGCGGAGCCGTAGGCGGCCGAGACCGCGGCGTCGGCGGCGGAGTCCAGGTCGGCGTCGGGCATGACGACCATGTGGTTCTTGGCCCCGCCGAGGGCCTGCACGCGCTTGCCGTTCTCGGCGGCGCGGGAGTAGATGGACTTGGCGATCGGGGTCGAGCCGACGAAGCTCACGGCGCGGACGTCGGGGGAGTCCAGCAGCGCGTCGACGGCGACCTTGTCGCCGTGCACGACGTTGAGGACACCGGCCGGGAGCCCCGCCTCCTCGTACAGCTTCGCGAGGAAGATCGCGGCCGAGGGGTCTTTCTCGCTGGGCTTGAGCACGACGGTGTTGCCGCACGCGATCGCCGAGGCGGTCATCCACAGCGGAACCATCACGGGGAAGTTGAACGGCGTGATCGCGGCCACCACGCCGACGGGCTGCTTCACCGAGTGCACGTCCACGCCGCGGCTGACCTGCTCGGCGTGCTCCCCCTTGAGCAGGTGCACCAGGCCCGCGGCGAACTCCACGTTCTCGATTCCCCGGCTGATCTCGCCCTTGGCATCCGAGAGGACTTTGCCGTGCTCGGCGGTGATGATCGCGGCGAGCTCGTCGGTGCGTTCGACGAGGAGGTGACGGAGGCGGAAGAACACGTCGGCCCGCTTGATGAGGCTCGTCGCCCGCCACCCGGGGAGTGCGGCCTTCGCGGCCGCGATCGCCTCCTCCACCTCCGCCGTCGAGGCGAAGGCGACCTGCGCCTGCACCCTGCCCGTGGCGGGGTCGAAGACATCGCCCGTGCGTGCCGATTCGCCGCGCGCCGTGCCGGCGATGTGGTGGTGGATGACGGTCATGCGGATCCTCCTCGAGAAATGCGCCGGGCCGGACAGATCGACCGGAAGCGTCGTAGGGTGTTCACTGCCGATTCTGCGGCACGGAAACGGGGGAACGCGCGTGGCTGATCGTCGCGAAGATGGGCGTTCCCGAACAGATCGTCCGGATGCGCCCGATGCTCTCCTCGAGCGGGGGCTCCCACCGCTCGCGGAAGTGCTGGAGTCTTCGGCCCTGTCCGCCGGTGCGCCCGAGGTCCTCGTGGGAGGGGCGGCGCTGTCGGCCCCCGTGCGATGGGTCCACGTCTCGGACAGCCCCGGGGTGGCGCGCCTGCTCGAAGGGGGCGAGCTGCTGCTGACGACCGCGTCGGCGTGGCCGGCGGAACCGGCGGAGCTTCGCGCGCTCGTGGGCGAGTTCGTCCGGGCGGGGCTGGTCGGAGTGGTGATCGAACTCGGCGCGCACTACCGCTACGTCCCGGCCGTCGTGGTCGAAGCCGCCTCCGCCGCCGGGCTCGCCCTGATCGCCCTGCACCGCGAGATCAAGTTCGTGAGCGTGACCGAGGAGGTGCACCGGCGCATCATCGACGACCAGACGGCGGCACTGCGGGCCCGCGACGACGTGCGGACGCTCTTCACCTCGCTGGCGCTGCGCGGCGCGCCCGCCGACTACATCGTCGAGCGTCTGGCGCACACGCTGCGCGCGCCGGTCGTCCTGGAGTCGCTCGCGCACGAGGTGATCGTGGCAGGGCTCGCGGATGCCGACCCTGCCGTGCTGCGCGACTGGCAGGAACGGTCGCGTCGGCTCGGTGACGACGGCGACGACGGCCGCTCCATCGTGCCGGTCGAGGCGCGCGGCATCCGCTGGGCGACGCTCGTCGCGCTGGCAGGCCCCGGACATCCCGCCGGGCGCCGCGCGGTGCTCGAGCAGGGTGCGACGGCGCTGGCGCTGGGGCGTCTCGCCGACCCGGACGGCGACGACTGGGCCCGTCTGGGGCGACGTCGTCTGATGGACGCGCTGCTCGGAGGTCGCTACGGCTCCGCCGACGAGGTCGCCGCGCTGCTCGGGGCCGCGCGCATCGACCTGCCCGGAACAGCGCTTCTCGGCCTGGCGATCGACGGAGCCGCCGCCGAAGACGTCGAGGCCGCCGCGGACGTCGTCGGGGGTCGCGCCCTGTGTGGCTCTCCGCGAGGCGCGGACGAGCGCGCCGCGGGATGGATGCCGGTGCTCGTGGCCGTTCCCTCGGCGACGGCGTTCGCCGGCGCGGCCGCCGACCGTTTCCACGCCCGGCTGCGCGGTGACGGACCGCCCCCGCGGGTATCGGTAGGCCCCCGGGTGGAGGGCGCTGCCGCGGAGGACGCCGTGCCGCGCGTGCTGGACTCGCTCGAGCAGGCCCTGGACCTCGCCGAGGTGGGCGACCTCCGCGAGGGGGCCGTGCACTGGGTGATCCGGCATCCGCTCGTCCGGTTCGTATCGTCGCTGCGCGGCGATCACCGCCTCCTCGAACACGGCGAAAGCCTCCTCGCGCCGGTGCTCGCCGCTGCGCCCGCACGGCGCCGTGATCTGCTCGCGGCGCTGTCGGCGATCGTCGCCCACCCCGGCAACCGCACGGCGGCCGCGGCGGCCGCGCACGTGTCGCGGTCGGTGTTCTACCAGCGCCTCGACCTCGCCGAGCGCCTGCTGGGCGTCGACCTCGATGACGGCGAGGTCGTGGCCGCCCTGCACCTCGCCCTCGTCGTGCACAGGGCGCACCGCTCGCCGGGATTGGCGCTATCGCGCGGGCGTTCCGCGAGCCGCGCGGACCGCTACGATGACCGGGACGAGCGGGGGCGGAGATGACGGAACGGCACACGGCGCTGAGACGCGTGTGGACGCGTTTCGCCGCGGTCGCCGCTGTGACCGGTCTGCTGCTGGCGGGCGTGGTGGCGGCTCCGGCCGCCTCGGCCGCGAGTCTGCCGGGCTGGCTCTCCACCCGCGGTGCGACCATCGTCACCGCCACGGGTGCCCCGTACACGATCAAGGCCGTCGCGTGGTTCGGGATGGAGACGTCGAACTGCGCCCCGCACGGGCTGTGGTCCATCCCGCTCGATGAGGGTCTGGCCAAGATCGCGGCGATGGGCTTCACCACCGTGCGTCTGCCCTTCTCGAACGAATGCCTCGCCGCCGGGCGCACCACATCGATCGACGCCAACGCCAACCCCGGCCTGGTCTCGCTCACCCCGCTGAAGCTCATGGACACCGTGATCGCCCGCGCGAAGGCGCACGGGCTGTCGGTGATCCTCGACCGCCACCGGCCGGATTCGGGAGCGCAGAGCGAGCTCTGGTACACCGCGCAGTACCCCGAGAAGCGGTGGATCGACGACTGGACGATGCTCGCCGCCCGCTACAAGAACGACTCCACGGTCATCGGCGTCGATCTCCACAACGAACCGCACGGCCCCGCGTGCTGGAACTGCGGCGACCCGGCTCGCGACTGGCGCGCCGCCGCGACCCGTGCGGGCAATGCGGTGCTGGCCGTCAACCCTCGGCTCCTCGTCATCGTCGAGGGTGTCGAAAGGCAGAACGACGGCACGAGCACGTGGTGGGGCGGCGGGCTGAAGGACGTCCGGTCCGCTCCCGTGAACCTGTCGGTGAAGAACCGCGTCGTCTACTCGCCCCATGATTACCCGGCATCGGTGTACGCGCAGCAGTGGTTCTCGGACCCGCGGTACCCGGCGAACCTCCCCGCCGTCTGGGATGCCAACTGGGGGTACCTCGCGAAGGAGAACATCGCACCGGTGCTGCTGGGCGAGTTCGGAACGAAGCTCGAGACAGCGAGCGACAGAGCGTGGCTGGCGACGCTCGTCGACTACCTGGCGCAGCGCAGGATCAGCTACGCCTATTGGTCGTTCAACCCCAACAGCGGAGACACGGGCGGCCTCGTCGCCGACGACTGGCGCACTCTCCAGATCGCGAAACTCGCCGCCCTCCGTCCGATCCTCACGCCCGCGCCGCAGCCTTCACCGACCGCGACCCCGAAGCCCACGGCCTCTCCGAAGCCCACGGTGACCCCCACCGCGTCTCCGAAACCGACGATCAGTCCCTCGGTCTCCCCGAAACCCACGGTCACGCCCGTTCCCACGCCCCGACCCACCGCCGGTTCCTCTCCCGCGGTCGCCGTCACGTGGATCCCGCAGAGCGCGTGGGGGGACGGCTACGTCAGCGAACTCACGGTGCGCGCCACCGGACCGGTCGCGTCATGGTCGGTGTCGTGGGAATCGCCCGGGGCGACGGCGGTGACCAACGCGTGGGGCATGACATGTGGCATCCGGTCGTCGACGATCACCTGTCGCGGCGACGGGTGGGCGGGATCGCTCGCCCCCGATCAGACGGTCCGCGTGGGTCTGCAGGTGGTGGCGCCGTCCGCTCCGAGCGCGCCGCGTCTGAGCGTCACCGCGAACTGAGCGCGGCACCCGCGCGGGTCGCCGGTGAGTCAGAGGGTGCGGGAGAGGAACGCGATCCCCGCCTCGCGGAAGGTGCGCGCGCCGGGGGCGTTGACGTGGTGCCGCCCGGGGATGTCGACGAACTCGCCGCGCGGCAGCAGGCTCGCCAGATGCGCGGACTGGTCGTAGATGGGGTCCTCCGTGCCCGTCGCGATGAGGACGGGCTGCATCGGAGGCGCCGCGGGATCGGGATCCGTCTCGCCCAGGCGCATCCCCTCGGCGATCGCGACGAGCGCGCGCAGGTCGTTGCCGGGCACGCGTTCGGCCAGCGACACGTACCGCTGAGTGGTGGCATCCCGGACGGGTTCGCCGCGATCCAGGAACGCGCGCGCCTGATCGACCCGGAGTCGCGCGAGCGGTCGGCCATCGGGGATGCCGCCCAGCACCGCGCGTTCCACGTGCTCGGGGGCGTCCACCGCGAGCTGCCAGCCGACCCTTCCGCCGAGGGAGTACCCGAGGTAGCGCACCTGGTCGACGAGGTAGGTGTCGAGCACCGCGACCAGGTCGGAGACCAGCGCGCTCATGCGGTACGCGTCCGCCTCGTGCGGCTTGTCGCTCAGACCGTGACCACGCTGGTCGACCGCCAGCACGCGGAAACCCGCGCGCAGCAGATCACGCACCCACCCCGTGTTCACCCAGTTGTCGCGCGTGCTCGAACCGAATCCGTGGACGCAGAGCACGGTCGCGGCATCCGGATCGCCCCAGGAGTAGGTGGCGAGGCGGACGTTGTCGCCCACGATGACGAACTGCGGAGAGGGGACCTCGGTGAGCGCGGGGACGGCATCCATTCCGCCGATCCTCGCACAGGGAGAGGTCAACGTCCGGAAAGTGGTCGTTGTGGTCTCGACGGCTCCTCCCCGGGGAAGCGAGAGCGGATCCGCCGCCCCCGCGCCGGTAGGGTGACGGCGTCGGAAGGAGACGTCGTGATCGTGGAGTTCGAGGGAGAGGTCTTCCGCTGGGAGGCCCGGCTCGACAGCGCGTGGTACTTCGTCGCGCTGCCTCTCGAGCTCAGCGAGGCCGTGAGCGAGACCCAGACGTACCGTCGGGGCTTCGGCGGCGTGCGCGTCGAGGCCACGATCGGGACGTCGACATGGCGGACGTCCGTGTTCCCCCAGTCCGACGGCAGGTACGTTCTGCCACTCAAGCGCGCGGTGCGCGATCGCGAGGGGATTCCGCCGGACGGGATCGTGCGGGTCCACCTGTCGGTCATCGACGCGTAGCGCGATGCTCGGCGTCGCCCTGGTCGTCTTCGGGGCGCTCTCACTCGTCCTCGCCGTCTTCGACCTCCGCCACCACAGGCTGCCGCACATCCTCGTCCTCCCCGGGCTCGCGTGCGCCCTCGCGCTGCTGACATCCGCTGCGCTCACCGGCGCGGTGCCCGAGCGACTGACGGGGGTGTGGGCAGCGGCGGCCTTCGCGTTCGTCGTCCTCCTCGCCCTCCATCGGGCACGACCGTCCGACATCGGCGGGGGAGACGTGACACTCGCCGCTCTCGCGGGAGCGCACCTGGGCTGGTTCGGGTGGGATGCCGTGGTGACGGGCCTCGGTGCCGGAGTGATCTGCGGCGGCACCGCGGCCGTGGGCACGGTGCTCGCGGGAGCGCGAGGCATCCCGATCGCACTCGGTCCACCCCTTCTGATGGGCACGTGGTGGGCGCTGCTGGGCGTGATGTGGTGACGCGCTGCCGCCGGTCAAGCCTCCGCGGTGAATCGGCGGAGCCCGCCTAGCCTGGGGGAATGGCTGACTTGATCCGTCGCGTCACCGCGTGGGCGCTGCGCCGACGTCTTGTGCGCGCATACCTCGTCTACTCCGGCCGACGCGGACCCATGCTCGCCGACAGCGTGACCTATCGCACACTGTTCAGCGTCTTCGCCGGCGTGCTCATCGGATTCTCGTTCGCGGCGCTGTGGTTGTCGGGGAACCCCGACGGCCTCGCGGCTCTGGTGCGCGCGGTCGACAGCGTCGTGCCCGGACTCGTCGGGCCGGACGGGCTCATCGACGTCACCGCGATCCAGGCGCCGACCGGCTTCACGGTCGCGGGCGTCCTCGGCTCCATCGGCCTCGTCGGCGCGGCCATCGGGGCGATCGGATCTCTGCGCTCGGCGCTGCGCCAGATCGCCGACATCACCACCGAGGACACGTTCATCGTGTGGGTGCTCCTGCGCAACCTTCTGGTCGCGGTCGGCATCGGCGTCGCTCTCGCGGCCGCCGCGGGCGTCACGTTCCTGGCGACGGCAGGACTGACCGTGGTCCGCGACCTGCTCGGTATCTCGGCGGATTCGTGGGTCACCGGCGCCCTGACGTGGTTGGTCTCGACGCTCGTCGTGCTCGCGCTCGATACCGCGGCGATCGCCGCGGCGTTCGCGCTCCTGTCGGGACTACGCGTGCGGCGCGGCACACTCCTGCGGGGAGCGCTCCTCGGCGGCATCGGGCTCGTCGCCCTCCAGCAGCTCTCGGGACTGTTCGTCGGGGGAGCGAGCAGCAATCCTCTCCTGGCGACGTTCGCCGCCCTCATTGCTCTGCTCCTCTGGCTGAACCTCTCCAGCCAGGTGATCCTCATCGCCGGCGCCTACATCACGGTGGGACACGAGGAGGACGAGGACCGCGTGCGGACCAAGTACGGCGCTGAGACTCTCGTGCAGTTCCGCGTGCAGCGCGCCGAACGGGGAGTGCAGGCGGCCGTGGGCGAACTGAACGCCGCGCGCGAGGCGGAGGCACGCGAGCGCGAGACGACGTCGGCCAAGGACGCCGCGAAGACCGCGTAGCGTACCCCAGGCAGCGGACGCCGGGAGGGCGCGTCTAGGGTGGCTCCATGACCCAGGGAACCGTCGCGTACACCGCCGACGCGATCCGGGCGGCTGAGGCGCCGCTCATCGCGGAGGGACGCCCGCTCATGCGCGAGGCCGCGCGGGCCCTGGCGGACGTTGTCGAGGAGGAGCTCGCTCAGACGCCGGGCCCGGTCCTGGTGCTCGCCGGTTCGGGCGACAACGGCGGTGACGCGCTGTTCGCCGCGGCCGAGTTCGTCCGACGGGCGACGCGCGTGGACATCGTCCTCACCCGTGACCGCGTGCATCGAGAGGCGCTCGACGCGGCCGTCGCCGCGGGCGCTCGGATCCGTGATGCCTCCAACGTGTGCGCCGCCGACTCCGATCACACCCTGGTCGTCGACGGCATCCTCGGAATCGGGGCGTCCGCCGACCCGCGGTTGCGCGGTACGGCTCGCGCTGTCGTCGAGGTGCTGCGTCCCGCGGCCGACGACGGGCGTACCCGCGTCATCGCCGTGGACGTCCCGAGCGGCCTGCATCCCGACACCGGAGAGGCGGATGCCGCGGTGCTCCCCGCCACGATCACCGTGACGTTCGGCGCCGTGAAGGCGGGTCTGCTGCGCGGTCACGGCCCTGAGCTGGCCGGTCGCATCGTACTCGTCGACCTCGGCCTCGAGCCCCAGCTGCGGCGGGTGCGACCCGCGATCACGGCCTCGGTGCCGGTGGTTCGGCGCACCCCGATTCAGCGGGCGTAGCGTTCGGCGAATGCGCGCAGGATGCCACCGGTCGCCGTGACGGGCGCGCGCCGTACGGCGGCGAGGGTGAGGTCGAGCTCGTCCGCGGCGAAATAGCCGAACGACGCGTACGCGTGGATGCGCGTGATGATGCCATCGAGATCGAGCTCGGGGTGGAACTGCGTGGCGTACACGTTCTCGCCCACGCGGAACATCTGCACGGGGCAGGTCGAGGAAGAGGCGAGCAGCGTCGCGGTCCCGGGCAGGGAGGAGATCGCCTCCTTGTGTCCCACGAACGCGGCGAAGGTGTCGGGCATGCCCCGCAGGAGCGGGTCGGCGCGGCCGGCGGCGGAGAGGGTGACGTCCACCACGCTGATCGGCTCGGCGAACGTGCCGTCGATGGGCGCGCGCAGGTGGGTGCCGAGGGTCCCGACGCCGTAGCAGGCGCCGAGGAAGGGAGCGTCTCGCGCGACGACCTCGTCTACGAGTGCGGCCATCTCCGCCTCGACCCGTCGCTGGACGGCGGACTTCCTCTCCGACGGATCCGAGGCGTTGAAGGGGCTCCCGCCCACCAGGATGCCGGACACCTCGTCGAGGTCGATCTCGGGCATCGGTTCGCGTTCGAGGCGGACACGCCGGAGACGCTCGGGCGGCAGGCCGGTGAAGCGCAGGAACAGCGCGTACTCCTCGTCCGCGGGTCCGTCCTGCGCACGGGTCGCGAGAAGAACGAAGGGCCTGTCACCGGGGAGGTCCGCGCTCGTCACCCGAGCGAGTCTAGGTCAGGGGTGTCAAGGCACGGGTCCGCTCCCGGGGCCCGGTCTACGCTGGGGCCATGGCTATTGCACGACTGACCGGAGGCCCGCTCGACGGGCAGGTGATCCCGCTCGAGAACGAGTCGGACGACACGCTGATCATGCCCTACAGCGAGGGGCAGCTCGTCTACCGTCGCGACGGCGGACTCGAGAACACCGGCGACGCCGACGGTCCCACGCAGGCGGTCTTCACCTACTTCGAGGAGACCGAGGAGATCAATCGCGAAGCGAACGAGCGCGACGATTGAGCGCTCCCTCCCCGGGGTCGTCGTCGGTCGAGGTCGAGTCCAAGTACGACGTCGACACCGACACCCCTCTTCCCGACTGGTCGCGTCTTCCCGGCGTCGCGCGCGTCGGCGCCCCTGAGCCGCGCGATCTCGATGCGCGGTATCTCGACACCGCTGACGCCGACCTGGCGCGCAACGGTGTCGCGGTGCGCCGCCGACTGGGCGGCCCCGACCAGGGCTGGCACGTCAAGGCTCCCGCGGCGGGGGGCCGTTCCGAGACGCACTGGCCCCTCGGAGACATCAGCGATCCGGATGCCGACCCCGTGATGCCGGAAGTGATCCAGGATGCCGTGGCCGCCTGGGCGCGCGCACCGTTCCTGCCGCTCGCGCGCGTGCGCAATCAGCGCACCGCCTACGCTCTGCAGGACGCCGACGGGGGCGTGGTCGCCGAGTTCGTCGACGACCGTGTTCGCGCGCGCGACGAGCGCCGCGGCGTGGAGTCCGAGTGGCGCGAGTGGGAGGTCGAGCTCGGCCCCGCCGGCCCCGCGGATGAGGCCGGACGGGCGGCACTGTTCGCCGCGGTCGACGCCGCGGTGTTCGCCGCGGGCGGTCGTCCGGCGGCATCCGGGTCCAAGCTGGCCCGCGCGCTCGGCCACTGACGCCGAGGACACCAGACAGCAGACGGCCCCCGTCCCGCTCCGGAGAGCGGACGGGGGCCGTCTGTTCGTGCAGCCGGGTGGGCTCAGAGGTTGATCATGTGACCGACGAGACCGTGGAAGGCCTCCTGAAGGCCCTCGGAAAGCGTCGGGTGCGTGTGCACGTTCCGCGCCGCCTCGAGAGCGGTGAGGTCCCATTTCTGGGCGAGGGTGAGTTCGGGGAGGAGTTCGGAGACGTCGGGGCCGATGAGGTGTCCGCCGATGAGTTCGAGGGTTTCGGCGTCGGCGACGAGCTTGACGAAGCCGACGGGCTCGCCCAGGCCGTTGGCTTTGCCGTTGGCGGAGAAGGGGAACTTGGCGACCTTGATGTCGTGGCCGGCGTCGCGGGCCTGCTGCTCGGTGAGGCCGAAGGAGGCGACCTGGGGGTTGCAGAAGGTAGCGCGGGGCATGTTGCGGTAATCGCCGAGCGTCTGGGTCTCGGCATTCCCGATGGTCTCGGCCGCCACGACGCCCTGGGCTTCGGCGACGTGCGCGAGCTGGAGTTTCGCGGTGACGTCGCCGATGGCGTAGATGTGGGGGACGTTGGTGCGCATGTGGTCATCGATGTCGATCGCGCCGCGCTCGGTGAGCTTCACGCCGGTGTTCTCCAGGCCGAACCCGTCGACCTTGGGCGCGAACCCGATCGACATCAGCACCCGGTCGGCGTCGATCGAGCCGTTCGAGCCGTCTTTGGCGGTGTAGGCGACGGTGACCTTGTCGCCGTGGTCGGTGATCGTGTCGACCTTGGTGGAGGTGAGGATGTCCACGCCGTAGCTCTTGTACTGCTTCTGGATCTCCTTGGAGACCTCGGCGTCTTCGTTGGGCAGGGCCCGGTCGAGGAACTCGATGATGGTGACCTTCACGCCGTAGTTGGTCATCACGTACGCGAACTCCATCCCGATCGCGCCGGCGCCGACGATGACGATGGATTCGGGCAGCTCGCGGGTGAGGATCTGCTCTTCGTAGGTGACGACGTTCTCGGACAGCTCGACCCCGGGCAGCAACCGCACGGTGGAGCCGGTGGCGATGATGACGTTGTCGAAGGTGACCTGCTCGGTCGACCCGTCGGTCTTGGTCACGGTCAGGGAGTGGTCGTCGGTGAAGTGACCACGGCCTTCGTACTCGGTGACCTTGTTCTTCTTCATCAGGTAGTGGATGCCCTTGACGTGACCGGCCGCGACCGAACGGGACCGGTCGAACGCCTTGCCGAAGTCGAAGTGCACATCCCCGGAGATACCGAACAGGTCGGCCTTGGCGTGGAAGGTGTGCGCGAGGTCGGCGTTACGCAGCAGCGCCTTGGAGGGGATGCAGCCCACGTTCAAGCACACCCCACCCCAATACTTCTCTTCGACGATCGCGACCGACAGCCCCAGCTGCGCGCCGCGCACGGCCGCGACGTACCCGCCGGGACCCGCACCAAGAATGACCAGATCGTAATGAGGCATGGAGAAAGCCTATCGTCCGGCGGTACCCGAGGAACCGCTTCCGGGGGAGCCGTTACGGCCGCGCGCGACGACGAGCCAGGCGAGAGCACCGACGACCAGAAGCAACGCGACGGCGAGCAGGATCCAGGGCAGGGGAGAGGCATCCGACGTGTTCTCGGTCGGGGCCGGTGTGGCGGTGACCGTGACGGTGGGCTCCGCCGACGGGGCCGTCGAGGGGGTCGCCGTCGGGCTCGGGCTCGCCGTGGGGGTGGGGGCCGGTGCGGCCGGCACGGTGAACGAGAACGTGCCATCGATGGGGTGACCGTCGCTGGAGACCACGCGCCACGCCACCGTGACGGTGCCGGATGCCGTGCCCGCCAGCGCCTGGGTCACCGTGGTGCCCTCGACGACGGGCGTGCCGTCGGTCAGAGACGTTCCGGCGGCGTCGGTCACCTCGACGACCGTGGCGCCCTCGGCATCCAGGACATCCGCGCTGTACGTCAGGGTGATCTGAGGGGGCAGGGCGTCGAGCACCGCGTCGGTGGACGGGTCCGACGACACCAGCTCGTCATGGGCCGACGCGGGGCCGGCGGAGACGAGAAGAGCCGCGAGGGCGAGGGCGCCGGCGGCCAGGGCGGTGGGGAGGAAGCGCCGACGCGGCGCGGAGGAGACGGTCACCCCATCGACCCTATCGACCGCGGCGGAGACACCGCCGGGAATACAGCGGATGATCGGGATGACACGGCAGGTGACCCGGACTCGACAGGGTGGACCCCGGATGGATAGGTTCGAGTGTCCCCCCGTCACATGCGCCGCCACCCGAAGGCGGTGCGTGTCGCCGTCGGATACAGACGAACATCCCATGACCTTCGCGAGGGTCGATCGACCGCTCCGCAACGGAGTCGGTCGGCTATGGTGGAAAAGAAGGAGAAGCCGTGGACGAGACCCGCAGATTCGAGCGCGACGACATTCGACGCGCCGCGGACGCCGCCGCGTCCGACCGTTCGCACGACACGACTCAGACGTTCGGGCACGATGCCGATCTCTCCTTCGTCCCCTTCGGCGCCGACCTCACCGAGGCCGAGCTCGAGGCGATCGACGCCCTGCCCTCCGGTGCGGCCCTTCTCATCGTCCGCTCCGGTCCCACCACCGGGGCGCGGTACCTGCTCGACACCGACGTCACGACCGTCGGGCGCCACCCCGAGGCCGACATCTTCTTCGACGACGTCACCGTCTCGCGTCGTCACGCGGAGATCACGCGTGCGGGTAGCGCTTTCGAGATCGTCGACCAGCGCTCGCTGAACGGCAGCTACGTCAACGGTGAGCGTGTCGATCGTTCGGCGCTCGTGAACGGAGCCGAGGTGCGCATCGGAAAGTTCCGGCTCAACTTCTTCGGCTCGCCGGTCGATCTCCCGTCGGCAGAGCGCTGATGGCGGCAGCCCCCGCCCGGGGTCGTCCAGCGGCCTCGGGGTTGCTGAGCATCGGACAGGTGCTGGCCAGGCTCACCCCGGAGTTCCCCGCGCTGTCGTCCAGCAAGTTGCGCTTCCTCGAGGTGCAGGGGATCGTGACGCCCACGCGCACCGACTCCGGCTATCGCAAGTTCTCGCCCGCCGACCTCGAACGCCTGCGGTTGGCCCTGACGCTCCAGCGCGATCACTACCTCCCGCTCGCCGTCATCCGCGATTACCTCGCCGACGTCGATGCCGGACGAAACCCCGCCCCGCCGACGGCCATCGCGTCGATGACCAGCGCACCGCGCCGCTACCGCCGCGAAGAGCTGCTCGCCGCGGCCGGAGCCGCGCCGCAGCTACTCAATGACGCGATCAGCACCGGGGTGATCGCCGGGGCCGAGACGTACTCCGAGCAGACGGTGACTCTGCTGCGCACTCTCGTGGCCCTCGACCGGCACGGTATCGAGCCGCGCCACGTCAGGTCGTTGCGCCAGAGCGCCGAGCGCGAGGCATCCCTGGTCGAATCGGCCCTGGCCGCGCTTCTGCGCCGTCCGGACGCCGCGTCTCGCGCGCGGGCGAGCGAGCTCGCGCCCGAACTCGCGGCGCGCCTTGACGAGGTCCGGACGCTGTTCGTGCGCGAGGCCATCGACCGGATGCTGTCCTGATCGCGACACGCCGACCCCCTCGGCCCGGATGTCGTTGCCGGGGGCCCCTCGCTGATCTAGCGTGGGAGGAACGAGCCGATGAGGAGGGACGCGAGCATGAACGCTGGCGACGCACTCGGTGAACCCCGGTTCGCCACCGAACTCCTCTTCACCGACGGCCTGCCCGAGATGGACGACGACACCGGTTATCGCGGTGCCGTCGCGGCCCGAGCCGCGGGCATCACGTACCGCCAGCTCGACTACTGGGCCCGCACCGAACTCGTCGTCCCCACCGTGCGCGGTGCGAGCGGATCGGGGTCGCAGCGCCTCTACGGATTCCGCGACATCCTCGTCCTGAAGCTCGTCAAGCGTCTGCTCGATACCGGGATCTCGCTGCAGCAGATCCGCACCGCGGTCGATCAGCTTCGCGCCGCCGGCATCCGCGATCTCGCGGGCACGACGCTCATGAGCGACGGAGCCTCGGTCTACCTGTGCACGTCGAACGACGAGGTCATCGACCTCGTGAGCCGCGGTCAGGGTGTCTTCGGCATCGCCGTCGGCAAGGTTCTGCGCGAAGTGGAGTCCACGCTCGTCGACTTCGAGTCCGCGACCGAGGCCGTCGACGAACTCGCCGCGCGTCGCGCCGCTCGCACCGCCTGACCCGTCACGCCGCGCCGCGTCGCGTGGTGCGCGAGTCGCCAGGATTTGTCGCCTGGCCATCGCTCGAAGCGACAAATGTTGGCGACTCGCGCGCGTGCGCGTGCGAAGGGCTAGGACTGCGGGGCGTCGCTCGCGACGGGGATGCGGCCCGTGCGCACGATGCGGTCGAGGAGCGCGTCGAAATCGGCGGCCAGCTCCTGCGCGGAGTCGCCGGGCCAGACGTGCAGCGGCTTCGCAGCGCCCTGGGCCTGCTGCAACGACGTGCGCTCGGGGAGCTGGGGGTTCAGCACGAGCGGACCGAACATGTCGCGCAGTTCCTTGATGCGGAACTGGTGCTCGATGGACTGCGGGCGGACGCGGTTCACGACGACACCCAGCGGCTGAAGACGGGGGGAGAGACCGCGACGGATCTCCTCGATCGCGCGGAGCGCCCGGTCGGCGGCGGCGACGGAGAACAATCCGGGCTCGGTCACGACGATGACGCGGTCGCTCGCCGCCCACGCGGTGCGGGTCAGCGCGTTCAGCGACGGGGCGCAGTCGATCAGGACGAGGTCGTAGTCGGCCTCGATCGTGGCGAGGGCCTCTTCGAGCTTCCACACGTCGCGGACGCTCGGGTGCGGACCGTCGAAGTTGATCGCCGACGGGCTGCCGATGAGCACGTCGATCGTGCCGGGGTGCACCTTGGCCCAGCCGCTGGAGGTGATCGCCTGACGGACGACCTTCTCTTTCGGATTGGCCAGGACGTCGGCGATGTTCAGCCGGCCGGCGACCTGGATGTCCATGCCGGTGGACACATCGGACTGCGGGTCGAGGTCGACGACGAGAGTGCGAACGCCACGTGCGAAGGCGGCGGATGCCAGCCCGAGCGTCACGGTCGTCTTGCCGACCCCGCCTTTCAAAGAGCTGACGGAGAGTACGTGCACGAGCGTCTACGTTACCTTCCCCTAGGCTGTGAGCACATTCAGCTCCGCCAGCTTGACGTGAGGTGTGCATGTTCTCGAAGATCCTGGTCGCCAATCGCGGAGAAATCGCCATCCGTGCGTTCCGCGCCGCCTATGAAGTGGGAGCCCGCACTGTCGCGGTCTACCCCTACGAGGACCGCGCGTCTCTCCACCGTCTGAAGGCCGACGAGGCGTATCAGATCGGCGAGCGCGGCCACCCCGTGCGCGCCTACCTCGACGTCGACGAGATCATTCGCGTCGCGCGCGAGTGCGGGGCGGATGCCATCTACCCGGGGTACGGCTTCCTGTCCGAGAATCCCGAGCTCGCCGAGAAGGCCGCGGCGCATGGCATCACCTTCATCGGCCCGCCGGCGGAGGTGCTGTCGATGGCGGGCAACAAGGTGACCGCCAAGGAGCACGCGATCGCCGCCGGGGTCCCCGTCCTGCGGTCGACCGCCGCCTCGGACGACGTCGATGCTCTCGTCGCGCAGGCCGAGGAGATCGGCTTCCCGCTGTTCGCCAAGGCGGTGGCCGGCGGCGGCGGCCGTGGGATGCGGCGCGTGGAGTCGCTGGGCGAGCTGGCACCAGCTCTGGCCGAGGCCATGCGCGAGGCGCAGAGCGCGTTCGGCGACCCGCGCATGTTCCTCGAGCAGGCCGTCCAGCGGCCGCGGCACGTCGAGGTGCAGATCCTCGCGGATGCCACGGGCGAGACGGTCCATCTCTTCGAGCGCGACTGCTCGGTGCAGCGCCGTCACCAGAAGGTGATCGAGATCGCTCCCGCGCCCAACCTCGACGACGCGGTCCGGGAAGACCTGCACCGGTACGCCGTCGCGTTCGCCCGGTCGATCGGGTATCAGAACGCCGGGACGGTGGAGTTCCTGCTCGAGACGGCGGGACCGCGCGCGGGGGAGGTCGTCTTCATCGAGATGAACCCGCGCATTCAGGTCGAGCACACGGTCACCGAGGAGGTCACCGACGTCGACCTCGTGCAGTCGCAGATGCGCATCGCGGCGGGCAGCACCCTCGCCGACCTCGGCCTCACGCAGGACCGGATCCGTCTGCGGGGTGCGGCCCTGCAATGCCGCATCACCACGGAGGATCCGACACAGGGATTCCGTCCCGACACCGGCAAGATCACCACGTACCGCTCGCCCGGCGGTGCCGGCGTCCGTCTCGACGGTGGCACGACCGCGGCCGGCTCCCAGATCAGCCCGCACTTCGACTCGATGCTGTCCAAGCTCACGTGCCGCGGACGGGACTTCGGTGCCGCGGTCGCCCGCGCGCGGCGCGCGCTGGCGGAGTTCCGCATCCGCGGCGTGTCCACCAACATCCCGTTCCTCCAGGCGGTGCTCGACGATCCCGCCTTCGTGGCGGGCAACCTGAGCACTTCGTTCATCGACGAGCGCCCCGAGCTCCTGCGCGGCCGCGAATCCAAGGACCGCGGCACGAAGGTGCTGTCGTGGCTCGTCGACACCACCGTCAACCGCCCCCACGGCGAGAACCCCCTGACGGTCGACCCGGCCAGCAAGCTCCCCGCCATCGACCTGGCGGCGCCCGCCCCCTCGGGCTCCCGACAGCGCCTGCAGGAGCTGGGCCCCGCGGGGTTCGCGCGTGCTCTGCGCGAGCAGACCGCTCTCGCCGTCACCGACACGACCTTCCGCGACGCGCACCAGTCGCTGCTCGCCACGCGTGTGCGTACGCGCGATCTCGTGCGTGTCGCACCGTACGTCGCGCGTCTGACGCCGGAGTTGCTGTCCGTGGAGGCCTGGGGCGGTGCGACGTACGACGTCGCATTGCGCTTCCTCGGCGAAGACCCGTGGGAACGTCTCGACGCGCTCCGGCAGGCTCTTCCCAACGTCGCGATCCAGATGCTTCTGCGCGGGCGCAACACCGTCGGCTACACCCCGTACCCGACGGAGGTGACGGATGCCTTCGTCGCCGAGGCCGCGGCATCCGGCATCGATATCTTCCGCATCTTCGACGCGCTCAACGACGTCTCGCAGATGCGCCCGGCGATCGACGCCGTCCTGGCGACGGGGACCGCCGTCGCCGAGGTCGCCGTCTGCTACACCGGAGACCTGCTCGACCCGCGCGAGGATCTCTACACGCTCGACTACTACCTCCGGCTCGCCGAGCAGATCGTCGCGGCCGGAGCCCACGTGCTGGCCGTGAAGGACATGGCCGGGCTCCTCCGCCCGGCCGCGGCCACGCGTCTGGTCACGGCGCTGCGTGAGCGGTTCGACGTCCCCGTCCACGTGCACACCCACGACACCGCCGGTGGTCAGCTCGCGACCCTGCTGGCCGCCTCGGCGGCGGGTGCGGATGCCGTGGACGCGGCCGCCGCGCCCATGTCGGGCACGACGAGCCAGCCGTCGCTGTCGGGTCTCGTCGCCGCGCTCGCCCACACCGACCGCGACACCGGCATCGACCTCGCAGCCGTTTCGGATCTCGAGCCCTACTGGGAGGCGGTGCGTCACCTGTACCGTCCGTTCGAGTCCGGCTTGCCCGGTCCCACCGGCCGCGTCTACCGTCACGAGATCCCCGGCGGACAGCTCTCGAACCTGCGACAGCAGGCGATCGCGCTGGGCCTGGCCGACGACTTCGAGCTCATCGAGGACATGTATGCCGCGGCCGACCGCATCCTCGGTCGCGTCCCGAAGGTGACGCCGTCCTCCAAGGTGGTGGGCGACCTCGCGCTGCACCTCGCGGCGGTCAAGGCCGACCCCGACGATTTCGAGCGCAATCCCGACAAGTACGACGTGCCCGACTCGGTGATCTCCTTCATGGCGGGCGAGCTCGGCGACCTCCCGGGCGGGTGGCCCGAACCGTTCCGCTCCAAGGTGCTCGCCGGTCGCGACATCAAGGGCGGGGTCACCCCCCTCACCGACGACGATGCCGCCGCCTTGGCGGCCGACTCTCCCACGCGCCGCGCGCGATTGAACGCCCTGCTGTTCCCGGCGCCGACCCGTGCGTTCCTCGAGACGCGCGCGGCATTCGGTGATCTGAGCGTCCTCGACACCGCGGACTACCTGTACGGCCTGCGCGCCGGCGAAGAGCACACCGTCGAGATCGAACGGGGGGTGCAGCTGTTCGTGGGGCTCGAGGCGATCGGCGACGCCGACGACAAGGGCATGCGCACCGTCATGACCACGCTCAACGGCCAGCTGCGTCCCGTCTTCGTGCGGGACCGCTCGATCGACGTCGAGGCGCGCCAGGCCGAGAAGGCCGACACGTCGAAACCCGGCCAGGTCGCGGCACCCTTCTCGGGAGTGGTGACGCTGAAGGCGGGCGTCGGCGATCGTGTCATGGCCGGTCAGGCGGTGGCCTCGATCGAGGCCATGAAGATGGAGGCCGCGATCACGAGTCCCGTCAACGGTGTCGTCGACAGGCTGGCCGTCGCGGCCACGCAGCAGGTGGAGGCGGGCGACCTTTTGCTCGTCGTCCGTCCCGAGCAGTAGCCTGAAAGGGGGCGCTCTTCGCGCCCCCTTTCCCTTTTGGAGACTGCAGTGACCCCCGACCGCACCGACGAGACCCCCGATGAGGGCACCGAACACGGCGTCCTCGACGACACCGGAACGCTCGACACGGCCAGCATCACCGTCCTCGGCGGACACATCTCGCAGGTCAGCGTCGACCTCCCCGCCACCGACGACGACGAGGTGGACGACGACGTCGTCGAAGACGAGATGCCCGTCATCGACGCCGAATCCCGCGCTTTCGAGGTCGTGGGCATCGTGCACCTCCCCGATGCCGACGTGCCCCCGCTGCTCACCCACGTGCCCGACCCGGAGGTCGCTGCGGCGGCCTCGGATCCCGGCCTCGAGGAGCTGCCGACCGGCGACATCATCCTCGAACCGCACCCCGAGACTCTCGATGGTGACGGCGAACCCGAGATCCACGACGCCGAGATCGTTCCGGACGATGGCGAGATCATCGATGACGCGGCTGACGACAGCGTCGGCGACCCCGTCACCGGGTCGGAGGAGTCCGCCGTCGCGGTGCCCGACGACGGCGACGGCGGCGAGACCGATCCGGATCCCGCGCCGGAGGAGGACGAGACCCCGCCGGAGGCCGGGACGTTCGCGGACGCCGAGTCCGCCCCGGAAGCCCCTGCGGCGGATGCCGACGCGACCGACGTCCCCGCGGACGACGCCGACGCTTCCCGCCCGGAGGAGGCAGCCCAGCCCGCCGCCTCGGAGGAGACGACGGACGCCGAGGACACGATCGACGAGGTCTCCGGACATGAGCCGGCCGCGGATGCCGAGCAGATGGACGAGATCCTCCCGTCGGAGGGCACGGGCCACGAGGCGGAGGACGTCGTTCCGACCGAACCTGAGCGGGAGATCGACGCTCCTGCCGGTGACAGCGCCGACGCGGTCGCGGCGCCCGCTACGCCACTCGCGGCACGGGCTCCGACACCCGCGCAGGAGGCGCCCGTCGCGCGGGAGGTGTCGGCGGCATCCGAGGCGCCCGCTGTCCCGGATGCCACGACCGCGCCCGAAACCGGACCCGTGCCGCGCACGCGGGCCGAACGAGCCGCCACGGGCACCATCGGCACCATCCCCCTGACGCGCCGCGAGATCCACCAGGCGGACGAGGCGGCACGTGCCGGGCGGATGCACGCGAACGAGCGCGTCCGCACCCCGGGGGGTGAGGTGGCCCTGACGTCCAAGCGCTTGGGCGAGATCGACGACACCCGCGAGAGCCCTGATCTGCTCACCGCCGATCGTCTGCTCGATCCGCGTCAGGTCGCCCGCCCCGAGCCGGAGGGACTGTGGCAGCAGCTCGTCTACTCGGTGTCGCGACACCGCATCAACCTCGGCGACGGCCGCCGTGCGCGGGCGCGCAAAGATCTGGACCGGCGCATCGCCACGCCCCTCTCGGGCGAGGCGCGCTTCGTGCCGGTGCTGTCGCGCAAGGGTGGCGTCGGCAAGACCACGGTCACGTCGCTGCTGGGCATGGCGCTCGCGGACGCGCGTGACGACCGGGTCATCGCCGTCGACGCGAACCCCGACCGGGGCACGCTCGCCGACCGGGTGGGGGGTGCGAACGGTCGGACCGTTCGTGACCTCGTACGCGCGCACGACCAGGTGGAGGGGTACGGCGACGTGTCATCGATCGTGGCCCGAGACACCACGCGGCTCGACGTGCTGGCATCCGATTCCGACCCGAAGGTCTCGGAGGCCTTCAGCGACGAGGACTACCGCCGCGTGGCGGACATCGCCGCGCACTACTACTCGATCGTCCTCACCGACACGGGAACGGGGATCGTCCACTCCGTCATGGAGGCCACGCTCGAACTCGCCGACTCCCTCGTCGTGGTCGCGGGCCTGTCCGTCGACGAGGCGAGACTGGCGTCCGAGACGCTGACGTGGCTCGAGACGAACGGCTACGCCGATCGTGTCCGCAACGCCGTCGTCGTCTTGAACAACGCCCGCCCGGGCGCGCCCCTCGTCCGCGAGAGCGAGCTGGAGGCGCACTTCCGCACGCGCGTCCGCGCCGTGATCCGGATGCCGTACGACGCCCACGTCGCGTCCGGCAGCGCGATCACGTTCCGCGACCTGCAGCCGGGCACCCGGCAGGCGGCGCGCGAACTCGCCGCGGCGGTCGTCGAGGGCCTGCGCACCCCGGTGGCGGCGGCATGACCGTCCGTCCCATCCGCCTCTTCGGGGATCCCGTTCTGCGTGCGCCCAGCGCGCCGATCGAGATCGTCGACGACGGCATCCGGGCCCTCGTCCGCGACCTCATCGACACCGTGGAGCCCCCCGGGCGTGCGGGGGTCGCGGCGCCGCAGATCGGCGTGGGGCTGCGCGCCTTCAGCTACAACATCGACGGCGACATCGGCTACGTCCTGAATCCCGTGCTCGTCGAGACGCGGGGCGAGCCCGAACTCGTCGGGGAGGGATGCCTCTCCGTCCCCGGTCTTTGGCACGAAGCGTTGCGGTACCCCTGGGCGAAGGTCATCGGCACCGACCTCGACGGGAACGAGGTCGTCCTCGAAGGGGACGGTCTGCTCGCCCAGGCGCTGCAGCACGAGACCGACCACCTCGACGGGAAGCTCTACCTCTCGCGCCTCCCCGCGGAGGCCCGCCGCGAGGCGATGCGCCAGATCCGCGAGAGCGACTGGTTCTGACCCCGGCAGCAGGAGCTGACAGCAGAACAGGCCGATCCGTCGCGGATCGGCCTGTTCTCGTGGCATCCCCCCGTCGCCGTCACGGGGGATGACGCTCGCTCAGGGGAGCGAGACGTTGGTGGTGTTGACGGGGACCGCGTAGATGTCCTCGATGTCACCAGCGAAGTCGCTGACGATGACGTTGCGCTTGATGCTCATCTTGGGCGTGAGGTGACCGCTCGCCTCGGTCCACTCGGTCGGCAGGATCGTGAACTTGCGGATCGATTCGGCCCGCGACACGCGCGTGTTGGCCCGGTCGATCGCGCCCTGCACCTCGGCGCGGACCTTCTCGTTCTTCGCCGCCTCTTCGAGCGACATGTCGGCGGGCAGCCCGTTGTTGGACAGCCACGTGGGCAGCATCTCGGGGTCGAGAGTGACCAGCGCCGAGATGAACGGCTTGTGGTCGCCGACGACGACGACCTGACCGACGATCGGGTTGGCCCGGATCGGATCCTCCAGGGCGGCGGGGGCGACGTTCTTCCCGCCGGCGGTGACGATGATCTCCTTCTTGCGGCCCGTGATCGACAGGAATCCGTCGGCGTCGAACGCACCGATGTCGCCCGTCTTGAACCAGTCGCCGTCGAAGGCCTCCGCGGTGGCCTCGGGGTTGCGCCAGTACTCGGCGAAGACGTTGATGCCGCGCACCTGGATCTCGCCGTCATCGGCCAGACGAACGCTCACCCCCGGGAGCACGGGGCCGACGGTGCCGATCTTCGACTTCGTCGCGAGGTTCACGGTCGCGGGCGCGGTCGTCTCGGTCAGCCCGTAGCCCTCGAGGATGACGACGCCGAGGCTGCGGAAGAAGTGCCCGAGGCGCGGCCCCAGGGGAGCAGACCCCGACACGGCGTAGACGACGCGTCCGCCCATGGCCTCGCGGAGCTTGGAGTAGACGAGTCGGTCGAACAGCGCGAACTTGATCTTCAGCAGCAGCGGGATGGACTTGCCCTGCTGCTCCCGCTCGGAGTGCTCGACGGCCGTGGCCGCTGCGGCGCGGAAGATCTTGCCCTTGCCGCCCGCCTCGGCCTTCTGCTCGGCCGAGTTGTACACCTTCTCGAACACCCGCGGCACGGCCAGGAGGAACGTGGGCTTGAACGTGCCGAGAGCCGGGAGCAGCTGCTTGGTGTCGGGCTGATGACCGGTCTTGACGCCGGCGTGCACGTTCAGCAGGGAGATGAACCGGGCGAACACGTGCGCGGTCGTGATGAACAGCAGCGTCGACGCCCCCGGCGTCTCAACGACCTCGTGAAGCGCCTTGGCGGAGTTGCGTGCCAGCTCGACGAAGTTGCCGTGCGTGAGGACACAGCCCTTGGGGCGCCCGGTCGAACCCGACGTGTAGATGAGGGTGGCGATGTCGCCGCTGTTGGCGATCGAGCGTCGCCGCTGCACCTCGGCATCGTCGATCGATGCGCCGCGCGCAACGAGCGTGTCGAGATCGCCCGCGTGCATCGCCCACACCTCGCGGACGAGGGGGAGGTCGCTGCGCACCTCGTCGAGGCGGTGGGCGTGGTCGGCGGACTCGACGATCGCGGCGATCGCCCCCGAGTCCGACAGGATCCACGAGATCTGCGAGGGGGAGCTGGTCTCGTACACCGGCACCATGACCGCGCCGGCGTAGAAGAGCGCGAAGTCCACGAGCGTCCAGTCGTAGGTGGTGCGCGCGATGAACGCGACCTTCTCGCCGGGCTGGACGCCCGCGGCGATGAAACCCTTCGCGAGCGCGATGACCTGCTGCTCGAAGTCGCGGGCGGACACGTCGCGCCATCCTGCGCCGTCGGGAACGGCGAAGAGGGCGCGGTCGGGTGTGGCCGCGACCCGGTCGGCGAGCAGGTCCGAGACGTTCGCGGACGGATCAGCGGGAACGACGGGAGGAAGGTCGAACTGGATCACGGCAACTCCTTTGTGTACCGGAAAGAAGGTCGATCGGTCCATCGAGTCTAGTCGTACGCGGTCGGGGATTCTTCGGCCCGGTCGGAGTCGGCGCGCCCTCGCACGGATGACTAGACTGCTGCGGGCCGAGCCGACGGGCGGGCCGGAGGGGAGCGCGGTGCGCAACGTCGGTATCGACATCGGAGGCACGAAGATCGCCGGCGGCGTCGTCGAAGAGGACGGCTCGATCGTCGAGAAGCTCAGGGTCGACACCCCGATCGATCCGGCGGCCCTCGTGGACGCGGTCGTCGACATGGCCGACCACCTGCGGCGCGCGCACGAGGTGCACGCGATCGGCGTCGCCGCCGCGGGCTTCATCAGCTCCGACCGCAGCACCGTCATCTACGCCCCGAATATCGATTGGCGCAACGAACCGCTGCGCGCGCGTCTGGAGGATCGCCTCGACGCACCCGTGACGATCGAGAACGACGCGAACGCGGCCGGGTGGGGCGAGTACCGCTTCGGTGCCGGCCGGGGCGTACGCGACATGGTGATGCTCACCATGGGCACCGGCGTCGGCGGGGCCGTCGTGACCAACGGCGAACTGTTCCGCGGCGGCCACGGCATCGGCGGGGAGCTCGGTCACATGCGATTCGTCCGCGGGGGGCTGCCGTGCGGGTGCGGGCAGAACGGATGCCTCGAGCAGTACGCCTCGGGGCGCGCCCTGCAGCGCGAGGCCAATGCCATCGCCGACGGCGGGGGGATCGGCGCCGCCCTGGCCGCCGTCCGGGACCAGAAGGGCGCGATTCCCGGGCCCGCTGTCTCACGGCTCGTGTTGGCGGGCGACCCCGGAGCGGTCGAGGCCCTGCGCCGCGTGGCGACGGCCCTGGGCGAGGCCTGTGGCGGGTTCCAGGCGGTGCTCGACCCCGAGCTCTTCGTCATCGGCGGGGGAGTGGCCCAGCTCGGCGCCGACCTCCTCGTTCCCGTTCAGCTGGCTTACGAGACGTCGCTCCCGGGGTACGGTGAACGTCCGGTGGCGGAGTTCACGATCGCACGATTGGGCAACGACGCCGGTCTCATCGGGGTCGCCGACCTCGCCGGGAAGGAGCGCTGACGATGTTCTACTGGCTCATGAAGTACGTGGTCATCGGACCGGTCATCAAGGCCGTGTTCCGCCCGTGGATCGTGGGCCGGCGCAACGTCCCGCGGGAGGGGGCGGCGATCCTCGCCAGCAACCACCTGTCGTTCTCGGACTCGATCTTCCTGCCGCTGATGATCGACCGCCGCATGGCGTTCCTGGCCAAGAGCGATTACTTCACGGGCAAGGGCATCAAGGGCTGGGCGACGCGGCTCTTCTTCACGGCGACCGGGCAGCTGCCCATCGACCGGTCGGGCGGCAAGGCCTCCGAGGCCTCGCTCAACACGGGTCTCGGTGTCCTCGGCCGCGGCGAGCTCCTCGGGATCTACCCGGAGGGCACCCGCAGCCCCGACGGGACGCTGTACCGCGGCCGCACGGGCATCGCCCGGATGGCGCTCGAGGCGCGCGTGCCGGTCATCCCCGTGGTGATGGTCGACACCGGCGCGATCATGCCGATCGGCCAGCGCGTTCCGCGCGTCGGACGTGTCGGCATCGTGATCGGCGAGCCGCTCGATTTCTCCCGCTTCGAGGGCATGGAGAGCGACCGTTACATTCTCCGGTCGGTCACCGACGAGATCATGGTGGCGCTCCAGAGGCTCGGGGAGCAGCGTTACGAAGACGTGTACGCCTCCACCGTGAAGGACCGTCTGGCCACGGCGCAGGCGGCGAAGGCGCCGTCGGCTCGCCACTAGACTTCAGGGGTGAATCAGCAGCTCCACGACCTCGACCACTGGCGGACCCTGCCCATCAAGCAGCAGCCCCAGTGGTATGACGAGGCCGCTGTGGCCGCGGCATCCGCCGAACTGGCCACACTCCCGCCGCTCGTCTTCGCCGGCGAGGTCGATATCCTCCGTGACCGACTCGCCCGTGCCGCCGCCGGGCAGGCGTTCCTGCTGCAGGGCGGCGATTGCGCCGAGACCTTCGCCGGGGCGACCGCCGAGCAGATCCGCAACCGCATCAAGACGGTGCTGCAGATGGCCGTCGTGCTGACGTACGGCGCCTCGATGCCGGTGGTGAAGATGGGCCGCATGGCGGGTCAATTCGCCAAGCCGCGCTCGAGCGACACCGAGACCCGCGGCGAGGTCACCCTTCCCGCCTACCGCGGCGACATCGTCAACGGCTACGACTTCACCGAGGAGTCGCGCAAGGCCGACCCCGCCCGGCTGTTGAAGGGGTACCACACCGCGGCGTCGACGCTGAACCTGATCCGCGCGTTCACGCAGGGTGGGTTCGCCGACCTCCGCGAGGTGCACAGCTGGAACAAGGGTTTCGCGAGCAACCCCGCCAACCAGGCCTACGAAAGCATGGCGGCCGAGATCGACCGGGCGATCAAGTTCATGGAGGCCGCCGGCGCCAACTTCGACGAGCTCACCCGCGTCGAGTTCTACACCGGCCACGAGGGCCTGCTCATGGACTACGAGCGACCCATGACGCGCATCGACTCGCGCACCGGGCTGCCGTACAACACCTCGTCGCACTTCCAGTGGATCGGGGAGCGCACCCGTGAGCTCGACGGCGCGCACGTCGACTACTTCTCGCGGATCCGCAACCCGATCGGGGTCAAGCTGGGCCCGACCACGACGCCCGAGACGGCGCTCGCGCTGATCGACAAGCTCGACCCCGACCGCGAACCCGGCCGCCTGACGTTCATCACGCGCATGGGAGCGGGCAAGATTCGCGACGCTCTCCCGCCGCTGCTCGAGGCCGTTCGCGACGCGGGGGCGACCCCGCTGTGGGTCACCGACCCGATGCACGGGAACGGCATCACCACCCCCACGGGCTACAAGACGCGACGCTTCGACGACGTCGTCGACGAGGTGCGTGGGTTCTTCGAGGCGCACCGTCAGGTGGGCACGCACCCCGGCGGCATCCATGTCGAGCTGACGGGCGACGACGTGACCGAGTGCCTCGGCGGCTCCGAGATGATCGACGAGGCCACACTCGCGACGCGTTACGAGAGCCTGTGCGACCCGCGACTGAACCACCGCCAGAGTCTCGAGCTGGCCTTCCTCGTGGCCGAGGAGCTCGAGAACCGCTGAGTCCGCGCGATGCCCCCGATCCGTGAGGTCGGGGGCATCGTCGTGTGCGTCGAGGGCTAGAGCGTCGGGGTGATCGTGATGGTGCTGCCCTGCGGGGCCGTCGTACCGGCCTGGGGGTTCGTCGCGCGCACCTTGTAGATGTCCCAGTAGCGGAACCCGAGGGGGAGGGTGCCGTCGTCGATCCCGGCATTCACCTGGAAGCCGAGCTCCTCGAGCGTGCCGACGGCATCCCGAATGGACATGCCCACCACGTTCTCGGGAATCTGCACGGGCCGGGGGCCGATGGACACACGGAGCGTCACGGTGTCGCCCGGGCGCCAGTTCCCGCCTCCGTCGCGCTCTCCGATGCCGATGACCGTTCCGGACGGCACGGAGTTGCTGTACTCCTCCGACGTCTCGGTCTGGAGCTGCACCTCGGTCATGGCGCGTTCCGCCTGCGCCGTCGTGAGTCCGGCCACGTCGGGAATCGGGCCGAGCGAGGTGACGAGCGAGGCGGCGTCGCCCTCGAGCACCGTGCACCCGTTGGTGCAGTCGACCGCGTCACCGCCCGCGCGCGGCGTGATGCTCGCGCTCAGCACCGTCCCGGCGCCCGCGTCGGTGAACTCCTGCGTCGTTCCTGCGACGCCGACATAGGCGGCCTCGAGGATGCCGGCGACCTCGTCGCTGCTCTTGCCCGCGAGCCCGGGAAGATCGTGGGACGCCGGTCCGATGGAGACGAACACGGTGACGACGCTGCCCTTGTCCAACCGTGTGTTCACCGCGGGATCCGAGCCCACCGTCGTGCCCGCGGGAAGCTCGCGGTCGTTGACCTCCTGGAGCTGCGCGGCGAGTTGCTCGCGCGTCAGCAGTGCTTCAGCGTCGGCGTAGCTCATGCGCGACACGTCCGGCACCGCCACGAGCGAGCCCGGGCCGGAGCCGAACCACCATCCCGCGGTCGCCGCGCCGGCCGCCAGCATCAGCACGAGCGTGACCAGCCAGATCCCGCGGGTGGTTGCTCGGCGGGTGCGTTGACGCAAGCGCGTGGCGTTGTCGACGTCCTGAGCGGGTGTGCTGGGGGAGACCGCGGTCTGCGGAAGAACCTTGGTCAGCTCGCGAGACTCGGCATCGCTCGCGGCCACGGTTCCCACCGCCACCGCGCGGGCGACCTGCGGGGCGAGCCCGAGCTCCTTCTCGATTTCGCGCAGGCGTTCCAGCATCGCCCCGGCGTCGACGGGACGCTCGTCGGGTTCGCGTTCGGTGGCCCACAGCACCAGTTCGTCGAGCTGTTCGGGCACTCCCGGGTTCTTCGCGCTGGGGCGCGGTACGGAGTCGGTCGCGTGCTGATACGCGATCTGCATCGGCTGCTCGCCCTTGTAGGGCTGCTCGCCCACGAGCATCTCGTACAGCATGATGCCCAGCGAGTAGATGTCGCTGCGCGCGTCCGCGGTGCCGCGCGTCACGAGCTCGGGCGCGAGGTAAGCGATCGTCCCCATGAGCTGCGCGCCGCTCGCGGTGTTCGCGGTCGTCGCCCGCGCCAGACCGAAGTCGCCGATCTTGATGCGGCCGTCCTCGGCCAGCAGGACGTTCTCGGGCTTCACGTCGCGGTGCACGATGCCGGCACGGTGGGCCGCCGAGAGGCCCGAGAGAATGGCATCCATGATCGTCAGGGTCTGATCGACCGTGAGGCGGCGGTGTTCGCGCAGCAGCTCGCGCAACGTGATGCCCGGGAGGTACTCCATGACCAGGTAGGCCATGTCGCCGTCCTGGCCCTGGTCGAAGACATTGACGACGTGCGGATCGGCCAGGCGAGCGGCCGAGCGCGCCTCCTGGATGAACCGGCTCTGGAACACGGTGTCGTCGCTGAGGTGGCCGTGCATGACCTTCAGCGCGACCCGCCGCTCGAGCCGCAGGTCGGTCGCCACGTACACGGTCGCCATGCCGCCGCGCGCGATCCGCGCGCGCACCCGGTACCGGCCGTCGACGAGACGGCCGATCAGCGGGTCGGCCTGCTGACTCGTGCTCACGGGTCGAGTCTACGGAGCGCCCCCTGGGAGCCCGGGGAACGGCTCACCTTCGCATCAGCCGAGAACGGAAAGCCATACCGTCGCGGGGGACTCCCACTGGGCGTACCGGTCCGGGTAGGCCGAGATCTGCACGGCCTGCGCGGCGTCGGCGAACGGCATCGCCTCCCACCCGGGGATGTCGAGCAGGCCGCGGGTGGCCGAGCCGTTCGGATCGGCAGCCCCGCCGTAGAACACGCGGGTGGAGCGTTCCCGATCGAGGATCTGCTCGGGGCTGCCCCAGCCGCTGCTGGGCCGCTGCTGGAACAGGCCGAGGGAGTCGCGATCGCCCCAGTCGAGGTTGCGCAACCACGATTCCTGCATCGCCGTTCCCAGCGCGATGGCGATGCCGCGGTCGGAGACCCCGAGCTCGCGACCGACCCGGATGATCAGCCGCGCGTTCTCGGACTGCTCCGCGTCCAGGCCGGGCGCGGCCGCGGGAGGGGCGGATGCCGCGACCGCGGGAGCCGCGGCCGCGTCGGTCGCCGGGATCTGCAGCGTCTCGCCCGGGTAGATGATCGACGCACGCGTGAGGCCGTTCGCAGCGAGCACGGTGTCGATGGAGACGCCGTTCGCCGCCGCGATGGCCGAGACGGTGTCGCCGGGACGGACCTCGTGCGTCCGCACGCTCGGCGCGGGTTCCGCGACCTCGGGGGCGGCCGCCGGAGCGGCCGGCACCAGGGCCAGCACCTGACCGGGCCGGATGATGCTGGCGGAATCGAGGCCGTTGGCGGCCAGCACCGCGGCCGTATCGAGTCCGTGCGCGCGGGCGATGGCCCACACGGTGTCGCCGGGCTGGACGGTGTAGGACACCGGTGTCGGCGCGGCCGTGAGCACGGGAACGCCCAGGTGGCGCGGGGCCGGTGGCACGGCGGCCAGGGAGGGCGCGGGCGGCGCGGCGTGCGCGGCGTTCTCGCCGGCGAGCGCGAGGGCGATCGTGCCGGCCACGGCCGCGGGCCAGGCGGTTCGGCCGCGCGGGCGCGCGGACAGAGGGGTGAGTCGTCGCATGGTGGGGGATCCGTTCTTCCGACTGCCCGCCACGGTCGCACGCCCTGCGACGGATGTCAACGTGTGAGGCGCATGTGACGAATGTGAAACGCCGCCCCCAGGTCTGAGGCCCGGTCGCGGGATGAGATAGTGGCAAGGTGACCGAGACGCCCCGCTACGCGACCGATTGGCTGACGCTTCCCGACCTCGTCGAGATCCTCGGTGAGCCGCTCGGGCGCGTCCGCCGCCTGCTCGACGACAGCTACCTCATCGGGTCGCGGCGCGACGGCGTGCTGCGCGTCCCCTCGGTGTTCATCGTCGACGGGCGGCCGCTGCCGTCGCTGCGCGGGACGATCATCGTGCTGCACGATGCGGGTTTCGACGCGGACGAGACCATCGACTGGCTGCTGACGCCGGAGGAGACGATCGGTGTCGCGCCCATCGAGGCGTTGCGGGCGGGACGCAAGAGCGAAGTGCGCCGCGTCGCGGCCACCCTCGCCTGAGCGGGGCCGCTCAGGACGTCCGCTGGGTCGCCGCGCGCGCGAGCGCCCGCAGCTCGGCGACGGCACCGGCGGAGAGGGCAGCGCCCTCGAGCGCCCGATCGGCCTGCCGTTCGTACGCGGCGATCAGTTCCTCCGTGCGGGCCAGCGCGCCCGTGTCGACGATCGTTCGCTGCAGATCGCGGATGTGTTCGGCATCCAGCGTGCGATCACCCAGCATCGCGTCCAGGGCCGACCGCCGGTCGGCGGACAGGGCCTCGCGAGCGTAGGCCACCAGGACCGTGCGCTTGCCCTCGCGCAGATCGTCGCCCGAGGGCTTGCCGGTCACCGCGGCGTCGCCGAACACGCCGAGAACGTCGTCGCGCAGCTGGAACGCCATCCCGATGTCGTGGCCGAACCGGCCGAGCGCGTCGAGCTGGGCGGCGTCGGCTCCCGCGAGAGCGGCGCCGATCTGCAGCGGCTTCTGGATGCTGTAGCGCGCGGACTTGTACGAGGCCACGCGCAGCGCGCGCTCGGCGTGCGTGCCGTCGTCGTGGACGGCGAACGCGGACTCCTCGGCGACGTCGAGGAACTGGCCGATCGTGACGTCCCGACGCATGAGCGCGTACTGACGCCGGGTCGCGGCCGCGGTGGGAATCTCCTCGAGAGACTCCTCGAGGAGGTCGTCGCTCCACGCCACGAGGAGGTCTCCGAGCAGTACCGCTCCCGAACGTCCGAACGCCTCGGCGTCGCCGACCCAGCCCGACGCCCTGTGGGCGGACTCGAGTGCGCGATGCGCGGCGGGGTGGCCGCGCCGGGTGTCGGAGTTGTCGATAAGGTCGTCGTGGACGAGGGCGGCCGCCTGGAAGACCTCGAGGGCTGCGGCCACGCCGATCGCGGCGGCCTCGATCGCCGGTGGCACCGGCCCGGAACCGCGCTCGACGGCACGGCATCCGGTCAGCAGGAAGCGCGCGCGGAGACGTTTGCCGCCGCGCAGCGAGGCGGCGCCGGCCTGCGCCATCCTTTCTGCCTCTGCCCCCAGTGTGGAGGCGTACGATATCTGTTCAGACACGAAGGTGTCGAGTCGCTGAGAAACAGCCTCGATCGGTTCCGGGGAGCTCGGCACGGGCCTAGCCTAGTGATCCACGCCCCGCGTAGAATCGACCGTACTGAGCAATAGAGGGGGATGCATGCCACTCTCCGAACAGGAGCAGCGTCTGCTGGACGAGATGGAACGCCATCTCATGAGTAACGACGCCGACGTCGTCACGGCTCCCCACCGCGCGCTCAGCTACCGCAACATCGTCCTCGGCTCGATCCTTGTGCTCGCGGGTCTCGGGGCTCTCATCGTCGGCGTCTCCATCGGCTTCAACACCGGCTTCCTCGGCATCGCCGTCGGCGTGGTCGGGTTCGTCGTGATGGTCGGCGGAGTCGTCTTCGCCGTGACGCCCACGCGCAACTCCTCTCGTGTCCCGTCGGCCGGCTCACCGTCACCGCGCGCTCCCCGCAGGACCGGCGGCTCCTTCATGGATCGCATGAACGAGCGGTGGGACCGCCGCAACGAGGGGCGCTGACACCCAGCCCTTCCACCTAGCACCGGCTCTTCGGAGCCGGTGCTTTTTTGTGCGCGCGACACTCGCTCCGCGGTGATCCTCCCTTTTCCTCCACACCCGTGCGTCGGAGGTCGATCGGGCGGGTCGGTTGAGCGCAAAATCGCGGCTCCCGTCGTGCGGCTCGGACGTGTGCGCAGACCATACACAACGCCGCGGGGGAGGAGAACCCCCGGATTTTGATGGCAAAGTGGAGGGCGGTGGAGTAAAGTGGGGGAAACTTCGCAGGCCGGACGAAGGGGGTGGACGCCCGAATGCTGCTCGGCACGCACACCCCCAAGCTCGACGACAAAGGGCGCGTCATCCTGCCCGCGAAGTTCCGTGACGATCTCGGCGCCGGAGTGGTGATCACCCGGGGGCAGGACCGCTGCCTCTACGTGTTCAGCACCGAGGAGTTCGAGCGCGTTCACGAGCGGATCCGTGAGGCTCCGCTCAGCAACAAGCAGGCCCGCGACTTCCTGCGCATGTTCCTCTCGGGAGCCAGCGCCGAGAAGCCCGACGGGCAGAACCGCATCACGGTGCCCCCGGCACTGCGGGCCTACGCGGGGCTCGATCGCGAGCTCGTGGTGACCGGAGTGGGAGCCCACGCCGAGATCTGGGACGCCGCGGCCTGGAACGCCTACGCCGAGAGCAACGAAGAGACCTACGCCGAGATGGAGCAGGAGGTGATCCCGGGCCTGTTCTGATCGCCGGCTGTGATTCCCAGCCGCACGCCCTGACGCACTTCCCCGGCGCCAGGTCGAGCGGATGGGGATCAGAGTCGGCGAACGATCCCCGTCATCATGGACATCCGCGACATCCACACCCCCGTGCTCCTCGAACGGTGCGCCGAACTGCTGGCTCCGGCCCTCGACCGCGACGGAGCCGTCTTCGTCGACGCCACCCTGGGAATGGGCGGGCACTCCGAAGCCTTCCTCGAGCGCTTCCCGACGGCGCGGCTGATCGGACTGGATCGCGACACCGACGCCCTCCGGATCGCGGGAGAGCGTCTTGCGCGCTTCGCGGACCGCACCACGTTCGTCCACACCGTCTACGACGGCATCGCCGCCGCCGTGGCCTCCGCGGGTGTCGAGACGGTCGACGGCATCCTGTTCGACCTCGGAGTGTCGTCTCTGCAGCTCGACGAGGCCTCTCGGGGATTCGCGTACGCACAGGACGCCCCGCTGGACATGCGCATGGACCAGACGTCGGGCGTCACCGCGGCCGAGGTGCTCGCGACGTACGGCGAAGGCGACCTCCGCCGCATCTTCGAGCGGTACGGCGAAGAGAAGCTCGCCGCGCGCTACGCCCGCGCGATCATCGCGGCGCGCCAGCAGGCGCCGCTCGAGCGCTCCGGTCAGCTCGTCGAGGTGCTGCAGGCGGCGACCCCCGCCGCAGTCCTGCGGGAGCGGCATCCCGCCAAGCGGGTCTTCCAGGCGCTGCGCATCGAGGTCAACGCCGAGTTGTCGGTGCTCGAGCGCGCCATCCCGGCCGCGCTGAGCGTTCTCGGTGTCGGGGGGCGCATCGTCGTCCTGTCATACCAGTCGCTCGAGGATCGCCTGGTCAAGCGCGTGTTCGCCGAGGCTTCGGCATCCACCGCCCCCCGGGGTCTGCCGGTCGAGCTTCCCGAACACGCCCCGAAGTTCCGCCTCCTCGTGCGCGGAGCCGAGCTCGCGAGCGAAGAAGAACGTGCGGCCAACCCGCGCGCCACCCCCGTGCGTCTGCGCGCGGCCGAGAGGATCCAGGAGGACGCATGAGCGCTCCCCAGACCATCGACGCGACGTTCCTGCCGGAGTTCCCGGTTCCGGTCCGCGAGCCCCGCCGCCTGCACCTCGTCGACGCCCCCGCCCGTCGGCGTGTTCCCCGGCGTGCGTTCGGCGTCATCGCCGTCCTGGGAGCGGTGACGATCGCGCTCGTGCAGATGGGCCTGTCGATCCTCACGACGCAGAGCTCGTTCGAGATCGCGGAGCTCACGCAGCAGCAGCGCGACCTGACCTACCAGAAGCAGATCCTCTACGACGAGGTCGCGGGCCTGAACTCGCCCCAGTACCTCGCCGCCAACGCCGCGGCTCTGGGAATGGTCATCGACGAGACGCCCACCTACCTGCGACTCAGCGACGGGGCGGTCATCGGAGCCGGCAAGCCCTCCGAGGGCGCATCGTCGGTGGATGCCATCGGGCGGGGCTCCGTGCGCAACGCGCTCATCTCGGGCGTTCCTCTCGTGACCGACCCTCGGGCGGCGGTCGACGCGGCGCCCGGGACCGACGCCGCCGCCGCGTCCGACGGCCCGGCCGACGCACCCGTTTCGAGCACCGGATCGGCGACACCCCCGCCGATCAGCGACGGCCTGCCCACACCCGCGACACGATAAGCCCATGACGACGACAGTCTCCCGATCCCCGCGTCAGCGTACCGTGGCGGCTCTCGCCGTCGTGCTCGTCGTGCTCATCGCCTTCGTCGTCCGTCTCATCGACATCCAGGTCGTCAACGCCCGCGAGCACGTGGACGACTCGCTCGCGATGGGACTGCAGAGCTCGCGCGTCGAGTACGGGTCGCGCGGTGCGATCGTCGACGAACACGGCGTGACGCTGGCCTCAAGCGTGCACCGCTACGACGTCCAGGTCGATCCGATGCTCGCCGCGCAGGGCGTCACCGTCCGCGGCGACGACGCGGCCCCGGTCACGCGCACCTGGGCCGAGATCGCCGCGCAGATCGCCGCGGTCACCGGGCAGGACCCGGCGACCGTCGAGAGCGTCGTCAACGACGCGATCGCCGCCGACCCGGGCTCGCGCTACGCGATCATCGCGACGGACGTCTCCACCGAGCAGTATCGGGCGCTCGCTGAGCTGGGTCTACCGTTCCTGACGTTCCCGCCCCGGGCCGGACGGGTCTACCCCGACGGCGCCGTGGCCGGCAACCTCCTCGGCTTCGTGGGCAGCGACGGGCAGGCGCTGGGAGGGCTCGAGCTCGCCGACAACGACTGTCTCGCTTCCCGCGACGGCGAGGTGGTCTTCCAGCAGGGACGCGACGGGGTCGTGCTGCCGGGCACCGAGGTCCAGACCGCACCGGCCGTCGACGGCGGCACCCTGACGCTGACGATCGACCGCGACCTCCAGTGGTACATGGGGCAGCTGATCGCCGAGCAGGTCCAGAACACCGGGTCGGTGCGCGGCGCGATCACCGTCGTCGAAGCGAAGACCGGCAAAGTGCGCGCCCTCGCCGAATACCCCACGGTCGACCCGAACGATCCCACCGCGACCCCGTCCGAAGAGCGCGGCAGCTGGTCGTTCACCGACCCCAACGAACCCGGGTCGACGTTCAAGGCGCTCACCGCCGCGATCGGCTTGGACAGCGGCTCGTTCACCAGCGACACGACCGTCACCGCAGCCTCGCGGGAAACGTTGCGCGGCGGCGCGCGCGTCTCGGATGCGTTCGCACACGGCGCGAACACCTACACCCTCACCGGTGTCCTCATCGACTCCTCGAACGTCGGCATCTCGAAGTTCGGCGAGATGATCCCGGCGCAGACCCGGTACGACTACATGAAGAAGTTCGGGCTGGGCACCCCCACGGCGATCGACTTCCCCGGCGAGTCGGGCGGCATCCTCCACCCCGTCGAGCAATGGGGCGATCAGACGTTCTACAACACCACGTTCGGTCAGGGTCTGGCCGTCACGATCCCGCAGCTCGTCGGCGTCTATCAGACGATCGCGAACGGGGGTGTGCGCATGCCGCTCTCGCTCGTGGAAGGGTGCACGGCCGCCGACGGCACCGTCACGGACGCCCCGACCGCCGAGGGGGAGCGGGTCATCTCCGCCGACACCGCCTCGAAGGTGTCGCAGATGCTCGAGAACGTCGCCACCCAGGGGACTCTCGCTTCGCAGGTCGCCATCCCGGGCTATCGCGTGGCGATCAAGACCGGCACCGGCGAGAAGACCGACCCCGACACCGGCGCGTACAAGCCCGACGCGTACTTCACCACCATGATCGGTTTCGCGCCCGCCGACGACCCGCAGTACATCGTCTCGGTCAACCTCGACGAACCGCGAACGGTAAAGTCGTCTGCGGCCAACGCCCCCGCCTTCCAGAAGGCGCTCACCCAGGTCCTCAAGAACTACCGGGTGATCCCGTCCGGCTCCACCACCCCCGAACTGCCCAAGTTCGGCTGATACGCCGGATGCCGGCCTCTCCTCCGAAACGGAAAGGGCGTCCGTACACCGCAATGATCTCCACCAGCCTCTCCCACATCGCCTCCGTGCTCGGAGGTCGTCTCGTGCTGCGCGGCGACGACACCCCCGACAGCACCGTCTCGGGTCTCGTCGACACCGATTCGCGCTTGATCGAGCCGGGCGGGATCTTCGTCGCCAAGCCCGGCGAGACCACCGACGGTCATCTGTTCGTCCCGGCCGCCGTCGAACGCGGCGCAGCGCTCGCGCTGGTCGAGCGAGAGCTCGACGAGCCGGTCACGCAGATCGTGGTCCCCGACGTCGTCGCGGCCCTCGCCGCGCTCGCGAGCGACGTCGTCGCCCGCGTGCGGGCCGCGGGTGACCTGCGCATCGTGGGGATCACCGGCTCGAACGGCAAGACGACCACCAAGAACCTCCTCGCGCGCATCCTCGAGGACGAAGGTCCCACGGTCGCACCCCGCGCGTCGTTCAACAACGAGGTCGGCGCCCCGCTGACCATGCTGCGCGTGAGCGAGGACACGCGGTTCCTCGTGAGCGAATTCGGTGCCAGCGCCCCCGGCGCCATCGCTCACCTCGCCGGTCTGGTCACCCCCGACATCGGGGTCGTCCTGATGGTGGGGATGGCGCACGCCGGCGGGTTCGGCGGCATCGAGTCCACCTTCCACGCCAAGAGCGAGCTCGTGCGGGCCACGCGCGAGGGTGGGCTCGCCGTGCTGAACGCCGACGACCCGCGTGTCGCGGCGATGGAGCCGATCGCCCGTGAACGGGGCCAGGAGGTCCGCTGGTTCGGGCGCGGAGAGCGGGCGCACGTCCGCGCCACGGACGTCGAGGTCTCGGCATCCGGGACCCGGGCCGCCCTTGTGGTCGACGGCGAGGAGCACACGCTCGAGCTGCGCGTCCTCGGCGAGCACCACGTGATGAACGCTCTCGCCGCGGTCGCCGCCGCGACCGCCCTGGGGGTGCGGGCCGAGGATGCCATCGCGCGCCTGTCGACCGTGGAACTCGCCGAACGGTGGCGCATGCAGCCGCTCGGATCCGAGCGGGTGCGCATCATCAACGACGCCTACAACGCCAGCCCCGACTCGATGGCCGCGGCGTTGCGCACGCTGGCGCAGATCACCGGTCCCCACGAGCGCACCGTCGCGGTGCTCGGGGCGATGAGCGAGCTCGGCGAGTACGCCGACGAGGAGCACGACCGCGTGGGTCTGCTCGCGGTGCGCCTGCGCATCCAGCGCATCGTCGTCATCGGGCAGGACGCCCGCCGCATGTATCTCGAGGCGATCGCCCAGGGGTCGTGGGACGGCGAGGCCGTGTTCTTCCCGGATGCCGATGCCGCCTACGACTACCTCATGGGGGAGTTGCGCGACGGCGACCGTGTGCTGGTGAAGTCGTCCAACTCCGCCGGGCTGCGGTTCCTCGGCGACCGTCTGGGAGAATCGTTCGCGTGAGATCACTTCTGACATCCGCGGGGATCTCTCTGGCCTTCACGCTGTTCCTCACTCCGGTGTTCCTGCGGGGCTTCCGGAAGTGGGGCTGGGGACAGGTCATCCGCACGCCCGAGAACGTGCACAACCCCTCGCACGGCGCCAAGCGCGGAACGCCCACCATGGGCGGCACGATCTTCATCCTCGGCACCATCGTCGGGTACTTCATCGGCGCCTACGCCGGCAACAACCCGCCGACGCTCTCGGGGCTGCTCGTGCTGTGGCTCATGCTGGGCTTCGGCGTCGTCGGCTTCATCGACGACTACATGAAGGTCCGGTTCCAGAACAGCCTCGGCCTCTCCGGATGGCGCAAGATCGCCGGCCAGGTCATCGTGGCCGTGCCGTTCGCGATCGTGGCGCTGAACTTCCCCAACGCGTACGGTCAGACGCCGGCGTCGGGATACATCTCGATTTTCCGCGATATCCAGGTCCTGTGGCTGTTCGCTCTCGGGCCCGTCCTGGGCTGGCTGCTGTACCTGGCCTGGATCTCGCTGATCGGCACGGCGACGTCGAACTCCGTCAACGTCGCCGACGGGCTCGACGGACTCGCGGCGGGCTCGGGCATCTTCGTGGTCGGTGCGTACAGTCTCATGGCGTTCTGGCAGAACCAGCAGATGTGCGCCGACGTGCTCGACCCCTCCGTGCAAGCCGGATGCTACGCGGTGCGCGACCCCTTCGATCTCGCGATCGTGTCCGCCGCGTTCGTGGGAGCGCTGGTGGGCTTCCTGTGGTGGAACGCCCCCAAGGCCAAGGTCTTCATGGGCGACTGCGGGTCGATGGCGATCGGCGGCGTCATCGCCGCACTGGCGATCCTTACGCGCACCGAGCTGCTGCTCGTCCTCATCGCCGGCGTCTACGTCATCGCCTCGGGCTCGGTAATCCTGCAGCGCATCTACTTCAAGATCACGCGGGGCAAGCGGCTGTTCCTGATGAGCCCCCTGCACCATCACCTGGAGATGCGCGGCTGGCCGGAGGTGACGATCGTCGTGCGGATGTGGATCATCGCGGGCCTTCTCGCCGTCTCGGGCGTCGGGTTCTTCTACGTGGAATGGCTGGCGCGGGTATGAGCACGCGGAACGTGGCGTCCCTCACCAGCTGGTACGCCGAGTGGAAAGGTCTGCGCGTCGCCGTGCTGGGCCTGTCCATGACCGGCTTCTCGGCCGCCGACACCCTCGCCGAGCTGGGGGCCGAGGTGCTCGTGGTCACCGAGAAGGCCGACCCCGAGTACGCGCGCCTGCTCCCCGTGATCGGGGTCGAGGCCCATGTCGGTCCGCTCGACACCGTGCCCTCCGTCCTGGCGGATTTCGCTCCGGATGTCGTCATCGCCTCTCCGGGATTCCCGCCGTCGCATCCCCTCATCGTGTGGGCGCTGGACGCGGGCATCCCGTTGTGGGGCGACGTCGAGCTGGCCTGGCGCGTGCGCGACAAGGTCGTGCGCCCGGACGGGCGACCCGCCGACTGGGTGCTCATCACGGGCACCAACGGCAAGACGACGACCACCCGGCTCACCGCCGAGATGCTCGTCGCGGGCGGTCTGCGCGCGGTGCCGGTGGGCAACATCGGCACGCCGGTCCTGGATGCCGTGCGCGACCCGAGCGGCTTCGACGTGCTCGTGGTCGAGCTCTCCAGCCACCAGCTGTGGTACCTCAACCGGCAGACGGGGGACGACGCCCTCTCGCCGCACGCTGCCGTGTGCCTGAACCTCGCCGACGACCACCTCGAGTGGCACGGCAGTGTCGACGCCTACCGCGACGCCAAGGCCGGCGTCTACGCCCGCACGCGTGTCGCGTGCGTGTACAACAAGGCCGATGCCGTGACGCGGGAGATGGTCGAAGAGGCCGAGGTCATCGAGGGTGCCCGCGCCATCGGGTTCGATCTCGGCGTCCCCGGCCCGAGCGATCTCGGCGTCGTCGACGGCATCCTGGTCGATCGGGCCTTCCTCGAGGAGCGCGCGACGTCGGCGCTGGAGCTCACCACCGTCGCCGACCTCGCCGAACAGGGTCTGGCCGCGCCCCACGTGGTGTCGAACATCCTGGCCGCGAGCGCCCTCGCCCGGTCTCTCGGTGTGACGCCGGCCGACATCCATGACGCGCTCGAGCGTTTCCGTCTCGACCCGCACCGCATCCAGGTCATCGCGGCGCACCGGGGGGTCACCTGGATCGACGACTCCAAAGCCACGAACCCGCACGCCGCGGGCTCCTCGCTCGCCGCCTACCCGGGAGCGGTGTGGGTGGTGGGCGGACTGCTGAAGGGCGTCGACGTCACCGACCTCGTGCGCACCCGCGGGGCCGCCGCGCGTGCGGCCATCGTCATCGGCGTCGAGAGGGGCGACATCGTCGCGGCGTTCGAGCGACACGCCCCGACGGTTCCGCTCTTCGAGGTCGACCACACCGAGACTGAAGACGTCATGGCACGGGTCGTCGAACTGGCGGCCGACGTGGCCCGGGAGGGAGACACCGTTCTCCTCGCCCCCGCGGCGGCGTCGTTCGATCAGTTCGCCTCCTACTCCGACCGCGGTGAACGCTTCGCCGATGCGGTGCGGGCATGGATCGCCGACCAGGACGACGGAACGGCCCGACCGCACGATTAGGGGGAACACCGCGTGACCACCACCGCACCCCCGCCCCGCCCCCACC
>NZ_JAKRNI010000071.1 GCF_022346945.1 Microbacterium sp. ACRRU | reverse complement strand
CGAGAACGAGGGCGACGGAGTCGGTGCCGATGTGCTCTTCGCCGAGGAGGAAGGCTTGGGCGAGCCCGTCGGGCGAGGGTTGGACCTTGTAGGTGAGGGAGATGCCGAAGCGGGATCCGTCACCGAGCAGGCGTTGGAACTGCTCGGAGTCCTGCGGGGTGGTGATGATGAGGATGTCCCGGATGCCGGCGAGGATCAGCGTCGACAGCGGGTAGTAGATCATCGGCTTGTCGTACACCGGAACGAGCTGCTTGGAGACGCCGAGCGTGATCGGGTGCAGTCGTGACCCGGTTCCGCCCGCAAGAATGATTCCGCGCATTGTCCGATTCTCACCTACCCACGCGCGGGCCGCCAATCGACCGCCACCGTGGGCGCCCAGGCGAGCCGCGTTAGTCTGGCGGCATGCGTCTGCTTGTGACCGGCGGTGCCGGGTTCATCGGTTCGAATTTCGTGCACCATGTGGTCGAGCACACTGATCACTCGGTGACGGTGTTGGACAAGTTGACGTATG
>NZ_JAKRNI010000070.1 GCF_022346945.1 Microbacterium sp. ACRRU | reverse complement strand
CAGCGGCTCTGGCGCGAGGAAGGCCTCCGTGTCCCCCAGCGGCGGCGGCGCAAACGCGTCGGATCCTCGACCGTCGACGCCCCGGCAGCGGTCGCACCGAATCTCGTGTGGGCGGTGGACTTCCAGTTCGATGCCGACGAGCAGGGCCGCCCGATCAAGATCTGCTCCATCGTCGACGAACACACCCGTGAGTGCATCGGAGGGCTTGTCGAGCGGTCGATCACCGCGGACCGACTCACTGCCCACCTCGAGGACCTCGTCGCCGTCCGCGGCGCGCCCGCGGTGCTCAGATCAGACAACGGCCCGGAGTTCATCAGCGACGCGATGGCCGACTGGGCCGGCACCCGCACCGGCCTGTCCTACATTCCGCCCGGCTCGCCCTGGCACAACGGGTACGTCGAGTCGTTCAACAGCAGGCTCCGCGACGAGTGCCTGAACATCAACAGCTTCTACTCGCTGCTGCACGCCCAGGTCGTGATCGGCGACTGGAAGACCGAGTACAACCATGACCGCCGGCACTCATCGCTCGGATACCTCGCACCGGTCGACTACGCTCGGCAATGCACCCATCAACTGGAAACCGACGACTCGCACAGCGACCGGACCGAATGAAGGGGGCGGCCCA
>NZ_JAKRNI010000006.1 GCF_022346945.1 Microbacterium sp. ACRRU | reverse complement strand
CGGCGGTGGTGGCGGCGGCTCCGTCGGCGGGTCCGGATGGGCTCGCCCCTCTTCGGCGGGAACCAGTTCCGGATACGGCCCCCGCACCGGTCAGTGCGGCCCCAGCTATTGCGCGAGCACCTGGCATCTCGGCCTCGATTTCGGCGCGGGATGCTGGTCTCCCATCTACGCCGCGGCAGCCGGTCGCGTGACCTACGCCGGCTACAACGGCGGCTACGGCAACTATGTGCGCATCCAGCACGACGACGGGTCCGCCACGGGCTACGCGCACATCGTGGGGGGCGGCATTTACGTCTCCAACGGCCAGCGTGTCTCGGCGGGGCAGCAGATCGCTGCGACCGGCCAGACCGGCAACTCGTTCGGATGCCACCTCCACTTCGAGGTCTACCCCCCGTGGGGCGGCACGACCAACCCCGCGACGTGGTTGCGTGACCGCGGCGTCTGGGTCTGACCCACGCGAAAGCCCCCCGGTCCCGGACCGGGGGGCTTCCTCGTGACCGAAGTGGTCAGAGGGTGTTCGGGGCTTCGCCCTCACCCTGCGTCTTGGTCTGGGCGTCGTGCTCCTCGAAGCGCGTGAACGCCTCGCCGACCAGGCGCTCGGCCTCGGCGGCATCCGCCCACTCGTCGACCTTGACCCACTTGTTGGGCTCCAGGTCCTTGTAGTGCTCGAAGAAGTGCGCGATCTCCTTCTTGGTCCACTCGTCGATGTCGCCGACGTCCTGGATGTGGTCCCAACGCGGGTCCTTCGCGAGTACCGCGACGACCTTGTCGTCGCCGCCGGCCTCGTCGCTCATCTTGAGCACGCCGACGGGGCGGACCTTGGCGAGGATGCCGGGGTAGAGGTCACGATCGAGCAGGACGAGCACGTCGAGGGGGTCGCCGTCCTCGCCGAGGGTGTTCTCGAAGAAGCCGTAGTTGGCCGGGTAGCCGAACACCGTGTACAGGATGCGGTCGAGGAAGACCCGGCCCGTGCCGTGGTCGACTTCGTACTTCACGCGGCTGCCGCGCGGGATCTCGATGACGGCGTCGTACGCGCCCATACTCGTGCTCCTTAGGTCTGTGGGTTTCCCCGCCCAGCCTAGCCGGGGCGTTCTCGCTCCCGCGGGGCCCTGCGTTGTGTCCGTGGGGTGAGGCCGCGCCTCGGCGGATAGCGTGGATGCCATGCAGGAGCGGCGACCTGGACTCGACCCCGCCGTCGCCGAGGTGCGACGTGCCGTACGTGCCTGCCTGGAGGGGCGGCAGGGTGCCGTCGTGATCGCGCTTTCCGGCGGCGCGGATTCGCTCGCCCTCGCGGCCGCGGCCGCTTTCGAAGCCCCGCGTCATGGCATCCGGGCCGAGGCCGTGGTGATCGACCACGGCCTGCAGGAGGGATCGCCCGTGATCGCCGAGCGCGCCGCGGAGCTCGCCCGCGGGCTCGGGCTCGCCGCGCGGGTCGTCGCGGTCGACGTGCGCGATGCCGGCAACGGTCCGGAGGCGGCGGCGCGCGAGGCGCGGTACGCCGGTCTCGCCCGTGCCGCCGCCGAGACGGGCGCGGATGCGGTGCTTCTGGGGCACACGCTCGACGATCAGGCCGAGACGGTCCTGCTCGGGCTGGCGCGGGGGTCGGGGGCGGCGAGCCTGTCCGGCATGCCGCCGGAGCGGAGGTATGCCACCGGCCCGGCGTGGGTGCGTCCCCTGCTCGGCGTCCGTCGCGAGGTCACCGCGGCCGCGTGCGCCGCGGAAGGACTCGACCCGTGGCGCGACCCCCACAACCTCGACCCCGCGTATGCGCGGGTTCGCGTCCGCGAGACCGTACTGCCCACTCTGGAGCGCGAGCTCGGGCCGGGCGTGGCCGAAGCCCTCGCGCGCACCGCCGAGCAGCTCCGGGAGGACGCGGCGGCGTTCCAGGACATGATCGACGAGACGATCGAAGACATCGTCGAGCACGCCGAAGCCGGGATCTCGGTGTCGGTCGCGGCCCTGGCCGCGAACCCCGCGGCGCTGCGCAACCGCATCATCCGTTACGTCGTCGACAGTGAGTTCGGGGTCGCTCTGACACGGACGCAGACGCTCGAGGTCGCGCGCCTGGCGACCGAGTGGCGCGGGCAGGGACCCATCGACCTGCCGGGATGCCGTGCGCGCCGCGTCGGCGGTCGGATCGAGATCGTCGCGCGGGCGGCATCCTGAAGCGTCCTGCGTAGACTTGTCGAATGCGCGCGGCCGACATCTCCGACGACATCAGCGAAGTCCTCCTCACCGAGGAGCAGATCCAGGGCAAGCTCGCCGAACTGGCCACGCAGGTCGCGGCCGACTACGCCGGACGCGACGTCGTCCTCGTGGGCGTCCTCAAGGGCGCGGTCATGGTCATGGCCGACTTCGCCCGCCACCTGCCCTCGCACATCACCATGGACTGGATGGCCGTCTCGTCGTACGGGGCCAGCACCCGCTCGAGCGGTGTCGTCCAGATCCGCAAAGACCTCGACACCGACATCACGGGCAAGCACGTGCTCATCGTCGAAGACATCATCGACTCCGGCCTTACCCTGAGCTGGCTCCTGGAGAACTTCGCCTCCCGCGGGGCCGAGTCGGTCGAGGTGCTCGCGCTCCTGCGCAAGCCGGATGCCATGAAGGTCGAGGTCGATTGCCGCTACGTCGGCTTCGACATCCCCAACGACTTCGTCATCGGCTACGGCCTCGACTACGCCGAGAAGTACCGCAACCTGCGCGACGTCGCCGTGCTCGCGCCGCACGTCTACTCCTGATCCGCGATCGGATGCCGAGCGCCCCGGCGCGGCATCCCTCGCCCGGTACGCCCACGACGAACGCACAGGCCGGGCATAGTCGGCGCGCGTTACCCTGATTGACACCGCTTCTTCCGGGCGGATCACGAAAGGGCTGGGCTCGCCCACCATGAATTTCAAGAAGATCACGCGCAATCCGATCATCTACGTTCTGCTGGTCGGTCTGCTTCTGGTCATCGGTTTCTCGCTGATCTCCAACCTCAGCGGGGCACGCCAGATCTCGACCCAGGAGGGCCTCGAGCTGCTCAAGGGCAGCACGGTGTCCCAGGCGACGACCAACGACGTCGACCAGCGCGTCGATCTCAAGCTCTCGCAGCCGTACGAGGGCGCCGAGACCGTGCAGTTCTATTACGGCACGGCGCGGGCCGCCGAGGTGGCGACCGCGATCGACACGGCCGCACCGGCCGACGGGTTCAACGACGTCGTGCCGCGCCCCAGCTGGTTCGACGGGTTCCTCTCGCTGATCCTGCCCCTGGTGCTGCTCGGTCTGCTGTTCTGGTGGTTGCTTTCCAGCGCCCAGGGCGGCGGCAGCAAGGTGATGCAGTTCGGCAAGTCGCGGGCGAAGCTCGTGACGAAAGAGACGCCCACCGTGACCTTCCAGGACGTCGCGGGCTCGGACGAGGCGATCGAAGAGCTCGAGGAGATCAAGGAATTCCTCAAGGACCCGAAGAAGTTCGAAGAGGTCGGTGCGCGCATCCCGAAGGGCGTGCTGCTGTACGGCCCTCCCGGAACCGGCAAGACCCTCCTCGCTCGCGCTGTCGCGGGGGAGGCGGGCGTGCCCTTCTACTCGATCTCGGGGTCGGACTTCGTCGAGATGTTCGTCGGCGTCGGCGCGAGCCGCGTGCGCGACCTCTTCAACCAGGCCAAGGAGAACTCGCCCGCGATCATCTTCATCGACGAGATCGACGCCGTCGGGCGCCACCGCGGTGCCGGTATGGGCGGCGGTCACGACGAACGCGAGCAGACTCTGAACCAGATGCTCGTCGAGATGGACGGCTTCGACCCCAAGGTCAACGTCATCGTCATCGCGGCGACGAACCGCCCCGACATCCTCGACCCCGCGCTTCTGCGTCCGGGGCGCTTCGACCGCCAGATCGGTGTCGACGCTCCCGACCTCAAGGGACGCCAGCGCATCCTCGAGGTGCACGGTCGCGGCAAGCCGCTGTCGGACTCCGTCGACCTCGAGGTCGTGGCTCGGAAGACGCCCGGATTCACCGGCGCCGACCTGGCCAACGTTCTCAACGAGGCCGCGCTGCTGACCGCGCGTTCCAACGCGCAGCTCATCGACAACCGCGCTCTCGACGAGGCGATCGACCGCGTCATCGCCGGCCCGCAGCGCCGGACGCGTGTGATGAGGGAGAAGGAGAAGCTCATCACGGCGTACCACGAGGGCGGACACGCGCTCGCGGCGGCGGCGATGAACCACACCGACCCGGTGACCAAGGTCACGATCCTCCCGCGCGGCAAGGCCCTCGGCTACACGATGGTGCTGCCGCTCGACGACAAGTACTCCGTGACGCGCAACGAGCTGCAGGACCAGCTGACGTACGCCATGGGTGGTCGCGTCGCGGAGGAGATCGTCTTCCACGACCCGACGACCGGAGCCTCCAACGACATCGAGAAGGCCACGAGCATCGCCCGGAAGATGGTCACCGAGTACGGCATGACCACCGACGTCGGCCCGGTCAAGCTCGGATCGTCGTCGGGCGAGGTCTTCATGGGGCGCGACATGGGTCACGGCCGCGACTTCTCCGAGCGCATCGCCGAGCGCGTCGACGCGCAGGTGCGTGCGCTCATCGAGCAGGCGCACAACGAGGCGTACCAGGTCATCAACGACAACCGCGAGGTCCTCGACCGTCTCGCGCTCGCTCTCCTCGAGAAGGAGACGCTCGACCACCTCGAGCTCGCCGAGATCTTCAAGGACGTCAAGCGTCTTCCCCCGCGCCCGCAGTGGCTGTCGTCGGGCGACCGCCCGGTGTCGACCCTGCCCCCGGTGGAGGTTCCGCGCCGCCAGGCCCCCGCGGGCGTGGCCGCGTCCGTCGAGGCCGACGCGCAGACCGCGGCCCAGCCGCAGCGCCGGCCGAGCGGACAGACGCGTCCGGCCACCGCGTAAGGCCCCGTGGCCGTCGACCGGGAGCGCGTGTCCGCGCTCGTACGCCAGCTGCTCGAGGCGATCGGTGAGGATCCCGATCGCCCCGGGCTGCGGCAGACCCCGGCGCGGGTGGCGGACTCCTGGACCGAGTTCTTCGGCGGAGTGGGACAGGATGCCGGTGCGCCCCTGCAGCACACCATCTCGGTGAGCCGCGGCCCGGCGCCCGACACGTTGCCCTCCGGGGCGGTGATGCTGCGCGACATCGCCTTCCGCTCGATGTGCGAGCACCACCTGCTCCCCTTCCGGGGCCACGCCCACGTGGCGTATCTGCCGGGTGAAGAGGTCGTGGGGCTCGGCGCGCTTCCCCGCGTCATCGACATCCTGGCCGCTCGCCCGCAGGTGCAGGAGCGTCTCGGTGAGCAGGTCGCCGACACGATCGCCGGTGCCCTCGATGCGCGGGGCGTGCTCGTCGTCCTGGACGCCGAGCACGAGTGCGTCACGATGCGGGGCGGGCGTCAGCCCGACGCCTCGACCGTGACGATCGCCGCGCGCGGCGTCTACACCGACCCCGTCGCGCGCGGGGAGCTGGTCGCTCTGATCGGTCGGAGCCGCCCGTGACGCTCGTGATGGGGATCGTCAACGTCACCCCCGACTCGTTCAGCGACGGCGGCCGCTTCCTCGATCCCGACGCGGCCATCGCCCACGCTCGCCATCTCCACGAACAGGGTGCGGACATCCTCGACGTGGGTGGCGAGTCGACCCGGCCGGGGGCGGAGCGAGTGGCGCCGAGGGTCGAGCAGCAGCGCGTCCTCCCGGTCGTCGAGGCCCTGGCATCCGAGGGCCTGGTCGTCAGCATCGACACGATGAACGCGTCGACGGCGCGCGCCGCCGTCGCAGCCGGTGCGGCGCTCGTCAACGACGTGTCCGGCGGCCTCGCCGACGCCGAGATGCTCTCTGCCGTCGCCGAGACCGATGCCGACATCGCTCTCGGTCATTGGCGTGGACCCTCGTCCGAGATGTACGCGCGCGCCGACTACGGCGACGTGGCGGCGGAGGTGACCGCGGAACTGGGGGAGCGCATCGCGCGAGCCGAGGCGGCGGGCATCTCCCGCGCACGGATCGTCGTGGACCCGGGCATCGGCTTCGGCAAGCGCGGGGCGCAGAACTGGCAGACGTTGCGTGGGCTGCCGCGTGTAATCGACCTCGGCTGTCGTGTTCTGGTGGGAACGAGCCGCAAACGCTTCCTCGGCGAGGCGATCGGCGAGGACGCCGACCTCACGCGCCGCGATCTCGCCACCGCCGTGACGAGCGTCCTGGCGTTTCGTGCCGGGGCGTGGGCGGTGCGCGTGCACGACATCCCGACCACTCGCGACGCGCTCGCCGTCGCCCGCGCCTGGGAGGCCTGATGGACTTCGCCGATGAGATCACCCTGACGGGGGTGCGCGCGCACGGATTCCACGGCGTGTACCCCGAGGAGAAGCGTGAGGGGCAGGACTTCGTCGTGGACGTCGTCCTCCAGCTCTCGCTGCGTCCGGCGGCGGAGTCCGACGACGTTCGCGACACCGTGCACTACGGCGAACTCGCCGAGCGCATCGTCGCGATCGTGCAGGGCGACCCGGCCGACCTGCTCGAGACCGTCGCACAACGCATCGCGGACGACGTGCTCGCCGACGAGCGCGTCATGCTGGTGACGGTGACGGTGCACAAGCCGCAGGCGCCGATCACCGTGCCTTTCGGTGACGTGTCGGTGACGATCCGGCGGGGTCGCGCATGAGCGTGCGTCTCGCGCACGGCATCGGCGATCCCCCCGCGGATCGTCCCGTGTCCGCGGTCGTGGCTCTCGGCGCGAACCTGGGCGCGCGGGCCGAGACCCTCGACGCCGCCGTCGCGGCCCTGCGCCGATTGCCGCTGACGACCGACGTGCGGGTGTCCGCCCCGATCGAGACGGTCGCCCTCACGCTCAGCGGTGAGGACGAGAACGCGCCCCGCTACTTGAACGCCGTCGCGCTGCTGCAGACCCGCCTGGCGCCGGCGACGCTTCTCGACCAGCTGCACCGCATCGAGAGCGACCACGGGCGAGTGCGCCGCGAGCGGTGGGGGGATCGCACTCTCGATCTGGACCTCATCGCCTACGGCGACGAGCGGATCGACGACGAACGATTGACTGTGCCGCATCCGCGCGCGCACGAACGCGCATTCGTCCTCCGGCCGTGGCTGGACGTGGATCCGGATGCCATCATCCCCGGCCGTGGTCGGGTCGACGCCCTGTTGGCCGGGCTCGAGGACGGCGCATCGTGAAGCGGACGGGAGTGACGATCCTCGTCGTGGCGGCACTCGTCGGCGCCGTGGTCGGGTTCCTGCTCGACACCGCCCTCACCTCGACGGGGCGGCCGACGTTCGTGCCGGCGGCGAGTCTCCCGACCATTCTGGCGCTGCTGGGCGCGGTCGTCGTCGTGGTCGCCGTTCCGGTTTTCCGTGCCTCACGGGGCCGCAGCGATCGTCGCATCGACCCCTTCCGGGCGCTGCGGATCGCGATGCTCGCGAAGGCTTCGTCGATCCTCGGTGCCGCATCGACCGGTTTCGCGCTGGGGCTGCTGGGCTTCGTCTTCACACGTCCGTTCACTCCGTCGCTAGGCTCGTTGGGGTCGATCATCGCGACGGCCGTGTGCGGTGCCGCCCTCGTCGTCGCGGGACTCGTGGCCGAGCAGTTGTGCACCATCCGGAAGGACGACGATGACGAACACCCCGGATCTGCCGGAGCGCCCGACGCCGGTCCCACCGTCGGCTGAGTCCGCGGCCTCCGTCCTCGACGACGCCACCTACGACCGCATTCTCGAGCCGCGCGGTTCCGGGCGCCTGCCGATCGGCGACGGCACGTGGCACCAGCTGGCCCGCGCTTATGTGAGGGTGCAGCTCATCTCACAGGGCGCGGTGTTCCTGCTGGTGCTGGCGGCGGCCATCGTCGCTCAGCTCATCACCGGCGTGACGTGGCAGTGGATCCCGGTCGGCGTCATCCTGCTGGTCACCGCGATCGGCATCGTCATCACGCCGCGGCAGGCCCGCTCCTTCGGGTATCAGCTTCGGCGCGATGATCTGGTCTTCCGTCGCGGCATCCTGTGGCAGCGGGTGGTGGCGGTTCCGTATGGACGAATGCAGCTCGTCGACATCACCCATGGTCCGCTTGACCGCGGCTTCGGGATCGCCCAGCTCAAGCTCGTCACCGCCGCAGCGTCGTCGGGCGTCACGATCCCGGGCCTGACGCAGCGCGCGGCCGAGCAACTGCGTGACACCCTCATCGATGTCGCCGAGACCCGCCGGACCGGGCTGTGAGCGAGCCGACGTGGTCGGAGCGCGACGCCAACGGCGCCGACGCCTCGCAGGCGAACCGGCGCGAGAGCGAGGCGGCCGAGACCGGGGCGGGCGGGGCTGAGGCCGGGGCGGCCGCGGCGTCGGGCCGGGCGCCGGCCGGGGCAGGCTCGGCGCCGGATCCGGCGTGGAAGCCGCCGACCGCCGATTCGGTCGCGGAGACCGTTCCAGCGCCCGGTGTCGCCGCTGACTCCGTCGCGGACACCGTTCCGACGCCCGGCCTTGCCGCTGACTCGGTCGCGGGCACCGTTCCGACGCCCGGCCTTGCCGCTGACTCGGTCGCGGGCACCGCCCCATCGCCGGGTGTCGCCGCTGACTCGCCGGCCCGAGCTCTCGTGCGCTCGCCGCTGAGCGATGGCGAGTGGCAGCGCCTGCACCCCCTCACGCCGCTGTTGCGGGGTGGACTGTTCCTCCTCGTGATCGTCGGCGTCATCATCGCGAATATGCGCGAACGTCTGCTCGAGTTCTTCCTCCCCTCGGTGACGGACCTGCCGCCCGGCGTCCTCCCGCCGGACCCCGTCGATTTCCTCTTCTCGAACAACCTGATCCTTCTCGCGGCAGGTGGCGCCCTGGTGGTGCTGGTCGTGCTGCTCGTCGCATTCCGACTGTCGTGGCGGTTCCACACTTTCCGCATCAGCGACGACGACGTCGAAGTCCGTTCGGGAGTTCTCTTCCGCACGCACCGCCGCGCGCCGCTGGATCGTGTGCAGGGGGTCAACCTCACGCGCCCGATGGTGGCTCGCCTCCTCGGCTTGGCGAAGCTCGAAGTGGTCGGCGCCGGGCTGGACTCGAACGTGAAGCTCGAGTACCTCTCGGCCAATGCCGCCGAGACGGTTCGCGGTGACATCCTCCGGCTGGCATCCGGTCGTCGCCTCGCGGAGCGGGGCGTCGCGCCGGGAGCGTCGGGTTCGCCCGTGCGCAAGGCGGCTGACGCGGTCGCGGCCGGTATCCAGGGCATCGTCGACGGTGAGGACATCTCGGATGCCGAGCCGGAGAGCATCGTGCGTATCCCGCTCGGTCGACTCGTGGCCTCACGGGTGCTGAGCGGGTCGACCATCATGCTCGTTGGACTCGTCGTCGTGATCGCCGTGGCGGCGGCGCTGTCGACGGTGTGGCTGCTGTTCACGGTGGTGCCCGCCTTCCTGGCCTTCGGGGCCTACTACGTCCGCTCGATCGCACGCGGACTCCGTTACTCGATCGCCCCGAGTGCCGACGGCGTGCGCTTGACCTTCGGCCTCTTCACGACGATCAGCGAGGTGGTGCCTCCCGGACGCGTGCACGCGATCGAGGTGCACCAGCCGTTGCTGTGGCGTCCGTTCGGGTGGTGGAGCATTTCGATCAACCGCCTTTCCGGCCGCGGCTCCACGGATTCCAGTGCCGACCTGTTCGCCGCGGTGCTGCCCATCGGTACGCGCGACGATGTCGAGAAGGTTCTGCGCATTCTCGCCCCGGCGCTGCCACCGGAGGAATGGACGTACGTGTTCCGCCACGGCATCCTTGGCCCGGCCGATGACGACCCCTACGTGATCACGCCGCGGCGGGTGCGTCTGCTGCGCCCCTTGTCGTGGCGGCGCAATGGTGCGGTGCTCACGGCGGATGCCCTCTTCCTTCGGCGGGGATGGGCGCGACGAACACTCACGGTCGTGCCGCTGGCGCGCCTGCAGTCGGTGGGCGTGCAACAGGGGCCTCTCGCTCGCGCGACTCGGACGGCCACTCTCGCCGCGCACGTCATCGCGGGGGCGGTGCAGACGTCGGTGGGGGCTCTCGACCGTGACGACGCCGTGGCGTTGTTCGAGGACACCACGCGGGCCACGATCGGCGCCGCGGCGGGCGACCGCAGCCACCGGTGGGCCGGATGAGCGGCGGTCGCGACGGCCGGCTCGGGGTCGGCATCATCGGGGCGGGGCGCGTCGGGCCGGTTATCGGTGCAGCCCTGGCCGGCGCGGGCCACGCGCTGACCGGCATCACGTCCGGGTCGGACGACGACCGGGTCGAGGCGATCCTGCCCGGGCTCCCTGTGCTGTCGCCGGAGGAGGTCGTGCGCCGCAGTGAGCTCGTGGTCATCGCGGTCCCGCACGACCAGCTGCCCGGACTGGTGGCAGGGCTGGCGGACCTCGGCGCGTGGCAGCCGGGACAGCTCGTCCTGCACACCGACCCGGCGTACGGCGTCGAGGTACTCACGCCGGCATTGCAGCGCGGAGCGATTCCTCTCGCCATCCATCCGGCGATCGTCTTCACCGGGGCATCGTCGATCGACCTGCGCCAGCTCGCGCAGGCGTACGCCGCCGTCACCGCGCCGGGCCCCGTGCTGCCGATCGCGCAAGCCCTCGCCGTCGAGCTCGGTTGCGAGCCCGTGGTGATCGCCGAGGCGGACCGCATCGCATACGCGGAGGCGGTGGAGACGGCGACGCAGTTCTCCCGTTCGATCGTGCGCCAGTCGGCGACGCTACTGGCGGGGGTGGGCGTCGAGAACACGGGGGCGTACCTCTCGGCGCTGGTGCGTTCGAGCGTCGACCAGGCTCTCATCGAGGGAGCCGGACCGACGGCGTCGGACACCGTTCCGCCCGACGCTACGATCGACGGATGATCCGCACCATCGACGGTCTGCGTACCCGGTTGGCCGAGGTCAGAGACGAAGATCGACCGGGCGGTGCCGCGCGCGTTGCTCTCGTCTCCACGCTCGGGGCCCTGCACGACGGTCACGTCGATCTCATTCGCGCAGCTCGTGAGCGCGCCGACGTCGTGGTGGTGTCGACGTTCGTCAACCCCCTGCGCTTCCGTACCGCGGACGAGACGGCCGCGTACCCTCGCACGCCCGACGCGGATGCCGACTTGCTCGACGAACTGGGCATCGACGTCGTCTTCGCCCCCGCGGCAGCCGACTTCCTGCCCGCGGGTACCGCGACTACGCGCGTGTCCGCGGGCGATCTGGGGTTGAGGTACGAGGGGCGGGTGCGCCCGTTCTACTTCGACGGCGTCCTGACGGTGGAGGCGAAGCTGTTCCACCTGATCCGCCCCGACCTCGCCGTCTACGGTGAGCGCGACCTGCAGAGGGCCTTCCTCGTCCGGCGCATGATCCGCGATCTCGACTTCGGCATCGAAACGGTCCTGGTCCCCACGGTCCGCGCCGAAGACGGTCTGCCGGTCTCCAGTCGCGTGGGGCTTTTGGATGAGGCCGACCGCCGCGCCGCGACGAAGCTCACGGGAGCGTTGGATGCCGCGGCATCCAACGCCGATCGGGGCGTGGACGCGTGCATCGCCGCGGCGCAGTCCTCGCTGATGGGAGAGTCCCGGATCACCCTGGAGTATCTCTCGGTCGTCGACCCCGAGACGTTCCTTCCCGTCGACGATGGACACCGCGGGCGCGCGATCGCGCTGATCGCCGCCACCGTCGGCGGGCACCGATTCATCGACAACGCGGAGATCTCGCTGAGCTGAGGCCGCGGGCGGCGGTCGTCGAAACCCCGGGCGGCGGCCGAGGCACTCCTGGCGGAGGCCATCGCCTGACGGTTCCACCCTGATCGCTCCCGCTCGGCACCCCGCGGTCGCACCGGGAGAGGCGGCGGCGCCGCGCGGATAAACTCGTGGAGACCCCGAGGAGCCTTCACGATGACCGACGCGCCCGCGAACGACGCCGAACCCACCGAAGACGACGTCTTCGAGCAGAAGGCGGTCCGACTCGCCAAGCGGGAGCGCCTGCTGCAGGAGCGGCCGGACGCGGCCGGCGGGCCGTACCCGGTCACCGTTCCCGTGACCGACACGATCCCCGACCTGCGCGCGCGCTTCGGTGACCTTGAGGCGGGAGCCGAGACCGGCATCACCGTCGGCGTGGCGGGCCGTGTGGTCTTCAGCCGCAACACCGGCAAGCTCTGTTTCGCCTCCCTGCAGTCGGGGGACGGCAGTCGCATTCAGGCGATGGTGTCGCTGGCGAATGTGGGCGAGGACTCTCTCCAGGCGTGGAAGGAGATCGTCGACCTCGGCGATCACGTGTTCGTTTCGGGCGAAGTGATCTCGAGCCGCCGCGGTGAGCTGTCGATCATGGTGTCGGACTGGGCGATCGCCGCCAAGGCCGTCCTGCCCCTGCCGAACATGTACTCGGAGTTGAGCGAGGAAAGCCGCGTGCGCAGCCGGTTCCTCGATCTCATCGTCCGCGACCGCGCCCGCGAGACCGTGTTGGCGCGCGCCAAGGTGAACGCGAGCCTCCGTCGCACCTTCGCCGAGCGCGACTTCGTCGAGGTCGAGACCCCGATGCTTCAGGTGCAGCACGGTGGCGCGAGCGCCCGCCCGTTCATCACCCACTCCAACGCCTTCGACGCCGACCTGTACCTGCGTATCGCTCCGGAGCTGTTCCTCAAGCGCGCCGTCGTCGGTGGTATCGACCGCGTGTTCGAGATCAACCGGAACTTCCGGAACGAGGGCGCAGACTCCACGCATAGTCCCGAGTTCGCGATGCTCGAGGCGTACCAGGCGTACACCGACTACAACGGCATCGCCGACCTCACCCAGACCCTTATCCAGGACGCCGCGGTCGCCGTGGCCGGTTCGACGACCGTGACGTGGGCGGACGGCACCGAGTACGACCTGGGCGGGGAGTGGGATCGCATCTCGATGTACGGCTCGCTGTCCGAGGCCGCGGGCCGTTCCATCACTCCCGAGACGACTCTCGACGAACTGCGCGCCTTCGGTGCGGAATCGGGAGTGGACGCCCCCGCTCACGAGACGCATGGCAAGTGGGTCGAGGAGCTGTGGGAGCACTTCGTCAAGGGAGGGCTGACGCGTCCGACGTTCGTCATGGACTTCCCCGTCGACACGAGCCCCCTGGTCCGTGAGCATCGCTCCGTCGCGGGCGTGGTCGAGAAGTGGGACCTGTACGTGCGGGGCTTCGAACTGGCCACGGGGTACTCAGAGCTGGTCGACCCGGTCATCCAGCGGGAACGGTTCACCGAGCAGGCGAAGCTGGCGGCGCGCGGCGATGACGAGGCGATGCCCATCGACGAGGAGTTCCTGCGCGCGCTCGAGCACGGGATGCCTCCGACGGGGGGTATGGGCATGGGAATCGACCGGCTGCTCATGGCCATCACCGGGCTCGGGATCCGCGAGACGATCCTGTTTCCCCTGGTGAAGTGATCGGCCGGGGGTCGAACAGCCACTCGGGCACGCGTCCCTGATCGGTCATCGTCCGCACGATCTCGGCGAGGCCGTGGTGAGGATCGATAGCGAGCGCTTGCGTCGCGTACACCGCGGCGTGGGTGGATCGTCCGGTGGCCCAGGCGAGCCATGCGCAGGCGGCCAGGGGGCCCGCCCGGCCCGCGCGCGGTGTCGCCGCGGCCACGCGGCGACAGCGCTCGAGCGCACGGAGCAGCCGAGGCGGGTCGGGGCGCGTTCCTTCCCCGCACATCAGCCGGCCGATTTCTGCGGGTAGCGGTCGGCCGTCGGCGTACGCGCACAGGACGGCGTAAGCGGCGTCGCCCGTGGCGAGGTCGCCGACGGCCTGCACCAACGCCACGTCCCGCAGGACGGCGCGTTGCAGACAGAACGAGACCGCCGCGATCCGCGGAACATCGGGAGGAGTCGCCGGATCAAGGAATGTCTCGAAGAGGGCCGGCGGGTCGGCGAGGTCCTCGGCGACCGCCTCGGCAGCGGCGTGCCGACGGCCGGGCAGCCGCCGGCGCTCCCCCTCGGGTGATAACAGGTGCGCTGCGTCCGTCAGGAGGCGGTGGACCGCGGTCGCCTCTGCGGGGGGAACGGCGGGCAGTTGCGCCGCCGCGAACTGGTCGCTTTCGATCTCGCCGTCCGCCGGCAGGTGCGGAAGGGGAGCGATCTCGTCGAGCGACCGCGCGCCGTCCACACCGGGAGCGAGGAGGCTGTCCCACCCGTCGGATCCGACGATCAGGGCATCCTGCACGCGCAGGCCGCAGATGTCCGCTCGCGCCAGCAGGGCCTCGACGAGGGGGTGATGCGGGGCGGCCTCGGCATCCGCCAGCTTCGTCTCCGTGTACACGACGGCGGCGATGGCATCCGTCCGGGGCACCTTGCACGCCATTCCGATGACGGTCGCGGCGACGTTCTCGATGTCGGAGACCGCGTCCGGACCGGGGAGGTCGATCCGCAGGGCGCCCAGCGACCGGCCCCCGGCGAAGGTCACGAGAGCGAGGCTGTTCCGGGGCGTGCAACCGAGGAGATGGGGGACGAGAGCGAGGAACTCGGCCGGAGAGGTGGCGCGGACGATCGTTGACATGGCGACGAGCCTGGCCGAGCCGGGGTGGCCGTCGAGAGCCGCGGGGAGACATCGGTGGAGGATCCGGGTGAATGCCGCACGGGGGAGAAGGGGCACCTTCCCGCCCGGCGCTCAGGCGGCGCACGTATCCTTGAGGTGTGGACAACATGTGGGCTGCCGTGCTGTGGGCGATCCTGCCGACCATCGTGGTCTCGGCGGCCTTCTTCTTCATCCTGCGGAGCGTGATCCGGATGGACCGCACCGAGCGGAAGGCGTACGCGCGCATCGAGGCCCAGGAGCGCGCCAAGCGCGGTCTCCCCGCCTCGGACACCACTGCTCGCTGAGCCCAGCGTCCGCGAGTGTCGGGCCCGGTCACTACGCTGAGGGGACATCCCGCGCAGGAGGCCCCGTGATCGATACCACGTTCGAGGCGAGTTGGCTCGTCATCGCACTGTTCGTCATCGATCTCGTCGTGCGCATCGCGGCCGTCATCATCGTGCCGCGCAACCGTCGTCCGACCGCGGCGATGGCGTGGTTGCTGGCGATCTACTTCATCCCGTTCGTCGGGGTGTTCCTTTTCCTCCTGATCGGCAACCCGCGTCTGCCGCGCAAACGCCGTCGCAAGCAAGCCGACATCAACCGGTACATCCACGACACGAGCGCGTCGCTCGACTTCGGCACCCTGCGGCCCCACGCGCCCGACTGGTTCCGCGCCCTGGTGCGTCTGAACAGGAACCTCGGCGCCATGCCCATCGCCGGCGACAACGCCGCGACCCTCATCGCCGACTACCAGGAGAGCCTGGACGCGATGGCCGACGAGATCCGCCGTGCGCAGCGGTACGTGCACGTCGAGTTCTACATCCTCCAGTCCGACGCGTCGACCGACAACTTCTTCCGCGCGCTCGAAGAGGTCGCCGCCCGAGGCGTGGTGGTGCGCGTTCTGCTCGACCACTGGGCCAACCGTGGCAAGCCCTTCTACCGGCAGACCCTGCGCCGCCTCGAAAGGATGGGCGCGCACTGGCATCTGCTGCTTCCGGTCCAGCCTCTGCGCGGGCGCTATCAGCGCCCTGACCTGCGCAACCACCGCAAGCTGCTGGTCATCGACGGCGATGTCGCGTTCATGGGTTCGCAGAACGTCACCGACTCGTCGTACAACCTGCGCAAGAACATCCGACGGGGGCTGCACTGGGTCGATCTGATGGTCCGGGTGGAGGGGCCGGTCGTCGCTAGCGTCAACGCGGTGTTCCTCAGCGATTGGTACAGCGAGACCGACGAGACCCTGGCCGACGAGATCGATCTGTTCAGCGTCGAGTCGGGCCCCGGCGACCTCGATTGTCAGATCGTTCCGTCCGGCCCCGGCTTCGACTTCCAGAACAACCTGAAGCTCTTCCTGGGACTGCTCTTCAACGCTCGCGAACGCATCATCATCGTCAGCCCTTACTTCGTCCCCGACGAGGCGCTTCTACTCGCCATCACGACCGCCTGTCAGCGAGGCGTGCACGTCGAGCTCTTCGTCTCGGAAGAGGGCGACCAGGCGATGGTGTATCACGCGCAGCGCAGCTACTACGAAGCGCTGCTGCACGCCGGCGTCAAGATCTGGATGTACCGCAAACCCTTCATCTTGCACAGCAAGAGCCTGACCATCGACGACGAGGTCGCGGTGATCGGCTCCAGCAACATGGACATGCGGTCGTTCGGTCTGAATCTCGAGATCTCGATGCTCGTGCGCGGCGAGGAGTTCGTCAGCGACATGCGTCGCGTTGAAGACGTCTACCGCACCCTCAGCCGCGAGTTGACGATCGAGGAGTGGCGACGCCAACCGCTGCGCTCGACGATCCTCGACAACCTCGCTCGGCTCACCTCGGCGCTGCAGTGAGCGCCGCCCACATACTCCATCGGAGGACCCCGTGACGCGTCGTTCGCTCTTCGCCCTGGTGGGCCTTGGCATCCTGTCCGTCGGTGTCCTCGTCGGATGCGCGACCGGGCCCGCCTCGGCACCCGAAGAGACGCCGGATGCCACGGTGTCCGCCGAGCAGGCGGAGGCGCGCGTCGCGTGGCTCGATGCGGGCCGAGGTGTCGCCGTCGTGACGTGGGGGAGTTCCTCGTGTGTGCCGGCGGCGGGGGAGTCCGCGCTCGACGCTGGCACGCTCACCGTCGAGCTCATCGACACCACCGACGGGCCCTGCACGCGAGACATGGCACCGCGGGCGACGTACGTTCCGCTCCCGCAGGGCGTCGACGCGACGACGGGTCTCGACGTCGCGGTCACGGGGGCGGTCACGGCATCCGTCTCGCTCGAAGGCCTCGGATCCGCCCCGGCCCCCGTGGCCGAGTTCGCGCCGAGCGCCGGCTGGGCCGGTGATGGCCTCGCGGCGATCCTCACGTGGGGGAGTTCGGGATGCCGCCCCCAGGTGGAGGCCGTGACCTCTGCTGAGGGCGGCGCCGTCGTGACGTTCGCCGATCCACCCGCCGACCAGGTTTGCACCATGGACCTCGCTCCCCGCGTGACCCTCGCCGATCTCACCGGGATCGTCGCGGAAGGACCCGTGGAACTGACGCTGGTCGGCGGAAACGTCGCCTCCGACGGACCCATCCCGCTGCTCGGGCGCTGAACGCGCTTCCGCGCCCGGGCGACGGCTACCTACTCCTGTACCACCAGGAGGTCACCGACTTCGCAGTCCAGCGCACGGCAGATCGCGGCGAGTGTGGAGTAGCGGATTGCTCGTGCCCGGTCGTTCTTGAGCACCGAGAGGTTGACGATGCTGACCCCGACCAGTTCGCTCAGCCGGGTCAGCGTCATCCCCCGCTCGGTGAGCAGCTCGTCGAGTCGACAGTGGATGCCGCTGGGCCCGTCGTCATCGGTCGCCGGGCTCATACGAGACCCTCCGTGTCACGCTGCAGACGGTCGCCGACCGAGAACACGGTGCCCGCGAGGGCGGCGATGAACGCGGCTCCGAAGAGCACGGGAAGGTCGATGGTCTGCACCAGCCCCCGCTCGTAGGTGTAGTCGGAGATCCAGGCGAGGGCGCCGTTGGCGACCATGTTGCGGAAGAACGGCACCCCGGCCAACCCCACCAGGGCGACGATTCCGACCGTCGTGACGATGCCGGTGTTGCGCTTGCTGAAGATGCGGCCGCGCAGGATGTCGGCGGTGAGCAGGAGCAACAGCACGACGACGGCCACCACCACTGTGGCGAAGAGTACCTCGGCGATGACCAGCGCCCACAGCGACGCGATCGGCAGCTCCGGGGCGACGAGGACTCCGCTCCCGAGTTCGACGGGGACGGGGGCGCCGTCGGGGCCGAGTGGTGCCTGGGCGACGGTGTCGAGGAAGGGCAGTGCCACCGGCACATCGCGGTTGGGGAGGGCCTGCACGATCGTGATGACGCTGTGCACGACCGCCCAGACGGCCAGTCCCGCGCCGAGCACGATGAAGAAGAGGAAACCGACGGTGTCACCGCGGGAAAGGATGCGGGTGGTCGGACGGGGGATGTCATGACAGTGTCCTTATCGAAAGTCGATGTTATCGGTTGTCGATAAGTTATCGAATGTCGATGGGGTGCACAAGTCCCCCCGTGCGCCGGGTATGCCCACGGCGAACACGCGTCCGTGGCATCCGACCGCTGGTTACTCTCGATGTACGGCGCGCGGAGGCGTGCCTGTCAGCCCATTCCTGGAGGGACTGAGGATGTTCGAGAGATTCACCGACCGTGCCCGTCGCGTGGTTGTGCTCGCCCAAGAAGAGGCGAAGATGCTCAACCACAACTACATCGGGACCGAGCACATTCTCCTCGGCCTCATCCACGAGGGAGAAGGTGTCGCCGCCAAGGCGCTCGAGTCCCTCGGCATCTCGCTCGACGCCGTGCGCGAGCAGGTGCAGGACATCATCGGCCAGGGCCAGCAGCAGCCGACCGGTCACATCCCCTTCACGCCGCGCGCGAAGAAGGTGCTGGAGCTGTCGCTGCGCGAGGCCCTTCAGCTCGGCCACAACTACATCGGCACGGAGCACATCCTGCTCGGCCTCATCCGCGAGGGTGAGGGCGTCGCGGCTCAGGTGCTCGTCAAGCTCGGCGCCGACCTGAACAAGGTGCGCCAGCAGGTCATCCAGCTCCTGTCGGGCTACCAGGGCAAGGAGCCCGCGGGCGTCGCCACCGGCGCCGGCGAGCAGCAGTCCTCGGGCGCGCAGGGCGGCTCGGCCGTGCTCGACCAGTTCGGTCGCAACCTCACGCAGGCCGCGCGCGACAACAAGCTCGACCCCGTCATCGGGCGCGAGAAGGAGATCGAGCGGGTCATGCAGATCCTGTCGCGCCGCTCGAAGAACAACCCCGTCCTCATCGGTGAGCCCGGTGTCGGAAAGACGGCGGTCGTCGAAGGACTCGCTCAGGCCATCGTCAAGGGCGATGTGCCCGAGACGCTGAAGGACAAGCAGGTCTACTCGCTCGACCTCGGCTCGCTCATCGCCGGCTCCCGCTACCGCGGTGACTTCGAGGAACGCCTGAAGAAGGTCACCAAGGAGATCCGCACGCGCGGCGACATCATCGTCTTCATCGACGAGATCCACACCCTCGTGGGTGCGGGAGCCGCCGAGGGCGCGATCGACGCGGCATCCATCCTCAAGCCCCTCCTCGCCCGTGGTGAGCTCCAGACCATCGGTGCCACCACGCTCGACGAGTACCGCAAGCACTTCGAGAAGGATGCCGCGCTCGAGCGCCGCTTCCAGCCGATCCAGGTCGCCGAGCCGAGCCTGCCCCACGCGATCAACATCCTGAAGGGGCTGCGCGACCGCTACGAGGCGCACCACAAGGTGCAGATCACCGACGGCGCGATCGTGGCCGCGGCGAACCTCGCCGACCGCTACATCAGCGACCGCTTCCTGCCCGACAAGGCGATCGACCTGATCGACGAGGCCGGTGCACGCCTGCGCCTGTCGATCCTGTCCAGCCCGCCCGAGCTGCGCGAGTTCGACGAGAAGATCGCCAAGGTCCGCGAGCAGAAGGAGCAGGCCTCCGAGGAGCAGGACTTCGAGAAGGCCGCGGCTTTGCGCGACGAGGAGAAGTCGCTTCTCGCGGAGCGTCTGCGCCTCGAGAAGCAGTGGCGCTCCGGCGACGTCGCCTCCCACGCGGTCGTCGACGAGGGCCTGATCGCCGAGGTGCTCGCCCAGGCGACCGGCATCCCGGTGTTCAAGCTCACCGAGGAGGAGTCCAGCCGCCTCATGTTCATGGAGAAGGCCCTGCACCAGCGGGTCATCGGCCAGGAAGAGGCGATCGCGGCGCTGTCGCGGACGATCCGTCGTCAGCGTGCGGGTCTGAAGGACCCGAAGCGCCCGAGCGGCTCGTTCATCTTCGCCGGCCCCACGGGCGTCGGAAAGACCGAGCTGGCCAAGGCGCTCGCCGAGTTCCTCTTCGACGACGAGGGCGCGCTGATCTCCCTCGACATGTCGGAGTTCGGTGAGAAGCACACCGTCTCGCGTCTGTTCGGTGCCCCTCCGGGATTCGTCGGCTTCGAAGAGGGCGGCCAGCTCACCGAGAAGGTGCGCCGCAAGCCGTTCTCGGTCGTGCTGTTCGACGAGATCGAGAAGGCGCACCCCGACATCTTCAACTCGCTCCTGCAGATCCTCGAGGAAGGCCGTCTGACCGACGGTCAGGGGCGCGTGGTCGACTTCAAGAACACCGTGATCATCATGACGACGAACCTCGGTTCGTCGGCGATCGCCGGTGGTCCCGTCGGCTTCCAGGTCGAGGGCAACTCGCAGACCAGCTACGAGCGGATGAAGGGCAAGGTCGACGAGGAGCTCAAGCGTCACTTCAAGCCCGAGTTCCTCAACCGTGTCGACGACGTCATCGTCTTCCCGCAGCTGAACAAGGACGAGCTGCGCCAGATCGTCGGTCTGTTCGTCAAGCGCCTGGCCGACCGCCTGCTCGACCGCGACATGACCGTCGAGCTGTCGGACGACGCCAAGGACAAGCTCATCGAGATCGGCTTCGACCCGACGCTCGGTGCCCGCCCGCTGCGCCGCGCCATGCAGCGCGAGGTCGAAGACCGCCTCAGCGAGAAGATCCTGCACGGAGAGCTCGAGTCGGGCGACCACGTCAAGGTGGGCGTCGAGAACGGCCAGTTCACCTTCGAGAGCGGCCCCCGCGGCGACAAGGTCGCGATCGGCGTCGGCACGGCCGGAGAGATCGCGGCCACTCCCGACATCGTCGCCGGTAACTGACGAAGGAACACCACGGGGGCCCGGATGCCATGGCATCCGGGCCCCCGTCGTACGCTGGGACGATGACCGATGCCGTGCCGTTCGTCGTCCGCCCCGCCGGAACCAGCGACGTCCGACGCATCCACGAACTGCTCGAGCCGCTCGTGCAGAAGCGCATCCTGCTCGGCAAGGACCTCGTGGTGCTGTACGGCTCGGTGCAGCAGTTCGTCGTCGCCGAGGTCGACGGCGAGGTCATCGGCTGCGGCGCCCTCCACGTCATGTGGGAGGACCTCGGCGAGATCCGCACGCTCATCGTGCACGAGGACTGGCTTCACCACGGGGTGGGCCGCGCGATCGTGGAGGTGCTGGAGGAGAACGCGCGCGAACTCGGCGTCACGCGGCTGTTCTGCCTCACCTTCGAGGTCGACTTCTTCACGCGCCGGGGATTCGCGCCCATCGGGGAGCAGGTCGTCGACCCCGACGTGTACTCCCAGCTCGTGCGGAGCCCCGACGAAGGCGTGGCGGAGTTCCTCGACCTCGCCCACGTGAAGCCGAACACGCTCGGCAACACGCGAATGCTCAAGCACCTGTGAGCGCGGCATGGCGCGAGCGCCCGGCGGCGCCGCCTACGCTGGAACGATGACCGATGCCCCCCGCAGGCGGCGGCAGTCCCCGGCGGTCTACCGTCGACGCCGTCTTGCCGCCGCGCTCCTCGCGCTGCTCGTGATCGGACTTGTCGTCTGGCTCGTCGCGGCGCCGCCGTGGCGCTCCGCCCCCGCGGCCGATCCGTCGCCGGTGACGAGCTCGTCTGCCCCCGCGCCCTCCGCGGCGGAGTCCGCGCCGACGCCCACGCCCACGGCCACCCCGACACCGACGGCGCCCGCCGGTCCGGTGGAGTGCAGCCCCGCGGACATCACCGTGGAGGCGGTCGCCGACAAGGGCGAGTACGGGCAGGGCGAGAATCCTCAGCTGTCCATTCGCCTCACCAACACGTCCGCGAACCCGTGCACGATGAACGTCGGCACGAGCGCGCAGTCCTTCACCGTCACGAGCGGTTCCGACGTGTGGTGGCGATCGACCGACTGCCAGACCGAGCCCAGCGACATGGAGGTCACACTCGCCGCGGGTCAGCAGGTCACGAGCGCGGCGCCCCTCACCTGGGATCGCACGCGGTCGTCGGTCAGCTCGTGCGACGGTGAGCGGCCGTTCGCCCCGGGCGGTGGCGCGACGTATCACCTGAGCGTCTCGATCGGCGGCATCCCGTCAGCCGGGACGGTGTCATTCATCTTGCAGTGACCGGGGTGCCCGCTCTCGGTGGAGCGCGGGCTCGCCGCGAGTGGGGCGTGCGATGAGCGTCGCGCCGGGGCGCGATCGGTGCACCCGGGTGTGCGATGAGCGTCGCGCCGGGGCGCGATCGGTGCACCGGCGCGCGATGACCGCCCCGGTGCACTCGGTGCGCCCCGGTCGGGTGGCGGTCCGGAGCGTGCCAGGGGGGAGGAGGCCAGGCGGGCTCGGGTTTCGGCGATCTACGCCGAAGCGACAGGGCGGGGGCGCCGCGGTTAGGCTCGGGGGATGGCCGGCGGCAAGAAGCGCAAGGGGAAGAAGCTCGACGTGGACTTCAAGAACACCGCTCTCACCGACGCCCTGCAGACGCAGGACATGGCGGCGATCGCGTTCGCCCTGAGGCATGGGCCCACCGTCGTGCCGCTCATGCGCCCGGGTGACGCCGACGACCCCCGCGACGTCGGCGAGGTGTGGACCTACCGCGATCCGAACACCGGCGAGATCGCGCTGCTTCTCTTCAGCGACGCCGCCCACAAGCCCGAGACTCTGCCTCCGCACATCGCGTTGCAGTCGCCGCAGTGGCTGCGCGCGTTCCTCGACCGCCACCGCGACGAGATCACGACCGTGTTCATCGACATCGCGGGCCCTCACCCGATCCAGGCGAGCCCGGTCGATCTGCTGGCCGCGCTCGACGCCTGAGCCCCCGCGCTGCTGAGGGGGCTCAGGCGCGGCGCGGCGACGTGGTTCGTCCGCTCCGCGGCATAACTCCTGCGGGTTGTGGCAGCGGGCGGTGGTTGCACGGGTGGCGTGCGGAGTGTGCAGGAGTTGTGCGCGCTCCGACCGCGAAGCGACGTGCAAACGGATGCCAGCCCCGCCCGGTGGACATCAGGAGGGTGAGTTACCGGGGTCGCGCGGGTGAGACGCCCGTGTAAGACTCGAGGCATGGAGTACCTGATCGCCGGTGCCGTGTGCGCCGCCGGACTCGTGATCCCCGCGGTGCTGGGCTACACGTCCCCACACCGCCGCCGCCGCTCGGCACCGCCCGGCCACTGAGGCGACGGAGTCTCCGCAGCCCTTTCGTGCCGCGGCCGCACGACGGCGAAGACGCGCAAGGACACCGGTGCACCGCCGTCACGCGGCCTCCCGCGTCGGCGGCGACGATGCGTCAGAACGCGGGCGTGACGTCGTCGCGTGGCATCCCGCGCACCTTCAACTCGTTGAGGGCCTGCGCGAGCTTGCGGGATCGCGAGTCGAGCACCGTGTGATAGCCGAGGCGCGCGGCCTCGGACGCGCGTTGCGCCGCCTGTGTCACGTTGCGAATTTCGCCGGTCAGGGTGAGTTCGCCGATCGCCGCGAGCCTCTTGGACACGGTTCGGTTCTGCACGGCGTTGGCCACCGCGATCGCGATCGCCAGGTCGGCCGCCGGCTCGACCAGCCGCACGCCCCCGACGGTCGAAACGTAGACATCCTTGTCGGCGAGGGACACGCCGATGCGGCTCTCGAGCACCGCGAGCACCATCGCCACGCGCGACGAGTCGACGCCGTTGACGATGCGGCGCGGATTGGGGGCGGTCTGCTTCACCGCGAGCGCCTGGATCTCGACCGGCAGGGCGCGCCGTCCCTCCATCGCGATCGTCACGCATGTGCCGGGCTCGGGGTCACCGTGCCCGAGGAACAGGGCGCTGGGGTCGCTGACCTCGGCGATGCCGCTCCCGGTCATGTCGAAGCACCCGACCTCGTCGGTCGGGCCGAAGCGGTTCTTGAGCGCACGGACGAACCGCAGCGACGTCTGGCGGTCGCCCTCGAAGTGGCAGACCACGTCGACGAGGTGCTCGAGCACGCGCGGGCCCGCGATCGTGCCGTCTTTGGTGACGTGTCCGACGATCACCACGGGGAGCCCTCGCTCTTTCGCGACGCGGATGAGCGTGGATGCCACCTCGCGCACCTGCGCCGGCTGACCGGCCGCGCCGTCGCTGAGCGCCGACGACACCGTCTGCACCGAGTCGACGACGAGAAGGTCGGGCTCGACCTGGTCGATGTGGCCGAGGATCGTCGCGAGGTCGGTCTCGGCCGCGAGGTACAGCTCGTCGTGCAGCGCGCCGGTACGTTCGGCGCGCAGACGCACCTGTGCCGCGGACTCCTCGCCGCTCGCGTACAGCACGCGCCGCCCGGCTCGTGCGCTCTGGGCCGCGACCTCGAGAAGCAGCGTGGACTTGCCGACGCCGGGCTCACCGCTCAGCAGGATCGCGGCCCCCGGAACGATGCCGCCGCCGAGCACCCGGTCGAACTCGCCGACGCCGCTCGTGCGACGCGGGGCGTCCTGCGTGTCGATCTCGGTGATGCGCCGCGCCGCGCGCGCCACTCCCGGAGCGACGGCGGTGACGGAGCGCGTGATGCCCGTCTGCGCGGCGGCTTCTACCACCGTGCCCCAGGACTGGCACTCGCCGCATCGGCCGACCCACTTCAGCGTCGTCCACCCGCACTCGGTGCACCGGTAAGGGGCGGCGGTGGGAGCGGGACGACGGGATGCCATGCGCCCAGGGTACGCGCGGCCTCCGACATCGCTCGCGTGGGGCCTCAACGGCATCCCGATAAACGCGATCTGCGGGCATAAACGCGGTGACCACGCGTTTCCCCGCGCGAATCGCGTTTATGCGTGACGGCCCCGGGCGCGGGCGCGAGGCGAGTGCCCACGCCCCGCGGGTCAGTCGCGGAGCGAGTCGGCGACCGTCGTCAACGCGTCGGCGGAGCGGCGGAGGAGCGTGAGCTCCCGGTCGGAGAACGGGGTGCCGGACAGCGGCACCGCGCCGCGCGAGCTGACGACGGACGGTACCGAGAGGGCCATCCCGTCGATGCCGTGGAAGCCCTCGAGCACCGTACTCACCGGGAGGATCGCGTGCTCGTCGCGCAGGATCGCCTCGACGATGCGTGCGCTCGACAGGCCGATGGCGTAGTTCGTCGCGCCCTTGCCCTGGATGACCTTGTAGGCCGCGTCGCGGACGTCGACGGCGATGGCATCCAGTTCGGCCTCGTCGAAGCGGGTGCCGTCGGGCAGGTCGTACTCGGTGATCGGCACCGACCCGATGGTCGCGGTGGACCACAGGGGGAACTCGGTGTCGCCGTGCTCGCCGACGATCCACGCGTGCACGCTCGAGGTCGCCACGCCCGCGCGCTGCGCGATCTTCCACCGCAGCCGGGACGTGTCGAGCACGGTGCCCGAGGCGAAGATGCGGCGCGTGGGCAGGCCCGTCGCCTGCTGCGCGAGCACCGTGAGCACGTCGCACGGGTTGGTGACGATGACGTAGATCGCGTGGGGTGCGACCTCGAGCAGCTCCGGCATCATGCGGCGGATGATGCCCGCGTTGGTCGCGGCGAGCTCGGTGCGGGTCTGGCCGGGGTTCTGCTTGGCGCCCGCGGTGATGACGACGACGTGCGAGCCCTCGGCGACCGAGACGTCGCTGCCACCGGTGATGTCGCTCGAGCCGGTGAACTGGGTGCCGTGCGCGAGGTCGAGCACCTCGGCCTCGACCTTCGCCTCGGCGATGTCGTACAGGGCGACGTGTCGGGCCGACCCGCGGATGAGGGCGGCGTACGCGACGCTGGCCCCCACGCTCCCCGCGCCGACGACGGTGAGTTTCGAGTTCTCGATCACGCTCATGATCTGATCCTGGCACCGCGGGAAGACCCCCACCAGAACGGTTCTTCGACGATGGAGGACCGGATGCCGAACAGCCGACGACGCACGGATTCGCGGCATCCGGTCGAGTGTCGTAAGCTGGTCGGCGGTGACGTGTCCGAGCGGCCGAAGGTGCAACTCTCGAAAAGTTGTGTAGGGTAACCCCCTACCGTGGGTTCAAATCCCACCGTCACCGCCACTTTCATCAGATCAGCCCCGCTTTCGAGCGGGGCTGACCTGTTTCTCCTGCGAGTGCCCCGCACCGTTCTCGCCCGCCGTGGGACCTTCGGCCTCACCCCTCGCGCCGCCGCGCTCTACCGTGACAGCACGGACACCGTTCGGGGAGGCAGTCATGGAGAACATCGTCGTCGGCGTCGATGACAGCGCGGCGTCGCGTTCCGCCCTCGCCTGGGTCGGTCGCCGCTGCGCGACACACGCCGCGAACGTCGACGTCGTGCACGTGGTGGGGGATCCGTCGGGGCTACTCACGCGCACCGTCGCGGCCTTCGCCGACGCCGAACGGATCCTCCACGAGGCCGCTCCCGAGCAGGCCGTCCAGTTCCATCGCGCCGAGGGCGGAGTGGCACGCACGCTCGCCGCGATGTCGGCCGAGGCGGACCTCCTGGTCATCGGGGTCGACCCCGCCCACCCGTTGCGCGCGGCGCTCGGCGGATGGCTGCCCGTCCGTGTGATCGCCCGGTCGGTTCCGCCGGTGTGCATCGTTCCCGCGGGGTGGGCGCCGCGGGAGGGAAGCGTGACGGCCGGCCTGGACGATGACTCCTCGTCGGAAGAGGCGCTGGCGTTCGCGGCGAAGGAGGCGGACGAGACTTCGCGGCGACTCCGCATCGTGCACGCCTGGCACCTGCCCGAACCTGCCATCGACGGTTCGGCGGCTCTGCTGGTGCGGCCGGAGCGGCTCCTTCGAGAGCACCGCGACCTTCTGGAGGCGGCGACGCATTCTCTGCACCGCCGGTTCCCGCGGGTGCACATGGAGTCCGACCTGGTCCGCGCCCCCGCCGCCGAGGCGCTGCTCCATCACGCCCCGACCGCCACGATGATCGTCATCGGCACCCACCGCGAAGGAGTGCTCGCCGGCGGGTACCTCGGCTCCGTCGCCCAGGACATCCTCTGGAGGGCGGGGTGCCCCATCGTCGTGGTGCCGTCGGCGGGTTTCCCCGCCCGCGGATCGCGATGAGTCGCGTGGACCCGTCCGGACGGGCCGCCCGGGTGCGGGCGTACCGATTCCGGATGCCAGGGCCGCGGCGCCCCGGATAAGAGGTCAGGCCCGCGTCCTCTCGGTACACCGGACAGACGGCATCCCTCGCCTCCGCCGGACGGCTGTCACGCCGTCGCCGATGTGCTCGGCACGACACAGATCGGGCAGTGCAGCGTCCCGATGAGGTCCATCCCGACGGACCCCAGGAATGCGCCCGCGACGACGCTGCGTCCGTGCGTGCCGATGACGAGGAGACTGCTGCGCTCGGCGGCCCGCGTGAGGGCCGACGTGGGGTTGTCGCGCACCAGCTCCGCCGACGCGACGACGTCCGGCTGCGCTTCGCCGACACGCTCGACGGCGGCCCGCAGGATGCGCTCGTGCGCGTCGGCGACATCGCGCGGGCGCCGAGGGTGCTCGTCCGACCAGCGCGGCTCGGCGTTGGCCATCAGCCAGGAATGCACCACCCGCAGGGGGACGCCGGACGACGAGGCGGTCTGCGCCGCGAAGAGAACCGCCGCGGCCGAGGAATCGTCATCGTCCAGGCCGACGGTGACCGGTGCGTCGGAGACCGACCAGCCTACGGGAATGAGCCCGGTGGGAACCCCCGACCGCGCGGCCGCCCGAAGCGGTACCCACCCGGTCAGCATGGTCCGCGTGCGAAAGCCGGGGTGCACGCCGAGCACGAGCAGGTCCGCGCCGCGGGCGGCGTTCGAGAGCGTCGCGGGCATGGCTCCGTCGAGCCGGACGACGTTGGCCGGTGACTCCGGGGCGAGGTCCCGCCACCGTCGGGCGGCGGCATTGAGAACGGAATCCGCCTCGATGCGGTCGGAGAGGAACATGTTCGTGACGAGGACGATGTCGAGCTCCGTCCGCCGGCCGCGCGCGCGGTGGGCGATCCACTCCAGGGCGGCCTCGGACGCTTGGCTCGCGTCGTAGCCCAGAACCACTCGCTCCATGGGGGACTCCTCCCGGACGCCCCGAGCGTAGGAGGGCGGACCGGCGCGGGGCGGGTCGAAGGTCCCGCACCGCGCGGATGTCTTCGAGGAGTCGCATCGCGGCGATGCTCTCGGGCGATCGTGATCTCGGCAGAACCGCAGAATGCCCGCAAAGCGCCGATTCTGCGTCGTTCTGGTTCATGCCGGCCGCGCGGCGGGTGCCGATTCGCGTCGCCGAGTGAGCGCGCGGTAGCACCAGTCCCAAATGAGTTCGAAGGGTCCTCTCCGAAAGCGACGAGACCAGAGACGAGCGAAAGCGACGAGCGCGACACTGATGATGGCGAAGAGGCCCAACGTGCCGAGGAGGCCGTCCATCTCGGCGAAGAGGGGAAGGCTCGCGGAATTCTTCTGGAAGATCACGCCGAGAATGTTCTGCAACAGATAGCAACTGAGTGCCATTTTCCCAACAGCGGCCAAATTCCTGCCGATTCGGCCGGGTCGGCGCTGCTGGTAGAACTCAGCGACGGCAGCGAGGATACCGATGGCAACGATCGGTGCTGCGCCGTAGCGCGCGAGCGCCCCGCCCGAATCTGCGGGAGCGACGAAAGCAAAGAATGCGTCGAGCGGAACTCCGATCGCAAAACCCGCGACCATGAGCCATCGCCTCAAGATCCGCCTGCGCGGCTCAAAGATGCCCAGTCGGTACAGGTTCGCTCCGAGCAAGAACAGTCCGACGCCCATCAGTATGATGGTGAAGAATTCGGATCCGAACGAGAACCCGGCACCGATGTGCGTGAGGTTGCCGACGACGTCATCCCAGTACGAAGAGGGCTGCGCGCCCGACAGTGACCCGTCTGACGGCATCGAGATGGTTTGCTTCGTGGGGCCGGAGGGGAGGACGGTTCCCTTCATGACCAGCATGGAAAGATGCAAAGGAATCATGATGCCGATCACCCACCATTGCACTCGCTCGCTTGTCAGCAGTAGGAAGGCAACGATGAGTCCGGTGACGGCATACGCCCGAAGAACATCGAATTGGACGACGAACACATAGTTCAGTAGGCCATCGAGGAAAAGTAAGCCCGCACGTATCGGATATGTTCCAGGCCATGACCTGCCCGCGCGTCGCGCGGCTTGACGCTGGATCTCGATGCCAATCCCGAACATGATCGTCAAGAGACCGAGAAACTTCCCGTTGGGTAACCATGCGGCGGCCACCGTGATCGGCTCAGGCGTCACCGGATCACCGGATGAACCGATGAAAGCCGCGAAGATCCAGATGTTGCTTGCGAGTGTGCCGAGAATGGCGATGCCGCGCAGAACGTCAAGGGCTTCGATGCGTGGCGATTCCGAACTGGGTACCGTAGATGTTGCCGTCATGGAGTAGAGGTACTCACGCCGACCTTGGTCGTTTGCATGATCGACCTATGACCGGTGCACGCAACGATCGAGAGTCCGATAAGCGCCCCGAACGGGGCCGCCGCGATCCACCCGGTACTCACCCGCTCGGCAGGGTCCCGGACGCCCGGAGCGAAGAAGGGCGAACCGGCGCGGAACGGGCCGAAGGTCCCGCGGATCAGAGGTCGGGGTGGCCGAGACGGAGGACCGCCGCCTGCGTCCGCGTCTCGACTCCGAGCTTCATCAGCAGCGACGACACGTAGTTCTTGACCGTCTTCTCGGCAAGGCCCAGACGCTCGCCGATCTGACGGTTCGTCATGCCGTCGGCGATCAGCGCGAGCACCTGCCGCTCGCGCAGGCCCAGCGAGCCCCACCGCGGATCGTCGTCGCCGGCGCCGTCGCGCAGACTCGACGCGGCGCGCGTGGCCGCCGCGGTGTTCAACAGTGAACGCCCGGTGCTGACGGCGCGGATGTCTTCGAGGAGTCGCATGGCGGCGATGTTCTTGAGCAGATAGCCCGACGCCCCCGCGAGGACGGCCGCGTACGTCGCGGCGTCATCGTCGTACGCGGTGAGGATCAGGCACGCGACCTCGGGCATTGACGAGCGAATCTGGCGGCACAGGTCGATGCCGCTCCCGTCCGGGAGGCGCACGTCGAGGACCGCCACGTCGGGCCGGGCGGCCTCGATGCGTGCGAGCGCCTGACGAACGGAGCCGGCCTCGCCCACCACCTCGAAGCCCTCCGCGCCGTCGATGAGGTCGGACAGCCCGCGTCGCACGATCTCGTGGTCGTCGACGAGGAAGACACGGATCACTGCGTCGTCCTTTCCGCGTCGAGCGGAGCGCGCCACTCGGCTCGCGTTCCCCCGGCTCCGGTCTCGAGCGTCAACGCCCCGCCGCGCGCACCCGCGCGCTCCGCGAGATTGGCCAGACCGCTACGACGATCGTCGCGGATGCCGGAACCGTCGTCGGCGACGACGACCCACACGTCTCGCTCCCCGATCCCCACGTCGAGCGAGATGGAGTCGGCGCTCGCGTGGCGAACGCTGTTGGTGAGCAGCTCGCGTGCCACCCCGACGACGTCATCCGCGAGCGACCCGTGGACCGTGCTGTCGACGGCGCCCGAGAAACGCAGCGAGGGAGGTCTGCGCAACGTCCCCGACGACTCGGCGACGACGTCGATGAGCCGGTGGCGGAGCGAGCCGCCGTCCCGGGCGGAGAGGGCGAAGACGACGGTCCGGATCTGTGCGATCGCGTCATCGAGTTGCCGGATGACCTCTTGCATCCGGTGGCGGTCACGGGTGTCTCCCAGCGTCGCGGCCACCGACTGCAGAGTAAGCCCCGCACCGAAGACCTGCTGGATGACATGGTCGTGCAGGTCGCGGGCGATGCGAGCGCGTTCTTCGCTGAGCATCGCCTTCTGCTGGTCCCGCCGGGCGTGCGCGAGCTCCAGCGCGATGCTCGCCTGCGATGCGAGGTCGCTGAGCACCTCGAGCTCCACGGGCGTGAAGCCGCGCTCGCCGGGCGCGCGCGCGACGCACAGCGCCCCCCACGTCTGCTGGCGCGTCCGCAGCGGCGCGGCCATCGCCGGGCCGGTCTCGTCCCCGCTGGCGTTCATCGCCGGGTCGATGTCGCCCACCGCACGAGGCGCGGTGCCCACCCGCACCCCTCCTGTCTCCATGGCCGCTCCGGCGATGCCGCCGGTTCCCCCGGCGAGCGTGCCCAGGATCTCGTCCTCGCCGGGGCCTCGCGCCGCAGCGACGCGCAGCACGGGTGAGTCGTCGACGGGCACGAGGACGGTCACGAGGGGTCCTCCGGCCAGGTCGGCGACGCGTCCTGCCAGCAGGTCGAAGATGGTGTCCGTCGGAGTCGAGAGGATCGCCGCCGACAGCTCTGCCGTCGCCGTCATCCACGTCGCGCGCGTTCGGGCCTCGTCGAAGAGTCGGGCGTTCTGGATCGCAAAGCCCGCGGTGGATGCCAGACCGCGGACGAGCTCTTCGTCTTCTGCCGTGAACGATCCGCGCCGCGCGTTCGTCAGGTAGAGGTTGCCGAACACCTCACCGCGCACGCGCACGGGTGCGCCCAGGAAGGAGTCCATGCGCGGATGATGCGCGGGGAATCCGGCCGCGCGCGGGTCCTCGCCGAGGTGATCCAGGCGGATGGGCTCGGGGTGCGCGATGAGCGCGCCGAGGATCCCGCGCCCGCGCGGGAGGTGGCCGATGGCGTCCGCGGCCTCCGCGTCGAGCCCGACATGGACGAACTGGTCGAGCGAGACCCGGTCGGCGGCGATGATGCCGAGCGCGCCATACTCGGCATCCACCAGTTCGACGGCCGCCTCGACCACGCGACGCAGCACGATCGGCAGTTCGATCTCCCCGACCACCGTCTCGACGGCGCGGAGGAGGCCGCGCAGGCGGTCCTGCGAGGACGATGGTCCGACGCCCGAGTGTCCCGCTTCCGCATCGCGCGCGACATGATCCCCACTCGGCATCCGTTCCCCCTCTCCCCGCCCTTCAATCTACGACCGGCACCCGTGCCTGACCAGGGACGCCGGGACTTTCGACCCGCCGGTCGGTGACGTGACGCGATGCACTGGAAGAAGGAGGTGTGCCATGACCCACGATCAGAGCCCCACCCCGCCCGTCGTCGAACTCGGCACCGCGGAGAGCTGGCGGCTCCTCGAGTCGCAGAGCCTCGGACGCCTGGCGCTCGTGGACGCGTCCGGCGAGCCCCGCATCTACCCGGTGAACTTCGCCACCCGCGACGGCGCGCTCTACGTGCGCAGCGCCGACGACGCGAAGCTGCGCTTTCTGCGCTCGCGCCCAGCGGTTGCGTTCGAGATCGACGGGGAGGATGCCGGGGACCGGTGGAGCGTCGTCGTGCGGGGCAACGCCGCACCCGTCGAGATGGATGCCGAGATCCGCCGCAGTCGCGAGACGGCGTTGCGGTCGATGAGCCCGACGCCCAAGCCCTATGTCGTCCGTATCTCCCCGCGGAGCATCACCGGGCGCCGGTTCACGGAGCGCGCCATGGGCGAGCGGGACGATCCGCTGCGTTCGCGCATCTTCCGTCCCCGGGAGGACTCCGTCCCCGCCGTGGCTCGACCGCCGTACCCGATCGCGGGAATCCCGCCGCGCGCGGACGCGTGATGCCCGGCGCCAGGTCGCTCACCGTGAAGGGCGCGGTGGCGCGCGTCGCCGTGTCTAGCAGGACGCGGGGTCTGCGTGACCGATCTCGGCGAGGCGCTGCTGAAGGAAAGCCCGTTCCGCGGCGTTCGCGGTGAGCTCGATCGCGCGACGGTAGGACGAGGCCGCCCCAGCCGTGTCGCCGAGACGCTGCAGCAGGTCGGCGCGCGTCGCGTAGAGGTAGGGATAGTTCGCGAGCCGCGGATCGGCCGCCAGATCATCGAGGAGGGGCAGAGCAGCGGTCGGACCGTCAGCGAACGACACGGCGGCGGCGCGGTTGAGCGCGACGACGGGGGTATTCCACACCGCCAGCAGAAGGTCGTACAGGTGCACGATGCGAGGCCAATCGGTCCGGTCGAACGACGGCGCCACGGCGTGCACGCCGGCGATCGCCGCCTGAAGGGTGAATCGCCCCGGCGGGCCGGATGCCAGCGCCCCGGCGGTCACGGTGAGACCCTCCATGATCGCCCGCTGATTCCACCGCGTCCGGTCCTGGTCGCCGAGGAGGAGGAGTCGCCCCTGCTCGTCGGTCCGGGTCGCCCGGCGCGCGTCGGTGAGGAGGAGCAGACCGAGCAGACCCCGGGTCTCCGCTTGCTCGGGGAGGAGCGCGGCAAGGGTGCGGGCAAGGTGCAGAGCCCGGTCGCAGAGTTCCTCCCGGACGAGCGCATCTCCCTCCCCGGCCGTGTGTCCGGTGCTGAAGAGCAGATGGACGGCGGTGAGCACGCTGTCCACGCGCTCGGGAAGCTCCGAGGGTCCCGGTACCCGGAACGGGATGCGCGCTTGCGAGATCTTCTTCTTGGCGCGCGTGATCCGCGCCGCCATCGTCGGCTCCGGCACCAGGAAGGCTCGAGCGACATCGGGGGTGGGAACGCCGCAGACGAGGCGCAGAGTGAGCGCGATGCGGGCCTCGGGGGAGAGGGCGGGGTGGCAGCACGTGAACACCAGCCGGAGCCGGTCGTCCGGTACTGCAGCGTCAAGCCCGTCCCTGCCGTCCCTGCCGTCCGGGTCGTCCGGATCGGCGGTCGCCGGTTCCACGAGCAGCGGGAGCTTGCGACGAAGGGTGACCTCGCGCCGCAGCCGGTCCAGCGCCTGGTTCCGCGCCGCCGTGGTCAGCCACGCGCCGGGCCGCTCCGGAACGCCATCTCGGGCCCAGGCCCCGAGGGCGCTGACATAGGCCTCTTGCGCGCACTCCTCCGCGAGATCCAGGTCGCCCGCGACGCGCACCGTGGCCGAGAGCACGGAGGCCCATTCGGAGCGATGGGCCCGTTCCAGCGCGGCAACGACCGCGTCCGCCTGCGCGGCGGACGCGGTCGGCTCGTCTCCCCGGGCGCTCAGAACGGGTTCGTCGTCGTCGGGTCCACGACCGGTCGCACCTCGACGCCGCCGCCGGGGGCGGGGCACAGCTTGCCGATCTCCACGGCGTGGTCGAGGTCACGCGCCTCGACCACGTAGAAGCCGCCGAATGCTTCCTTGGTCTCGACGAACGGGCCGTCCGTGACGGTTCCGCCGCCCTTGATGGTGGTCGCGGTCGTCGTGGACGCGAGTGCGCCGCCGCTCTCGATGGACCCCCCGAGCTCGTACACCTGCGCGGTGAACGCGTTGTGCGCGTCGATCACTGCGCCCCACGCCTCGGGCGACATGTTCGCGTAGAAGGTCGGGTCTTCGTAGATGAGGATCGCGTACTTGGCCATGAGTGCCTCCTGCACTGAGTCGCGGGCCGGTCTGTCCGGCTCCGTCATCTCTGACGACGAACAGCCTGCCGCCGAATCGACAGCCAGACGAGACTTTTTCTCGAAGTAGTGCGCGCCGTGCGGGACGCCGGGGTCCTCACCGGACGATCGCCGTCACGGTCGGCGGGTGCGACAGCACCGCCTGACTGGTCGAGCCGAGCAAGAACCGCGTGAGCGGTCCGCGCCCGTGACTCCCGACGACCAGCAGCCTGGCCGAGCGTGCCGTTCTCCCGAGGACCGCGCCCGGGTAGCCGGACTCCACGACGGTCTTCACCGTGAGATCCGGGTAGTCCTGGCGGAGACCCGCGAGCGAGATCGCGAGCTCCTCCGCCGTGAGGTCCTGCATGCGCTCCAGATAGTTCTGGGGATAGTCGTCGAACTCGAACGGCACCGGGACCGGCGACCACGTCATGACCGCCGTGAGCGTGTCTCCCGTCCGGTCCGCTTCCGCGGCGGCGAACGCGACGGCCTTCTCCGACGCCTCGGAACCGTCGACGCCCACCACCACCCCCGTCCGGCCTTGCGCGCCCCCCTCGGGCACGACGACGACCGGGCAGTGCGCGCCGGCGGTGATCCGCACACCGCGGACGCCGCGCAGCCGCGACCCGTCCCGCGCGAAGTCGCTTCCGAGGACGAGCAGATCGGCGCGATGGGACACGTCGATGAGGCGCGCCACCGGGTCTCCGCGTTCGAGGAGCGTCTCGGCATCCACCCCGGCTTCCTGAGCCTGTGCGGCCGCTGTCTCCAGGAGCGCCCCCGCGCGTTGTGTCGCGCGCTCGATCAGCGTCTCCTCTCCGCCGATGCCCCACGCCGACCCGACGACGGATATCAACAGGAGCCGTTCTCGTCGTCCGGCAGCGCGCTCGATCGCCCAGTGCAGGGCCCCCTGAGCCCCGAACGCATCGGTGACCCCTACCGCGATGGTTCCGTTCATGATCGCTCCTTCGCCCGTGTCGATGATCTGCTCATCCCGATGGTCTCGCCGCTCGTGCGCATCCCGCGGGACCTTCGGCCCGCCGCGACGAGAGCGACCGGCGAAGACTCGGACCAGGCAAACGATCCAAGGAGAGATGATGCGTGCAGCAGTCGTCGAACAGTTCGGTTCCGCCGCGCAGGTGGAGGAACGACCGATACCTCACCCCGGGCCGGGACAGGTGCTGGTTCGGCTCGAGACCTGTGGGCTGTGTCACACCGATATCCACGCGATGAAGGGCGATTGGCCCGTCAAGCCGGGTCTGCCGCTCGTCCCCGGCCATGAAGGCGTCGGCATCATCGAAGAGCTCGGCGCGGGTGTGACCACGCGGGCCGTCGGACAAAGGGTGGCGATGCCGTGGCTCGGTCACGCCTGCGGGGAATGCCGGTACTGCGTCGACGGGCGGGAGAACCTGTGCGAGCAGCAGTACAACAACGGCTACGGCGTCGATGGAGCGTACGCCGAGTACATGCTCGCCGACGCGCGATTCGCCGTCCCGGTGCCCGACAGCGTCACCCCGCTGGACGCGGCACCGTTGACGTGCGCCGGCGTCACCACGTACGCCGCAGTGAAGAACGCTCATGTCACCCCGGGCGAGACCGTCGTGGTGTTCGGCGTCGGAGGTCTCGGGCACCTGGCCGTGCAGTACGCGCGGCTCGTGGGGGCGAAGGTCATCGCGGTCGACGTGACCGATGCGAAGCTGCGGCTCGCCTCCGAGTTGGGGGCGGATCACGTGGTGAACGCGCTCACCACGGATCCGGTGGAAGCGATCCGGCAGTACGGCGGTGCGGACGCCGCGATCGTGCTCGCGGTCGCCCCTTCCGTGTTCCGCCAGGCATTCGACTCCCTGAACCGCGGTGGGCGGCTCGTCCTCGTCTCGCTGCCGGCGGACGGTGAGCTCACCATCCCGATCTTCGACACGGTGCTCAAGGGCATCAGCGTGATCGGCTCGATCGTCGGAACGCGGCAGGACCTCGCCGAGGTGTTCGCGCTCCATGCACTCGGACGCACGAAGGTCATCACCGAGACCCGCGACCTCTCCGATGTGAACCGCTCGGTCGAGGAGGTTCTGGCGGGAAGCGTCCCGGCGCGCCTCGTCTTCGCGTACCACACCGCCGATGTGGTGCCCGTGGAGGACGCCGGGCACGGCGCGTAGCGGGGAGCGCGCAGAACGCGGGTCGGGACGTGGGACGACGTCCCGACCCGTGCGCAATCCCCGAATCCCGCCCCTGCCTCCTGGCACCATCGACGTATGCAACTCGCTCCCGAGGAGGCGGCGGCCACCCCTCCGGACATCGACCCGGACGCCCGCCGCGCCCCCGCCCTCATCGTCGGTGTGGTCGCCACGTTCGTGTTCGTCGCGTTGAGGCTCGTCGTGGCGTTGACGGGTTCCGCCCCGCTGCCCGTCGACGTCTGGTGGGATGACGCGATGTCGACGCTGGCGTCGCCGGTAGGGGTCGTGATCGCGTGGGTGCCCGCGATCGTCGGGGGGACGATCGGCATGATCCTCATCGGGGTCGCCACGACGATCGTCTTCCTCGTGCGGGGACGTCCCTGGGATGGGCTCAACGTCGCGGCATCCATCGCTCTCGTCGTCCTCGTGGGCGCTCCGATGGCCGCGGTCATCGCCCGATCACGCCCCTCCCATTCGCTAGCCGAGACCGTCGCGACCTCGTTCCCGTCCGGGCACACGGCCGTGGCGACGACGATCGCGCTGACGCTCGCCCTCATCCTGCGTCGGCGGTGGGTGTGGGTGGCCGGAACGGCGTGGGTGCTGCTGATGATGTGGAGCCGCACCTACCTGCACGCGCACTGGCTGTCGGACGTCGTGGCGGGGGCCCTGGAAGGCGTCGTCGTCGCGACCCTCGTGTGGTCGGCGATCGAAGTGGCGCGCGAGCGCCGAGCGCAACGGGCTGCGGCGACGACGGGGTGAGCGCTACCGTTTCCGGATGACATCCGCGAGCGCCGCCGCCGACAAGGTCCAGGATTCGACCGCTTTCCGCATCGCCGCACGGGTCGGCTACGTCGTCCTGGGACTCCTGCACCTGCTCATCGGGGTGATCGCCATCGCGATCGCCACGGGGGGAGGTGGGAGCGCCGATCAGTCGGGCGCGCTGGCCCAGGTGGCATCCGCCCCCGCGGGCATGGCGCTGCTGTGGGTCATCGTGGTCGCACTCGTTGCCCTGGCGATCTGGCAGGTCACCGAAGCGGTCGTGGAGCGGAACCCGGATGCCAAGAAGCGCTGGGGATACCGCGCGAAGTTCGTCGGCACGGCGGTGGCGTACGCGGCGATCGCGGGCACCGCGCTCACGGTCGCTTTGGGTGGGCGTTCGGACTCGTCGCAGTCGACGCGAAGCCTCAGTGCGAGCCTGCTGGCCGCGCCGGGCGGCGTCTTCCTCCTCGTCCTCGTCGGACTCGTCGTGGCCGTCGTCGGCGTCGCGTTCGTCGTGCGCGGCATCACCCGCGCCTTCCTGAAAAACCTGTCTGTCCCAGGCGGGGCCGCGGGGCGTGGCATCCGCATCTTCGGCACGGTCGGTTACATCGCCAAGGGCATCGCCGTCGGGGTCGCCGGCATCCTGTTCATCGTGGCGGCGCTCACGCAGGACCCGAACGCCGCGAGCGGTCTCGACGGCGCGCTGCGATCGCTCGCGGGCCTGCCGTTCGGGCAGCTCGTGCTGTGGCTGGTCGGTGCGGGGCTCGTCGTCTACGGCCTCTTCTGCTTCGCTCGCGCGCGTTACGCCCGTATGTGAGCGTCAGCGGCCGGCGAAGTAATGCCAGCGGACTTCGTCGGCGCTGAGAGCCCGGGTGTAGATGGCCGCGTACTGAATGGTGCCGGTGAAGAAGGACGGCCCCGAGTAGCCGGTGTCGCCGTCGGCGGTACCGTGGGCCCACCCTCCGAGGTTGCCGCACCCGATCTTCCAGAACCCCGAGTAATCCTCGGCGGTCGTGACCGCCGTGTTGGTCGCCACGAGCTGACCGTCGACGTACAACGCCATCCCCGCCGAGGACAGCGACGCGACGACGGCGTGCCACCGGCCGTCGGCGTACGAGCGTCCTGCCGGGGTGGAGATCGTGATCACGCGACCCGGATAAACGCCGAACACGACGCGGCCATCCTTGTCGAGGTAGATGTGCCGGTCGTACTGGCTGTCGGAGGCCGAACCGTTGGCGTTCCCGAGCCCGATGATCTTCCCGTTGGAGGTCGTCGTCGTGCGGAACCACGCCTCCAGCGTGAAGGTGGTGGGGCGTTGCACCTGTCCCGGGACGAAGAGGCACTGCGTACCGTCGAAGCGCACCGCAGCGACGGGACTGTCACGGACACAGCCGACCGAGGACTCGGTCGTGGGCCGCACCGCGTACGTCGCTCTCCGCGACGTCGTTCCCGACAGGTCGTCCTCGGTCCGGCCCGCGACGTTGGTCGCCGACAGGGCGTACGCGCCCTTCGTCTGCGCGGCGGTGACCGAGAGTGCAGCGGCCCGGCACGTGAAGAACGGGTTCGTTCCGGCGGTGTCCCGAGTGTTGCTCACACGGGCTCCGAACGCCGCGGTCGACGTCGTGACCGTGGTCACGAGGAGCACCGCGACGACGGTCAGAACGACGACCGGAACCAGGACGCGGCGCGCGCGACGGTCGGGGCGCGCGCGCAGTCCGGACACGACGGGGTCGGCATCACGCACCAGGAGTGCCGCCCCAAGCGGAAGCAAGCACACCGTGATGAGGAGGATGCGCGCGAAGAGGTCCGGATCCGGGACGGGCGTGAGGGAGAAGGCTCCGGTCGCCAGGCGTTGGGTGGTTTCCACCACGGCGTCCTGCCCGCTGGTCATGCGTGCGGAACCCGCGACGACGGGCAGGATGCCGGTGTTCACGACGTGCATGAGAGCGCCGGTGCCGTCGTCGTTTCCGCGGAAGTTCAGCAGCCGCACGTCGAACCAGGGACGCAACCACAACGTGACCAGCGTGATCGTCGATGCCCATCCGGTCAGCCGGACGCTCCAGGTCCACCCGAGGTCGGCTCGCCGGACCCACGTGACGGCTTCGGTGAGGACCGCCCCGAGAAGCAGCCAAGGAGCCGCGGTCAGGAGGAAGCCGACGCCCGGGAGGAGCGTGATCGCCCGTCCGATGACCTGCGCCGGCACGACCGTCCACCCGTCGGGGGCTCCGTTGAGGTCGCCGCGCGTCGTGTATCCGTCGGGCCCGACCTCGACGATGCGATGCGTCACGGTGCGGTCGGCCATCGTGAACGTGATGACGTCCCCCACCGCGTAAGAACCGGCGGGCGCGGTCACCACGAGCGTTCCCACCGGAGCCGCCTGGCCCATACTCGGGGTTTCGACGCTGAACAGACGGATGCCGGTGACGGCGAAGGCCGCGGCGACCGTGGCGGCGAGAAGGGCGATGGCGACCGCGAGGACGATCGCGCGTCTGCCCTCCGCGCGACGAACGGTCGCCGCGGTTCGGAGACTCACGGACCGGGAACTCAGGCGTCGGTGCTGAAGTCCCAGGTCAACGGCTGCGAGACCTGGAGACCGGCGTAGGTGTTGCCCGCCGAGCTGGGAACCGTCACCGCGAACGTGAACGGGATGGTCGCGCCCGCCGCCACGGAGGACGCGGTCAGCTTCGACAGGATGTCGACCTTTGCGGTGAAGCCGGAGAGCGGGCCGGAGTAGATCGTCGTGCTGCCGGAGGTGACGACGAGGGTCATCGTGGCGCACAGGTTCGTGGCGGTGCCGTTCGGGGTGCCGTTGTTCGATTGCGTGCAGGCGCCGGGCGTCAGCGTGAACGCCTTCGCGGCCGCGGTGCCGGTGTTCTTGATCTTGATGTCGGTCGACACCGTCTGCCCGGGAACCATGGTGAGGTTGCCGCCGTACTTGTTGATCGTCGCGCATGTCGCGGTGTTGGTGGAGACCGAGCCGCCGTCCGTGCTGTTGCAGATGACCGAGCCGTCGGCGTTCGTCTCCTGCATGATCAGCGTTCCGGTGCCCGCGGTGTCGACGGTGTTGCGGATCTGCGCGGTGAAGGCTGCAACCGTGGGCGAGAGCCCGAGAGCGAGGAGGAGCGAACCGATGCTTCCGGCGAGCAGGATGGGCAGGGAAAGTCGACGACGACGAGACGGGGTGGAACTCTGGGAGGACACAACTACTCCTGTGTGGTGCGAGCGATACGGGCTTCCCGGTCTACCGTTGCCCTGCCGCCCGGCGCCCGGCTGATGTGCTGCCCGTCGACGGGTGGATGAGAGGCGCCGCATGGGGACGAACGATTTGCGCGGCCGACCGATTCGTCGGTTCTTCCCGCCCGAATTCGCCCGCGGATTCCCCCGGCCCGCCGAGGGCTCCTGGTCTGAGACGAGCGCGGACGCCATCGGTTCGGGAAGATTCCCACCCCGAGCGCGCGCATGGCGACAACGCATCGTCCTAGAGTTTTCGGCGTCGCCCGTCGTGGGCCGGCACCGCCTCACCCCGTTCCGCGCCCCATGGAGCTCCGCATGACCGACACGCTGTTCGACTACTTCACCGCGGGTGAGCTGCCGACGCCGACGCTTCCCACCGACGAGGCCGTCGCACTGTTCCGTGAGAGTTACGGCCTCGATGTCGATCTGCAGTCACTCGGCAGCCAGCAGGACCAGAACTTCCTCGTGCGACCGGTCGGCGATGGGGAACCCCTGGGGGTCTTGAAGATCAGCAATCCGGTCTTCAGCGAGACGGAGATCGAGATGCAAGATGCCGCGGCCGCGGCGGTGGCGAAAGCGGAACCCGGGCTGCGGATTCCCGAGATCGTGAACGGCCCGCGAGGACCGATGACCGGGTGGTGGGAGACGAGTCAGGGGCGATTGCACGCGCGGGTCATCTCGTTCGTGTCGGGCGCGACCCTGACCGGCTCGGGCTACCTCGCGCCGCGCGTGGTCGAGCGGCTCGGTGAGCTGGCTGCCGCGGTGAGCGTGGCGCTGGCGAGCGAGACCCACCCCGCGTCGGGGCGGGTGCTGCAATGGGACCTTCGGCACGCCGAGCGCGTGATCGCCGAGATCGCCGCGACCGAGCCCGACCCCGAGGTTCGGGAGTACTGCGCAACAGCCGCGGCCGCGGCTCTCGCCGCCCTAGCCCCCGTCGTGGATGCGCTGCCGCGACAGCTCGGCCACTTCGATGTCACCGACGACAACGTGCTGCGTCCGCACGGAGTGGGCACTCTCCCGGATGCGGTCATCGACTTCGGCGACGTCATCGACTCGTGGGCTGTCGGCGAAATCGCCGTGACCGTGTCGTCGGTGCTGCATCACGACGGCGCGACCTACGCCTCGACGCTGCCGGCGGTCGAACGCCGCGATCGCCGGCGCCCGCTGTCCGACGACGAGATCACGGCCCTGTGGCCGCTCGTGGTCCTGCGCGGGGTGGTGCTCGTGCTGAGCGGTCGCCAGCAGGTGCGGCTCGATGACGCGAACGACTACGCCAGCGGCGCGCTCGACCGCGAGTTCGAGATCCTGCGTCGGGCGATCGCGGTCCCCATCGACGTGGCGACCGCCCGCATCCGTCACGCGCTGGGGCGTGCCGGCACGCCCGCCCCGGTCTGGCAGAACGCGTCGATCGTTCCCGACGCGGTGCGCGCGGTCATCCTGGATGCCCGCACGATCTCGCCCGCGGCCGATGAGGGTGCGTGGCTCGACGACGATGCTCTCGAACGGGCGGCGCAGCGCCTGCTCGAGGACGGTGCCGACGCCGTCGTCCTCCCCGCGCTCGTGCCCGCGCTGCTCGGTGCCCCCTCCCGCACCCCCGAGGAGCCGACGACCGTGCCGACGGCGGCGTCGGTGTGGTTCGCCGTCCCGACGACCCTCGTGCTCCCGGCCGCTGCCGAATCGCGCGGCGGCGAGATCGCGGTGCCCGCGACCGGTGGCATCCTGCGCGTCTCCTCGTCGTCGGCGGAGGTGCCCGCGCGCACGCGCGTGCGCGTGCTGCTGACTTCGCTCGATGCCGTCGAGGTGCCCGACGCCGTGCGCCCGAGCGATGTCCCCGGATGGAGCGCCGTCGTCGGAGACGCCACCCGCGCGCTGGGCCTCGCGGCCCCGGCGGGAGCGCCCGACGACCTCCTCGAGCGTCGCGAAGCGGTGGTCGCAGAGGTGCAGGAGCACTACTACTCACGCCCGCCGCAGATCGAGCGCGGCTGGCGCGAGTACCTCATCGGCGTCGACGGTCGCGTCTACCTCGACATGGTCAACAACGTCGCCTCGGTAGGCCACGCGCACCCGCGGATCCACGCCGCGGTGTCTCGCCAGACCCGGCTGCTCAACACCAACTCGAGGTTCCATTACGCCGCGATCACCGAGTACGGCGAGCGGCTCGCGGCCACCCTGCCCGACGAGCTCGACACGGTGTTCTTCGTCAACTCGGGGTCCGAGGCCGTCGATCTCGCGATCCGCCTCGCCATGGCCGCCACCGGTCGGCAGGACGTCGTCGCGATGGCCGAGGCCTACCACGGCTGGACGTACGCGAGCGATGCGGTCTCGACCTCGATCGCCGACAATCCCTACGCCCTCGAGACCCGGCCGGAGTGGGTGCACACGGTCGACGCGGCGAACGCGTACCGCGGTCGTCATCGCGGCGCGGATGCCGCCCGCTACGCGCCCGAGGCGGCGGCGAAGCTGCGCGCGCTCGCCGCCGAGGGGCACGCGCCCGCGGCTTTCCTCAGCGAGACGTTCTACGGCAACGCCGGCGGCGTCGCGCTCCCGGACGGCTACCTGCGCGAGGTGTACGCGGCCGTCCGCGACCTCGGCGGTCTCGCGATCGCCGACGAGGTGCAGGTGGGTTTCGGGCGGCTGGGGTCATGGTTCTGGGGCTTCCGGCAGCAGGAGGTCGTGCCCGACATCGTGGCGGTGGCGAAGTCCATCGGAGGGGGTTTCCCGCTCGGCGCCGTCATCACCCGGCGCGAGATCGCCGACCGCTACCGCACGCAGGGATACTTCTTCTCCTCGACCGGGGGTTCTCCGGTGTCGTCCGTCGTCGGCTCGACGGTGCTGGACATCATCGAGGACGAGGGGCTGCAAGAGAACGCGCGCGTCGTCGGCGCCCACCTGAAGACGCGTCTCGCGGCGCTGGGGGAGCGGCATCCGCTCGTCGGGACCGTGCACGGCGCAGGGCTGTATTTGGGCCTGGAGTTCGTGCGCGACCGCGAGACCCTCGAGCCCGCGACCGAGGAGACCGCCGCGATCTGCGACCGCCTGCTCGACCTCGGCGTCATCATGCAGCCGACCGGTGACCACCAGAACGTGCTCAAGATCAAGCCACCGCTGTGCATCTCACGGGAGTCCGCGGACTACTTCGTCGACATGCTCGATCGGGTGCTGACCACGGGCTTTTGACCGCGCAAGCCCCGCATCGCGGTCGGGTCGGAGGAGTAGACCGGAGGGAGACATCCCTCCGCCCGAAAGGAACTGCCATGCGTGGAGTCATCATGCACGCCGCCGGAGACGTACGCGTCGAAGACCGGGACGCCCCGATCATCCAGGAACCGACGGATGCCATCATCCGTCTCGCCGCGTCGTGCATCTGCGGCTCCGACCTGTGGCCCTACCGCGGATCCGACGAGGTGGATGCCACGCCCATGGGCCACGAGTACGTCGGGGTGGTCACCGAGATCGGCGATGCGGTGGAGAACGTGAAGGTCGGTGACTTCGTCGTCGGCTCGTTCATGGCATCCGACAACACGTGCGAGATCTGCCAGGCGGGTTACCAGTCGCGCTGCGTGCACGTGGTGCCCATGGGGCGCGTGGGCACGCAGGCCGAGTTCGCCCGGATCCCGCTCGCCGACGGCACGCTCGTCGCGACCCCGGGCCAGCCCGACGACGACCTCATCCCCTCGCTCCTAGCCGCCTCGGACGTGCTCGGCACCGGGTGGTTCGCCGCGGTCGCGGCCGAGGTCGGTCCCGGCAAGACGGTGGCCGTGGTCGGTGACGGTGCCGTCGGGCTGCTCGGCATCCTGGCCGCGAAGCAGCTCGGTGCCGAGCGCATCATCGCGATGTCGCGCCACGCCGACCGGCAGGAGCTCGCGCGGCGGTTCGGCGCCACGGACATCGTCGAGGAGCGCGGTGACGAGGGCATCGCGAGGGTCAAGGAGCTCACCGGCGGACTCGGTGCGCACTCGGTGATCGAGGCCGTCGGCACGCAGCAGTCGATGGAGCAGGCGATCCGCTCCACACGCGCCGGCGGGCACGTCGGCTTCGTCGGGGTCTCGCACGACGTCACGCTCGAGGGACAGGAGCTGTTTCGTTCGGCCGTGCACCTCCACGGCGGACCCGCGCCGGTGCGCCGATTCCTGCCCGAGCTGATCCAGCTCATCTGGGACCGCGAGATCGACCCGGGTGCGGTGTTCGACCTGACTCTTCCGCTCGAGGAAGCCGCGGAGGGCTACCGCGCGATGGACGAGCGTCGCGCCACCAAGGTGCTGCTGACGATGCCATGAGCCCCTCGACCACACGCCGTACGGGCCTCGCGGCCGGTCTCACCCTGGCCCTGGCCGTCCTTGCCGGGTGCACGGGCGAACGCGAGACGGATGCCGTGCCTCCGCCCTCCTCTTCCCCCGCGCCGCCGGTGTCCACGTCGTCGCCACAGGCCCCGGCGCCCGCGTTCGTCGTGCCGGACGGCGAGCCGGAAGTCGTGGCATCCGGATTCACCACGCCGTGGTCGGTGGCCTTCGTCGGCGAGGCGGCGCTGGTGAGCCAGCGCGACACGGGGGAGATCCTCGAGATCATCGGGGACGGCACCCGCGTCGTCGGGGAGGTTCCCGGCGTCGCCCCGGGCGGTGAGGGCGGGCTGCTCGGCATCGCCCACGCCGGCGGCTACCTCTACGCCTACGCGACGACGATCGACGGCAACCGGGTGATGCGGTTCCCCCTCGACGGCGCACCGGGGTCGTTCGCTCTGGGCACTGCGCAGACGGTGGTCGACGGCATCCCCTCGGCCCGTATTCACAACGGCGGCCGGATCGCCTTCGGACCCGACGGCATGCTCTACATCACGGCGGGCGACGCCGCCGATCCCGCGCGCGCCCAGGATCCGGAGTCGCTGGGGGGCAAGATCCTGCGCGTCACCCCCGAGGGCGAGGTGCCCGCCGACAACCCGTTCCCCGGTTCGCCGGTGTGGAGCCTCGGTCATCGCAACCCGCAGGGGATCGGCTGGGACGCGGCGGGCACGATGTTCGCCTCGGAGTTCGGCCAGAACACGTGGGACGAGCTCAACGTCATCGAACCCGGCGCGAACTACGGCTGGCCGGAGGTCGAGGGCCTCAGCTATGACGACCGTTTCGTGAACCCCGTCCAGCAGTGGGCGCCCGCGGATGCCAGCCCCAGCGGCCTCGTGGTCGTCGACGGCTCGGTGGTCATCGCGAACCTCCGCGGCCAGCGGGTGCGGGTCGTTCCGACGGCCGAGCCGGCCGCCGCGCGAGAGTTCTTCGTGGGCCAGTACGGTCGCATTCGCGACGTGGTCGTCGCCCCCGACGACACCCTGTGGATCATCACGAGCAACACCGACCGCGGTGGCGGCGACGACGACGCGATCCTGCGCGTACCGCTGACCTCGGGCTGATCAGGGCGTGAGCACCGTCACACCGGCTTCCGCCAGAGCCGCCGCGAGATCCGGTGCCGGCGCGGCGTCGGTGATGAGGTAGTCCGCCTTCTCGAGAGAGGCGACCTGGGCGAACAGGCGCCGGTCGAGCTTGGTCGAGTCGGCCAGGATCGCGGTGCGATCCGCGCGCTGGATCATCTCGCTCATCATGGTGGCGTCGCCGAGGTTGCTGGTGGAGTAGCCCGAGGCATCCACCGCTCCCACGGCGATGAGCGCGTAATCGCACCGGATGTCGACGTCGGGGCTGTGCGAGGACGAGGCCAAGGTCACCGGGCCCGTCGTGGCCTGCGTGATCGTGCGGACAGCCCCACCGAAGATGAACAGGTCGCGGAACACCTGAGGCGAGATCTCGGCGGGGATCCGCAGATTGTTCGTCGCGATCGTGAGGTTGCGGTGATTGCGCAGCGCGCGTGCGACGGCCAGCGTCGTCGTACCGGCGTTCAGCATCACCACGGAGCCGTCTTCGATGAGGTCCGCGGCGATGCCGGCGATCTTCTCCTTCTCGGCGATCTGCATCTGGAGGCGGACGTCGAGCCCCCGGTCGCGTCCCGGAACCGACATCGCACTGACGGCTCCTCCGTGGGTGCGGACGACGATGCCTTCGCGGTCGAGTTGATCCAGGTCGCGACGGACCGTGTCGATCGAGACGCCGAAGTGCGATGCGAGATCGACGACGGTCACTTGACCCGATTGGGCGACGTAGGCAGCGAGCTCTGCCTTTCTCCCCGCCGGAAGTCGTCTCTTGGTGGTGTTCGTGGTGCCCTCCATGCCGTCATCTCTAGCACAGTGCGGCAAACGGCACGACAGTTTTCCGCCGATTTCGGCATGAAACGGCATAAATTTGCGGTAACCGCGCCTCCTTTGTGCCGTTGCGTGCCGAAAAGATCACGAATCTGCATCGCTCGCTTGACGAGTGCCGCACTTCCGCGCATACTCATGCTGAAAGATGCAAGAACGCGCAGAACAGCGCGAAATACAGCAGATCTCAATGAGGAGAAACGATGGACAACAGCGGGCGCGGGCGTAGGAACGCCATCAAGCTCGTCGGTGCCGCCGCGGCGGCCACGACCCTCCTGGCCATGGCGGGATGCTCGTCGAACTCGGCCGCTCCCGAAGGCGACGGCGATGTCACGCTCGAATTCGCCCAGTGGTGGGAGCCCGAGCTGCCCGACGGCGAATTCCGGGCGCTCATCGACCAGTTCGAGGAGGAGAACCCGGGGATCACGGTCGAGCTCGTCAGCGGTCCGTACGCCTCGACCAAGGAACAGCTCTTCGCGGGCGCGGCCTCGGGAACGATGCCGGACGTCGTCGGGCTCGACGGTGCGTGGGTGAGCGACTTCGCTCAGCAGGGCGTCATCGCCGATCTGTCCCAGCTCATGAGCGACGCCGGGTACGACGACAGTCAACTGGCCAGCCAGATCCAGGTCGACGGCAGCACCTACATGATCCCCGTCGTCAACTTCGTGTACCCGATGTTCACGAACGACGCGCTGCTCGCGCAGGCGGGGGTCACCGCCCCGCCGTCCACGCGCACCGAGTTTGCCGACGCGGCGAAGAAGATCGCGGCCCTCGGCGGAGACGTCTCCGGGTGGGTGCTGCCGCTCTCGCTCGAGGCCCCCAACGGTGTGCAGAACGACGTCATGTCCTGGGTCTGGGCCTCGGGCGGCTCCATGCTCAAGGACGGACAGCCCGACCTCACCGGCGCCGACGTGACCTCGGCGGCCGACTACGTCCAGCAGTTGTGGGACGACGGCGTCATCGCACCGGGATCGTTCACGATGAAGGAGCAGGACAAGGTCGAGGAGTTCACCAACGGACGTGTCGGCATGATGATCGACTCGCTCGCGCACATCAACCTCATCCGCGAATCGAACCCCGACCTCGCGTTCTCGATCTCGGCCATCCCCGCCGAGGACGGCTTCTCCGGGGAGCGCGGCATCCCGTACGCGTCGTGGGGCATCGGCGTCGCCGAGAACTCCGAGCACAAGGATGCCGCCTTCAAGCTCGTCGAGTTCCTGATGGGCACGGACGTCAACTCCGAGCTGTCGACGATGGCCAAGGCGTTCCCCGGGAACACCGAGTCGGAGCCGACCTTCGTCCAGGACGACGAGCTGTTCCAGACGGCGTTCGAGATCTACAAGGACGGTTACCCGGCCAATGAATTCACCGGCCTGCCCGTCGCCGAGGAGCTCATGCGTCTGTTCGGGGAGCAGTTCCAGTCGGCACTGGACGGACAGCAGTCCATGAGCGACGCGCTCGAGAAGGCCCAGGACGAATGGGCCGCGAAGTTCTGAACCGACGCTGACACGGGATGCCGCACCGCCACCGTCCGCGGTGCGGCATCCCCGTCAGGAAGGCCCACACCATGACCATGCGCACTCTCACACCCCCCGACACCGAGCTGATCGTCACGGGTCGTCCGGCCTCGCGGCGCACCCGTCAGCTCCGCAAGGCCTCGGAGGCGTACGCCTTCCTGTCGCCGACCCTGATCCTGCTGTTCGTCCTGATGATCGTGCCGATCGTCATGGTCATCGGCTACTCCTTCCAGGACAACGTCATCACCAACAGGAACCCCGAGTTCGTCGGTGCCGACAACTACGTCACGGTCCTGACCGACCCGGGCTTCTGGAAGGCCACCGGCAACACCCTGTTCTTCACGCTCACCAGCGTCGCCGCCCACCTCGTCCTCGGGCTCACCTTCGCGATGCTCCTGAACAGCCGGCTCATCGGGGCCGTGCCGCGGGCGATCTTCCGCGGTCTGTACGTGCTCCCGTGGCTGTTCACCGTCGCCGTGATCGCCGTGCTGTGGCGCATGCTCCTGGCGCCGAACGGCATCGTGAACTTCCTGGCCAGCACCGACATCGAGTGGCTCGCCTCGCCGCAGCTGGCCCTCGGCACGGTCACGTTCATCAACATCTGGGCCGGTTACCCGTTCTTCATGGTCAGCTTGCTCGCGGGGCTCCAGGGCATCCCGAGCGATCTCTACGAGGCGGCCACCGTCGACGGCGCGAGCCCGGCGCAGCGCTTCTGGAACGTCACGATCCCGCAGCTGCGGCCCATCATCGTCAGCCTCGTCCTGCTCGACCTCATCTGGACCTCTCAGCAGTTCGCGCTGATCTGGCTCACCACCGGCGGTGGTCCGATCGACGTGACCGAGATGCTCAGCACCTACACCTACAAGCTCGCGTTCGCGACCTACGACTTCTCGCTCGCGTCGACCTCGGCGGTCCTCGTGCTGGCGATGTCGATGATCCTCGCGGTGCTCTACGTCCGCCACCAGAAGGCGAGGGACTGACATGGCCATGACCACCCTGACGCGTACGCGCGTCGCCAGGACCGGGGTCTTCGTCGGGCTCGTGCTCGGAGCGGTGTTCGCCGCCGGGCCGGTCCTGTGGATGCTCTCGAGCTCGTTCAAGTCGAACACGCAGATCTTCGAGCTGCCGCCCCGGCTGATCACCGAGACCTTCTCGTTCGACGCCTACGTGCAGATCTTCACCACGCCCGAGACGGTGCGCTTCTTCATCAACAGCTACGTCGTGGCTGGAGCGGTGACGGTCCTCACGCTGCTCGTCGCCATCCAGGCCGCCTACGCCTTCAGCCGCTTCGAGTTCCGCGGGAAGCGCATCGTCAACGTGATCATCGTCAGCGTCCAGGCCGTCCCGCCGATCACGCTGCTCATCCCGTACTTCGGCCTCATGGTGACGCTCGGTCTGTACAACACCTACCCGGGGCTGATCCTCACGTACATGGTGTTCACGCTGCCGTACGCGATCATCATGATGACCGGGTACTTCAACACCCTGCCGAAAGAACTGGACGAAGCCGTCCGCGTCGACGGCGCCGGCTCGTTCACCGCACTATGGCGGGTGCTCGTGCCGATCTCCATCCCCGGCATCGTTTCGGTCGGCATCTACACGTTCATGATCGCGTGGAACGAGTTCCTGTTCGCGCTGACCCTCACGCGCACCATCGACATGCGCACGGTGCCCATCGGCATCCAGCTGCTCATGGGCCAGCACTCGTACGAGTGGAACCAGATCATGGCGATGAGCATCCTCGGCTCGATCCCGGTGCTCGTGCTCTTCCTCTTCTTCCAGCGCTTCTTCATCAGCGGCCTCACGGCCGGCTCGGTGAAGAGCTGATCCCGCCTACCCACCCCCGAACAAGGAGAAATCCGTGCTCTACACCGGCAAGTCCATCCTCGACGTGGCGAACGCCCACCGCTTCGCCATCCCGGCCTTCAACATCAGCGACTGGGCGATGTTCACCGGGATCATGGACATCAGCGAGGAGAAGAACGCTCCGGTCATCATCGCGATCCACCCCGACGAGGTCTCGCACATCACGACCGACCTCATCCCCGCGATGCACGCGCGGGCGCACCGGTCGAGCGTTCCCGTCGCGATCCACTGGGACCACGGCGGGTCCTTCGACCAGATGATCACCGCGATCCACTCGGGCTTCACCTCGGTGATGATCGACGCGTCTCTCGAGCCTTTCGAGCAGAACGTGGCCCTCACGCGCAAGGTCGTCGAAGCGGCGCACGCCGCCGGCATCCAGGTCGAGGGCGAACTCGGCACGATCGGGGCGAACGACAGCTACGGCGAGTCCGGCGCGGCCGAGATCATCTACACCAACGTGGAAGACGCGGTGCGCTTCGTCGAGCAGACCGGGGTCGACAGCCTCGCGATCGCCATCGGCACCTCGCACGGCCTCTACCCGGCCGACAAGAACCCCGAGCTGCGGCACGACCTGCTCGAGGAGATCAAGGCCGCCGTCGGCATCCCGCTCGTGCTGCACGGGGGTTCGAGCAACCCCGACGCCGAGCTGCGCCGTGCCGTCGAACTGGGCGTGAACAAGATCAACATCTCCAGCGACATCAAGGTCGCGTACCACGACCGGATGCGCGAGGTGCTCGGCACCGACCGGCGCCTCCGCGAGCCGAACGCGATCCAGCCGGAGCCCATCGCCGCGATGAAGGTCACGGCGGCGGAGAAGATCGACCTGTTCGGCGCCGCCGGTAAGGCCGGCCTCTACTGATCGGGGAGGATCGCCGTCATGGCTGAAGACCTCGTCCTCGGGCTCGGCGGAACCGTCGATTACGAGATCCGGTGGGATGCCGCCGTGCTCAGCGCCCTCGCGGCGGAGTACGAAATCCACCGCGACGAACTGAACAGCACGACGCCGATCATCGACGAGCGGGCGCTCGTGGTGACCGTGCTCGCCTTCCTCGCCACCGGCGGGGGAGGCGAGCGGTTCGTCCTGAGCTCGGAGATCATCGAGCGCTTCGCCGCCCGCTTCGACACCGCGGTGACGCTCGGCGGAACGGGGGTGCGCGCCGGGATCGCGTTGGACCGGATCGGTGTGCCCACCGTCCAGCACCTGGTGAGCATCGACGACACCGTGCGGCGCCTCCTTCCCCGCTCGATGCGGGTGGTGTCCTCCGCCACCCGCGACACGCTCGACCCTCACCTCATCGTCCAGTACCCGGCGGGCACGACCGTCGCGCTCGCGGACACGACGGTGACGGCCCCCGCGGCCAACCGCGTCATCCTCGCCAACGACGCACCGAACCGCGAGATGGCGATCGCCGACGGCCTCGGGGACGCCCTCGCCGGGGCGGCGGCGTTCCTGATCTCGGGATTCAACACGATGCAGGATGCCGCCCTGCTCGATCGGCGTCTCGACGACCTCGTCGCGGCGATGCAGCGCCTGCCACGCGAAGCCCTCGTCTACTACGAGGACGCGGGGTTCTACCACCGCTCGTTCGCGGCAGACGTGCGCCGGCGGCTGCTCGATCGGATCGACGTCTACGGCATGAACGAGGACGAGCTGCAGGAGTACTTGGGGCGCCCGGTCGACCTGCTCGCGCCGGAGGATGTGATCGCCGCGCTCGCCGAGGTGCACGCCCTCATTCCGGTGCCGGCCCTGGTCGTGCACACCGCGTGCTGGGCTGTCGCGGTCGGACCCGCCGCCGGCCGGCATCGTGCGAGCCTGGAGAGCGCGGTCCGCACCGCCGCGACGCGCTACCGCGTCGGCGATGGCTGCACACCCGCCGACCTCGACGACACCGCGCGGCTGCCGCGCCACCCGGTCGGCGCGGTCGTGGTCGCCGAGGTCGAACGGCGGATGCCGTCCGCCGGCGTCGCCGGCTACGTCGTGGATGTCGCCCGCCCGACGACGATCGGCCTCGGCGACACGTTCGTCGGGGGCTTTCTCGCCGCGGTCCCGGCGGCGGCGCGGATCGCGGCCGAGGTCGCCGTCGCGCGGGCGCTGGACGCGGTCACGCCGACGGCGTGACGGCCTCCGCGCGAGGCGGTCAGCCCCGCGGGCGGTCCTCCGCTCTCTCCGCGAGCGGGCGGCAGGCATCAATGACCCGCCGCAGGATGACGCCCGCATCCCAGCGATCGAGGGTCACCGCGCGGTCCTCGCTGTTCTCGACGCCCATCCTGCTCACGCGGGCGACGTAGTCGTCGAGCGCGGCATCGGCATCGTCCAGCCGGAGCGCGGCGGTGTCGGTCCCCGCGCGGTCGGAGACCATGCCGGCGACCGCTCGGATCGTCGTCGCCAGCGAGTGCCGGACGTCGGTGGGCAGCCGCTCGTCGACGTCATCGGCTTCGGTGAGCTCTGCCACCGCGGCGGTCAGCTCACGGGTGGCCTCGGCGGCGACGGCCAGGGCCTCCAGGCGTCGCTGATGCGCATCGCGCGGCAGGCTCGATCGGCGACCCCGCGGGTTGTACCGGCGACTCTCGTCGGCCAGCTCGACCTCTTCCCGCACGTCGGCGAGCGCGTCTGCGAGCCGCGTGGCGGCCGCACGGGCGGGCTCGGGGTCGAAGGCATGTCCGGCGAGCGCGTCGGCCATCTCGCGCAGTGCGTCGCCGAGGCCCGCGCGAAGCGCCACCAGTCGATCCTCCGCCTGGCGGAGGTGAAGGGGCGGGATGACGACGAGGTTGACCACGACGCCGACGAGAACGCCGAATGCCACGGTGATGAGATACGACGACGAGTAGCCGTCGGGATCGGCCCCGCCCAGGAGGAGGACGAAGAGGCCCGCGATCGCCACCCACTCCCGGCCGGACCCGAGCGAGCGGAGACCCGCCAGGAGCACGCCCAAGCCGACGACCGCCGCCACCGCGATGATCCGCGGCATCCCGATGCCCACGAGCGCCTGGGCCCCGAGACCGAGACCGATACCGACGGCGAGACCGATGAGGGTCTGCAGCCCGCTGAACGCCGATCGGGCGATCGTCGGGTACATGCTCACCAGCACGCCCAGCGGGGCGTAATAGGAGTACTCGTTCTGCGCGAAGGGGACCAGCGGGGCCAGGTACCAGGCGAGCGCCGCGGCGCCCGCCGTCTTGAAAGCGAGAAGGAGGCGGTCGGCGGACGCCGCCTCTCTCCACCGCGGGCGAACGAGGGAAGCCATTTCCCCATCGTCGCGAATGAGCGTGTCCGCGGTCACGGGCTTGATCACCGTGTCGGCGGCGGGTAGCCCGCGGCGGTCAGCGTCGCGACACGTACGCACGCCATAGCAGCCGGGCGTGCCGGGCCTTGGCCCGCTCGACCCCGCGCTCGTCGCGGCGCAGGGCGCTGACCCACTCCGCGATGCGGCTGGCGGTGGCATCCAGGATCATCCGCACGTCCGTGTGACGCGCGGGGGGCACGCGCGCTTCGGCGGCCGACAGGCGCCCCCGAGCGGGCAGCTCGTCGTCGAGGTGGCGCATCACGAGGCGGGCGACGCCGACGGCGTGCCCGTTCACGATGGAGTGGGCGGCTCCGCGGATCTCCCATCGGCGGGCGTCTCGCGCGCGAGCCGCGAGGCGGGAGTGCAGCCGCCGAGGTGACGGGCGATCGTACTCGCCCCGGATCAGGAGGAGGTGCGCGCGAGCCGCGCCGATGCGGTCCGAGATGCGGTAGCGGAGCATGTGGGGCAGCACCTCGAAAAAGTACAGGAAACCGCACAACAGGTAGGCCGAGGCCGCCATCACCGCGATGTGCAGTGATTCCCGTGCCGTCGATTGGACGAAGCGCACTGCCTGCACGAGGGCCGACGCCTCGGCCTCGTCGACGACGGGGCTCACCAGCACCGCGTGCGTGAGGTCGCCGCGACGGGCGAGGACCTCCGTCACCACCTGGGTTCCCATCGAGTGGCCGAGGAGCACGGGGTTCTCCAACCGATACCTCTCCAGGACGCCCTCGACCTGGTCGGCGAAGAATGCCGCGGTCGGTTCGTCTCCGGAGGGCGGCATCCCGGCGAATCCGGGCAGATCCAGCGCGTAGACGTCGCCGTGCTCCGCGAGCAGGGGCGCGAGGAACTCGAAGTAGCTCGCGGCGACGCCGATGCCGGCGATCAGGACGAAGGCCCGGTCTCTCGCGGCTCCCGTCGACACGATCGTCACTCTCGTCTGGGCGGTTCCCTGTCGGAAGGTCTCCACCTCGACGTGGGCGGGGCGGTCGTCCTCGGGCATCACACCAGGATGCCGCACTCGTCGAGCGCACCTGTCAATCCCGGTGGAGCGCCATGACCCGACGCCTAGCCTGGCGCCATGACCGATGCCCCTCGTGACCACGAAGAAGAGACTCTCGGCGCACCCCGTGAGGGAGCCAACCCGGCGGAGAAGGACCCGTCCGACTGGGTCACCGGCGACGAGCCGATGACCGCGCCGCAGCGCAGCTACATCGACACTCTCGCCCGCGAGGCGGGGGAGGAGATCCCCGCCGATCTGACCAAGGCGGAGGCGTCCGAGCAGATCGAGCGCCTGCAGCAGGAGACCGGCCGCACGAACGGATGAGCGGACGCCCGTCCCGCCGGTCAGGCGGGGCGGGCTTCTTGCTCGCGGGGGCGGAGCCGGGCGATCTCTCGCGTCTCGACCCGGGCGACCTCATCGAGGAACTCCCTCACGACGCGGCGCTCGGGGGCGCCCAACTGGGCCGCGGCCGCGGCCACCGACGCCCGGCGCACGGACAGCAGGCGTCGCGCCGGCGAGGATTCGTCGATCGTGGCGCGCACCACGATGGAACGACGGTCCCCCGGGAAGGGGATGCGCTCCACCCAGCCGGCGTCGGCGAGGCGGTCGATGAGGGCGGTGGTGGCCGCAGACGAGATCCCCAGCATTTCCGCGAGGAGGCGGGGAGTCACCTGCTCCCCGCTGTGATCACGGTCGAGCAGGAAGCGCAGAACCTTGGCGTCGTTGGGGCCGATGCCCAGTGACTGCAGAGCGATGCGCTCGGATGCGGCGCCCGATTCGGAAAGGTTGTCGATCGCCTTCACCACGTCGTGCTCGGTGGTCATTCGCTTCGTCACCCCCGGACGGGATATCTCGTGTTCCGTGTATCTCTTGTCTCGATCAAGTAGATTTCCGATATATTCACCATCGTACCTGTCAGGCACGCGTACAGACAGGGGCCTCTTCGTGCCTCTCTGACATAGGATGCCGAGGTGGAGAACGGCTCGCATTCGTCGCGCTACTGGTACGGCGTGACCGAGGAAGACCGCCGTCGACGTGCCGTCGAGGTGCTGCAGGCCTTCCGCGTGTACCGCGCGGCAGAGGTGGCGATGCGGCGTCGCACGCGCGAATCGATGTCGATGGGCGAGAACGAGCTGCTCGTTCTGCGCTATCTCCTCCGGGCCACCGGCCAGGGCCGGTTGGTCTCACCGAGCGAACTGACGCGCTACCTCGGCGTCTCGACGGCGTCGACCACCGCCATCATCGATCGCCTGGAGAAGTCCGGCCACGTCACGCGCGTGCCCCACCCCACCGACCGTCGCAGCATCCACGTGGTCGCCACGGAGGCCAGCGATGCCGAGGTGCGCGCGACGCTCGGTTCGATGCATTCCCGCATGATGGCGGCCGTGGTCGACATGACGCCCGAGGAGTGCGCGACGGTGATCGCCTGCCTGGCGCGTCTGCAGGATGCCGTCGACCAGGTCGACCCCCACCCCGAAGGGGCGGGCGTTCCGGTCGACGCCGACGCGGCCCTGTGACGGATACCCGCGCCGCATAAGAAACTAGGAAGCCTAGTTTAATTCTGAGTATTAGGAATAGTGTTCGGTCCGTGAAACCATGAGGGCATGGACGACAACGCCATTGAGCCGCGCACTCGCGTGACCGCCGTCGACGCCGTCCACGCGGTCGATGGTGTGCCGGTGGCATCCCTCCGCTCCGTCGTCTCGCGCTTGCGTCGTGACTACCCCGGCGAAGACCCCGCGCATGTCGAAACCGTCGTGCTGCGTGAGTGGGAGGCTTTCTCGGCCGGGCGGCCACTGGTCATCCCCACGGCCGTCGAAGAGGGCGCGCGCGAGATCCTCGATCAGCGCAGCGCCTGACTCAGGCGCTCGATTCCTCGGTCCCCGGCTCGGGGACGAGGAGCAACCCGCCGGAGGAGTTGGCGGAGTTCGCCAGTTCCTCCACCCACGCGCGGCTGAGCAGCGCCGGCTCGGGGTCGTCGAAGACGAAACGCAGGGGGATCGAGGGGTGCAGCCACACCGTGCTGCGACCGACCTCTTGACCCGGCCCATGCGTCCAGGAAAGCGTGAAGCTCTCCCCGCGCCGGAGCTTGGTCGCGATGACGACTTTCACGTGCGCAAGCGCACGATCCTCGATCTCGATGGGGGTCGCAATGTCCCCGTAGTAGAGCGTTCCCACTGCTTCACGGTATCGGCGGGTCGGGCCGTTCCGCCGGGGGTTGATTCCGAGGACCGTGACGTGGCACCGCACAGCGGCAGGACACCGCTCTCGGATAGGCTCCCTGTCATGGGCCGATTCATCTACGACACCGTCGCGAACGCCGTCGACATCGATGACCGCACGCTGGCGCACCTGCGAATCGTGGTCATGAACAAGCTGCGCCGCTCCGAGTCGTTCATGTTCGACGTCGAGGTCGGAGACGGAAGCGGTCGCCGCAGCTTCTGGATGCACCCGTCGGTGCCGATCCAGTTCCACTTCTACGGCAGCCGTCAGCCGCGGATCAACCGGGTCTGGGTGGAAGACCTCATGCTCGCGGCATCCGGTCCCAATGGCCTGTCGATCACGCCCGAACCTTCGGAGGACACCCTCGTCGAAGAGGGCTGACCTCAGCGCCGGGGCGCTTCTTCGGCGGGCGCCACGTCCTCGGGCACGAGCATGATGCCGCCCGATGAGTTCGCCGACTCCGCGAGGCGTTCGATCCACTCGCGGCTGAGGGTGGTGGGCTCGGCTTCGTCGAACACGAAGCGGAGCGGGATCGCCGGATGCAGCCACAGCGTGCTGCGCCCCCGCGGCTGGTCTTCGGGGTGCTGCCACGAGAGCGTGAAGCTCTCGCCGCGACGCAGCTTCGTCGAGATGACGACCTTGAGGTGTGCCAGCGCGCGGTCCTCGATGTGGACCGACGTGCCGCCTCCGCCGTAGAAGATCGTGCCCATGCCCACCACGATACCGGCGGTTCACCCGGGGGCTAAGCGTCCGGCAGCGGGGTGTCAAGGCCACCCGCTGCGCCCTGCCGCTCTGCGATCGTGGGGGCAACCACGGAAGGATGCCACCGTGCGCGACCCCCGCCTCCCCTCTGTTCCCGACCCTGACGACCCGGGCGAGCTCCCCGAGATCTTCGCTCAGCTCACGGCGATCGACGTGGTGGACGGCGAGCTCATCCCCCGGGATGCCACTCCGCAGAGCGGGTGAGCTCTCAGCGCCCTCGTAGGCGCGATCGGTACCGTCGGGGCCATGTCCGACCCGCTGGACGAGCAGCAGATCACGGTGTCCGGTGCGTCCCTGCGTGCGCTGCGCGACGAGTTCCAGCGCTTCCTCATGGAGTACCGCTTCGGTCTCGCCGAGGTCGAGACGAAGATCTCGATCCTCCGCGAGGAGTTCCAGGAGATGCACGCCTACAACCCGATCGAGCACGTCTCCAGCCGCGTGAAGTCGCCGGACAGCCTGGTCGACAAAGTGCGCCGCAAGGGGATCGAGCCCGACTTCGACGCCATCCGTAGCGCGATCACCGACATCGCCGGCATCCGGATCACGTGCAGTTTCGTCGACGACGCGTACCGCCTCTCGCGGCTGTTGACCCAGCAGGACGACATCACCGTGCGCGATGTGAAGGACTACATCGCCCGCCCGAAGGCGAACGGGTACAAGAGCCTGCACGTCATCGTCGAGGTGCCCGTCTACTTGTCGACAGGTCGCGTCGACGTGCCCGTCGAGGTGCAGTTCCGCACGATCGCGATGGATTTCTGGGCGAGTCTCGAGCACAAGATCTACTACAAGTACGACCGGCTCGTGCCCGAAGATCTCCTCGCCGAACTGAAGGATGCCGCCGACACCGCGGCGGAGCTCGACGCGCGCATGGAGCGCCTGCACCGACAGATCCGCGGGCCGCGGCCCGGGGTGGTCCCGCTGTGATTCCGCGGGCCACAATGGAGGGATGAGCGACGCGGCGACCCTCCTCGACGAGGTGGCGGCCGACCTGCTCGCCCTTCCCCCGGCGCAGTTCACCGCGGCGCGCAACGCCCGTGCCGAGGAGGTGGGCGGTGCGGCCGGGCGCCGCATCGCGAAGCTGCGCAAGCCCACCCTCGCGGCGTGGGCGGTCAACCTGCTGGCGCGCGACGGGCAGCTGGCCGAGGCCGTCGAACTGTCGCACGCACTGCGCGAGGCTCAGGACGACGCGGATGCCGCCGAGCTGACGCGCCTCGGGCGCCAGCGCCGACAGCTGGTGGCGGCTCTCGCGCGACGCGCGGCCGACCTCGCCGCGGAGGCCGACTCGCCGTTGAGCCCGGCCATGCGGGACGCGGTGGAGAAGACCATCAACGCCGCGGTCATCGACCCCGATGCCGCCGCCCTCGTGCTGACGGGGCGTCTGATCGTCCCGATCGACCTCGCGGACGACACCGACCCGTCGCGAGCGGTGGCCGGGTCGGTGCCGGACCGCCCGACGGTGGCGGACGCTCCTCCCGAGCGGGACGACCTCGCGCAGCGCCGCGCCCGCAAGGCCGCTGAGCGCGCCGTGCGGGACGCCGAACGCGCGCGCTCCGACGCCGAGCGCGCCCTCTCGGCGGCTCGCGCGCGCGAGACCACCGCGCGCGAGAAGGCCGACCGGGTGAGAGAGCGTGTCGATGCTCTGCGGGCCGAACTTGCGCGCGTCGAGCGGGACGCCGATGCCGCGGACACCGCCGTCGAGGCCGCCGAGGCGCAGACGGCATCCGCGCGCGCGGACGCGACCGCCGCGGAGCGCACCCTCGAGCAGGCCCGGTCGGCTCTGGACGAGGCGACTCCGTGACCGCGGCGGGAGCCGCCCGCACGGCCGATCTGCTGGACGCGGCGCGTCGACGTCTCGTCGATGCGCCTCGAGAACGGCTCGGCGAGCTGCAGGAGGGACGCCGGTTCTTCGGCATCCCTCGCGCTCCTCGCATCGTGGAGCGCGGCCGGGCGTGGCACCTCGGTGTGCTCCTGCTCACCGAAGACTCGATCCTGGCCACGGGCGAGATCGTCCGCTCGCATGCCGAGGTCCGACGGGGGTTCGCCGCCGAATCCCAGCGGCGCCGCGCCGAGCTCGCCGCCGCCGCCCATCGGGGCGGGGTACCGGAGGGCGAGACGGTGCACATCGGGTGGCATCCCCTCGATCCCACCGGGACCGAGACCGGCGGTGCGGTTCTCGTCCTGCGCGGTGACGAGCCCGCCGTGCGGTGGAGCGCGCAGGGCGGTTATGTGCCGCTCGCTCGGTACCTCGACGAACGCATCGATCTGCTGCAGAACCCGCCCGAGCGCGCATAGTGCCCGCGGGGGGTGCTGTCAACGACGGTGCCCCCGTATCGGGCGGAAACTTTGCTGGTCTATCGTGAGCGACGTGCAACAGGTATGGCCAGGATCCAGTTATCCCCTCGGGGCCACGTATGACGGCAATGGGACGAACTTCGCCCTGTTCAGCGAGGGCGCCGAGCGCGTCGAGCTCTGCCTGTTCGACGAGGACGGGACGGAGACGTGCGTCGAGCTCGTGGACGTCGATGCGTTCGTGTGGCACGCGTACCTCCCGAACATCCAGCCGGGACAGCGCTACGGGTACCGCGTCCACGGCCCGTACGACCCCGCGAACGGTCAGCGGTTCAACCCCAGCAAGCTCCTCCTCGACCCCTACGCCAAGGCCGTCGAGGGGCAGATCGACTGGGGTCAGCCGGTCTTCAGCTACGAGTTCGGCGACCCGGACTCGTTCAACGACGAGGACTCCGCCGCCCACATGATGAAGGGCGTGGTCATCAACCCGTTCTTCGACTGGACCGGTGACCGTCACCCCAAGACGCCCTACGCCGAGAGCTTCATCTACGAAGCGCACGTGAAGGGGCTCACGCAGCTGCACCCGGACGTTCCCGAGGAGCTGCGCGGAACCTACGCGGGTATCGCGCACCCCGCCATCATCGACCACCTCCGCAAGCTCGGCGTGACGGCGATCGAACTCATGCCGGTGCACCAGTTCGTCAACGACTCCACCCTCGAAGAGAAGGGGCTGTCGAACTACTGGGGGTACAACACCATCGCGTTCCTGGCGCCCCAGAACACCTACTCCTCGACCGGTGACCACGGTCAGCAGGTGCAGGAGTTCAAGGCCATGGTCAAGGCGCTTCACGCGGCGGGCATCGAGGTCATCCTCGACGTGGTCTACAACCACACCGCCGAGGGCAACCACATGGGCCCCACCCTGTCGATGCGCGGCATCGACAACGAGGCCTACTACCGTCTCGAAGACGACGACAAGCGGTACTACACCGACTACACGGGCACCGGGAACAGCCTGAACGTCGGCAACCCGCACGCGCTGCAGCTCATCATGGACTCGCTGCGGTACTGGGTGCTCGACATGCACGTCGACGGCTTCCGCTTCGACCTGGCATCCACCCTGGCGCGGGAGTTCTACGACGTCGACCGGCTCGCGACCTTCTTCGAGCTCGTCCAGCAGGACCCGGTGGTCTCGCAGGTCAAGCTCATCGCCGAGCCGTGGGACGTCGGCCCCGGTGGGTACCAGGTCGGCAACTTCCCGCCCCAGTGGACGGAATGGAACGGCAAGTACCGCGACACCGTGCGCGACTTCTGGCGCGGCGAGCCGCAGGCGCTCGGCGAGTTCGCGTCGCGTCTGACGGGTTCGGCCGACCTGTACGAGCACTCCGGCCGGCGGCCCGTGGCATCCATCAACTTCGTCACCGCCCACGACGGCTTCACCCTGCGCGACCTCGTTTCGTACAACGAGAAGCACAACGACGCCAACGGCGAGGACAACAACGACGGAGAATCGCACAACCGCTCCAGCAACATGGGCGTGGAGGGTCCGACGGACGACCCCGAGGTCCTCACGCGGCGTGCGCAGCAGCAGCGCAACTTCATCGCGACGCTGCTGCTGAGCCAGGGCGTGCCGATGCTGCTGCACGGCGACGAACTCGGCCGCACCCAGGGCGGGAACAACAACGGCTACGCACAGGACAACGAGATCACGTGGGTCGACTGGTCGAGCATCGACCACCCGCTCGTGGAGTTCACCGCGGCCCTCGCGCGCCTCCGCAAGGAGCACCCCACCTTCCGCCGCAGCCGGTTCTTCGACGGCCGGCCCGTCAAGATGGAGGAGGGCGACAACCTCCCCGACGTGGTGTGGCTGCGTCCCGACGGCACCCTCATGCAGCCCGAGGACTGGGACTCCGGCTTCGGTCGCGCGGTGGGCGTGTTCCTCAACGGCCAGGGCATCCGTGAGCGCGACCGTCGCGGCGAGACGATCAGCGACGACCACTTCCTGGTGCTGTTCAACGCCGGCGACGAGGCCGTCGACTTCCACGTGCCGGCGATCCAGTACTCGCCCGAGTGGGACGTGTACGTCGACACCGCGGGCGAGCGCGCCAACACCGAGCCGATCGCGCCCGGCGAGGCGCTGAAGCTCGAGCCGAAGTCGCTCATCGTGCTGCGCGAGCACCACCTGCCCGAGCCCGAGGTCGACCACACCGTCGCCGCCTCGCTCACCGCGCAGATCGCCATCACCGCCACCGACGACCTGCCCGGGCAGGCACCCAAACCGGAGCTCTGATCCAGAATGCGGCATCCGCTTTCGACCTACCGCCTGCAGATCCGCGAATCCTTCCCCCTCGACACCGCCGCCGAGGTCACGGGCTATCTCCGTGACCTCGGGGTGTCGTGGGCGTACCTGTCGCCTCTTCTCGAGGCGACGCCGGGTTCGGATCACGGCTACGACGTCGTCGATGTCACGCGTGTCGACCCCGCGCGGGGCGGCGCCGAAGGGCTGGCACGGTTCGCCGACGCGGCGCGCGCGCAGGGACTCGGCATCCTGATCGACATCGTGCCCAATCACATGGGCGTCTCGGACCCCCGCGCGAACGCGTGGTGGTGGGACGTGCTGCGGCAAGGGCGATCGTCCGCGCACGCCGACGCTTTCGACATCGACTGGGAGTTCGGCGACGGCAAGGTGCGGGTGCCCGTGCTCGGTGCCGACCTCGCCGAGGTGATCGACGAGATCTCGTACGACCCGACCCCCGCCCCCGACGCCCCCGACGGTCTCATCCGCTACTACGACCACGTGTTCCCGGTCGCTCCGGGGACGGGGACGGATGCCGCTGCCGCGGGCTCTCGCGCTGCCGTCGCTGCCGTGCTCGAGGCGCAGAACTTCGAGCTGCGGTTCTGGCAGGACGAGGCCGCCGACCTGAACTACCGTCGCTTCTTCGCCGTCACGACCCTCGCCGGCGTGCGGGTCGAGCGGCCCGAGGTGTTCGAGGCCACGCACGCCGAGATCCTCCGCTGGGTACGCGAGGGCCTCGCCGACGGTCTGCGCGTCGACCATCCGGACGGGCTCGTCGACCCCGGCGGGTACCTCGACCTCCTGTCCGCGGCGCTCACCGAGGCCGGCGGACCCGAGGCGGGCTACGTGCTCGTGGAGAAGATCCTCGAGCACGGCGAAGCCCTGCCCTCGTGGTGGAAGACCGCGGGGACGACCGGCTACGACGCGCTCGCCGAGATCGACCGCGTGCTCACCGACCCCGCGGGCGAAGCCGCGCTGGACGGACTCGATGCCCGCCTTCGCCGCGAGAGCGATCTGCCCGAGCTGACCGGATGGCACGACCTCATCCACGACACCAAGCGGCGCATCGCCGACACGATCCAGGTGTCCGAGATCCGGCGCATCGTGCGCGGGCTGCCCGCGGCGCTGCGCGAGGAGTTCGACGCGGAGGCGCTGCAGGACGCGCTCGCCGAGATCCTCGCGTGCTTCCCCGTGTACCGGTCCTACCTCCCCGCCGGCCGTCGGCACCTCGACGCCGCCGCGGGCGAGGCGGAGGTCCGCCGCCCCGAACTCGGTGACGTCATCGAGAAACTGGTCCCGGTCCTCGCCGACACCGACCTCGAGATCGCGTGGCGCTTCCAGCAGACCACGGGCCCGGTCATGGCCAAGGGCGTGGAGGACACCGCGTTCTACCGCTTCACGCGTCTCGGTTCGCTCACCGAGGTCGGCGGCGACCCGGGGCAGTTCTCGCTCGACGTGCCCGGATTCCACGCTGCTCAGGCCGGTCGTCAGGCGTCGTGGCCCACGGCCATGACGACGCTGTCGACGCACGACACCAAGCGCGGCGAGGACACCCGCGCGCGCATCGCGGTGCTCGCCGAGATCCCGGAGCGGTGGGGCGAGGTGCTCGAGGAGTTCCGCGGCATCGCCTCCACCGGGCACGGTCCGTTCGACGCGCTGCTGTGGCAGGCGATCGTCGGCGCGTGGCCGGCTTCGGCATCCACCTCCGACGGGCTGGCGGAGTACCGCGAACGTCTCCACGCGTATGCCGAGAAGGCCGCACGCGAGGCCTCCGAGGTCACCGGCTGGTGGGAGCAGGACGAGGCGTTCGAGGAGCGCATGCACGCGGTGGTCGATGCCGCCACCGGTCCCGCCGCGGCGCGTGTCCGGGCCTTCGTGGATGAGATCGCCGGCGACGGCTGGTCGAACGGCCTGGCGGCGAAGCTGCTGCAGATCGCCGGCCCCGGCGTGCCGGACGTCTACCAGGGCTCGGAGCTGTGGGAGCAGTCGCTCGTCGACCCCGACAACCGCCGCGCCGTCGACTTCGGCGAACGGGCGCGTCTGCTCGCGGAGATCGACGCCGACGGTGCGGACACCCCGACCGTGGACGAGAGCGGTCGCGCGAAGCTCCTCGTCACGTCGCGTGCGCTGCGCGTGCGGCGCGACTGCCCCGAGCGCTTCTCGCTGTACCGTCCGCTCGAGGCCGCGGGGCTGGCATCCGACCATGTCGTCGCGTTCGACCGCGGCGGCGTCTCGGCGGTCGCGACGCGCCTGCCGCACGGTCTGCGCGCGGCCGGGGGATGGCGCGACACCGTGCTGCTGCGTCCCGCCGTGCCCGCCGTCGACGTGCTGACGGGGCGCCGTTTCCCCGGCGGCCCGGTGCTGCTGTCGGACCTGCTGCAGGATCTGCCCGTGGCGCTGCTGGTCGACGAACCGGCCTGTCCCTGAGGCCGTGTCCACCCGCGCGAGTCGCCACGATTTGTCGCCTGCGGCTGGCCTGAGGCGACAAATTCTGGCGACTCGCGCGTGAGAACGAAGGAAGAGGATGCGATGAGCATGGAGCTATGGGCACCCAAGGCCGACCGGGTGCGACTGCGGCGGCTGGACGAGAGCGGCGAGAGCGTCGTCGAAGACGTCGAACTCGTCGCGGGCACCGGTGGGTGGTGGCGCGCGGACGTGCACCTGACCGACGGGGAGCGCTACGGCTTCGTCCTCGGCGATGGCGACGACCTGCGCCCCGACCCGCGATCGCGACGGCAGCCCTCCGGCGTGCATGAGGCATCCGCGTGGTTCGACCCGTCGACCTTCACCTGGACGGATGCCGCCTGGACCGGGCGCCAGCTCGCGGGCGGCCTCATCTACGAGCTGCACCTCGGCACGTTCACGCCCGAGGGCACCCTGGATGCCGCGATCGAACGCCTCGACCACCTCGTCGACCTCGGCGTCACCCACGTCGAGCTGCTGCCGGTCAACGGCTTCAACGGCACGTGGAACTGGGGCTACGACGGCGTCCTCTGGTACACGGTGCACGAGGCGTACGGCGGGCCCGCCGCGTACCAGCGCTTCGTCGACGCCGCTCACGCCGCAGGGCTCGCCGTCGTGCAGGACGTGGTCTACAACCACCTCGGCCCGTCGGGCAACTACCTGCCCGAGTTCGGCCCGTACCTGCGCGAGGGCAGCCGCAACACGTGGGGCGACTCGGTCAACCTCGACGAGGACGCCGTGCGCGCGTACATCGTCGAGAACGCGCTGATGTGGATGCGCGACTACCACGTGGACGGACTCCGCCTGGATGCCGTGCACGCCCTGCTCGACGATCGCCCGGTGCACGTGCTGCAGGAGATCGCCGAGCGCACCGACGCCCTGTCGGCGCACCGCGGCATCCCGCTGACCACGATCGCCGAGTCGGACATGAACGACCCGAAGCTCATCCTGCCGCGCGAGGCCGGGGGCTACGGCCTCACCGCCCAGTGGTCGGACGACTGGCATCACACCGCCCACGTCGCCCTCACCGGCGAGACCATCGGGTACTACGAAGACTTCGCGGATCCCGAGGCGTTCGAGAAGGTGTCGGTGGGCGGGTTCTTCCACGACGGCACCTATTCGTCGTTCCGCGAGCGCACGCACGGGCACCCCATCCCCGACGCGGTGCCCACGTGGCGTCTGGTGACTTTCGCGCAGGACCACGACCAGATCGGCAACCGCGCCGCCGGCGACCGCCTGTCGCAGGGGCTGTCGTTCGACCGTCTCGCCGCCGCGGCCGTACTGACACTCACCGCCCCCGGCACGCCCATGCTCTTCATGGGCGAGGAGTGGGGGGCGAAGACCCCGTGGCAGTTCTTCACGTCGCACCCCGAGCCGGAGCTCGGCGAGGCGACGGCCAAGGGTCGTGTCGCGGAGTTCGAGAAGATGGGCTGGGACGAGTCGGTCGTCCCCGACCCTCAGGACCCCGAGACGTTCGAGCGCTCGAAGCTCGACTGGTCCGAGCCCGACACGGATGGGCACGCCGAGCTGCTCGGGCTCTACCGCGAGTTGGCGAAGCTCCGCCGCGCGCGGCCCGAACTCACCGACCCCTCGCGCGAGGGGCTCGCGGCGCGCACCGTCGAGGCCGTGGGCGGACGCGTGTACGAGTTGCGGCGCCGAGACCTCGTCGTCGTGGTGAACCTCTCGGATGCCGAGGCGTCGGTGCCCGTCGCATCCGAGGCGGGGGTCCTGCTCGCGACCGTCGACGGCGTCGTTCTGGAGGATGCCACCCTCACGGTGCCGGCCGGGGGAAGCGCCATCGCCGCTCGCGCGCTCTGACGAACGACGCGAACGCCCCGCCGGACCTTCGGGTCGGGCGGGGCGTCGCTTGTCTTCGGCAGGCGGGAGGCGGTTCGGCCGGTCAGTCGATGGAGGGGCGGATCAGGCGCAGGCCGGAGACGGCCAGCGGGGGCAGCAGCACCACGAGAGCGACGATCACCGCGGCGATCGCGATCGGCGTGCTGGTCGGCTCGCCGGTCAGTCGCTCGACCGCGAGCCACGAAAGACCCCACGCCAGCGCGAGAGCCGGAGCGACGCGCCAATCGCTGCGCCACGCGATCGCGAGGCCGATGAGCGCGACGACGACGAGCACGGCGACGCCGATGGCGTCGGCCGCGTCCTCCCACGACGGCGGAACGACCGTCGTGAGCCACGCCGCGGTGTTGGCGACCGTGGCCAGCGTCACCCACCCCAGGTGCAGCCCCGTGACGCCGTCGATCAGGACGGAGTCGACGACGCCGCCGCGCGGGTCGCGCGTGACGACGGCCGTGCGGAACGCCCAGCCCAGGGCGGCCAGCAGCAGGACGATCACCACCACGGTGAGGAAGAGCGTGCCGAATCGGGCGGCGACGAGCCACAGACCGTTCAGGACCATGGTGACGGCGATCGGCCAGCCCATCGCTCGCTGGCGAGCCGAGGCGCGCTGTCGGGGCAGCGCCTGCCACACCGCGTAGGCGATCAGGCCCAGGTAGATGACCGACCAGATCGAGAACGCCGGGCCGGCCGGGGCGAGGTACGACCCGTCGGTGTCGAGGGCCCCGCCCTGCTGGTCTTCGACGGCGGTGTTGCCGAAGGCGCCCGACCCGATGACGGCGGCGATGAGCATGAACGACACCGCCGACAGGACGACGATCTGCCGCGCGAGGTCCGAGCCTCGCGCCGTGGTGGTTGCGTGATCTCTCGCGTTCATAGTGAGAACACTAGAAAAGCTAGACACTTCGCGCGGCGGCTTGACACGGCGCGGAGGTTCGGGCACCCGACGGGAGCGATCGCCCGCTCAGGCGGCGAGCGCTTGCGCGGCGAAGGTGCGCAGCAGCAGGGTCGGCTGCTCGACCGAGGCGGTGCGCACGTGCGCTGCGACCTCGTCGAAGGCGTCGGCGTCGAAGTACCCCGCGGCGCGGTACACGGTCATGCGGGCCACGAACGCGTCGGCGGTGGGTTCGGGGTGGAACTGGGTCGCCCACAGCGAGACGCCCGCCCGGTAGGCCTGCACGGGGCAGGCCTCGTTGCTCGCCAGCAGTGTCGCCCCCGGCGGCACGGCGGCCGTTCCCTCCTTGTGCGCGGTGAGGGCTACGAACCGGGGGTCCAGGATGCCGAAGAGTTCGTCGCGCATCCCCTCGGCCGTGAGCGCGATCTCGGCCGGCCCCGTGCCCTCGGGATGGTCGAGGGTCACCGCCCCGCCGAGCAGGCGCGTCACGACGCCGATGCCGAAGCACGTGAACATCGCGCGCGTGCGGCCGGTGAGGGCGGCGGATGCCAGGGTCTCGAGGTCGTGTTCGAGGCGGAGCTGCGCGTCGGTCTTGCCCGTGTCGGTGACGTTGAACGGGCTGCCCCCGACGACGACACCGGCGTAACGGCCGAGGTCTGCGGGGAGGGGCTCGCGCACGAGGTCGTGGTGGACGAGGTCGTCGTCGGCGACGCCGAGTCCGTCGCGGAACGAGGCCCATTCCGCCGTCGCCGCGTCGCGCTGCGGGCGCGCGCAGACGTAGAGGAAGCCACCGGTCACCCAGGGATTCTATGCGTGTCGTACCGACGGCCCCGCTCCCTGTGACTCCCCGCGACAATGGGGACATGACCAGCTCGACTCTGCTCGTCACCGACGTCGAGAATCTCGGCGAAGTCGTGACACTCCTCCGTGCCGCCGCCGCCGATCTGGACTGCGGGCTACAGGTGCGCACGCTCGCCGGCGACGAGGTCGACGAAGCGGAAGCGGCGGCCGCGGCGCGGCGCGACCGCGAGCGAAAGCGTCTGCCCACGCCGGTGCGCGTCGATCTGCGTGCCCTCGTCGAGGGAGCGCCTGTCGACGCCGAGGCCGTTCTGCGCCGTGCGCGGACTCGCGGCCTGCGCGGGGGAGCGACGGTCGACGAGGTGCGCCGCACGAACACGCGCTGAGGGCGTCGCGCGCTCTCAGCGCGAGGAGCGCGCCGTACGGCCCCGGACGATCCCGATGAACGTCTCGACGTCGTCGGTCGTCGCGTCGCGGGGCCAGGCCAGCGCGACGGTCGAGGTCGGACCGTCACGGAGGACGCGGTACTCGACGTCGCGACGCTGATGCGCGCGCGCGAGCGACATCGGCACGATCACCACCCCGATCCCGGCGGCCACGGTAGCGATCGCCTCGGCGGTGTCGGCCGGCGGGGCGAAGGCCGGGATGGCGGCATCCGGGATGCGAACGGTCAGCACGTCGTCGGCGGGGACGATCACGACCTCGCCGCTGAGATCCGCGAGGGTGACCTCGTCGTCGGCGGCCGTGAGGGCCGACTGGGTCGACATCACGACGACGGGCAGCTCGTCGTAGAGGGGGATGACGTGCAGCTCGTCGGCGTTCTCGACGGGCAGACGCACCAGCGCCGCATCGACCTCGGCGAGAGCGTTGCGCTGCGTCGCCACGCTGATCTCGCGGAGTTCCAGGGGGACGTGGGCCATCCGTTCGCGCCAGAGACCGATCCATTTGCCGGGGGTCGCTCCCGGGACCGCACCGAGAGTGAACGTGCGAGGCTCTTCCGCCGGCGTCGGTGAGGGCGTCGGAGAAGGCTTCGGTGTGGCCTTCCGTGTGGGGCGCGCGGTCGCCCCCGATCGAGGACGGCGTACACCCCCGCGGGACCCGCGGGCACCGCTTCCGCCGCTCTTCGCCATGACCCCAGGCTAACGTGAGCGCATGATCGGCATCCTGGCTCTCATCTTCGCGGGGCTCGCCGCCCTGCTGCACGTCGTCATCTTCCTGATGGAGAGCGTCCTGTGGACGAGGCCTCGGGTGTGGAAGCGCTTCGGCGTCGCCGATCAGGGGGCGGCTGACATCACCCGTCCGATGGCGTACAACCAGGGCTTCTACAACCTCTTCCTCGCCGTCGGTGCGGGGATCGGGGTCGTGCTGTGGTCGGTCGCGGGCACGGGCGATGTCGCGGGACGGACGCTGCTGCTCTTCTCGCTGGGCTCGATGGTCGCGGCCGCCCTCGTGCTCACGACGTCCGGGGCGAAGTACCTCCGGCCGGCGGTGATCCAAGGCACGCTGCCGGCGGTGGGATTCGTCCTGACGCTGTTGGCCTGACCGCCCGTCGAATTCTTCGACGTCGAAATACCGGCGAAGAATTCTTCGACGTCGAATGAATTCACCGCGCGTGAATTCCTCGACGTCGAATCAAATTCACCCTCGGCGCTGCCACAATTCGCCCGATGGGTGGCGGGCAATTCGTCTGGCACAAGAAAAGCCCGCACGCTCCGAAGAGACGTGCGGGCTGTGGATGCCTCGACGCGGGGCCTCACGCGGCCAGTCGGAGACCTCGCCGGTCGGTGGCGACGGCTTCCCCGTCGTTGATGACCTCGTCGTCTCCGATCAGCGAACCGACCGCGACGCGCGCATTCGTCCCGACCTGGGTGCGGACGCCGATGTGCGCGCCCGCGCCGATCACGGCACCCGAGCAGATGTGCGCGTGCGGCTCGATCCGCGCCTCCGGGCCGATCACGGCGTCCGACTCGATCCACGCACCGCGGCCGACGCGAACCCCCGCCGCGATCTGCACACCGGGTTCGACGTAAGCGCCGTTCTCCACGAGTGCCGACGGGTGGACCTTCGCGCCGTGCGCCACGAGCCCTCGACCGTTGACGTGCTTGCGATAGCGCAGCGTCTCGCCGTGGTCGTTTTCGATGTCGATGTAGTTCTTTCCCACGATCCCCTCCGATCGGCTCTCGGGTGAGCCGACTTCTGTGACAACCGATTCGGGTACCAACTCATTCCCGTGCATGGTTGTTCGTTGCGGACGCTCCGGCGGATTCCCGTTGGATTACAGAATTTCCGGCTTGCGCCAATTTGTCTTCCACCGTTGTCGCACGCAATGGCGTCCGGCGACGGCGGGTTGACAGCGGAGGCGGAAACAGTTCACTCGGGCTGACAGGTGGGACACCAGTAGACGTCGCGCTCGCTCGTTGCCGTGGCGCCGAGCGCCGAGGCGCGAATGGGCGTTCCGCATCGACGGCAGGGAGCGCCCGCACGTCCGTACACCCACATGCGTCGCCCGGGACGATTGTCTCCCGTGAAGGTGCGCTCGGGACGCGGAAGGTTCGCATGGATCATCCGGTGACCCAGGGCGATGGCGGCCGGTACGTCGATATCGGCGGCGGGGGTCATCGGGTGGACGCCGCGCACGAAGAGAAGCTCGTTGGCGTACACGTTGCCGAAACCCGCCACGTTGCGCTGATCGAGAAGAGCCACGTGGGCGGGGCGGGTGTCGGCGGCGACGCGACGCACGGCCTCGGCCTCGTTCCAGTCGGGCCCCAGGAGATCGGGGCCGAGGTGCCCGACGACACGGTCTTCCTCCGCCGTGGGCAGCACTTCGACCATCGCGAGGTCGAAGCCGACGGTCTCGGCCCCCGTCACGCCGACGATCGCGCGCGCCTTGAAGGCCGGGCGTCGCCATCGCTCCCCGGGGCGGTAGACGTCCCACCGGCCCTCCATCTTCAGGTGCGAGTGCAGTGTGTACGCCCCGATGCGCTCGAGAAGGTGCTTGCCTCGGGCGACGACCTCGTGCACGGTCTCACCGCGCAGGTCGGCCGTCGCGCTGCCGGGGACGCGGATGTCGAAGCGGGTCACGGCGCGACCCTTCAACGCCGAGGAGAGCTTCGCCGCGGCGCGGTGAACGGTGTCGCCCTCAGGCACGCGCGGCCTCTCGAAGAGTGTCGCCGGCGGTGAGGCGGCGCAGCGTCAGGCCGCGCGGCGACTCCACGAACCCGGCCTCGCGCAGCGCGCGTCCCACCGCTGTGCCGTACACGAACTCGCCGTTGACCTGCTCCACCGTGAGGGTGTCCAGCCGGCGTCGACGGGAGGTGTCGGCCAGATCGCGCGCCGCGGCCTGCAAACGCGTCTCGTCCTCGCTGAATGCCAGGGCACTGCGCCCGCCGCGCTCGAGGTACAGCGTCAGCTCGCCGTCGACGAGCACGACGATGCCTCCGGCCTTGCGCCCGGGACGGTGGCTCACGCCCTCGAGCCCGGGCCACGCCAGCGCCGCACCGTAGGGGTTGGCCGGGTCGGTCGCCGCGAGCGTGACGGCCCGCAGGGGTGGCGGGTCGGCGACAGCGGCGAACTCGCGCAGCCGGTCGACCGTGGCCGACGCCGCGAACTGCGCGGCACCGAGCTTCTCGATGACGTATCCGCGACGGCAGTGTCCTGCTTCCTCGAAGCCCGCGAGGATGCGGTAGACCTGCGCGAACCCGCCGGGCACGCCCTCGGACTGCACCGCGCCCCGGGTGACGACGCCGTAGCGGTCGAGCAGCAGGCTCGCCGTGGCCGTGGCGCGGGCGGCGGCATCCGGTTCGCGTTCCGGAAGCAGCGACCACCGCCCGCCCAGCGACGGCGGGCGAGGTGCCGACGTCGCCCGGGGCAGCGTCGCCGATCGGTACATCCGCGCGCGGGGTGCGCGGCGGGCGACACGATGCGCCTGCCCGCCGCCGCCCAGGAGCGCGCGCACGGGCGCGAAGGTGTCGTTCGTCACGCGCCCCGCCCACGTCAACGCCCACAGGGCGTCGTTGACGGACTGTTCGTTCTCGGCAGCGACCAGCTGCTTCAGCTGAGCGGCGAAGTAGGCGCCGCCGCCCTCCAGCGCGGCCAGCAGACGCGCTTCGAGCGAGTCCGGTGCGGGATCGGCGGGATCGTCGGGGTCTTGCAGCGTGTAGGGGGCGGCCTCGGCCGGGTGCAGGGCGATCCACCCGTCGCGACCGGGCAGCGTGCCGTGACCGGACCACACCACCTCTCCCGTGGCGGTCAGCTCGTCCAGCAGCGCGGGGGTGTAGTCGGCGACGCGGGAGGGCAGCACGAGCGATTCCCACGCGCTCGCCGGAATGGGCACGCCCGCGAGCTGCTCGACCACGGCGAGCACGCCGTCGACCCCCTCCAGCGGACGGGTCACGTGCTGCCACACCGGCAGGAAGCGGGCGTACGCCGACGGCGGCACCGGCTCGACGCTGCCGCGGATCGCCGCGAGCGAACGCATGCGCAGCCGACGCAGCACCTCGGCGTCACACCATTCGGTGTCGTCGCCGCTTCCGTCGGCCGCTTCGGGCAGGAAGAAGCCGCTCGCCAGGCGCCCCTGCGACTCGAGTCGCTGCAGCGTCAGACGCGCGACGGCGACGCCCACGCCGAGACGCTCGGCGAGGGCGTCGGTGGTGAACGGGCCGTGCGTGCGGGCGTAGCGAGCCACCAAGTCGCCCAGCGGGTCGGCGACCGGTTCGAGGAAGGCGTTCGGGATGCCGACCGGGAGCGCGGCGCCGAGAGCGTCGCGCAGGCGCCCGGCGTCCTCGATCCCGGCGATGCGAGAGACCCCCGCGATGGTGACCGGGATGGCCCGGCGCTCGTCGACGAGGGCCTGCAGGTGCGCCGAGGCCTCGGCGGTGGCATCCGCCTCGGCATCCAGGCGCTGAGCGACCTCGCCCGCGTCGAGAGGACCCAGCAGACGAAGAAGGTCGGCCACCCCCTCGACGCCCCGCGCCCGGCGGTCCGGATCGAGCCGCTGCGCCTCGCGTTCGAACTGCGCGATGACCTCGGGGTCGAGGAGCTCTCGCATCTCGACCTTGCCGAGCAACTCGCTCAGCAGCGACGGGTCGACCGACAGGGCCGCCGCGCGACGCTCGGCCAGAGGCGAGTCGCCCTCGTACATGAACGCGCCGACGTAGCCGAAGAGCAGATCGCGGGCGTAGGGCGAGGGTTGGCTCGTGGTCGTCTCGACCAGGCGGATGCGGCGCTCGCCGATCTGCCGGGCGACGCGCAACAAGGCGGGGAGGTCGTAGACGTCCTGCAGAACCTCGCGGAGGGTCTCGAGGATGATCGGGAAGGACGGATGCCGTCGAGCGACCTCGAGCAGTTGTGCGGATCGCTGGCGTTGCTGCCACAGCGGCGAACGCCGGTTGGGGTTCAGGCGCGGCAGAAGCAGCGCGCGCGCGGCGCACTCGCGGAAGCGCGAAGCGAACAGCGCCGACCCGCCGACCTCGTCGGTGACGATCTGCTCGAGCTCGTCGGGTTCGAAGACGAAGAGGTCGGCACCGGGCGGTTCGGCCGCGGCATCCGGCACGCGGGCGATGATGCCGTCGTCGCTGGCGACGGCGGCGCCTTCGACCCCCAGGCGTTCACGGATGCGTGCGTTGACCGCGAGAGCCCACGGCGAATGCACCTGCATGCCGTACGGCGAGTGCAGGATGATGCGCCAGTCGCCCACCTCGTCGCGGCTGCGTTCGACGGTGAGCGTGCGGTCGGTCGGGAGGCTCCCGGTGGCCTCGCGCTGTTCGGCGAGGTAGGCCAGCAGGTTGGTGATGGCATTGTCGTCGAGCCCCGACTCGCGCAACCGCGCTTCGGCCTTGGCGCGATCGGCTCCGGCGAGGTCGCGCGAGAACTTGCCCAGGGCCTCGCCCAGCTCGGCGGGCCGGCCGAGGCCGTCGCCGTGCCAGAACGGCAGCTTGCCGGGCTGTCCGAACGCGGGCACGACGTTGACGCGGTCGTGCGTGATCTCGACGATGCGCCAGCTTGTGGTGCCGAGGGTGAAGACGTCGTTCACGCGCGACTCGTAGACCATCTCTTCGTCGAGCTCGCCGACGCGGGCGTTCTGCGATTCACCGGCGACGAACACCCCGAACAGGCCGCGGTCGGGGATGGTGCCGCCGCTGGTCACGGCGACGCGTTGCGCCCCCGGTCGTCCGGTGAGCGTCCCCGCGTCGCGGTCCCAGACCAGGCGCGGGCGCAGCTCGGCGAACTCGTCAGACGGATAGCGCCCGGCCAGCAGGTCGAGCGTCGCTTCGTAGGCCGATCGGGGGAGCGAACGGAACGGCGCGCTCCGCTTGACCGTCTCGAACCACTCCTCGACGTCGATCGAGCCGAGGGCGGATGCCGCGACCGTCTGCTGCGCGAGGATGTCGAGCGGGTTCTGCGGCACGGCGATCGCCTCGATGCGCCCCGACAGCATGCGTTCGGTGACGACGGCGGTGTGCAGCACGTCGCTGCGGTGCTTCGGGAACAGCGCCGCTCGGCTCACCTCGCCCACCTGGTGGCCGGCGCGCCCCACGCGCTGGAGACCGGATGCCGCGCTCGGTGGCGCCTCGACCTGGATGACGAGATCGACCGAGCCCATGTCGATACCCAGCTCGAGGCTGCTCGTGGCGACGACGCAGCGCAGGGCGCCGGACTTCAGCTCGTCTTCGACCTGGGCGCGCTGCTCTTTCGAGACCGAGCCGTGGTGCGCCTTGGCCAGGATCGCGGCGACCCCCGCGGACGACCCGGCCTGGGCCATCATGCTCGCCGGGACCGTCGGCTCGGGGACGTCGATGCCCTGACGTTCGGCGTAGATCTCGTTCAAGCGTCCCGTCAGCCGCTCGGCGAGGCGTCGGGAGTTGGCGAACACGATCGTCGAGCGCCGTTCGAGGATGCGGTCGACGATCGCCTCCTCGACGTGGGGCCATACGGAGCCGGCCATCTCGGTGCTCTCGGGGCGTTCGGAGAACCACTCGCCGTCGCCGGCGTCGTCGGGCGCCGGAGCGCCGGGCGGAGGAGGCGGGTTGAGCATGTCGTCGACGGGAACCACGACCGACAGGTCGAACGCCTTGGTCGCTTTCGGGGCGACGATGTCGACGGGCTGCGCGCCGCCCAGGAAGCGGGCGACCTCGTGGATCGGACGTACCGTCGCCGAGAGCCCGATCCGCTGCGCCGGCGCGTCCAGGAGCGCGTCGAGTCGCTCCAGGCTCACGGCGAGATGAGCGCCGCGCTTGGTCGCGGCCACCGCGTGCACCTCGTCGATGATCACGGTGTGCACCCCGCGTAGCGTCTCGGCCGCTTGGCTCGTGAGCATGAGGTAGAGCGACTCGGGCGTCGTGATCAGGATGTCGGGCGGGTCGGTGACCAGCTTGCGGCGATCGCTCGAGCTGGTGTCGCCCGATCGCACGCCCACCGTGACGGACGGGACGTCGATGCCGAGGCGCCGCGCCGACTGCCCGATACCGACCAGGGGGGAGCGGAGGTTGCGCTCGACGTCGACGCCGAGAGCCTTCAGCGGAGAGATGTAGAGGATTCGGGTGCGCGCGGTGTTCGCCGGCTTCTTCGCGGCGCCACGGCCCCGGCGCGGCGGAGCGGCCTCGGGCACGGCGGGCGTCTTCTCGCGGAACACGCGGTCGATGGCGAAGAGGAAGGCCGACAGCGTCTTGCCCGATCCGGTGGGCGCCACCACGAGGGCGTTGCGACCGGAGGCCACGGACTCCCACGCGCCCTTCTGGGCCGTCGTGGGCGCCGAGAACGCACCGCGGAACCAGTCCTGCGTCGCAGGACCGAACCTGTCGAGAACGTCGGCCATGCCGACATCCTCTCCCGGACCTCCGACATCGTGGGCGGCTTGACGTTTCGCTGGTCGCGGAACCCCGCGGTGCGCCGAGGAGGCGGTCACGGCAGTTCCCGTAGCGCGTCATCGACGAGCTCGAGCCGCAGATCCGGGTCGAGCCGGTCCAGGAACGCCTCGTCGTGGCTGACCACCAGCACCGCGCCGCGATACGCGCGCAGCGCCGCCACGAGCTGATCGACCGTGTCGAGGTCGAGGTTGTTCGTGGGCTCGTCGAGCACCAGCAGCTGTGGCGGCGGATCCGTCAGCAGCACCCGCGCGAGCGCCACGCGGAATCGCTCGCCGCCCGACAGCGTCGACACCGGCCGTGCCACCGCGTCGCCGCGGAGCAGGAAGCGCGCGAGGCGGTCACGGAGCTCGGCGACCGGGACGGCGGGTGCTCCGGCCCGGACGTTCTCGAGCACGGATGCCGCATCGTCGAGGACGTCGAGCCGCTGCGGCAGATATCCGATGCGGTCGGTGCTCGCCCGGGCGCGGACGGATGCGGCGCCATCCGTGCCGTGGACGAGGTGTCGCAGCACCGTGGTCTTCCCGGCGCCGTTGGGCCCGACCAGCGCCACGCGCTCCCGGCCGGTGACGATCCACTCGCGCTCCGCGTCGGCGATCGCGAGGAGCCTCCGCCCCGCGGCGTTCTGCGGGTCGGGCAGGTCGATGCGCACGGTGTCGTCGTCGCGCACCCTCGCGGCGGCTTCGGCCAGCGCCGCGCGGGCGGCGTCCTCTTTTCCCCGCGACTCGCTGCGCAGACGGCCCGCGCTCACCTCGGCGGCGCTCGCACGGAGCCCCGCGACGATCCCCGGCACGCGCTTCTCCGCCTGGGCTCGGCGTGCGGTCCGGGCGCGGGCGGCGAGCTTGTCGTGCGCCTCGATGCGTTCGCGGCGCTCCCGGCGCAGCGTGCGGGCGGCGTCGCGCTCGGCGCGCAGTGCGGCATCCTGCTCCGCGTCACGGTGCTCCCGCCAAGCGCTGTAGGGCCCGCCCACGACGCTCAGGCTGTTCTCGAACAGCTCGGCCGTGGCATCCATCTGCTCCAGAAGACCTACGTCGTGGCTGACGACGACCAGGGTGCCCGGCCAGTCGCGCACCATGTCGCTCACCCGTGCGCGGGCCTCGCGGTCGAGGTCGTTCGTCGGCTCGTCGAGGAGCACGATATCGGCGGCGCGGGCTCGCAGGCCCGCGAGCGCCACCAGCACGGCCTGACCCCCGGAGAGCTGTTCGACGGTGCGATCGAGGGCGTCCGGAGCGAGTCCCGCTTCGGCGAGCAGGGCCTGCGCCCGCGCCTCGACGTCCCAATCGTCGCCGACGGCGTCGAAATGGCGGGGGTCGGCGTCCCCCGCCTCGATCGCCCGGATGCCGGTGAGCGCGGCCTGCACTCCGAGAAGCGCCGAAACCGGCAGCCGCGGGTCGGCGGTCAGACGTTGCGGGAGATAGGCGACGGGGCCCGAGGCCGCGACATGGCCGGAGGTCGGGGCGAGCAGCCCCGCGGCGACGCGCAGGAGCGTCGACTTGCCGGCACCGTTGCGGCCGACGAGACCGGTGCGCCCGGGGCCAAGTGCGCCGGAGAGGCCATCGAGCGCGACGGTGCCGTCGGGCCAGACGTGGTGGACCCGATCGAAGACGAGGGACGGAGAGGAAGAGGGCATGACGGGACTCCGGGAACGCGGGGTGCGCGGACACCGGACCCGTCCGCGTACGCGGAGGGCGGCCGAGAAACGGCGGGTCGACGGGTCAGCGCGCGGACAGGGGCGCGGAAGCGTCGACGTTCTTCACCGGAGGAGACCTCGTTCTCGGGACCAGGGGTTGCCCACGATAGCCGTCGGGCCCGCCCTTTCTCAACCCTCGCGGGACACCGGACGGTTCGTCAGACGCGCGTCGAGGAACGCGCGGACGTCGGCCAGCTCGTCTTCGGACACCGAGTGCGTCAGTCCCGGGTAGACGCGGCCCGTCAGCTCGCTGTGCAGCGGCAGCCACTGCGCGGTCATGTCGATCAGGTGGGGCGGGATGACGTCGTCGCGCGAACCGCGTCCCCAGAAGACCGGCGGGCGGCGCGCGGCCAGCACTGCATCGCCGGGGAGCTCACCGCCGGCCGCGTAGCCGGCGAGCACGACCGCGAACTCCACGGCGTCGGGGGCGACCCGCAGCGTCTGCACCGCCACGGCGCCCCCTTGCGAGAAGCCGAGCAGTCCCACCGGGCGGTCGCCCAGGTGATCGGCGATCCACGCGAGCAGGGATTCCGCGGCGAGCGTGATGGCCGCCGGATCCCGACCGTTGAGCCCCTCGATCGGGTACCACGAGGCCCCCGGCGTCGGCCAGGGCGGTGTGAGCGGTGCGCGCACGCTCGCGATCGCGAAGCCGTCGGGCAGGTACGGGACCAGTCCGAACAGATCGTGTTCGTCGGCCGCGTACCCGTGCAGGAGGAGCAGCACCGGGCGGTCGCCGATCTCGTCGGGCGGCACCGACCAGCGGACGACGGACGGGTCGAGGATCGGACGCTCGCTCATGCCGCCATTGTCGCAAAGGCCCCCGACACGGCGCCCCTCGCGCACGTCCCGCGTCCGCGCTCCGCCGCGCCACCGCCTTCTCGGCATCCGCTTCGCATCCGCCCGGCGCGTAGGCATCGCTCCGGCCGGTTGATATACAGGGAGCATGCCCGTGCGCACCCCCGACCCCGATCCCGGCGACAACGGCGACGAGCGCGAGCCGCTCTCGACGCCGTTCTCCGGTGCGCCCTCGGGCCCCGGATCGCAGACCAACCCCGGCTGGCTGAGCGAGGTCGAACTCGCCGAGGCGCGTCGGCGCCTGCCCATGCTGTACGTCGAGGCGCTGCCGGTCCGCACCGACGGCATGGGCGCGGTGACGCAGGTCGGCATCCTGCTGCGGGCCACGCCCCTCGGCGAGATGACGCGCACCCTCGTCTCGGGCCGCGTGCGGTACGGCGAGACCGTGCGCGACGCGCTCTTCCGTCACGTCGAGAACGACCTCGGTCCCATGGCATTCCCGCTGCTGCCGCCGCAGCCGGCACCGTTCACGGTCGCCGAGTACTTCCCCCTCCCCGGTGTCAGCGCGTTCCACGACGACCGGCAGCACGCCGTGTCGCTGGCCTTCGTCGTCCCGGTCACGGGCACGTGCGAGCCGCGTCAGGACGCGCTCGAGGTCACGTGGCTCTCGCCCGAGGAAGCGGCATCCGACGCCCTGTCCGCCGAGATGGAGGGCGGGCGCGGCACGCTCATCCGGCTCGGATTGGCCTCGGTGGGCGCCCTGCGCTGACCCCGCGCGCGGACACGGGGGTCCGCTGCCCACGGTCGTCGGCCCCGACCGTTGTGGCCTCCCCGGACCCTGCCTAGGGTCGAAGGATGCCGGATTCCCCCCTGAACCCCCTCTCCCTGCCCCGTGACCTCGACCAGTGGCGCCGCTTCGCCGAAGAACGGCCCGCCGAGCGGCTCGACCGGGTCGCCGCGATCGATGCGCGCCTGATCGCCGAGCCCGATCTGTCGTTGCGCGACCGGCTCGCCCTGTGGAACGAGGCCGACATCGCGCTCGCCGAAGCCGCGGCCCCCTCGCACCTCCTCAGCGAATCGCACCCCGACCCCGCGGTGCGCGACGCCGCCGAGAAGCAGGCGCAGGCCGTGGATGCCGCCCAGTCGCGCCGGCTCCTCGACCGAGACCTGTGGCGCGTCTTCGCCGACGCCGACGCGGCCGACCTCGAACCCGACGAGCTGCGCTTCCTCTCGCACGTGCAGCGCGACTTCCGGCGCGGCGGCGTCGACCTGGCGGATGCCGACCGCGAGCGCGTGCGCGAACTGACCGATCGCGACACCGCGCTGTCGCTCACGTTCTCGCGCAACATCCGCGAGGGTCGCCGGACGATCCGCGTGCCCGCCACCGCGCTGGACGGACTTCCCGCGGACTTCATCGACGCGCACCCGGCGGACGACGAGGGAATGGTGACCCTCACGACCGAGTACACCGACCTCATGCCGGTGCGCGAGTACGCCCGCGATCGATCGGTGCGCCACGCGCTCATGGGCGCGTACAACGACCTGGCCTGGCCCGACAACGAGCCGGTGCTGGCGGAACTGCTCGCCGTCCGCGCTGAGCGAGCCGCGCTCCTGGGGTACGGCGACTGGGCCGACTTCGAGACCGAGACCCGCATGATTGGTTCCAGTGCCGCCGTCGCCTCGTTCCTGACCCGCATCGCGGATGCCGCCGCCCCCGCGGCTGCGACCGAGTACGCGCGCGTCCTCGACCGCCTGCGACGCGACGAGCCCGGCGCCGACCGGGTGACGATCGCCGACTTCTGGTACGTCCTCAGCGCCCTCAAGCGCGAGGAGTACGACGTCGACGCGCAGCTCGTGCGCTCGTACTTCCGGTTCGACCGGGTGCTCGAGGGCGTCCTCGCCACGACGGCGCGGTTGCTCGACGTGCAGTACGTCCCGGTCGAGGCGCCGTCGTGGCACGCCGACGTGCGCACGTACGACGTCGTCCGCGGTGACGAGCGCCTCGGCCGCATCCACCTCGACCTCCACCCCCGTGACGGGAAGTACAGCCACGCGGCGTGCTTCGGTCTCGCCCCCGGCATCACCGGCCGCACGCTGCCGGAATCGGTGCTGCTGTGCAACTTCTCGCGCGGGCTGCTCGAGCACGACGAGGTGGTGACCTTCTTCCACGAGTTCGGCCACCTCGTGCACGACATTCTGGGCGGACACCAGCGGTGGGGCCGGTGGACCGGGGTGGCCACCGAGTGGGACTTCGTCGAGGCTCCCAGCCAGCTGCTCGAAGAATGGGCATGGGATGCCGAGGCCCTGGCATCCTTCGCCGTCAACGACGCCGGGGAGCCGATCCCCGCCGAGCTCGTGGCGCGCATGCGCACCGCCGACGGCTTCGGCCGCGGTCTCGAGGTGACGCGCCAGCTCGGCCACGCGACCACGTCGTACCGCCTGCACGTCGACCGGCCCAGCGACCTCGCGGCCGCGGTCGACGGCTACTACCGGGCGGCGAGCCCCGTGGCGCCCCTCGACGGCGCGCACTCGTACGCGGGCTTCGGGCACCTGACGGGGTACGGCGCGTGCTACTACACCTACCAGTGGAGCCTGGTGATCGCGCGCGACCTGCTGTCGGCCTTCGGCGACGACCTGTTCGACGTCGAGACGGCCACCCGCTACCGGCGCGAGATCCTCGAGCCGGGCGGCACGCGCGACGCCCGCGATCTCGTCGCGGGGTTCCTCGGCCGCGAGACGTCGTTCGACGCCTACGCCGCCTGGCTCTCCGGCGAGTGAGACGCGCAGGGCCGTGGCATCCGGATCGGGATGCCACGGCCCTCGCTCGCGCGGGAGTTCAGCGCGTGGTCTCGCGAGCGATCGCGGCGACGAACGCGTCGATGTCGGACTCGGTGGTGTCGAACGAGCACATCCAGCGCACCTCGCGACGCAGCTCGTCCCAGTCGTAGAAGCGGAAGCTCTCGCGCAGGCGATCGGCGACACCCGCGGGGAGCGTCGCGAACACGCCGTTGGCCTGCGTCGGCTGCGTGAACTCCACTCCGCGGATCGAACCGTCGGCCAGCCCCGCCTCGACACCGGCGCGCAGGCGCTGGGCCATGGCGTTGGAGTGGCGGGCGTTGCGCAGCCACAGGTCGTTCTCGAGCAGGGCGACCAGCTGCGCTGAGACGAACCGCATCTTGCTCGAGAGCTGCATGTCGAGCTTGCGCAGATAAGTCAGGCCGGTGGATGCCTCGGGGTCGAGGACGACGATGGCCTCGCCGATCATGGCGCCGTTCTTGGTGCCGCCGAAGCTCAGCACGTCGACCCCGGCGTCACGGGTGAAGGTCCGCAGCGGCACGTCGAGCGCGGCGGCGGCGTTGGAGATGCGGGCGCCGTCCATGTGGAGCCGCATCCCGTGCCCGTGCGCGTGATCGGCGAGGGCACGGATCTCGTCGACGGTGTACAGGGTGCCGAGCTCGGTGGATTGCGTGATCGAGACGACGAGCGGCTGCGCGCGGTGCTCGTCTCCCCATCCCCACGCCTCGCGGTCGACCAGGTCGGGGGTGAGCTTTCCGTCGTCGGTGGGGACGGTGAGCAGCTTGATCCCCCCCACGCGCTCGGGAGCGCCGCCCTCGTCGACGTTGATGTGGGCGGTGGAAGCGGAGATCACCGCACCCCATCGGGGAAGCATCGACTGCAGGCCGACCACGTTCGCACCGGTGCCGTTGAAGACGGGGTACGCCTCGACCCCCTCACCCAGCAGGCCGACGAACAGCTCCTGCAGGCGGGCGGTGTAGACGTCCTCGCCGTAGGCGACCTGGTGCCCCTCGTTGGCCGCCGCGATCGCGGCGAGGACGTCAGGGTGGATGCCGGAGTAGTTGTCGGATGCGAAGCCGCGCACGGCCGTGTCATGCAAGGGGGTCACTCGTCCAGCGTAGTCACCGCGCGCGCCGCGGACGCGGGGACCCTGGCCGATGTCGGAGGGGGTGACTAACGTGAGCGGCATGTCCGAGACGTCGCCCTCTCCCGCTCCCGCGAGCGCACCGATCGTGGAGCCGGCGGCCGGGCGCCGAGCGTTCCTCGGGGTGCTCGTCAACACCGCCGCCGCGAACGTGACGACGAGCTTCCTGTGGTTCGCGCTGACGTTCTGGGTGTATCTCGAGACGCGGTCGGTGCTGGCGACCGGCATCATCGGCGGCGCCTACATGCTCCTGCTCGCGGTGTTCGCGATGCTCTTCGGCACCATCGTCGATCGGCATCGCAAGCACAGAGTGATGGTGGTGTCGGGGGTCGTCACCCTCGCGGCGTTCCTCGTGGCGGGCGCCCTGTGGCTCGCTTTCCCCGAGCGCGCGCTGCTCGACCTGGGTGGGCCGTGGTTCTGGATCTTCTCCGGCGTCGTCCTGGCCGGTGCCGTGATCGAGAACATGCGGAACATCGCCCTCTCGACAACGGTGACGCTGCTGGTTCCCGAAGACCGTCGCGCCAACGCCAACGGGCTCGTCGGCACGGTGCAGGGCCTGTCCTTCGTCGTGACGAGCGTCTTCAGCGGGCTGTCGGTCGGGCAGCTCGGCATGGGGTGGACGCTCGCGATCGCGATCGCCCTGACCCTCGCGGCCCTCATCCACCTCCTCACCATCCGCATCCCCGAGGAGCGCCCGAAGACCACGGGGGAGCGCGGGCCCGCGGTCGACGTGCGCGGGGCGATCCGGGCCGTGCGCGCAGCCCGCGGACTTTTCGCGCTGCTGATCTTCTCGACCTTCAACAACCTCATCGGCGGGGTCTACCTCGCGCTCATGGACCCCTACGGCCTGCAACTGTTTCCGGTCGAGGTCTGGGGGCTGGTGCTCGGCGTGACCGCGACGGGCTTCATCATCGGCGGTGCGATGGTGGCCAAGTTCGGTCTCGGCCGCAATCCCATCCGCACGATGCTGTGGATCGTCATCGCGATGGGGCTGCTCGGAGCAGTCTTCACGCTGCGCGATTGGTGGTGGCTCTACGTCGCCGGCATCTGGGTCTACATGGCTCTCATCCCCGCCGTCGAAGCCGCCGAGCAGACCGTGATCCAGAAGGTCGTCCCTTTCGAGACGCAGGGGCGCGTCTTCGGGTTCGCGGCGGCCTTCGAGTCGGCGGCGGCGCCCATCACCGCGTTCCTCATCGCCCCCATCGCCGAGTTCGTCATCATCCCCTACATGGACGCCGCCGACGGCCGCGCGACGTGGGGCTGGCTCCTCGGCGACGGCATCGGGCGCGGCATCGCCCTGGTGTTCGTGATCGCCGGGCTCATCATGGTGATCGCGGGAGCAGCAGCGTTCCTCACGCGCTCGTACCGCGTGCTGTCCACGCAGTACCGGACGCCGTCCACACCCCCGGCGGACGGCACCGCCGACACGCCGACCGTCACGCCACCGGTCTCGGACGAGGCGTCGTCACTCGCGGCCCGGGCCGGAGGGGTTCCCGACGCCGGAGCATACGGAGACCAGCCCGCCCCCGACACGACGACGACACCGTAACGTCGGCACGGGGCTCGCGTTACGCCTCCGCGAGCTCGATCGTCACGTCGTTGATGTCGACCGCGGGGTCGCCCCACAAACCGACGAAGGCCGCGGCGAGGGCATCCTCGAGTCCCGCCAGACTCCGCACGCGGAACACCACCGCAGCGGCGGAGGGTTCCCGGCCGCCGTCACGAGCGTCTTTCGCGAAGCCCTGGGCGATCGCTCTCGTCCAGGCTTCGCTCGCCGCCTTCACCGCGGCGTAGTTCGCGCCACCGGCGAGGGGACGCGTGACCGACGTCGAGGACACGATCGCCAGTCGGCCGGCGGGCGACGCCCGCAGGTCGTCGTCGAATGCCCGGCTCACCAGTCGCAGCGCCGTGAGCGAACGCATCAGGAAGGCGAAATCATCGTCGCTCTGCCCCGCGAGGCCCCCGCCGCCGCGCCACCCACCGACGAGGTGCAGGAGTCCGTCCACCCGGCCGTGGGCGGTGTGCACCCGGTCGACCAGCGCGTCCACGGCGTCCGCATCCGTGAGGTCGCACCTCTCGGTGCGGACGCCGGGCATGTCCGTCGCCAGTTCGGCGAGACGGCCTTCGTGGGAACCGACGACGATGACGGTGGCGCCGGCGGCGAGGAGCGCCCGTGCGCACGCGCGTCCGGCGGTGCTCGTCCCGCCCGCGAGGAGCACCGTCCGACCGTGCACCGGGGCGACGGGGAAAACCTCCGAAGACGTCATCCCGCGAGTCTAGGAACAGGCGGATCATCGGACAACGTCGCCTGAGGTCGGAAACGGTGTCGACGTTCGGGGGAGGTGGCGCGGGGGACGATGATGCGACGCTGATCCGATCATGCGGTTCTCCATCATGCTTCCGTTCGTCCCGCGACGCTTCTCGTCGGTGTACGACTTCGCACGACTCGTCGACAGCGGTGAGGGCTCGCGCCTGTGGCAGGGTCAGGCGACCGTCACCGAGCCTCATCAGATCTTCACCGAACTGGCCGGGGCGGGCATGCGCCTGTCCGTCGGAACCGGCGTGACGCTCATGCCCCTCCGGCATCCCTTCGAAGCGGCATTGCAGGCCCGCTCCGTCGCGATCGCCACGGGGCGCCGGATGATCGCCGGATTCGGCCCCGGTGCGAAATCGTTCCAACGATCCCTGCGGGGTTCCGCGTACGACAGTCCGCTCACCGCCGCGGCGGAGTACGTGCAGATCGTCACCGCGCTGCTCCGGGGCGGCGAGGTCCATACCGACGGGGACTACTTCTCCATGCACGGAGCCCTGCCGTCGATTCAAACGGCCGGAGTCGACGTGGGGTTGGGCGTGCTGCGGCCGGGAATGGCCCGTGTCGCCGGGCGCCATGCGGATGCCGCGATCACGTGGTTGACCCCGCCGGACTATCTGCGCGACGTCGTCGTCCCCGCGCTCGACGACGGAACGCAGGGACGCCGCCGGCGCCCGGATGTCGTGGCGATGGTCCCGGTCGGAGTGCGGCGGGCTCATCACGAGGTGGGGCACGGCGCCCGCCTGGCACTCGCCGGGAGCGCGGCTCACCTGTCGCTTCCCCACTACCGCGACATGCTGCGACGCGCGGGGATCGCGGTCACCGGTACGGACGCGGCGGGCGATGCGCGTCGCCTCGTGGAGGGGAACGCTTTCTTGTATGGCGACGCAGAGGAGATCCTCACCGCAACCCGTGCATACGCCGACGCCGGTGTCGACGAGATCGTCCTGAACACCACCGGTGTCCTCACCGTCGATGGACCCCGTGCTGCGCTCGCGGATCTCCGAGAGATCCTCGCGTCCGCGCGGACTCTCACTCCCGTCTGAGGGGCCTCAGGACAGGGCGAGGGGCACCCCACCCAGATCCCTCACCACCCCGGCGATGAGCCGCAGCTGACGCCGGTGCACCTGAGCCAGGCGCGTGCTCACCCGTGCCGCGCCTTCCTCGCTCGCGCACCACAGCGGCATGGACAGCTCCACCCCGGTGCCGCGTTGCAGGAGGTGCAGTTCCTGCAGAACGCCGGTGAGATCCGTGATGTCCACCGTTGCGAGCAGCTCATCGAGGTCGGTGGGGCCACCGGCCGGAAGCACGAGGTCACCGTGAGCGTCCAACGTCCGGTACCAGCGCGTCACGTCTTCCACCGCGGCCCGCGTGAGCTGGTCCTGCACCGGGGGTGCTTCGAGCGCGGCTCGACACCGCACGGCTCCCGCGGGGCTGTCGAAGCGGGCGAGAACGAGACGGTGGGGGCGGACGACGCGGTACCGTCGGGTCGCGACATCCTGCAGGAGTCGCGTCGTCCGGGCGGCGAACGTCGCGAACCGGCCGCCCACATCGGTGATCCGCAACCACAGGTCCCAATCCTCGAGACCCGCTCCGGGGCGCCATCCTCCCGCTCGATCGAGGACGTCCCGGCGCACGGCGACCCGGGAGGGCTCGAACAGCGGCCCCATCTCGGCGATCTCGGGGTGCCAGACCAGCTCCAGCAGACTCGATCGTGAGATGACCTCACCGTCGGGGCGGACGTGTTCGTACCCGCCGGCGGATGCATCCGCGGAGGCCAGAGCGTCGATCGTGCGGCGCAGGTGATCGGGGAGCCAGACGTCGTCGTGGTCGAGGTAGGCGACGATATCGGCGCGGGCGTGGGCGGCGCCGATGTTCCGCGGTATCGCCGGGTGGCCGTAGCGCTGGTCGGGCGTCACGAGCCGGATGCGCGAGTCGCGCTGAGCCCACATCGAGACGGTGGCGGCGGTCTCATCCGTCGATCCGTCGTCGACCACCAGGAGCTCCCAGTCGCCGAAGGTCTGTGCGCGCACGGACTGGAGCGTCTCGGCGATGGCCGGCCCGCGGTTGTAGGTGGGGCAGATGACGCTGACGCGAGGTGTCATGCGGTCGGGGAGAGCAGCGAAGCGGAGAGCACCGGGAGGAGGGGGGCCCCGCCGTCGATCACCGCGCACGCGTGCTGCAACCCGGCGGCGCCGGTCGCCCAGTCCGCGGACAACCGCAACGACATGTCGCCGAAGGCCAGCGCACCGCCGTCCGCGAGCGGGACGACCGAGAGCTCCATGGCGTCGTCGAGGCGTCGCAGGGCCCCGGCCGCCGCATCGGACATCTCCTCTCCGCGCCACAGCGTGCGCAGGGCCATCGCGGTTCCGGCGCGGCCGCGCAGGACGCCCGAGTGGGTGAGCATGCCGCGACACAGCGGCCCGCTTGTGTCGCGGACCGCCTCGACGAGCGCGCGGAGGCGGTCGTCCTGCCGATGGGCGAGGATCTCGCGTGCCGCGAGGGCGCACCCCGCGGCACCCCCGCTCAGCATGGGATTGTGCCAGGGCGACCGGGCGTCCGGTTCGACGCCGGGGCGCCATCCCAGCAACCCCAGATCGCGGTCGAGCTGACGCACCGCGTCGTCGATCCATTCGTCGTCAACGGTGAGAGCAGCGAGTCGGGCGAAGAACAGGGCGCGGCCGGCTCCGCCTTCGAACAGGCCGGGCGCGCCGGTGCTCTCCTCCCGGACACGATCGCGCAGCGCCGCTCCGAGGGCGACGACGTGGGCGGTGTCGGTCCCCGCGTCCGCCAGACACAGGCCGAGCCCGGGGATGCCTCGCCACAGGCTGCCGTCCATCAGCTTCACGGGGTGGGATTTGGCGATGTCCAGATGCCGGGCCCCGGCATCGGTCTCGCCCGCGGCGATCAGCGCGAGAGCGATCCCCGCGCGCCCCTCGAAGAGGCCGGGGCCGAGGGCCTCGTTGTCGTCCGCGGCGTGACGCAACCACTCGACGTGGGCCCGGGGGACGGGCTGCCCGGTCACGTGCGCGGCCCACTGCACGCCCGCGGCGCCGAAGGCGAACTCGAGTCCGGCCGTGGGACTGCGGAACTGGCCGATGTCGCCCGGGTAGAGGCGGTCGCGACGTTCCGGAGTGGCGCTGGAGAGCACTCCCCGGCCGAGCGCGGAACCGCGGGGCCCGTTCCCGACGGGGGAGGCGGGGCCCTCGTCGGTCGTCCCCGGTGCGCGGAGGAATCGTGCCGCGGGCTCGATCAGGGCGCCCGCCCGAGGGAAGATCGACTCGATGGACCGTGCCAGCGCTTCCGGCAGGTGCGGAGCCCACGCCAGTGTCTCGGTGAGGGGCAGGAAGAGGGCGAGTCGCAGATTGGCCAGAGCGAAGTCGTCGACCGACCGCCCCGACCAGCCGAGCGGGGCGCGGAAGCCCGGCGCGCCGATACTCTGCGCGCGGTCGTCGTCGGCGAGGCTGGCGGATTCGAAATCGATGAAGCCGACGGCTCCGTCGGACGACACGATGATGTTGCCGGGGTGCAGGTCGCCGAAGACGACTCCGCGTTCGTGCATGGCATCCACCCCCGCCTGCACCTGACGCAGGACCGAGCTCGCCCAGTCGGTGTAGGCGTCGGGGTCCATCGATTCAGCGCCGGGAAGCGCGGGGTTGCGGCGGTGGATCTCCTGGACGAGGGGCACGCCCTCGACGAAGTCCCGGATGAGGAACTGGTGCTCGTGGCCTCGGCGGTCCTCGATGACCCGAGGCACCCCCGGTGCGCCCTCCAACCGCCGCAGCATGTCCCGCTCCGTCGCCAGCCGGGCTACCGCGTCCGATCCCGTCTCGTCGAGGCCGGCATGCGGGCGGCCCTCCTTGAGCAGCACCGTGTCGCCGGTGCGGGTATCGGTCGCCCGGTACACGCCGCCGCCGTTGGAGAAGTGGAGGGCGGAATCCACCGTGAACGGAAAATCGACGAGCACACCGCTCTCGCGTGACCGCATCGCCTCCTGGACGACCGACGGAAGCTCCACCCACGCGGGAGGGTGAAAGCCAGGGCGGCGCTCGTCGGGGACGAGCGACCCGTCCGGCGCGGTGATGCAGGGCACGTGGCGTCCGTGCGCGTCACGTCCGTACACGAGGGTGAAGCCGCCGTAGCGAACGTAGACGGGACCGCGACGCCAACGCAGGTCGGACAGGATCGACGGGCCGTCCTCGCCGCCCACGAGGTCGTCGAGGTCGTTCAGGATCGGGCCCAGCCGCGATGCCTCCGGGGGGTAGACGGTGATGAACTTCCCGCTCGAGCCGCGGTCGCCGTACTTGCTGTTGCGGGAGGCCAGGACCGCGGTGCTCCGGAGGAACTTCACCGGCACCGCGTTGTCGCGGCAGTAGCCGAGGACACGGTCCAGGATGCTCCGGCAGTTCGACGCCGTCGCCGAGACGTGGATCTTCCACCCCTGCCCGGGCAGGTTCACCCCGGGCGGATGCCAGGAGTGCCACTGCTCGTTCATCTCGGTGCGCCACCCCTCCGGCGCGGTGCCCGCGTGAGCGACGAGGTCGTCATCGCCGGGGGAGGGTGCGTCGTAGAAGGGCGAGCCGGGAGCACAGTAGGCGAGGTAGTCCAGTCCCATGACGGTGTGTCCTCTCAGGGGGTGAAGGCATCGGCCGCGCGACTGGTCAGCCACAGCCAAAGGGGTTGCGTTCCCAGGTCCACGACGGCGATCCCCGGGGCGGCGCCGACGAGGTCGACCTCTCGCAGACCGATCGCGCGGACGGGGATCAGGGGCTCGGTCTCGCGGACGGGGAAGAGCGCCGACAGAGGTGCGGATGCCTCGCGCGCGGGAGTCTCGCTCACGACGGCCGTGCCGACGCGCTCGTCCAGCACGAGTCCTCCCCGCTTGAGCTCCACGGGCGTCCCGGGGGCGAGACGCTGGGAGTCCACGCTCGTGGGCAGCATCATCTCGGTACCGCGGTCCGTGACGATGAAGCCACCGGCCATCGTGTGCGGCACGGGGACGAACGCGGCCCCGGCGACGAGGGCGATGCCGACGAAACCGACCGTCCACCGTCGAAGCGCACCCGCGCGCTGCGCCCGCGCTTCGCGGAACAGACGGACGATCTCGCGGACGAGCCCGGAGAGGGCCACGGTGACGATCGCGACCGTCGCGAGGGAACCGACGAGGCCGAGGCGACTCAGGGTGTCCGACCACAGCAGGAGAGCGTTCCCCACGAGGAAGAGAGGAAACAGCATGCACGCGAATCCGAAGGGCACGGCCCAGCCGTACTGCGGCAGGCGACGTTCGCGCTCGGTGCCGAAGAGGGCGTGCGAGAGGGTGCTGCGGGCGTCGGCCATCGCCTTGTCACGGAGGTGCGTGACGTCGAGCCAGCTCATGAGCGCGATGTAGCCGTCCAGCTTGACGAACGGAATCGTGTTCACCAGGCAGGCGATCAGGGTGACGACGGCCAGCAGCAGCAGCGTGAGTCGCACGTCGCGGGGCAGAGGCAGCAGCGCGGCGAGCGCGAGGGTCCCGCCGATGGCGCCCTGGACGAGGATCCCGGCGAGTGCGACGTGGGCGCGCTGCCGGTGCGAGGGGAGCCTCCAGCCGTCGGAGACGTCGCAGAAGAATGCTGGCGTGAGGTAGAAGAGCATGACGCCGATGCGCTGGGGCCGTCCCCCGTACGAGGCGAGGACCAGTCCGTGGCCGAGCTCGTGCAGACCGGTGGCCGCCAGGGTGCCGATGACCACGGCGACCGCGGTCAGGTAGGGCACGGGCTCGCCGAGCGCGGCCCGCAGGTCGCCCGCGGAGATCACCAGGGCCAGCAGCCCCGCGCCGATGATCGCCAGTGCGGTCCAGACCGACGCTCCGGTCGCCGCGAATCGCGTGACGCGGGCTGCCGCGGCGAGCATGCGGCTGGGGTCGAAGAGGGTGAGCTGCACGGTCAACGGGGGCACGAGTCGGAGACGCCCGCTCGCCCGCCGTCGGTGTGCGTCGGAGGCCGTGCGGAGCAGCTCGGCGTCCGACAGGAAGGCCAGTGCTCGACGGATGTCCTCCTCCGTCCAGGGCGCCCCCAACCGTTGCGGCATGGCCCTTACCGGTCGCGTGCCATCCAGAAGGGCGACCAGACGAGCGAGGTCGGCCGTCAGCCGGTAGTAGTGGTTGGTGCCGCGCTGGAGGAACCAGGGCTGGTCCTCGCTGGTCGGAGGATGCACGCGGACGTCGGGCGCGAGTTCCGGGGGATCCAGGGGGAGGTCGCGCACCTCCGGGGCGGTGCGGCGCTTTCTCGCGCGGCGCTCCGCGAGGGGGAGACCGGTCACGGCAGGTCCCGGCGCTGGTAGAGGGCTCGACCGGCGACGAAGAGCACGGCGATCCACGCGAGGGCGACGAGCGCCGCCCAGGGCGCGGCGAGCAGCTCGGGTTTGGGATCGCGGTACAGAGACGACAGGGAGATCGTGAAGAGGGCGTTCGCCCCTTCCGGCCAGATCCGTTGCACGACGGGGTCGATCAGCAACGTGAACCCGACGACGATGAGGGCGGCGCCGAGCTGGTGGCGCACGACGAGGGCGATGGCGCCACCCCAGGCTGCCGCGAGGACCGTGGACACGAAGACGCCCACGGTCGTGGCCGTGGCCTCTGCCGTCCACAGCGTCTCGCCTCCCGTCCACGACGGCATGAGGACAGCGCTGACGACCGCGCCGACGACGGCGAGCAGTCCGAAAGCGATTCCGCTTCCCACGACGACGAGGATCTTCGCGGTGAGAAGGCGCTCCCTCGTGCCGGAGAGCAGGACCGCGCGGGAGATCACACGGGAGTCGAACTCCCGTCCGACCAGGATCGCGCCGAAGAGGGCGGCGAACAGCGTGGTCATCATCCAGGCGCGGATCACGTCATCCGTCGTCCTCGCGGCGTCGTCGGCACCCAGCTGAGCGTACCCGAATGCCGTCAGAGCGCACAGGACGAGGGAGAACCACGCGAGGAGCACGAGCGATCGGCTGCGGGCGGCCTTGAGTGCTTCCGCGCGGACGATTCCGGCGAAGGCGGGTCGGGTGGGGGCGGCTGTCGACATGGTCGCGTCCTTCCGGTCAGTGGTCGACGATCTCGAAGAAGCGGTCTTCGAGTGAGGCGGTGCCGTTGGCCGTGATGTCGGCGAGCGAACCGTGGTACCGCACGGACTGCTGCATGACGATCACCTCGTCGACGGTCTCCTGCATCTCCGCGAGCAGGTGACTCGACAGCAGCACGGTTCCGCCCTGGTCGGCGTGCGCGCGAAGGAGGCCGCGGATCCAGCGGATGCCGTCCGGGTCGAGGCCGTTCAGCGGCTCGTCGAGGATGAGGATCTCCGGCGACGCGAGGAGGGCGATCCCCAGCGAGAGCCGTTTCTGCATACCCGTGGACAGGGCGCGCGCAGGTTTGCGCGCCGCTTCGCGCAAGCCGACGACGTCGAGGATCTCCTCGACGCGCGCGTCGGCGATGCGGAGGTAGGACGCCCACACGCGGAGTTCGGTGCCGACGGGGAGCCAACGCAGGAGGGCCAGCTCGTCGAGGCTCACGCCCACGCGGGCGGCGGCGTCGGGGCGCTCGGCGTAGGGCTGGCCGAGCACCCGCGTCTCTCCGGCGTCGGGCCGGGTCATTCCCAGGATCGACCGGATCGTGGTGGTCTTCCCCGCGCCGTTGCGACCGAGGAGGCCCACGATGCGGCCACCGGGGATGTCGAACGAGACGTCGTCGACGGCGACGGTGGGGCCGAACGTTTTCCGAAGCCCGCGAACCGAGATGACCGCGTCACTCACGGCGAGCGGCTTTCATCCCGATACCGAGGAAGCCGGCCGCGCCGGCGACGGCCACCACGGCGATGATGAGGGCGATGATCCTGACGGGATCGGGGAGCGTCAGCGCGAGGACGAAGGCCACGATGGCGACGACGGCGACGAGCAGTGCTCCGAGGAAGAAGCGCAGGTTGTGCATGATTGTCCTTTCAGGGCGGAGGCCTCGACGAAAGCCGGGGCGGGGTATTTCGCCCCGCCCCGGGGTGTTCAGGTCGCGGCGATCGCGGAGATCGCGGTGTAGACGGCTGCGCCGCCGATTCCCGCGGTCGCGACGCCGACGCCGATTCCGAAACCGGTCCAGAACCCCGGCGCCTCGAGAGCCTCGAGCTCCTGGAGCCCGAGTTCGAGCGGTGCGATGGTCGGTGGTGTCTGAATCATGTTCGTCCTCCTTTCGTCGAGAGTGAGTGATCAGGTGATCGCGCTGGCGTATGCGGCCGCGGTCAGCACATAGCTTCCGTACGCGGCGCTCGCGCTGGCGATCACGCCGGCGGCTACGCCGGCGGCTGTCCACCAACCGGGAGCCTCCATCGGCTCGAGCTCCTGCATTGCGAGCTCGAGAACGGGACTGTTCTGCGTCATTCGTCTTCCCCCCTCTCCGTTGTCCGGGTCCAGCTGTCCACCCCGTGGGCGACAGGTCTGAGGTCCGCGCGCGCTCCCGCGGCGGCGGGGTGCGCACGATGCCGGGGATCGAGGACGTCGCGGTAGACGTCGGCGATGTCACGCGGGCGAAGCGAACGGAGCATCGGGAGGCCCCATCCCCAGGCGCGTGCCGTCGACTCGGCGAGAGCGTCGATGTCGAGGTCCTTCGCAAGCGATGCGGGGATCGAGGCGACGCCCCATTGCACGGCGAGGGTGCGCAGGCCGTCGGCGGGGTCGTCCCCCTCGCTCGACCCCGCGGTGCGTGACCAGAACTCCCTCAACCGTTGCGCGTTCCCCCACCGCTCGTCTCCGTCGGCGATCCGTGCCCAGATCGCGGGAGCGATGGCGCCGAGGACGGTGGTCTTGGGTACCCCGAGGGCCTGAGCGAGGTCGGTGCACAGGAACCAGGTCCGGACTCCGAAGGGGGCGTCCCGAAGTGCCAGGAGCGGGGAGTGGCTGAGGGCGGAGATGCGGGCGATGTCGATGGCGGACTCCGGCCGGGCCGGGTCGAGGGCGAGCAGAGCGCGGGCCGAGGCGATCCGGAGGGGGTCGGAGACGGCGTCTCCGTCTCGGGAGGCGAGGTAAGGGCCGGCGAGGCGGAGGTAGATCTCGAGGATCCCCCCGCGACGGACGGGAGCGGGCTCGGATGCCGTGGCGAGCGGGTCGATGACGGCAGCGTCGGGCCGCATGCAGGGCCCGATCACCAGGCGGCGGCGCCCGTCGACGACGACGGTGGCGATCCCGCTGGATTCCGCCCCGGTTCCGACGGTGGTCGGGACGGCGATGAAGCGCGGCGCGGGTGTCGCGCTGGCGGGCAGCATCACGGCGCCCGACCGCTGGGGCGAGGTGATCCGGCGCCGCAGATCGTCGTTCGTCGCGGCCCGCGCGATGGCGACGAGATCGATGACGGACCCGCCGCCGACGGCGACCACCAGCGGGGTGGAGGCCAAGACGTCCGCCAGGAGCAGTGCTTGTTCGATCGTGGCTCGGGGAGGGAGAGGCAGGGTGCGCGTCGATCGGCCCGCGGCGAACAGGGCGTCTTCGAGCCGGTGGAGGACGGGGGCATCGGTCAGCGCCTCGTCGACGACGACGAGGCAGTCTGTCGATTCGTTCGGACGGACGGATGCCACGACCCGCGCGTCGAGCCACAAGCCGGGCGCCAGGGAGGTCATGACGATCTCACCGCGCGCAGGCCCTGCCGTACCGCGGCGAACAGCGCGTCGATGTCGTCGGCCGTGGACACCAGAGGGGGCACGAACTGCACTCCGCCGGGTCCGGGGTGCACCAGAGCGCCGGCACGACGCGTCGCGGTGACGAGCCGCGCGACGGTGCGGGAATCGATCGGCGCGCCCGAGTCATCGAGGATGCTGACCGATTGGAAGCATCCGCGCCCGCGCCGTCGGACGACGCGTGCGTCATCCCGCATCCAGCTCTGCAAGCCGTCGCTCAGCATGTCGGCGACCGCGCGCCCGCGAGCCAGCGCGTCGAGTTCCCGGAAGCGCCGGATCGTCGCCGACACCGCGGCGCATCCCGCCGCCGAGCCCGCCTGCGTCTCCGCGTGGGAGAGAACGGCGTCGGCATCCGCGAACGCGTCGGCGATCCGTGCGCCGACGAGCACCGCGGCCGTCGCGCTCGTGCCGTTGGTGAGACCTTTTGAGCTGACAAGGATGTCGGGCACGATGGGCCAGTCCTCGCTGGCGAACATGGGCCCCGTCCGCCCGAATCCGGTTGCCACCTCATCGACGACGAGAAGCGCGCCCGTCTGCCGGACGACCGCGGCGATGGCCGCGAGGTAGGCGTCGTCGAGGGGAACCGTGCCGGTGCCCAGGACGGGCTCGATCACGATCGCCGCGAGGCTGCGTCCGGTTTGCTGAGCGACAGCGAGGAGCGCCTCTCGGTCGTTGACGGGGACGTGCCGAACGAGACGTCGGTCGGCTCCGTACATCGTTTGTCCGAGATCCTCGCCGGTCACGCTGAAGGCGCCATAGGTCAGACCGTGGAAGGATTCGGCGAGCCCGAGGACCGTCTTGCGCTGGGGGTGTCCCTCGAGGGCCCAGTACTGGCGAGCGATCTTCAGGACGGCGTCGTTGGCGGATCCGCCCGACGTGGTGAAGATCACCTTCTCGAAACGCCCTCCGGTCAGGTCGATGAGGTCGGCCGCGGCGCGCCGGGCGTCGACGTTCTCGAAGCGGAACACACCGGCGTAGGACGCGCGGACGTTCGCTTCGGTGATCGCGACGGCGATCTCCTCGTCCCCGTATCCGAGGGGGACGTTCCACAGACCGCTCGTTCCGCAGACGGCGTCGGAGCCGTCCGTGAAGTGCACTCGGACGCCGTGTGCGCTCGCGATGCAGATCTCGTCGTCCCCGTGGGCGGACGGCGGCAGCAGCGCCGGCCAGAGCGCCGACGTGGCCCGGTCGAGTCCGCTCGCCGTCACCGCCGCCTGCATGGCGGTCGTCGCGGCGGAGAGGGCCGTGGACATCAGCTGCTCCCCGCAGGACGAGAGAGGGTCGCGACCATAAGCGTGTCGCGGTAGCGTCCGTCCGGGGGGCCGAGTGGCGCGGTCTCGCGCACCTCGAACCCCGCGCGCTCGAGCTCCGCGCGAAGATCCTCGGGATCGAGTACCGCGATCGAGGAGGTGAAGAGCCGCGCCGTCGTCCCTGTGACCGTCACCACCGAGATGAATCGTCGGTCCGAACCGGCGGGGAGCCACTCGAACACCGAGTAGGCACCGGCATCCGTCGCCACTTCTGTGACCTGCTCCTCGTCGCTGCGGCGATCGCCGGACACGCCGACGGTCGTGAGCACGAGGGTGCCGCCGGGGGCGAGGTGGGTGCGCACGCAGTCGAGGAGGCGAGCGCGGGCGGCGGCGTCGGGGAGGAGGGAGATCGATGTCGTCCCGACGACGATGCATCCGAAGCGTTCCTCGAGCGAGAACCGGGTCATGTCCGCGTGGACGGTCCGGCACAGGCGCCGCGCGGAATCCCGTCGCGCGAGCTTCTTGTCGAGGATGTCCAGCATCGCGGGAGAGAGGTCGAGTGCGACAACGGGGCGCCGCAGCGTGAGCAGCGGCAGCGTCAGACGGCCGGACCCGGCGGCCAGATCGAGGATGGCGCCCGTCGTCCGAGAGGTGTGTGCGACGATCTCGCGCACTTCGGTGGCGTCGCGGCCGGCGATGGCTTCGTAGGCGTCGGCGCCGTCGGGGCCGTAGAGGTCGTCCACGACCAGGTGGGAGAAGGACGCGACGGACGCCCGCGCGCGGGGCCCGAGCTGCACGTCCTCGAGCGTGGCCGTCACGACATCAGCGCGCGGGGCGCCGCCGCGCTCAGGCCGGACTCGTCCAGGACGCGCCGTGCGGTTGAGGCGGCATCCACCCCGAGCGAGTCGTCCGCGGCGCCGTGGTCGTCGCCGTGGACGATGACCGTCTCGAACGCCTGCGCTGCCGTCCGAGACACCTCGAAGACGCGACTCCCGTCCCCGGAGACGAGGAAGTGGCGGTCCTCGCTCCACATGACGAACGGCGCGTCGGGGGACGGATCCTCCGTCGGGATCTGCGCGAGCTCAGGTCGCAGGAATCCTCCGAACCCGGAGACACGCGGCAGCGCGACGCCTCGCGCACGGAGGTTGCGCTGGCCGTCCAGTGCCGCGACGAAGCGCGGGAGGAACGGGTGACCGTCGCCGACCGTCTGCACGACGTCACGCGGCACGCTGCGGCCAATGGCATCCGGGTCCTGGTGCGCGGTGCCTTCGGCCTCCCACGTCGCGTGCAGAGAATCGACGTCGGTGTCGAGATCGCCCAGGGGAAGACCGGCCGGAGAGACGGAGACCGTTCCGTCCTCGTCCACCCACAGACGGTCGTGCGGCCCGCTCCCGAGCCCCCGGAGGCCGAGCGCGGGGACGTCAGCGAGCTGAATGATCGGGTTGGTGAGGAACTCCGGGAACATCCCCGTCTCGTACGCGGCCCGGCCGTCCTCAGCGAGCGCGCGCAGGTCTTCCTCGTCGCTGATCCGGATGAGGGTCGGCCCGATCACCGAGACGTACTCGCTGATGGCGTACCCCTGCGTCTGCAGGAGGAAGTTGTCGCCGATCGTGAGCTCGACGCCCGCTTCCGACAGCGCACCGCTGTAGCGGACGTTCGCGTCGGATCCGATCGGGGCGAAGACGAGTGCGTCCGGATGGACGGCGGGGCGGTCGTGGATGGCGTCGACGACGCGCGGGCTCGCACACACGACGCTCTGCCGTGCGGCGAGAGTCGTGGGGCGGCGCCCGGAAGCCCAGGTCATCAGACGCGCCCGCGCGCCCGGGTTCCGACCGAGTCCACCGTCGTCGCTGCTCGTCATGCTGTCGTCCTCGCCCTCGGGAGCGTGGCCGGAAGACTCCGGCCGTGCTCGTGCACTTCGCTGCATCCAGGCTCGGATGCCGTCGCGCCCGGCGGTACGGAGGAAGGTGGACCCCGCGTTCGACTTTCGTCGACACTTCGGTCGGGGTCGGGGCGGGGGTCAGCGTTGGGTCGGGAGCGAGGCGACGACCCACCAGCCGTCGTCGCGACGCTCGGCGCGAAGCGAGCCGGCGAGCGCCCGCAGCCTTTCCTCCATGCGTCGCAGCCCGTAGCCGGAGGGGGGAAGACCGGCGGACCGGGCGGGCGGAGAGTCGTCGTGGACGGTGAGGACGACGCCTTCGCCCTGAACGGACAGGGAGATGGTGACGGTGCGCGCGCCGGTGGCGTGCTTGAGGACGTTGACGCTGCTCTCGCGGACGACGTGGGCCAACGCGACGGCGACGCTGCGCGACAACTCCAGATCGGCGGGGCGTTCGACGCGCACCGAGATCCCGGCGTCCTCGAGGTCGCGCGTCGTCGTCGCCAGTGCCGACTCGAAGGACTGGGTGAGCGGAGAAGACGGGTCGTCGTCGCTCGGCTGGTCTCGTGCGACGCCGAGCATGCGGCGGATGTCGGCCAGCGCCTGGGTGGACGCGTCGGTGATGGCCTTCTGCGACCGGTGGCGCACCTCGGGGTCGGTGGTGCGGTCGAGGACCCGGGCGTGCATGGCCACGATGGTCAGCTCGTGCGCGACGATGTCGTGCAGTTCGTCGGCGATGCGTCGCCGCTCCGCCTTGAGCTGGTTCTGGAGCGCTTCGGAATCGGCGTGCAGCCGTCGTGCGAGCGAGCGCGAGCGTTCGCGCTGTTCGCGCACCCCGACGCCGACCACGTAGGAGGTCAAGGCGACGAGGGCGATGACGGCGGCGCCGCCGGCATCCAGTCCGGAGGGGGAGCGGACGAGTTCGGTGATGAGGCACGCGAGGATGACGGCGGAGTAGGCGGTCACCACCGAGCCGCTGCAGGTGACGGCGACCAGGCCGAGCACCGTGGCGCCCGCGATGAGGGACTCGATCGTTCCGCCGACCGCGGTGGCCGCCACGATGCCGAAGCTCAGCATCGCGGTGGCGACGAGCGGCCGCCAGGCGAACAGCCCTGCGGAAAGCGTGAGGAAAGTGCCCAGCGCTGCGCGCAGCACCGACTGATCCGAAGGGGAAACGGCCCGCACGACGGAGTCGGCGACCAGGACGGCGAAGACGAGAACGAGGAGCCAGACCCGGGCGGAACGGCCGAGGGGCTCCACGTGTGCCCTCGCGTGCCAACGTGAGGTCGTCTCCGCGGGGGTCATCGAACGATTATCCCCGTCTCCCCGGCGATGCCGGGCACCGGAGGGGTCCTGGGCGAGGCGCAACGGCGCCGGGGCGGAAGACGTCCGCGGCGCCGTTGCGCGAGACGATGCTCAGTTCGAGCACACGCCGAGTTGCTGGCAGAGCCACGTCCATACGGTCATCATGTCCCCCCCATCACAGTGGGCCGGTCGTTCGACGGCTTCCTTGCTGAGAAGAGTCTGCTCCTCCGCGCGTCGGGCCGCATCCGGCTCGGGGCGGAGAGGGGATCGACTTTCGATCGTGGTGCCCTTCGACCTTCGTATGATGGCGCGATGGGGACATCACCGGTGCGCGCGCTCATTGTCGACGATGAGGCGTTGGTGCGCTCCGCGCTTCGCGTCTTCCTGCAGGGCGCGGACGACATCGTCGTCGTGGGGGAGGCGTCCGACGGCGACGACGCGCTCCAGCTCATCGAGGGGTCACGCCCGGACGTCGTGCTGATGGATGTGCAGATGCCCCGCATGAACGGCGTCGAGGCCACCACGAAGCTGAAGGCGCGCTTCCCCGCGGTCCATGTCATCGCGCTCACCACGTTCTCGTCGGAGAGCGCCCTGATTCCGATGCTGCGTGCCGGGGCCTCGGGGTTTCTGGTGAAGGACACCGACCCCGACGACATCGTCGAGGCCGTTCGGCAGGCGCGCGACGGCGAGTACGTGCTGTCTCGTCGGGTGACGTCCCAGCTCGTGTCCTCGGTCCTGGAGTCGCCACCGCTGACCTCCGTGCAGCTGGGGGCGTCCGAGCAGTTGACGCCCCGGGAGAGGGACGTCGTGGAGTTGCTCGCGCAGGGCAAGTCCAACGCGGAGATCGCCAAAGCGCTCTTCCTGTCGGAGGCGACCGTGAAAGCGCACCTCGGGCAGGTGATGGCGAAGTGGGGCGTTCGTGATCGCGTTCAGGCTCTGATCCGCGCTGTGCAGGCGGGGATCGTCACGATCGGGTGAGGCGCCCTACCGCGCCCCTCCGTCCGCGTCCTGGCGGCCGGTGATGCCCTCGGTGGAGGCGATCACGGGGCGCATCTTCTTCTCGAGCGCCTCGAAGAACATCGACAGCGGGAACTCGTCGTCGAGCACCGCGTCGGTGTATCCCTTGGGGAGCCCCGCGAGAACGTCGTCGGGCAGCCCGCGCGCCCACACCGACGCGGGGTGCGGGGTCACGACCGAGCGGACGAGGTCGTAAGCGGCGAGCCAGTGCGCGGTCTTGGGGCGGTCGATCGAGCGCCAGTACAGGTCGTCGATGGCGTCGGCGAGGGCGACCACCGCACCGGGCACCTCGTCCCAGTCGAACGCGAGCGACGTGTCGGTCCAGTGCAGCACGCGACGCTGGTGCAGCCACGCGAACAGCAGCTGGCCACCCAGGCCGTCATAGTTGCGGACGCGCGAGCCGGTGATGGCGAAGCGGAAGATGCGGTCGAAGATCACGGCGTACTGCACGAGCTCGGCGTGCTCGAGCATGGCCCGCTCGGCGTCGTCGAGGTCGTCGCGCGCCGACAGGCGCTTCTGGATCTCGACGCACTCCCGGAACGCCGTGAGGTCGCACCGCAGTTCCTCGAGGGAGTAGAGGAAGTACGGCATCCGCTGCTTGATCATGAACGGGTCGAACGGGAGGTCGCCGCGCATGTGGGTGCGGTCGTGGATGATGTCCCACATCACGAACGTCTGCTCGGTGAGCGACTGATCGTCGAGCATGCGAGCCGCGGCCTCGGGCAGGTCGAGCTTGGTGATCTCGGCCGCCGCGCGCGTCACGCGACGGTAGCGCGCCGCTTCGCGGTCCTGGAAGATCGCGCCCCAGGTGAACGTCGGCACCTCGCGCATCGCGACGGTCTCGGGGAAGAGCACCGCGGAGTTCGTGTCGTACCCGGACGTGAAGTCGACCAGGCGCAACGAGACGAAGAGGCCGTTGGTGTACTCGGTCTCGAGGCGGGCGATGAACTCGGGCCAGATCACCTCGACGAGGAGGGCTTCGACGTGGCGGTCGCGCGAGCCGTTCTGCGTGTACATCGGAAACACGACGAGGTGACGGATGCCGTCCACGCGGTGCTGCTGCGGCTGGAACTGCTGCAGAGAATCGAGGAAGTCGGGCACGCCGAAGCCGGTGTCCCGCCAGCGTGCGGCGTCGACGACCACCGCGCGCAGGTACGCCTCGTCGTGGGGGAACAGAGGGGTCAGCGCCGTCACGGCATCCACGATGTCGGTGACGAGCGCGGCGGCCCTCCCGTGGTGGGCAGGATCGGGGACCGAGCCGTCCTGGGCCTGAAGGCCCTGCACTTCGGTCGCGGCGCCCTTGAGCAGGGCCCACGCGGGCGAGTGCTCGACCGTGTCGACCGTGTGCCCGTCGAGCAGGTCGTGGACAGAACGCGAAGGTGTGACGAGGGTCATGGTGGCCTCCGATCGGCTCTACGGGAAAAGTTCCTGTCAAACAGGAATGCTAACGGAAAACTTACGGATGCCGCCAGGGCGCCTCACCCGGGTCCTGCTACTGTCGGGCGCATGTCCGACGGCCCCGTTCGCCGCGCGCGGCTCGACGACACCGTCGACGCCGCCATCGTGCGCGAGATCTCCCGCGATGCCCGCGCGACCCTCGCGCACCTGTCCGAGAAGGTCGGACTGTCGGTATCGGCCGTGCAGTCACGGCTGCGGCGTCTGGAGGCGCGCGGGATCGTCCGCGGGTACCGCCCGGTGCTCGATGCCGAAGCGCTCGGCCGCCCGCTCGCGGCGTTCGTCGAGATCACGCCGCTCGATCCTGCGCAGCCCGACAACGCCCCGGAGCTGCTCGCCCACCTCAGCGCGATCGAGGCGTGCCATTCGATCGCCGGCGATGCGGCCTACATGCTGTTCGTCCGTGTCCCCACGCCGCGCGACCTCGAGACGCTCATCCGAGACATCCGGGCCGCCGCGCAGGTCAACACGCGCACCACGATCGTGCTGCAGACCTTCTTCGAGGCGCGCCCGATCGAGCCGGCCGACTTCCCGGCCTGACACCGCGCGGATACATCTGCCGACGGATGCCGTACGCCGGCCCGCCGCGTACCGTGAGACGAATGCGCATCACCCTGCGTCCCCTGCACCGGTACCAGCTGGTCGTGGACCTCGTCGTCGCCGGCCTCTTCGGGCTGACCGCGGTGGTCCTGGAGCTGCAGACCGGTGACGTGGGCGGCAACCTCGGTGCGGTGCTCTTCGTGGCACTGCTCACGGCGGCCTTCGCGTTCCGTCGTCTCCAGCCCGGGCTCGCGCTGACGCTGGCGTGGGCCGGGGCCGCCGTCCAGATGGCCTTCCTCCGTTCACCCACCCCCACCGACGTCGTCATCTTCGCGGTGCTCTACGGCACGGCTGCGTACGGAACCCGCCGGGTGTTCTGGGCGGGGCTGGCCTCCGCGGTCGGGGGTGCCGTCGTGGTCACCGGATACCTCGTCCTGCGCGGCGGGGCATCGGTGTTCTTCCCCGACAACGGCTTCGCCGTCGTCGCCCTGCTGCTGAGCTCGGGTTTCGCGTTCCTTCTCTCGTGGGTCACGGGCGCGCTCGTGCGCACGGCGCGTCGGGCGTCCGAGAACGCGCGCGCCCAGCGCGAAGCCGAAGAAGCGACGATCGCCGAGCAAGAGCGTGTGCGCATCGCCCGCGACATGCACGACGTCGTCGCGCACTCGCTGGCGGTCGTGATCGCTCAGGCCGACGGGGCGCGCTACGCCGCCGCGCAGGACCCCGAGGCCGCCACTCGGGCGCTGCAGACCATCTCGACCACCGCGCGCCTCGCCCTGGCCGATGTGCGCCTGCTGCTCACACAACTTCGTCACAGCCAGGCCGACGGCCCGCAACCGACACTCGCCGACGTCGACGGGCTGTACGCGCAGGTGCGCGCGGCCGGCATGGAACTCACGACCACCGTCGACCCGGCGCCCGCCGGAGAGCCGCCCGCCGCCGTGCAGCTGGCGCTGTATCGCATCCTGCAGGAGGCCCTCACCAACGCCCTACGGCACGGTGCCGATCGTCGGGCGTGGGTGCGCTTCGCGTGGCATCCGGATCGGGTCGACCTCACGGTGGGCAACCGCCGGGGGGACGGCACCGCGCCCGCCCCGGGCGGACACGGTCTGATCGGCATGCGCGAACGCGCGCAACTCGCCGGGGGTTCTCTGGCGGCGACCCCCGAGGGAACCGACTTCGTGGTCCGGGCGACCCTCCCGATCGGAGCCGCGTCGTGAGTCCCGGACGGCGAGTGTCGCGCCCTCACCCGTCACCATGGATGCCACACCGCCCCGCGCCTCGAAAGGAGCCGCTGTCATGACCTCACCGATCCGCGTGGTGCTCGTCGACGACCAGGCGCTGTTCCGCGCCGGCATCCGGATGGTGCTGGACTCGCAGCCCGACCTCGAGGTCGTCGGTGAGGCATCCGATGGGCGCGAAGGGATCGAGGTCGTCCGCGCGACCCGCCCCGACATCGTGCTGATGGACGTTCGGATGCCGGTCATGGACGGGCTCGCCGCGACCGCCGAGATCCTGCGCGACCCGGGTGCTCCGCGCGTCGTGGTGCTCACGACCTTCGATCTCGACGAGGCGGCCGCACGAGCCATCCAGCACGGGGCGAGCGGCTTCCTCCTCAAGGACTCCGACCCGGAGTTCCTGCTGTCGGCGGTGCGCACCGTGCACGCGGGATCCGCCGTGATCGCCGCGCAGGCGACGCGCGACCTGTTCGCGCACATCGCCGAGGCGGGCGCGAGCGAGCCGGTCCCGCCGAGCTACGCGGCCCTCACCGATCGCGAACGGGAGATCTTCGCGCTCGCCGCCGCAGGGCTCAGCAACGCCGAGATCGCCGCGCGCGAATTCCTCTCCGAGGCGACGGTCAAGACGCACGTCAGTCGCATCCTCACGAAGCTGTCCCTCCGCGACCGGGTGCAGCTCGTGGTCTTCGCCTACCGCCACGGCCTGGTCTGACCGCGCCGCTCAGTCCGCGGCGTCGGCATCCGGGTGGTGGAGCTCCGGGTCGTGCGCCCACGTGGGGGCGAGCGCGCGGATGCGCGCGGCGCGCCACTGCCACGTCACCCACAGGCCCGGCCACAGCGCGGGAGCCGCCGCGCCGCCGATCGTGAGGCGTTCGCGCCACAGCGTCCGGGTCGGGTCCCCGGGCACCGCGGACACCGCCATCTGGTGGTCCCACACGTCCAGTGCCGCGAGCGGCCCGGTCAGGGGCACACCCCAATCCCGGAACACCCGCACGCGCCCGTGCCCATCCGTCGTCTCGCGATCGGCGACCGAGATCAGCTGGCGCCCCACGGGGAGAATCCCCGCGGCGCGCATCTGCACGGGCACGTCATCGCCGGACTCGAACGCCGTCGGAGCCTCCTCGAGGGGCTCGACGTCGAGCAGCGGGCCGTACAGTTCCGCGACCGCACGGGGGGAGTGCAGGGCTCGCCAGGCGGCATCCGGATCGCAGTCGATCTCGAACTTCAGCAGAATGCGCATGCTCGCATTGTGCCAATTCCCGGCGGGAATGCCGTCGGGTTGACGGGCCACGAGGAGCGCCCCGCTCGTCGTAGGCTCGAGGGATGCCGAACACCTCCGATGCTCTCGCGCAGGCGAACTACCAGGTGCGTCTCGAGTGGGGCGACGCGGGGCTGCGCCGACTGGCGCCCGCGCACGTCGTCGTCGTGGTGCAGACGCTCGGGCTGACCGCCCGCGTGCTCGCGGCCGTCGAAAGCGACGGCAGCGTGACCGCCTCGTCGAGCGATCCGGCCGCGCGCATCGCGCTCGCCGCCGAACGTGCGGGGGCGCATGTCGTGGTCGCGGGAATCCGCAACGCCGCCGCCGTGGCCGCGCACGTCCTCGACGTGCAGCGTTCGCGCGGCGACCGGACCAGCATCGCCGTCGTCGCGGCGGGCGACGCGGACGCCGCGGAGGGGGCGGCTCCCCGGTTCGCCGTCGAGGATCTCCTGGGCGCGGGCGCCGTCGTCGCGGCCCTGGGCGACCTCGGCATCGACCACGCCTCGCCCGACGCCGCCGTGGCCGGGGAGGGGTTCCGCGCGCTGCGCGGCGCGGTGCGGCACCTCCTCACCGCGAGCGGAACCGGGCGCCTCCGGGCCGACGCGGGCGAACGCGACCTCGTGCTCGCCGCCGCCGAGCGCGACGCGGCATCCGTCGTCCCCGTGCTCCGTGACGGGACCTTCGTCCGCGCGTGACGCGGTAGCCAGCCCGGCCCCGCCGTCAGCGCGGCGTCGCCGCCGCCAGTCGCGTCGCGGGGGTGATCTCGCGACGCACCCACGTGAGGGCGAATCGCGGATCGAAGGACGGTGCGCACTTCGCGCACGACGTCGGCCGCGTCGCGCGGCGATGCCGATAGGCGACGTGTCCGGCCGGGCAGGTTCCGACCCACGGCGCCAGCTCGTTGGCGGTTTCGCCCGCATGCGTGGTGCCGCCGACGTAGCCGAGTTCGCGGGCCGCGCGCTTCCACACCGGCCCGTGCCCCGCGGGCGCGCCCGCGAGCGCGTGCGCGACCTCGTGCAGGAGGGTCTGGTGGTTGGTGTCGTCGTCGTACCGCGCGGCGAGGTAGCGCGAGACGCTGATGCGGCGTCGACCGTAATCGCAGAGCCCCGCGCGGCGCTTGGCGTTGTCGAAGGAGAACGACCACGACTCGTCGAGGTGCAGGGCGATCAATGCCTCCGCCCACGTACGCACGCGCTGCAGATCCGACATGACGGCAACTGTAGGGAGGGGCTCCGACGTCAGCTCGCGACGACGGCGCGGGTGCGCCGTCGGTCCGCCGCGTCGATCGCGAGGAGCGTGGACTCCAGCTCGGCATCCGTGGCGCCGGCATTCTGGCGCAGGAACAGCGCGCGCTTGAAGTCGGTGCGCGCGGCCTCGTAGTCGCCCTCGTCGTAGTGCACCTTGCCCCGGTGCTGCAGGGCGAAGGCGGCGATCCCGGCCCAGCCCTGTCCTTCGGCCTCCTCCGCACACGTCGTCAGCTCCTGCTCGGCGGCGGCGAACGCGCCCCGGCACTGCTGGATCGTGGCGTGCAGGATGCGGGCGCGCAGCAGGTCGCGGCGGGTTCCGGCCATGCGCGCGACACGCACCGACTGCTCCGACACCGTCAGGGCCTCGTCGAAGCGGTCGAGGACCTTCAGCAGCCACGTGCGTTCGAGCAGGGCGGGGAGGCTGCGCTGCGAGCCGATCTCCTCGAGCCGCTCCGCGCACTCGCGAGAGTCGGTGATCTCGCGCAACGTGTCGGGGTCGTACCCGTGGATGTAGCTCACCGTCGCTCCTCTCGAATGGCCGATGCCTTCCAGTCTGCGGTGCCGGTGCCCGATGCTCTGTCTCGCCACACCGGCGTGCCGCGGATCACGTTCGATACGGCTCCCGGACCTTGCTCGTCAGCGGTCGAAGATGGATGCCGAGGGTTTCGGCGACGGTGTCGCGTCGGCATCCGTCGCGGGGCGTGCGCCGCGGATGAATTCGTCGATCTCGGCTCCCTGAGCCACTTTCGCGGGGTGGGGGCCGGCGGCCATGAGGCGCGGGAGCCACTCGACGGGGAGCGGCGCGGACGACGCGGCGACGACGAGGTTGCCGAACCGGCGGCCCTTGAGCACTTGCACTTCGGCGAGCACGATGACCTCGGGCAGCACCTCGCGAACCGTCGCGACCTGGCGGCGCGCGAACGCCAGCCCGGGCCCGTCCGAGACGTTGACCAGCAGCACGCCGTCGGGCGCGAGCAGCGCCGCGGCCTCGCGATAGAACTCCACCGTGGTCAGGTGCGCCGGCGTCTGGGCGCCCGAGTAGACGTCGCTGACCAGGAGGTCGACGGCGCCGTGCAGACCCGATGGAAGCCGGCCGAGGCCCGCGCGGGCGTCACCGATGCGGACACGGATCGCGGCGCCGCGGGGGAGCGGGATGTTCTCGCGCACGAGGTCCCACAGCGCCGGTTCCAGCTCGATGACCTGCTGCCGTGAGCCCGGTCGCGTGGCCTCGACGTACCGGGGGAGCGTCAGGGCCCCCGCGCCCAGGTGGACCGCGGTGAGGGGTTGCCCTGGCATCCGGAGTCGGTCGATCACCGCACCCATGCGCGCGACGTACTCGAAGTGCAGGTGCGTCGGATCGTCGAGGTCGACGTGCGACTGCGGGGTCCCGTCGACGACGAGCTCCGACCCCGACACGTACGTCGAGGCGGTGACCCGCGCGATCGCCCCGTCGGACAGGCGCGCCGTGGGTGCGTCGTCCGGTTCCACCCGCATGCGTGCCATCCCTCCACGCTAGCCCGCACCCTGGGGCGTGAGTCGCCAAGAATTGTCGCCTGGGGGACGCCCCAGGCGACAATTCTTGGCGACTCACGCGCGGGGCTTCGGCCGAAACACGATCGATACGCGCGGGCAATGGGCTCGAAGCGCGTCTGCATGTACGGTCGGGGGAACAGCAACACGGAGCGCGGCACGACGTTGTGGACAGCGCCGTCGACCTCCTCCTTTCTCCCCCCGGAAGGCAACAGAAAATGCAAGGTTCTCTTCGACGACGCCTGCTCATCGGCGGATCGGCGCTCGCCATCGGCGCTCTGGCCCTGTCGGCCTGCACGAGCCAGCGTGACGACAACGGTGGCGGCGACGCGGCCGGAGACGTCGACTCGACGTTCGTGTTCGGCGCCTCGGGCGATCCGTCCAGCCTCGACCCGGCGTTCGCGAGCGACGGGGAGTCGTTCCGCATCTCACGCCAGATCTTCGAGGGTCTCGTCGGCGTGGAGCCGGGAACGGCCGACCCCGCCCCGATGCTCGCCGAGAGCTGGGAGCAGTCCGAGGACGGACTGTCGTACACCTTCCAGCTCAAGGAGGGCGTCACCTTCCACGACGGCACCGAGTTCAACGCCGACGCGGTGTGCTTCAACTTCGACCGCCAGAACAACTTCACCGGTATCGCGCAGTCCGAGAGCCTGTCGTACTACTGGGGCAAGATCATGCGCGGCTACGCCGACACCGGCACGTCGATCTACGGCGGCTGCGACGCCGCGAGCCCCACCGAGGTCACGATCACCCTCACCGAGCCGTTCGCCGGCTTCATCCCCGCCCTCTCGCTTCCGGCTTTCGCGATCCAGAGCCCGACGGCGCTCGAGGAGTACGGCGCGGACGACGTGGGCGGCACCTCCGAGGCCCCCACGCTCAGCGAGTACGCGCAGGGCCACCCGACGGGCACCGGACCCTTCCAGTTCGACTCGTGGGAGCCCGGCGCCGAAGCGACCGTGAGCGCGTACGACGGCTACTGGGGCGAGCAGGGCCAGGTGCAGCAGGTCATCTTCCGTGTGATCGGCGACACCACGGCCCGCCGCCAGGCGCTCGAGTCCGGCTCGATCGACGGGTACGACCTCGTCGCTCCCGCCGACCTCGGTGCGCTCGAGAGCGCGGGCTACATGCTCGTCAACCGCGATCCGTTCAACATCCTCTACCTCGGCATGAACCAGGCCGACCCGGCGCTGGCCGACCCGCGCGTCCGCCAGGCGATCGCCCACGCCATCGACAAGGAGCAGCTGGTCACCCAGGTGCTGCCCGAGGGCACGACCGTGGCATCCCAGTTCATGCCCGAGAGCGTCATCGGCTTCAACCCGGACGTGACCACGTACGACTTCGACCCCGAGGCCGCCACTGCGCTGCTCGCGGAAGCCGGATTCACCGAGGCCGCCCCGCTGAACCTGACGTTCAACTACCCCGTCAACATCTCGCGTCCGTACATGCCGAACCCCGAGCAGATCTTCACCAACCTGCAGTCGCAGCTGCAGGCCGTGGGCATCGTCGTGAACCCGGTGTCGAACGAGTGGGGCGAGTACCTCGACCTCATCCAGGGCGGTCCGCAGCACGGCATCCACCTCCTCGGCTGGACCGGCGACTACAACGACCCCGACAACTTCGTGGGCACGTTCTTCGGCGGCGCCTCGAACGAGTGGGGCTTCGACAATGCCGAGCTGTTCTCGGCCCTCACCTCGGCCCGCGGCCTTGCGACCGAGGACGAGCAGGAGCCGGCCTACCAGGACGTCAACGAGCAGATCGCGCAGTTCCTGCCCGGTGTGCCGCTGGCCAACCCCGTACCGACGCTCGCATTTGCTCCGCGCGTGAAGTCCTACCCGGCCAGCCCGGTGCAGGACGAGGTCTACAACGAGATCGAACTCACCGAGTGATCCGGATGCCGCGGGCCGACGTCCCTGTCGTCGTCGGCCCGCGGTCTCCCGCGTCCCCCCGACCCCGAGCCCTGTGAGAACCCGTGCTCCGCACCATCGGCAGGCGTCTGCTCCTGCTCGTCCCGACTCTGTTCGGGCTTTCCGTCCTTCTGTTCCTCTGGGTCCGCGCGCTGCCGGGCGGACCCGCCGTCGCGCTGCTCGGCGAGCGGGCGACCCCCGAGGCCGTCGCCCGCATCAACGAGCTGTACGGGTTCAACGAGCCGCTCTACGTGCAGTACTTCACGTGGCTCGGCCGTCTGCTCTCGGGTGACTTCGGCTCCTCCATCCAGACCGGCCGGCCGGTGCTGGAGGAGTTCTGGCGCCGGTTCCCCGCGACCCTCGAACTGTCGATCGGCGCCCTGATCGTGGCGGTGGGCATCGGCATCCCCCTCGGCTACTGGGCCGCACGCCGCCACGGCAAGGCGTGGGACCACATCGCCGTGGTGCTGAGCCTCATCGGCATTACGATCCCGGTGTTCTTCCTCGCGTTCATCCTGAAGTACGTGTTCGCCGTGCAGCTCGGGTGGCTGCCCTCCGACGGGCGGCAGAACCCGCGCATCGACGCGACGCACTACACGAACCTGTACGTGCTCGACGGCATCATGACGGGGGAGTTCGACGCCGCGTGGGATGCCGTGCTGCACCTGGTGCTGCCGGCCATCGCGCTGGGCACGATCCCCCTCGCGATCATCGTGCGCATCACGCGCGCGTCCGTCCTCGAGGTGCAGAACGCCGACTACGTGCGCACGGGCCGCGCGAAGGGCATCGCGCAGTCGACGTTGCGCAACCGGTTCATCCTGCGCAACGCGATGCTCCCCGTCATCACGACCGTCGGGCTGCAGGCGGGTCTGCTGATCGCGGGGGCGGTGCTCACCGAGACGGTGTTCGCCTTCCCGGGCATCGGGCAGTTCCTCGCGCGCGCGATCTTCACGCGCGACTTCCCGGTGCTGCAGGGCTTCATCATCTTCATCGCGATCGCGTACGCCCTGATCAACCTGCTCGTCGACCTGTCGTACAGCGTCATCGACCCGAGAGTGAGAGTCAGTTGAGTTCCGGCATCCTCCCTCCCGCCCCCAGCGGCGGTCCCGTCGACGACAACGCCGTGGTCGACAGTCAGCTGCTGTCGGCGAAAACGCGCGGCGGCTTCTGGCACGACGTGTTCCAGCGGCTGCGCCGCAGCCCCGTCGCGTGGATCGGCGCGATCATCGTCGTGGCGTTCCTGCTCGTCGCGGCGCTGGCGCCGCTGCTCGCGCCGTACCCGGCCGAGTCGCTCCCCGGTCAGCGCTTCATCACCCCGACCGACATCCCGGGTCCCGGTGAGCTGCCGGAGTTCCCGCTCGGTCTCGACCGCTTCGGCGGCGACGTGCTGTCCAAGCTCATCTGGGGCACCCAGGCGTCGTTGCAGATCGGTGTGATCTCCACGGCGATGGGGCTCCTCGGCGGAATGGCGCTGGGCCTTCTCGCCGGGATGTTCGGCGGCTGGGTCGACGTGGTCGTCATGCGCTTCGTCGACATCCTGCTGTCGGTGCCGAACCTGCTGCTCGCGGTGTCGATCGCGGCGATCCTCGGCCAGAGCCAGCTCGCGATCATGATCGCGATCGGGGCGTCGCAGGTTCCGGTGTTCGCGCGCCTGTTGCGCGCGTCGATGCTGCAGCAGCGCGGCGCCGACTACGTGCTCTCGGCGCAGACCCTCGGCCTCAGCCGCCGCACGATCACGATGACGCACGTGCTGCCCAACAGCGTCGGGCCGGTCATCGTGCAGGGCACGCTGACCCTCGCCACCGCCGTCATCGACGCGGCGGCGCTGTCGTTCCTCGGCCTCGGCGGCGGGCTCCCGCAGACCGCCGAGTGGGGTCGCATGCTCACCTACGCGCAGGCCGAGCTGGCGATCGCGCCATGGCTGGCGTTCCTCCCCGGCATCTGCATCGCCGTGACGGCGCTGGGCTTCACGCTCCTGGGCGAGTCGCTGCGCGAGGCGATGGACCCCCGCACCCGCGCGCGGTAGCCCGCGCCCCGCGGGCGGCTCGCGTGGGTTCGGTGGCTCGCGTGGGTTCGGTGGCTCGCACGGGTTCGGTGGCTCGCGTGGGTTCGGCGGCTCGCGTGGGTCGCGGCGTCTTCATCGCCGCGAGAACAGGGGATGCGGCGGGTGCAGGCCGTTTCGCCGCGGATGGGCCTGTTGTGGTGGCATCCCCTGTTCTAGTGGCATCCCCTGTTGTGGTGGCATCCCCTGTTGCGGTGGCATCCCTGCTCCGGTGGCCGGTGGAGGCAGAGGGGGCGCGGAGGGTTGACTGTGCGGTGCCGGTCGCGAGAACCGACGATGCGCTGGGTACAGGCCGTTTCGCCGCGGATGGGCCTGTTGTGGTGGCATCCCCTGTTCTGGCGACATGCCGCACCGCTCCCCGCGCTCCCCGCACCGCGGCGCTTGCCGCACAGCGGCGCCCCCGCGCCGCGCTTACCCGGCCAGCCCGAGCTCGTTGCCGGGAATGGATGCCAGCAACCGGCGCGTGTACGGATCGCGGGGGTTCGTGAAGACCTCTTCGCTGGATGCCGCCTCGACCAGCCGCCCGTCCTTCATGACGCACACGTAGTCGCTGATGAGGCGCACGACGGCGAGGTCGTGAGAGATGAAGAGGTAGCTGAGGCCGTACTCGCGCTGCAGGTCGCCGAGGAGCTGCAGGATCTGCGCCTGCACGAGCACGTCGAGCGCCGACACCGGCTCGTCGCACACGATGAGCTCGGGCGACAGCGCGAGGGCCCGCGCGATCGCGACGCGCTGCCGCTGCCCGCCCGACAGCTCGGACGGATAGCGGCGGAGCATGGATGCCGGCAGGGCCACGTCGTCGAGGAGTTTCCGCACCCGCTTCTGGCGGTCGGCGCGCGAGCCGCGCTTGTAGAAGGAGAGCGGCTCCTCGATGATCCGCTCGACCGTGAACATGGGGTTCAGGCTCGAGTAGGGGTCCTGGAAGATCGGTTGCACCTTCTGCCGGAACTCCCGCAGGGCGTCGCCCTTGAGGGCGGCGACGTCCTGACCGTCGAAGAGGATCGAGCCGCTCGTGGGCTCGACCACCTTCAGCAGCATGCGTGCGGTCGTGGTCTTCCCCGAGCCGGACTCCCCGACGATCGCGACGGTCTCGCCGCGAGGGATCGACAGCGACACGTCGTCGACGGCGCGGAAGTCCTCGGCCTTTCCGCGGGACGCGTACACCTTGGTGAGGTTCGAGATCTCGACGATGTGATCGCGCGGGGCGGCCGTGTCGCGCTCGCCGCGGAAGTCCTCGGGGCGCAGGCGAACGGCGGCGACCGACGGTGCGGCGGCGACGAGCGACTTCGTATAGGCGTGCTGGGGATTCTCGAGGATCTGGCGGGCGGGGCCCTGCTCGACCACCCGCCCACGGTGCATGACCACCACGCGGGAGGCGCGTTCGGCGGCGAGTCCGAGGTCGTGGGTGATGAGGAGCACGGCCGCGCCGAGCTCCTTCGTCTGCGTGTCGATCTGGTCGAGGATCGTCTGCTGCACGGTGACGTCCAGCGCGCTCGTCGGCTCGTCGGCGATGAGCAGGCGCGGACGGCACGCGAGACCGATCGCGATGAGCGCACGCTGACGCATGCCGCCCGAGAACTCGTGCGGGTACTGTTTCGCCCGCTTCTTGGCATCCGGGAGTCCGGCGGCCTCGAGCGCCTCCACGACGCGGTCCGAGACGTTGCCGCGTTCGGCCAGCCCGTGCGCGAGGAGCGTCTCGGCGACCTGGGTGCCGATCTTGGCGACCGGGTTGAGGTTCGACATCGGATCCTGCGGCACGAGCCCGATCTGCCGCCCGCGCACCTGGCGCATGCGCGCTTCGCTGAACGTCGTCAGGTCGTCGCCGTCGAGCAGGATCTGTCCACGCGCGACTCGACCTCCGGATGCCAGAAGACCGATGATCGCCATCGCGGTCGTCGACTTGCCGGAGCCGGATTCGCCGACGATCGCGATGGTCTCGCCGGCGTGGATGTCGAGGTCGACGCCGTCCACGGCGCGCACGGGACCGTCCATGGTGGCGAAGTCGACCGCGAGGTCGCGGACGGAGAGAAGGGGCTGGGGGGATGCCGGAGCGGGGGGACCGGCGACATCGGAGGTCATTCCCCCATCCTCTCCCGCCGCCCGCCCCGTTCCCAC
>NZ_JAKRNI010000069.1 GCF_022346945.1 Microbacterium sp. ACRRU | reverse complement strand
GGAGCTTGACCCGCTTTTCCGGACGGGTTCTGTTTGTTGATCATGCCGCGATTTCGGCGGTGGTGTGAAGGGCTTCGTAGTCGGCGGGGCTGAGGTAGTTGAGAGCGGAGTGTCGGCGGCGGGGGTTGTAGAAGCCCTCGATCCACTCGAACATTGCGGACGCGAGCTGGGTCCTGGAGTCCCAGGTTGTGCGGTCGAGGAGTTCGCGTTGCATGACCGACCAGAAGCTCTCGATGAGGGCGTTGTCAACGGAAGAGGCGACGCGCCCCATCGATCCGAGCAGGCCGGCTTGCCTGAGTCGGTGACCGAAGAGCCAGGAGGTGTATTGCGCTCCCCTGTCGGCATGAACCACGGTTCCGGGGTCGGGGCGGCGTCGCCAGCGGGCCATCTCGAGCGCGTCGATGACGATCTCCGCGGTGATCCGGTCGCTGATCGACCACCCCACGATCCGCCTGCTGAACGCGTCGAGCACGGCGGCACAGTAGACCCACCCATCCTTCGCGCGGTGCTGCGTGATATCGCAGAACCAGAGCCGGTTCGGCGCGTCCGCTCGGAACTGCCGCTTCACGAGATCCTCGTGTGTGGCAGTGTCAGGCTTCCATCCACGGCGCTTCCGACGGTGTGACACCCCGACGAGGCCGTCCAGCCGCATCAGCCGGGCCACGCGCTTGCGGCCGGCGTGAACGCCGAGCCCGAGCCGCAGCTCGGCGAGTACGCGCGGCGCCCCGTATGTCTCGCGGGAGTCGGCGTGGATGCGACGGATCGTGGTCGTCAGCTCCGCATCTGCGATGGCTCGGGGCGACGGCGACCGATCTCTCCAGTCGTAGTAGCCGGAGGTTGAGACGTTCAGGAACCGGCAGGCCACCGCGACGGGGATCCCGTCCGCGGCGAGCTCCTGGACCAGCCGGAACCCTATTTTGGGAGCACGTTCTCCCGCGCGAAGTACGCCGACGCCCGCTTGAGGATCTCGATCTCCATCTCCAGCACCCGGTTCCGGCGACGCAGCTCGACGAGTTCCTTATGCTCATCGGTCGTGACGCCGGGCTTGCGGCCAGAATCGACCACGTCGCGTTTCATCCAGTTGCGCAGACAGGACTCGCTGATCCCGAGATCACGAGCGGTCTGACCGACAGGGTTGCCCTGGGCGACGAGGTCGAGGGCTCGACGCCGGAACTCCGGTGGGTGAGCAGCAGGCATCTCACGGACTCCTTCCGAGACGATCATCGCCTCAACTCAGGTGTCCGGAAAAGCGGGGCAGGCTCC
>NZ_JAKRNI010000068.1 GCF_022346945.1 Microbacterium sp. ACRRU | reverse complement strand
CGCCGCCGACACTCCGCTCTCAACTACCTCAGCCCCGCCGACTACGAAGCCCTTCACACCACCGCCGAAATCGCGGCATGATCAACAAACAGAACCCGTCCGGAAAAGCGGGTCAAGCTCCGGTCGAGGTGCAGGGGCGGAAGCTGCTGCGCTCGGTGACGTTTCACGACGATCCGGCTCAGCGGCAACTAATCGGCTATTTTCCCGAGGACGGGATGAAGCTCGCAGTGGAATGCACCTGGGCGGAGTACGTCAAGCACACCGGTCCCTCGACGAGCAACCGGAAGTGAGGACTATCGCGCTCGGCCCTCATCACCTTCGGCCACAGGAATGTCCCCGTGTGCCGTTGGCATAAACGGGGGATCGAAAATGCTCCCACCAGCCAGCGTTGACCGGCGACGGGGCGAGCTCCCCGCGTGAGGGGCGTTGTCGGAACTGGCGGGACGCTCACTTATCAGGGAAGGCCGCGGTTGCGGACGCTGTCGGGGCATGACGTTTCTCCTTTGAGAACGAAGACGGACTCCATGAGACAAATGTCTAGATGGACCGTAAGTCATCTTCGGGCGCGCCCCCGGGAGCGAGTCCGGAAAGTGATTCACCCCTCCCCCGGATGCTGGGATCGTGGCACGCGGTCGATCACCGTCAAGGGCGCTGCGCGTCGCGATGCGATGCGGCGTTGCCGCACCCTGGACCGTGCTCTCCCTTGCGCAAGATCGGCATGTATCCGGTGCGAGCGGCTGATGTGGTGATGCTCGAGAACGAAGGAAGGGACCGGCCCCGTGGGCACGGTCCCTTCTCAGCGCGTGTCAGGCGGTCTTGGAGACCGTCTGGGCCTCGGGGTCGACGCCGAATCTGCGGATGTAGGTCTGGCGGATCTCTTGAAGCTGTGCGCGCTCGCGATCGCTGATCGGGTCGGCCTCGCCTGCCGCGATGCGGCGCTGGAGGCTGCCCTTGTGCGATGTCACGAAGCGTCCGGTGAAGGACGAGCGGGAATGCCGAGCCATCTGATCACCTTCCTTCTCGGTCTATTTTCCGTCGCGATTGCGGGCGTGTCTACGGCGGCTGGGCGTTGAAGGTTCTTGATCGTGCGGTAGATCATCTTGCCTTCGGTGGGGGTCGCGTCCTCGAGCAGGGCCTGGAGGGCGTCGTTTGCAACCTCGCGATCTTCCTGGTCATCGGATGCGGCCAGCCCTAGGGCGTGTTGATCAAGAAGGTGCGGGGTGGCCAGCCGCCGCGAGTTGCGCGGGAGAATGGGCGTGTGAAGATCCAGGTGCTGCATATCGAGGATTGCCCGAATTGGCAGGAGGCGGGC
>NZ_JAKRNI010000067.1 GCF_022346945.1 Microbacterium sp. ACRRU | reverse complement strand
CTAGGGCGTGTTGATCAAGAGGTTTCGTTCCTCGGTGGGTGAGTCTTGAACGGTGACGCGACAGGAGATCTCTGACGAGGTGTGGGCCGTGATGGAGCCGTTGATGCCGACGGTGACCGGTCGGTCGCGGCCGTGGACGGATCACCGACTCACTGTTGAGGGGATGGCGTGGAAGTACCGGACCGGTGCGCCGTGGCGTGACGTTCCGGATCGGTTCGGGAAGTGGAACTCGATCTACAAGCGGTTCAACCGGTGGGCCGGGGACGGCACCTGGGAGCGACTGCTCACCGAGGTGCAGAAGCAGGCCGACGCCGCTGGGGAAATCGACTGGGTCGTCTCGATCGACTCCACGATCGCGCGCGTGCATCAGCACGGCGCGACCCTCGCCCGGGACACAGGGGGCTGTGCCGAATCACAAGAATCCGTGGTTCGAGCCGCCTGATCACGGGATCGGCCGCTCCCGGGGCGGGCTCACGACCAAGCTGCACCTGGTCTGCGACGGTCGCGGCCGGCCGCTGGGGATGATGATCACCGGCGGGAACATCAACGACACCACGATGATGACCGCCGTGCTCGAGGACATCCGCGTTCCCCGCGACGGGAAGGGCCGGCCCCGCACCCGCCCCGACCGGGTACTCGCCGATAAGGGCTACCCATCGAAGGCGAACCGGGCATGGCTGCGCAAGCGAGGGATCGCGGCGACCATCCCGGAGCGCGACGATCAGATCGCGCACCGCCGCAAGAAGCCGGGCCGGCCGATCGACTTCGGCGACCAGCAGCAGGAGCGATACAAGGGCCGCAACGTCGTCGAGCGCTGCTTCAACAGGCTCAAGCAGTGGCGTGGCATCGCGATGCGCTCGGACAAGCTCGTCCGCAACTACCGAGCCGCCGTCAGCCTCGCCGCGGCGCTGATCTGGATCAAGACCGATCTCCGCTGAGCGCTTCGCGCTCCTGCAGCGTGCGCTCAAGCTGTCCCACCGTCGGCGCACCCGCAAAGCCGCGCTCGGTCAGATAGACCCTGCACGCCAAGTCGGCAGTGTTCCCCTGGGACGGGAACAAGTCCTGACCGTCCAGAAGAATCGTGGGCGAGCCCGCGAAACCAGAGCTCACCGCCTCAGCCTCGGTGCGGATCAACACGAACTCCACCGGAACATCGCCCCGTCCGATCGAGTCGAGCACCAGCCGTACTCGATCGCCCGCCTCCTGCCAATTCGGGCAATCCTCGATATGCAGCACCTGGATCTTCACACGCCCATTCTCCCGCGCAACTCGCGGCGGCTGGCCACCCCGCACCTTCTTGATCAACACGCCCTAG
>NZ_JAKRNI010000066.1 GCF_022346945.1 Microbacterium sp. ACRRU | reverse complement strand
GTCGCGGGGTGGGATGGTCGCGGGGCGGGATGCCGCTATGCAGGGGCCGTGGGATCGCTCACACGCGGGGATTATTGACACATACTGGCGTGGGTTGACTGTGAGCGCTAACATCGCGAGCGTCGTCGCTGTGGACGACAGCATGCAATGCCGCATTCACGAGAGGACCCGCACCCCCGTGCCTACACTCCACCGAACGGCGCTCCCGCGCCGTCTCCCCTCCTGGGCGCTCGCCGTCCCGGTGGTCGCCGCGCTCATCGCGGCGCCGATCACCGCCCCCCTAGCTGCCGATGCGGCGATCCCCACGACCGGGCTGGTCGTGTCGTACCCGCTCGACGAGACCTCGGGCACCGTTGCGCGCGACGCGTCCGGCAACGGACGGGATGCCACCTACGTCGGCGGGCCCGCCTTGACGGGCTCCAACGGCGCACGTCTCGACGGCACCGACGACTATGTGAGCGTTCCCAATGACATCCTCGCTGGCTTGACCTCGATCACCGTCAGTACCGATGTCCTGGTGCGCCCCGAACAGTCGGGCAACTACTTCGTCTGGGGGCTCGGCAACACGACGGACTGGTACGGGAACGGGTATCTGTTCGCCACCGGCAACCCGGCTCGCGCCGGCATCGCCAGTGGTAACTGGACGACGGAGCAGGAGACCCGCGGCTCGGCGAACCTCGAGCGCGGGGTGTGGAAGACGCTGACCTACAGCCTGGATGCCGGCTCGAAGACGGCGCGGCTGTACCTCGACGGCGTCCAGGTGGCCGAGAACACCAACACCACCACGACCCCCGGTGCCATCGGCGGCGGCAAGACCTCGGCGAACTACCTCGGCCGCTCGAACTACACACCGGACCGGCGTCTCGCCGGAAGCCTGCGCGACTTCCGCGTCTACGACCACGCCCTGACGGCGGACGAGGTGGAGAGCCTGGTTCCCACCGACCCGCAGCGGATCGCGCGCGACAAGGCCGCCCTCGACCTCGGTGACCTGAGCGCGGTGACCGGGAATGTGACCCTGCCCACCGCGGGGACGAACGGCTCGAGCATCTCGTGGTCGTCCTCGAACACGGCCGTCGTGTCCCCCACGGGCGTCGTCACCCGACCCGCCCCCGGACAGCAGGATGCCACCGTCACTCTAACCGCCACCCTGACCCGGGGCTCCGCGACCGAGACGGACACCTTCGCCGCGACCGTGCTCGCCCATCCGGACGACGCCGGAACCGCGGAGAAGGCGCTCGCCGGCATCAGCGTCGTGAACGCCGACGACGCGCGGGGGAATCTCACGCTGCCGACGATTCCTACAGCGTGGTTTTTTCTGGGGGGGCGGCTGCAATTTAACAACGGGGGGGGGGGGGGGGGGGGGGGGGGGGGGGGGGGGGGGGGGGGGGGGGGGGGGGGGGGGGGGGGGGGGGGGGGGGGGGGGGG
>NZ_JAKRNI010000065.1 GCF_022346945.1 Microbacterium sp. ACRRU | reverse complement strand
GGCGGGGGCTGAGGGGCGCACAACTCCGGCATCCCCGGCTCTCCCAGCACGGGATGCCGAGAAGCCACGACTTTGCAGGAGTTGTGCCGCACGGCTCATCGGCCCGCTCCTGCCCCGACGAGGCCGGCGAGCCGCCGGGCGAGCCGGACCAGCGCGATGTCGGTCCCGGCGCGCGCGACGAGGCACACGCCCACCGGTGCGCCGGCGACGGTCAGCACCGGCACCGACACCGCGGGGAGCCCCGCCGCGGCTGCGGGGGCGGTCATGCGCAGGGTCGCGGCGCGGACGGCATCCACGTCGGCCGTTCGCAGCGGCGCCGGACCGGGCACGGTGGGGAAGATCAGGACGGCACCGTCGACGAGCTCCGCCAGGTCGGCCGCGATCGCCTCCAGATCGCGGCGGGCGGCAGCCTCCTCCGCGGCGGTGATCTGGGACGCGATGCGGAAACGTTCCGCGACCGCCGGCCCCACCGCCCAGGGGTGCGCGCGCAGCCACTCGCCGTTGTTGCGCCACGCCTCGGCACCCTGAACGGTGCGGAACGCCGTGAAGGTGGCATCCAGGTCTCCCGCGTGCACGGCACGTAGCGGGGGCGGATCGTCGGATGCCGCGAGCGCGGCGAGCATGCGTGAGAAGGCCGCGCGGGTCGCGGGCTCGACGCACTCGAGGATCTCCTCGGGCACGACGAACCGCCAGGGGAGGTCGCGGCCGGCGGCGCCGTACACGTTCTCGGTCGACGCGGACCCGTCGTAGCTGAGGCACCAGTCGGCCACGCGCTGGAGCGTGTCGCCGTCACGGGTGAGCCACCCGATCGTGTCGAACGACTGCGCGAGCGGGAGCATGCCCTGCCGCGGGACGAGGTCGTGCGTCGTCCGCAGACCCCACAGGCCCTGATACGACGCCGGCACGCGGATCGACCCCGCCGTGTCGGTGGCGAGTCCGATGTCGGCGTGACCGAGGGCGACCGCGGAGGCCGGTCCACTCGACGACCCGCCGGGCAGGGCACCCACGACCGCCCCGTTGGGAGGCGTGCCGTAGTGGACGTTGTCGCCCGCGATCGAGTACGCGAACTCGTCGGTGCGGGCGATGCCGCGCAGCGACGCTCCCGCACGCAGCAGGTCGGCGACGGCGGGGGCGGTGACCTTCTCGGGACGGGCCTCTTCGAGGAACGTCGGGTTGCCGGCGCCGACGCGGAAGCCCGCGATCGCGAACAGGTCCTTCACGGCGACGGTGAGTCCCTCGAGCGGACCCTCCCACGCACCCTGCAGGAAGGGATCGCCCACGCTGCGCCAGATCGTGCGGTCGAGGGCAGGCGTGCGCGGCGTCACATGCGCCGCGGTGATGAGCCATCGCCCGCCCGTGCGCTGCCACACCTGCGTCTGAAGCCCCCGACCTCCGCCGCGGAACGCCGAGACCGACACGAGCAGTGCGACGTCCCCGTCGACGCTCGGCGCGGCGGCCGGGGCGTCGCACAGGGGGGGTGGGGGTCGGCGTTGCGCGGCGGGGGGGGGGGGGGT
>NZ_JAKRNI010000064.1 GCF_022346945.1 Microbacterium sp. ACRRU | reverse complement strand
CTCTCTCCCGCACCCCCGGCGGTTCCGGGCTGCGCCCGCGCGAGCAACCTCCCCATCATCCGCGTTGGCCCGGCATCCGCACCCCCCCGCCCGACCGGCGCCCCGCGGCCGGCTGCGGCGGCGGCCGCGGGGCGCCGGTCGGGCGGGGGAGTGCGGATGCCGGGACATCGCGTATGATGGGGAGGTTGCTCGTGCGCCCGCGCGAGCGCGACCGCTGCCCGGAACCGCCGGGCGTGCGGGAGAGAGGGAGCCGTCAGGCACCCGCTCGATGAGAGGAAGAGGATATGGCACCCAAGAAGAAGGTGACCGGCCTGATCAAGCTCCAGATCAACGCCGGTGCTGCCAACCCGGCGCCGCCGATCGGCCCCGCGCTCGGTCAGCACGGCGTCAACATCATGGAGTTCTGCAAGGCCTACAACGCCGCGACCGAGTCGCAGCGCGGCAACGTGATCCCCGTCGAGATCACGGTGTACGAGGACCGCAGCTTCACGTTTATCCTGAAGACGCCCCCGGCCGCCGAGCTCATCAAGAAGGCCGCCGGCCTGCAGAAGGGCTCCGCGACGCCGCACACCACCAAGGTGGGCAAGCTCACCAAGGAGCAGGTGCGTCAGATCGCCGAGACCAAGCAGCCCGACCTGAACGCGAACGACATCGAGGCCGCGGCCAAGATCATCGCCGGCACCGCCCGTTCCATGGGCATCACGGTCGAGGACTGAGGGAGATAATCATGGCTACCAAGTCCAAGGCATACCGGGCCGCCGCCGAGAAGGTCGCGCCCGACACGTTCTACACCCCCGCCGAGGCCGTCGCCCTGGCGAAGGAGACCGGTTCGAAGAAGTTCGACTCGACCGTCGAGGTCGCGCTGAAGCTCTCCGTCGACCCCCGCAAGGCCGACCAGATGGTCCGCGGCACGGTCATCCTGCCCCACGGCACGGGTAAGACCGCCCGCGTCATCGTGTTCGCGAACGGCCCCGCGGCCGAGGCGGCCCTCGCCGCCGGTGCCGACGAGGTCGGCGGCGCCGAGCTCATCGAGAAGGTCGCCGGCGGATACACGTCGTTCGACGCGGCCGTCGCCACGCCCGAGCTCATGGGCCAGGTCGGTCGTCTGGGTAAGGTCCTGGGTCCCCGTGGCCTGATGCCGAACCCCAAGACCGGCACCGTGACCCCCAACCCGGCCAAGGCCGTCGAGGAGATCAAGGGCGGAAAGATCGAGTTCCGCGTCGACAAGCACGCCAACGTGCACTTCGTCGTCGGCAAGGCCTCGTTCTCGGCCGAGCAGCTCGACGAGAACCTGAAGGCCGCGCTCGAGGAGATCGTCCGCCTCAAGCCGTCCAGCTCGAAGGGCCGCTACATCCAGAAGGGCGCCGTTTCGACCACTTTCGGTCCCGGCATCCCGCTGGACGTCAACGCCATCGTCTGACGCATTTCGCCGAAAGCCCCGTCGCGCCCCGTGCCGGCGGGGCTTTCGGCGAAATGCGTCAGACGATGGCGTTGACGTCCAGCGGGATGCCGGGACCGAAAG
>NZ_JAKRNI010000063.1 GCF_022346945.1 Microbacterium sp. ACRRU | reverse complement strand
CCCGCCTCCTGCCAATTCGGGCAATCCTCGATATGCAGCACCTGGATCTTCACACGCCCATTCTCCCGCGCAACTCGCGGCGGCTGGCCACCCCGCACCTTCTTGATCAACACGCCCTAGGCGTGGCTCATCTGACATACGTTCATAATGGCGGTCACCTCCGACATTGCGCCGGTACTTCCTCGCCGTCATCCCAGGCTGAGTGTCACAGTGTCACCGTGTCCCGGTGTCCTACTCCTATAGACACGGTGACACGGTGACACTGACGCTCAGCGGAGCGGGCAGGACGCAGGCGCGGGAGCGAAAGCGGCGAAGTGCTCCGCGATCGCTGCGCGGTACTCGTGCTGGCGGCCCTCAGTCCGCAGCCGCTCAGCGAGTCGGAGAGAGCGGGTCGCCTGAGCGGTTCGCGAGGGCTGCCACCGCGCGCCCATCGTCATCGACATGGTGGCGCCGGTCATCGTCTGGATTGTCGAACCACGATCAGTCATCTCGACCTCCGGGTCAGAAATTTGTAGTGATACAACCGTATACCCCCGGGGGGTACCATAGTACGCTGGGCGCAAAGGAATCTGCGGGTTACAACCGCGGATGGCAGTAGGGCCTCGCCAGACTAGAGGCGAAGCCATGTCCCCGCGATCCCACGACCGAAACACCCTCGAAAGCCGAGCCACCTCGGATGCCGAACCCGACCGTCGGAACCACGAACAGCCGCCCCCTCAAGTAGTGCGCGATCGTCTGCGACGATCGGTGATGGTCCCCTCGGTGCTGACAATCGCGTGCTCCAATCACGGCGCCGACGTGGGGGAGCCCTGCACCCGCACCGCTCGCGGCGTGTGTGCGGAACGCATCAAGCGACGGGCGGCCACTCGATGATCGGCCCCAGCCGTCTCGAACACGAGGCCGCCATGCGCCGAGCACTCACGCGATCCTCCGCGCACGGTCACGAGTCGGTCGTTCACACACGCACTCAGGAACGAATCGAGGCTGCCGCGCGCATTCACGTCGGCGGTCAGATGCCCCAACTGGACGGAGCAACCAAATGACCCGCCGGTACCCGCCCACGTCCATCACAGTCGGGCACGCCGAGACTGAGCTTGCCGAGTGGCACCGTCGTGCCACAGCGCCCCACTTCGTTCCGACGGAGACTGTCGTACCGGCATCTGAACCTCAGATCCAAGCTTGTCCGAAGCCCACCCGCTCGGCAGCGGGATCTGTGGATCGCCCCGTGCTCTCAGCGCGTCAGGGATCCACATCGAAGCGTCGTAGCCCCGCGCCTACAAACGCAGTCAAGCCCGCCCCGACCAGGCCGGCTCCGGCGCGCAGTGCGGCCGACGAGCCGGACCAAGCCACCATCGACCGCGTGCTCGATTTCGTGTTCAACGGCAAGGAGTAGACCATGACCACCACCGACCAGCCCTCCTGGGCACCGTGCGTGTCCTGCGGCATCCGCGTCGAGGGCCCCTTTGGGGCCGATGATCTCGAAGCGGTGTCTGCCTGGGGCAACGGAAACAGCGGCGGCTACCGAGAGGAGTCAGAGTTTGCGGTAGCCCGGTGCGGCCTCTGCGCCCAGATTCGGACGGCCGCAGGCGACCTGCTGCGCGCGCATCCCAGCGTTCGTGCCAGCATCGGCTCTCCAGAAATCGCGCTGCCTCGGTTGGAGCTCGCTCTCAACGCGCTCGATGCCTTGGGAGTCACCGATCCGCGATTGATCGACCGTCTTACAGACCGGGCGGCTGACGTGCATGCGTTGTTGAGCCAAATGACCGTCCCCGGCGGTGTTGCCCGCTGGGTGCATCAACTGGTGGGCGTGCACCCGCACCAGGCCTCGAAGACACAGGTCCGCGGCCAGCGATGGGCGCACTTGACCTCGGAGCAGAAGGCGGCTCTCCGTCGAGCGTGGGTGGATCTTGCGGCAGAGCGCTGCGAGCAGCCGCGCCCAGTCCTGTGCCCGACGGACGACGGGCTCCCCTCGGGGTGCCTCTTGTGCGGTGTCGCGGCGGTCAAGGTCTTGCCATCTGAGGCGCGCCGGAACGGCGTGTGGGCGGAGTCCTCCGCTGACCCGGTGACCATCGGAGGGTTGGGCGCGGCCGAGTCGGTCGACGGCTACGTTTGCCCCCGGTGCGACCTGGCGATAGACCAAGCACGCGGCGCCGGACAGTCCTCGATGCGGCTAAGCGTGCTCAACTACCTCGGGGTGCCCGGACACAACAGAACTGTGACCGAGGTGGACGGTTTGGTCGGCTGGGGTGTGCTTCCTCGGGG
>NZ_JAKRNI010000062.1 GCF_022346945.1 Microbacterium sp. ACRRU | reverse complement strand
TGACCGCCGGCACTCATCGCTCGGATACCTCGCACCGGTCGACTACGCTCGGCAATGCACCCATCAACTGGAAACCGACGACTCGCACAGCGACCGGACCGAATGAAGGGGGCGGCCCACCGTCGTGGTGGGCGCGGATGTTCCGGCGGCGCGGAAACGACGAAGGACCCGGCGACCGGGGTCGCGCGGGTCCTTCGTGACGTGGGGTGCTCAGCCGATGTAGTCGGCGAGGTCCTGCTCGAGGGCGAACTTCGGCTTGGCGCCGATGATCGTCTTCTCGACCTGGCCCTTGTTGAAGACCTTCATTGCCGGGATCGACGTGATCTGGTACTCCATGGCGAGCTGCGGGTTCTCGTCGACGTTGAGCTTCAGAACCGTGATCTTCTCGGGGTTCTCGGTCTGGATCTCGTCGAGGATGGGGCCGACCATGCGACAGGGTCCGCACCACGCCGCCCAGAAGTCCACCAGGACGGGGCCTTCGGCGTCGATGACGTCCTGCTGCCAGGTGCTCTCACTCGTGGCCTTGGCGGTCATATGTCTGTCTCCTTAGGAATCGACACGTGGGTGTCAGAGGGGAAAACGCAGCGGATGCCGCAATTGTTCCGCGCTCAGGCGGGGGTCGGCAGCCCGTCGATCAGTGCGGCGTCCTGCGCGGGGGCACCCGCGTCGCCGCGCGCGGCGAGGTAGTGCTCGAGGTCGAGGGCGGCGACCGTGCCGCTGCCGGCCGCGGTGACGGCCTGGCGGTAGGTCGGGTCGATGACGTCGCCGGCGGCGAAGACACCGGGGACGGAGGTCTTCGAGGTGCGGCCGTCGACCCACACGGTGCCGTGCTCGGTGATGTCGAGGACGTTGTGCACGAGGTGCGTACGGGGGTCGTAGCCGATCGCGACGAACACGCCGTCGAGGGCGAGGTCGCGCTCGGACCCGTCGACGGTGTCGCGCAGACGCACGCCGGTCACGGCATCCTCACCCAGGACGTCGATGACCTCGGCGTTCCAGACGAACTCGATCTTCTCGTTGGCCTTGGCGCGGTCCTGCATGATCTTCGAGGCGCGCAGCTCGTCGCGACGGTGGATCACGTAGACCTTCGAGGCGAACTTCGTGAGGAACGTCGCCTCCTCCATCGCGGAGTCGCCGCCGCCGACGACGGCGATGACCTTCTCGCGGAAGAAGAAGCCGTCGCACGTGGCGCAGTACGAGACGCCGCGGCCCGACAGACGGGTCTCACCCTCGATGCCGATCTTGCGGGGCGCGGAACCGGTGGCGAACACGATCGCCTCGGCCTCGTGCGTCTCACCGCGGCCGAGCGTGACGGTCTTGATGTCGCCCGACACGTCGAGCGACACGACGTCGTCATAGACGACCTCGGCGCCGAACTTCTCGGCCTGCTCCTGCATCTTGGTCATGAGGTCGGGGCCCATGATGCCCTCGGGGAACCCGGGGAAGTTCTCGACCTCGGTCGTGTTCATCAGCTCTCCGCCGGCCTCGACCGAGCTGGCGACGACGAGGGGCGACAGGTTCGCGCGCGCCGCGTAGATCGCCGCGGTGTAGCCCGCCGGACCCGAGCCGATGATGATGACCTTGCGCACGATGAATCCTCTCTTCGTCTGGGCGATGTTCGCGCCCGGACAGTTCAACCCATGGTAGCCGCGTGGCATTCCACGGAGGGGGGGCTCACCGGCCCGGCAGGAAGCGGCGGACGGCACGGAACGCGACGCCCAGCTCGGGAGTGCGGAACAGGGCCAGGATGCCGCCGTAGACCAGCAGCGTGACCCCGCCGATGAGCGCGGCGCCGACGAACCCGGGGAGACGCTCGGAGACGGCCCACCCCTCGACCCCGCCGAGAAGGAGGAAGACGGCCCACCCCGCGGCGGCTGCAGGGACGGCCGCGAGCAGGAAGCGCAGCACACCGCGGAACGCCGCACCGAGACCGAGCGGACCGATCTTCCGCCGCAGGAGGGTGATCGCGAGTGCGAACTGCAGGATGTTCGCCACGGACTGTCCGAGGGCGATCGCGAAGGCGAGCCAGGTCAGGGGCAGGATGCCGGCGCCGACGAGCGCCGACGCGGCCAGAGCCGTCGCGATGACCAGCGCCGCCTGCACGAGCGTGTACACGAAGGGGGTGCGGGTGTCCTTGAGGGCGTAGAAGGTGCGCTGGATGCCGAACTGGAACGACAGCGGCAGGAGCGCGAGCAGGTACGCGCCCAGGACCCAGGCGAAGGCGACGGCGTTGTCCGGCGATGTCGTGAACAGGCGCGCCAGCGGCACGGAGGCCACGGCCATCGCGGCGAGGATGCCGACCATGAAGATGCCGACGGTCCGGGTGAGCGAGGACAGGTCGGCGGTGACCGCATCCGTCCGTCCCTCCGCGACGTGCTCGCTGAGCTTCGTGTAATACGGGGTCCCGAGGGAGAGGACGATGACGGAGAACGGGAGCATGAACAGGAGCCACGCGTTCTGCAGCGTCGCCCCGGCCGCCGCGGGACCCGAGGCGGCACCCACGATGTTGATCTGGAAGGCGCCGGCGATCTGCCCGACGACGACCATGAGGAACGTCCAGCCGGCGAGGCGGCCGATCTGGCGGAGGCCGATGCCCCGCCAGCCGAAGTCGGGCCGCACGTGCAATCCCGCTCGCCGCCAGAACAGGAACAGGATGCCGGCCTGCACGACGATCCCGAGGGTCGCGGTGCCGCCCATCAGCGCGATCATGCCCGCCGTCCAGCCCGAGGCCGACTCGTAGGTGCCGAACAGCACGATGAAGACGCCGAAGCCCGCGATCGAGATCAGGTTGTTCACGATCGGCGACCAGGCGAACGGCCCGAAGATGCGGTTCGCGTTGAGGATCTCGCCCACGAGCGCGTACAGCCCGTAGAAGAGCAGCTGCGGCAGACACCAGTAGGCGAGGGCGAGGGTGAGCGTCTTCGCCGCCGGGTCGGTGAACCTCCCCGCGTAGATCTCCACGAGCACGGGCGCCGCCACGACGGCGACGATCGTGACGACCAGCAGGGCGAGGACGCCCAGGGTCAGCAGTTTCGACACGAAGGCGCTGCCGCGGTCGTCGTGCGTCTTCACGGCCTTGACGATCTGCGGGACGATCACCCCGGCGAGGAGCCCCGAGGAGATGAGCGCGAACACCGAGTTCGGCAACTGGTTCGCGATCGCGAACGAGTCCGCAGCCTTCGCGCCGACGGTGCCGACGGCGACCGTGAGCACGATGTTGCGGATGAGTCCCGTGATGCGGGACGCCATAGTGCCGGCGGCGACGGTGGCGCTCGCGCGTCCGAGGCCGGCCATCAGGGGGCCACCGGCATCCGCTTGCGCCGTCGGACCGTCCGGATGACGCCGAGGACGAGGAGGGCGGACACGAGGACGGTGAGGATGACGAGGGCCACCGACTCCCATTCGGCGCGCACCGACACCTCGACGGTCTCGCTCCGCCCGATATCGACGCCGGACGGGGTGCGCAGTTGCAGGTCGACGGAGGATTCGCCGCTGCCCACGAGGGCGGAGACGGGGATCGCGACGCGGCTGGTCTGCTGGGCGCCGATCTCGACCTCGGTCGTCGACTCGATCACCAGACGCGCGTCGCCGGGCGAGGCGAGCAGGTCGACACGGGCCGGCCACGGCAGGTCGTTGCGGACGGTGAAGACGAGGGGCGCGGAGGTCCCGGCGAGGGTGATGGGGCCGCCGAGGACGAGGGCGACGCCGTCGGTCCAGGTGGCGATGCGCTCGCGCTGCGCCTGGATCGCGGCATCCCATCCCTCGCGGTCGTCGAGCCACGCGTTTCCGAGCAGCTGCAGCTCGGTCGCCCGCTCCGACGAGGTGAGCAGCGTCGGGTCGTCGAGCACACCCGAGATGCGCTGCAGACCGCCCTGCGCGGCGCGGAACCCGTCGATCACCGCGACGCGGTCCTGGTCGGCGGGGACGGAGTCGACGTCGACCGCGGCGGCGGGAGCCGCGAGGAGGCCGTCGAGATCGGTCGCCGTCCAGCCGGGGAGCCCGGTCGCCGCGTCGATCGCGCCGCGCAGGGCGGCCTGGGACCGACCGTTCGCGCGGTCGACCGTGACGAGCAGGGGGTCGGCGAGGTCGCCTACGGCCGCCCGCGCCGTGAACTCCGCCAGGAGCGCTCCGCGGGCGGTGTCGGCATCGGTCGCGGAGGCGTCCTCGAGCAGGCGCGAGAGGCCGGCGTCGTAGACGAGCAGGTCCGTGTCGGCCGCGACGGCGTGCGCCCCGGCATCCGATCGCACGACCGAGCTCGGCAGGAGCGTGACGGGCGCGTCATCGCCGCCCGTCACGGCGCCCAGGGCGGCGACGGTCTCGGCGCCGGCAGCGGCTCTGGCGCGAGGAAGGCCTCCGTGTCCCCCAGCGGCGGCGGCGCAAACGCGTCGGATCCTCGACCGTCGACGCCCCGGCAGCGGTCGCACCGAATCTCGTGTGGGCGGTGGACT
>NZ_JAKRNI010000061.1 GCF_022346945.1 Microbacterium sp. ACRRU | reverse complement strand
GAGCACGCCCCTTGCCCGATGTCGGGGGCGGTGTTGTGCGCGGCGGTGGGGGCGGCGGCTTCAGTGTCCAAAACACGCGGACGGCAGCACACGGCATCCGCGTGTCCTGGACACCCAACGCCGCAACGCCGGACCCCGACACTCCAGTGTCCACAACACGCCGACGGCGGCGCCCGGCATCCGCGTGTCCTGGACACTCAACGCCGCAAAACCCCGCGCACACGGCAGCACCGAAGGAACCGGCACGCGCCGCGGGCGCGAGAATCAGGCGTGGAAGACCGTGTGCACGTCGCCGCCCAACACGGCGCGGCCGCCGAGGGCGTCGATCTCGAGCAGCACCGCGGTGCCGGTGACCTCACCGCCGAGCCGGGCGACGAGCGCGCGTCCCGCTTCGAGCGTGCCCCCCGTGGCCAGGACGTCGTCGAGCAGCAGCACGCGGGTACCCGAGGCGATGTCGTCGTGCATCTCGATCTCGGCGGTGCCGTACTCGAGTGCATACGAAACGGATGCCGCGGGCCGCGGGAGCTTGCCCGCCTTTCGGATCGGCACGAGCCCAACGCCGGCCGCCACGGCTGCGGCTCCGGCGAGCAGGAAGCCGCGCGCCTCGATGCCGGCCACGACGTCGAACTGCCCCGCGAAGGGCTCGAGCAGCGCGTCGATCGTCGCGCGCAGGGCCTCGGCATCCGCCAGCAGCGGTGTGATGTCGCGGAACACGACCCCCGGTTCGGGGTAGTCGGCAATGCTGCCGATCAGCGATTCGGCACGGGCGAGAGCGGAAGCGTCGGGCACCGCCCCAGCCTAATCGTCGCCCGCCGGTCGCGCCCTGGCGCACCCCCGTCGCCCTCGCCCGTCCGCAAAACGCGAGCGTGCGCTTCAGTGTCCACAACACGCGGGTGGCGGCGCCCGGCATCCGCGTGTCTTGGACACCGAAGTGAGGGGCCGACGCGCGCGCGACACGGGCACCATGCGCCGCGGCAGTCACGCAGCCCTGGGCTGATCCGCCGGGCCGACACCCTCGCCCGTCCGCAAAACGCGAGCGTGCGCTTCAGTGTCCACAACACGCGGGTGGCGGCGTCCGGCATCCGCGTGTCTTGGACACCGAAATTGGAGGGGGCGACGCGCGCGCCCCGAGCACCATGCGCCGCGCCGACGCCCGCGCGACCCGGGCACGATACGCCGCGCCGACGCCCGCGCGACCCGGGCACGATGCGCCGGGCCGACGCGCGGGACCCGGGCATGCCGCGCCTCGGGCGGTTCGGCTCGTGACACGGCGGAAACGCAGCCCCGGTAGTCTGCGATCGTGTCGACGCCCTTTCTCGCTATGCAAGCGCTTGCAGTAGGTTGGACCGCATGACTTTCACGCAGCAGGACACGCGTCCCGAACTCGAGTCCGCTCCGGGTTCCGAGTGGTGGCGCACGGCCGTCATCTACCAGATCTATCCCCGCTCCTTCGCCGACGCCTCGGGCGACGGCCTGGGCGATCTGCCCGGCGTCACGGCGCACCTCGACGACCTCAAAGACCTGGGAGTGGATGCCATCTGGCTGAGCCCCTTCCAGCGGTCGCCGCAGAAGGACGCGGGGTACGACGTCGCCGACTACCGCGACGTCGACCCGATCTTCGGCACGCTCGCCGACTTCGACGCGATGCTCGCCGGAGCGCACGAGCGTGGCATCCGGGTGATCGTCGACCTGGTGCCGAACCACTCCAGTGACCAGCACGTGTGGTTCCAGGAGGCGCTCACGGCCGCTCCCGGCAGCCCGGAGCGGGGGCGCTACATCTTCCGTGACGGGAAGGGCGAGAACGGCGAGCTGCCGCCCAACAACTGGGAGTCGGTGTTCGGCGGCGGCATGTGGAAGCGGGTCACCGAGGCCGACGGCACCCCGGGGCAGTGGTACCTGCACATCTTCGACGAGTCGCAGCCCGACTTCGACTGGACCAACCCCGAGGTGCGGGCGGAATTCCGTGACATCCTGCGCTTCTGGCTGGACCGCGGGGTCGACGGGTTCCGCGTCGACGTCGCCCACGGCCTCATCAAGGCCGAGGGTCTCCCCGACTTCACGCCCGACCCCGAGGGCGGTTCGATGGGCGGCGACTCCGCCGGCGTTCCGTACTGGGGCCAGCCCGGTGTCCACGACGTGTGGCGCGAGTGGCACGAGGTGCTCGCCGAGTACGACGGCGACCGCGCCCTGTGCGCCGAGGCGTGGTTGCCCACCGTCGCGCAGACCGCGCTGTGGGTGCGCCCCGACGAGATGCACCAGGCCTTCAACTTCGCGTACCTCGAGACGAAGTGGGATGCCGAGGCCCTGCGCGACGTGATCGAGGAATCGCTCATCGCCTACGGGGCCGTCGGCGCGCCGAGCACCTGGGTGCTGTCGAACCACGACGTCGTCCGGCATGCCTCGCGTCTCGCGCTGACCGCGGAGAACCCGCAGGGCGCGGGTATCGGCCCGAAGTCCCCCGGGCAGCCCGACCCCGTGAAGGGGCTGCGCCGCGCGCGGGCCGCGACCTCTCTGATGCTCGCCCTGCCGGGTTCCTCCTACCTCTACCAGGGTGAGGAGCTCGGCCTGCCCGAGGTCATCGACCTCCCCGACGACGCCCGGCAGGACCCGACGTGGTTCCGCACCGAGGGCGAGCGCTACGGCCGCGACGGCTGCCGCGTCCCGATCCCGTGGACCGCCGAGGCCCCCGCCTACGGCTTCAACGACACCGGCGCCGCCTGGTTGCCGCAGCCCGCCGAGTGGGCGGAGCTCGCACACGACGTGCAGCGCGACGACCCGGCATCCACCCTGTCGCTGTACCGCTCGCTGCTCGCCGAGCGCCGCGCGCACGGCCTCGGCGCGGGATCGCTGAAGTGGCTCGACGGGTTCGGCGACGACGTCGTGGCATTCCGCAACGGGTCGATCGCCGTGGTCGCCAACCTCGGTGACGCTCCCGTCGACCTCCCCTCCGGCGAAGTACTCGTCGCGAGCGGCCCGCTCGACGGCGATCGCCTGCCGACCGACACGACCGTCTGGATCGCCACGGCCTGAGCCGTGGCATCCGGGATCCGCGAGACCATGGTCGGCATCGACGAAGTCGCCCGCCGGGCGGGTGTGTCGACGGCCACGGTCTCGCGGGCCCTGAGCGGTCGAGGTCCGGTCTCGCCCGTCACCCGCCAGCGCGTGCAGACCGCCGCCGATGAGCTGGGCTACGTGGTCTCGGCTGCCGCGTCGGCCCTCGCCACCGGACGGGCGCGGGCGATCGGGGTCATCGTGCCGTTCCTCGACCGGTGGTTCTACAGCACCGTGCTGGCGGGGATCTCGGACGGACTCGTGCGCCGAGGCTTCGACATCACCCTCTACGGTGTCAGTGCAGCGGCCGAGGAACGGCAGCGGGTGTTCTCCGACAACGTCCGGCGTCGTCGCGTCGACGGGATCATCACGATCGCACCGGAGCTCGACGCCGACGAGGCCGCGTCACTACGGGGGCTCGGCGTGCCGATCGTCGCGATCGCGGGCCCGAACCCGCTCCTGACGACCCTCACGGTCGACGACCTCGCCGTGGGACGCCTCGCCACGCGCCACCTCCTCGACCTCGGCCACCGCCGCATCGCCCACATCGGCTCCCCCGAGGTGACCGGGTCTTCCGTGCCCGCCCTGCGCCGACGCGGCTTCGCCGAGGAGATGGATGCCGCGGGCGCACGGCCGCTGTTCGCCGACGCGGACTTCACGATCGAGGGCGCGTCGACCGCCGCTCGGCACCTGCTCGACGGCACCGAGCGCCCGACCGCCATCTTCGCGGCGTCGGACGAGATGGCGATCGGTGCCATCCTGGCCGCGCGCGAGGCCGGGCTGCGCGTACCGGAGGACATCTCGATCATCGGCGTCGACGGCAACGAGCTGGGGCGGTGGTTCGGCCTGACCACGGTCGACCAGTTCGCCCGCTGCCAGGGCGAGCGCGCCGCCGAGGCGGTCCTCGCCGAGCTCGACGGGGCAGCGCCGGCCCTGCGGCGTGGCACCCTGCCGTTCGCGCTGCTCGAGCGCGGGTCGACGGCGACGGCGCCAGGCTGAGGCTGACGCCCGCGCCCCTGGCATCCCGGCACAACCCGCGCCCCTGGCATCCCGGTACAACCCGCGCCCCTGGCATCCCGGCACAACCCGCGCCCCTGGCATCCCGGCACAACCCGCGCCCCTGGCATCCCGGCACAACTCCTGCAGGTCACACGCCTGCCGCCGGAATCGGCGCCTGGATGCCGAATCGCCGGAGTTCTACACCTCGCCCGGTCGCACCCACCTCGCCGCAGACTCCCCGCCTCGCCCGGTCGCACCCGCACAACTCCGGCACACCGCACGCGAGAGGCGGCGGGGGCGGATCTGCGGCCCGGTGCCACCGGAGTTGTGCCGCCGCCTGGACGTCAGCGGATACGGCCCACCAGGTCGGCGCGCGGGAGGGTATCGGCCTCCGCGAGCACGGCCCGGGCGGCGTCACGGGCGTCCTCGACGTTCCACAGCAGCACGCCGACGACACGATCGTCGTCGAGGTAGTAGACGACGCCGTGGTCGGCGTCGATCCAGTCCTCCACGGTGTCCAGCGACGAATCCAGGGTTCCGACGGCCTCGTACCGGATGCCGAACACCGCCGAGTAGTAGTACGGCGTGTGCGTGTACGGCTCCCCAGCGCCGGCGAGGTTCCGCCCCACGGCACGCCCCATCTCGTTGGCGTTGTCGACGTGCTCGACGCGACGCCGTCCTAGCAGCCGATCGGGGTAGCTGGCCACGTCGCCCGCGGCCCAGATGCCGTCGGCCGAGGAGCGCAGCTGCGCGTCGACCACGATCCCATCCTCGACGGCGAGCCCCGCGGCTTCGGCCAGGTCGGTGGCGACGTCGATGCCGAGGCCGCTCACAACCGCGTCGGCGCGCACCTCGTCACCGCCCTCGAGCGCGAGACGGACGCCGTCGGCATCCGCCTCTCCCCCTTCGACCTTCGAGCCGGCGACGATCTCGACCCCGGCGTCGCGGAAGAGCTTCTCGAACCGCTCGGCAAGTGCGGGCGGGAACACCGCGTCCCCGAGGACGGCACCGGTGTGGATCAGCACGGTGTCGACGCCGTTCTGCACGAGCGCGGCGGCGAGCTCGGAACCGATGTAGCCGCCGCCGACGACAGCGATGCGCGAGACATCCTCGGACAGGGTGCGGAGGTGCCGGTAGTCCTCGGCCGTGCGGAACGTGAGTGCGCGCGCGCCCCCGCTGCGGTCGTCGATGGGGAGGGGCACGGGGTGGCCGCCGGTCGCGAGCAGCAGCTTGCCGTACGAGAACGTCTCGCCGGCGGCATCCACTTCTCGCGCCTCGGGGCGCACGGCCGTGGCACGTGTGCGCAACCGGATGTCGGCGCCGGTGTCGTCGGCGGTGCCGAGCGGCACCTTGTCCCAGGTGAACTCGTCGTCGGTCCACAGCTTCTTGCTCAGCGCGGGACGCGTGTAGGGCTCGTCGACATCGTCGCTCAGGATGCCGATCGACCCGCTCGTGTCGAGCTCGCGGATGCCGCGCGCAGCACTGTCGGCGACCATGCCGCCGCCGACGATGAGGTAGTCGAAATGTGTCGTGGCCATGCGGCCAGCCTCCCCGCCGCGCCCGCCGCAACGGGACGGCTGGACAGGCGCCTCGGCATCCGGTACCCGGGTCCCGGCAGCTTCAGTGTCCACAACACGCGGATGCCACACCCCCGCGTCCGCGTGTCCTGGACACTCAAGGCTCGAGCGGGCCGGGGAGGCGGGCGCGGCCCGCATGGGCGCGAGGGATGGGCGCGAAGGAACGGCG
>NZ_JAKRNI010000060.1 GCF_022346945.1 Microbacterium sp. ACRRU | reverse complement strand
CCCAACCCCCGGGGCGGACGCGCCCCACCCGCGCCCCATGCCGACGCCCGCTAGCATCCCCGCGTCTCAGGCGACCCGTCCGCACCGAATATCGCCGCGGACGTCACCACGAGCTCTTGCGGTAGTCCTTCAGGAAGATGCCGAAAAGGTCTTCGCCGGCCTCGCCGCGCACGATCGGGTCGTAGACACGGGCCGCTCCGTCGACGAGGTCAAGCGGGGCGTGGAAGCCCTCCTCCGCCAGGCGCACCTTCGTGAAGTGCGGGCGTTCGTCGGTGATCCAGCCGGTGTCGACGGCGGTCATGAGGATGCCGTCGGACTCGAACATCTCCCGAGCGCTCGTGCGCGTCAGCATGTTCAGCGCGGCCTTGGCCATGTTGGTGTGCGGGTGCCCGGGACCTTTGTACCCGCGGCCGAAGACGCCCTCCATCGCCGAGACGTTGACGACGTACTTGCGCCGCGCGGGCGAGGCGGCCATCGCGGCGCGCAGCCGACTGACGAGCAGGAACGGCGCCGTCATGTTCGCCAGCTGCACCTCGAGCATCTCGAGCGGCTCCACTTGGTCGACGTGCTGCGTCCAGCTGTTGATGCGGTCCTCGTCGGGCACGAGACCGCCCGCGTCGATCGCGGTGCCGGCGGCCAGACGCTCGAGCGACGACGACCCCGCGGCCATGGCCTCGGCGGTGAGCTCCTCGGCGGTGCGAGCGGCGGATGCCAGGATCGGGTGCGCCGTCACCGACTGCGCCAGCGCGAGGGGATGCGCGTCGTTGGTGTGGCCGAAGGTGACCAGCTCGGGCAGCGGTCCGTCCGGGAGCGGTGCGAGCTCGGCATCCACCAGGGGTTTGTACGCCCCCGGCGAGCGCCGCACGGTCTGGGCGGCGTTGTTGATGAGGATGTCGAGCGGACCCTCGGATGCCACCGACTCGGCGAGCCCGATGACCTGGGCGGGGTCGCGCAGGTCGATGCCGACGATCTTCAGCCGGTGCAGCCAGTCGCCGCTGTCGGGCAGCGAGGCGAACCGTCGCACCGCGTCGCGCGGGAAACGGGTCGTGATCGTGGTGTGCGCACCGTCGCGCAGCAGCCGCAGCGCGATATACATGCCGATCTTGGCCCGGCCCCCGGTGAGCAGCGCGCGCTTGCCGGTGAGGTCGGTGCGCGCGTCGCGCTTGGCGTGGCTCATCGCCGCGCAGGACGGGCACAGCTGGTGGTAGAACGCGTCGACGAGCGTATACAGCTCTTTGCAGATGTAGCAGTTGCGGGCTTTGATCAGCTCACCGGCGTACGGCGTCTCGACGCGGGTCGCGAGCGGGATGCCGCGCGTCTCGTCGTCGATGCGATCGGGGGCGCCGGTCGCTGTGGCGGCGACGACGGCGCGGTCCGCCGCGGCGATGCGCTGGCGCTTGTCGCGCCGGGACTGTCGCTTGACGTCGCGGTACAGCTTCCCGGTGTGGCGCTGCAGCGCGAGGTAGGCGGGGTCGCTCTTGTCGAGCGAGGAGGCGGCGTCGAGCACGCGCAGGGCGACCTCGAGCTCGGCGGGATCGATGGATGCCACGCGGCCGGCCTCTCGATCGGGTCTCGGGAGTGTTTCGGGCACGGGAGAGTGTACCGAGACGCGGCTGAGAGCCCGGCCCGCGGCGCCTCGGCGTCCAGGACACGCGGACGCGAGGACGGGTCATCCGCGTGTTGTGGACACCGAATCGGCGCGGCGGTCGGGATCGAACCGCAGCAGCACCCGTTGCATCCGTGTTTCGACACCGCGATGCAGCAGCCACGCCAGAGCGAGCGAGATCACGAAGGCGACGGCGGCGAGCGCGAGCGCGCGGGGCCAGTGCAACTCGGGGTGTCCATCGGGCCACGCCGACGACACCGACGCGATGACGAGCAGGTGCACGAGGTAGAACGCGAACGACAAGCGCCCGAGCTCCTGCCACCGCGGACCCGCGAGAAGGGTCGACCCTCCGTGCACATCCGCCGCCGCGAGCGACGCGACCAGCAGCGCGAAGCCGCCGACAGTCACCGCGAGGCCGGGGCGGATCTCGGTGCCCGGAAGGGCGGGCGCCTCCGACAGCGCGTAACCGAGCACGGCAAGCGGCACCGCGAAGCGCAGCGGAGCAGGACGCCACGGGGTACGCGCCAGGAGCAGCGCGAGCACGACGCCGAGCATGAACTCGGGCAGACGAAGAAGAGGAGTGGATGCCGCCGACATCGGCACCGGCGAGACCGCGGCGATCGCGGGGGCCAGGGCGACGAGCGCGAGCGCACCCGCCGAGACGGTCCAGAGCGCGCGGGCGGAGCGTCCGGCGACGAGCCGGATCACGAACGGGAACGTCAGATAGAAGAACGCCTCGCACACCAGCGACCAGCTCGCGGGGTTGCCGGCCTGCCACCAGTCGGGGTTCCATCCGTTGATCAGCAGCAGGTTCGCGCCGAGGGGCGCGATGCCATCTGTGCGGATCGCCGGTACGAGCGTGGCCGCCGCCATCAGGGCGAGGATCACGCCGACCACGTGCAGCGGGTAGATGCGGGCCGCGCGGTGCAGCCAGAACGACCGCGCGGTCTGCGCCGGCTTGTACCCCCAGGCCAGCACGAATCCCGAGAGGATGAAGAACAGCGTCACGCCGGTCTTCCCGGCCTCGAACACGAAGCCCCACAGGTCACCGGCGCGGCCGCCGAAGTACTCCACGGCCATGATGTGGTGCCCGAAGATGAGCAGCGCCGTCAGCCAGCGCAGTCCCGTGAGCGACGGCAGGTGCCGAGCCGCGGGCGGGCGGCCGGATGCCACATGCTGAGCGCCGGCACGCGTCATCGTCGCACTGATGGTCATCGCCTCCCGCATCGCTCACGCCGGCGGTTCGCGGACCGCGCGACCCCGGAACGTTACCCGTTCGTGATGCAGAGAAGCCTGAGAGCCACGAGGCCTTGACGCGAGGCGTCCGCACCTCCTCCGGCGGGGGTCATGTCCCCCTTGGTGCAGCCTCAGCCCCCCGAACCCGCACAAAGTGGGACACCGGATGCCAGCCACCCACGCCAGTCCCCCATCCCCGACGGCATGTCCCACTTCGTGCAGCCTCAACCCCCTAAACCTGCACGAAGTGGGACATCGAACGCCCCCTACCACAGCCCGAGACGATTCAGCTTGCGCGAGGAGCCTGCAGCAGCCGGCCGAACGTTCGGAGGGTGTCGCTGAGCCCCACGGACTCGTCGAGCAGCCACTGGATCTGCAGACCGTCGGATGCCGCAATGAGCAGCGCCGCGAGGTGATCGGCCGACACGTCGTCGCGGATACGCCCCTCCGCCTGCTGGCTGCGGAACGTCTCGCCCAGTTCCGCACGGAGCCGCTCGAATCGCGAGGTGAAGTACTCCTTGCCGACCCCGCTATCGACCTCGAGCGCGGCGGCGACGAGCGTCGAGTACAGCTGCACGAAGCCGGGCACCTCGACGTTCGCGATGGCGGCCGCGATCATCTCCTCGGTGCCGGGTTCGACGGGATGAGCGGCTTCCTCTTCGGCGCGCTTCGCGGCAGCGTGGTCGTACACGGCGACCAGCAGCTGTTCGCGGGAGTCGAAGTAGTGCAGCAGTGCCGCGTGCGAGATCCCGATGCTCTCGGCGATGCGGCGCAGCGAGGTGCCGTCGGCGCCGCGCTGGCGGAAGACCTCGATCGCCCGGTCGAGGATCTCGCGGCGCCGCTCGACGCCGCGCCGTCGCTGCCCCGGGCGACCGATCGTCGTGTCTTCACTCATGGCCCCACCCTCTCGCATCCCCCGGGCTAGCGTAACCTCCAGGTGGAGGTTAGAGTGGGGGCGCGGCCACGCGGCCGCCGCAGACGACGACGTTCCGAAGGACCCCATGAGCACCTCTTCCCCGCTCCCTGAAGCCTCGGTGCAGCTGTACACGCTGGCATCCGAGTTCTCGTCCGACATGTCCGGATCGCTCGACAAGCTCGCCGCCCTCGGTCTGCGCAACGTCGAGGCGTTCGCGTTCGTCGACCGCCCCGACGAGATCCGGGCGGCCCTGGACGCCAGCGGCCTGACCTCCCCCACCGGACACGCTCCACTCCTCAGCGACGAGCTGTGGACGCCCGACGGGTCGATTCCGACCCCCGCGCCCGAGGTGGTGTTCGAAGCGGCCGCGACCATCGGCATCCAGACCGTGATCGACCCGTTCGTCGCGCCCGAGCGGTGGCTCACCGAGGAGGGCGTCGCCGACATCGCCGAGCGCCTCAATCGCGCGGCCGACATGGCGGCGACGTTCGGCCTGTCGGTCGGCTACCACAACCACGCGCAGGAGTTCCTCGCCGACTTCGACGGACAGAGCGCGTACGAGCGCTTCGTCGCGCTCACCGACGACCGCGTCCAGCTCGAACTCGACCTGTTCTGGGCGCTCACCGGCGGACAGGACGTCCCGGCGCTCGTCGCGGCACTCGGCGACCGGCTGACCGCGGTGCACGTCAAGGACGGCGTGGCTCCGGCATCCAACCCCTGGGCTCCCGGCGCGGGCGAGATGTCGTCGGCCACTCTCGACCAGCGGCACGCCGGCACCGGCGAAGTGCCGCTCGCCGAGGCGCTGCGCGCGGGCAGCGGCATCCGGTACGCCGTCATCGAGTACGACCGCGCACCGGGCGAAGTGTTCGCCGACATCGCCGCGAGCCTGGCGTTCCTGCGCGAGGGCGGTTTCGTCGCATGACCGGGCCCCTCGGAGTCGGCATCATCGGCGCCGGCGTCATCAGCCAGACGTACCTCGAGAACCTGACGTCGTTCCCGGATGTCCGCGTGGTCGCCGTCGGCGACCTTCTCCCGGACCGCGCCCGCGCAAAAGCGGACGAGCACGGCGTCGGCGCCGCCGGCACGCCCGACGACGTGCTGGCGAACCCCGACGTCGACCTGGTCGTGAATCTGACGATCCCGCAGGCGCACGTCGAGGTGTCCTCCGCCGCGATCGCGGCAGGCAAGCACGTGTGGACCGAGAAACCGATCGGCCTCGACCGCGACGCGACGCGGTCGCTCCTCGCGCAGGCGGATGCCGCGGGCGTCCGCATCGGGTCGGCCCCCGACACCCTGCTGGGTCCCGGTTTCCAGACGGCCAAGCGCGCCGTGCAGACCGGGGTCATCGGCGAACCGTTGTTCGTGCAGTCGTCGTTCCAGACGCAGGGCCCCGACCTGTGGCATCCGGACCCCGCCTTCCTCTTCGCTCGAGGAGCCGGGCCCCTGCTCGACATGGGGCCGTACTACTTCTCGGCGCTCGTGAGCCTGCTCGGGCCCATCGCGGGCGTGACGGCACGCGGCTCGCGCCCCCGTCTCGAGCGGACCATCCACACCGGCCCCCGCGCGGGCGAGACCTTCCCCGTCGAGGTGCCCTCGACGGTGCAGGTGCTCACGTCGTTCGCGGCCGGACAGCACGGCACCCACCTGCTGAGCTTCGACTCCGCGCTCGAGCGTCACGGGGTCATCGAGATCCACGGATCCGAGGGCACGATGGTGCTCCCCGACCCGAACCGCTTCGAAGGACGCATCGCCTACGTGAAGCCGCTCGGCGTCTTCCGCGACGGCATGAAGCCCGAGCAGGAGTGGATCGAGATCCCGAACGAAGGCGAGGTCGTCGGCCGCGGCCTCGGCGTGCTCGACATGGCCCGCGCGATCGCCGCCGGGCGGCCGCACATCGCTACGGGAGAGCTTGGCTTCCACGTGCTCGACGTCATGCTGTCGGCTGAGGAATCGTCGACCACCGGACAGACCGTCAAGATCGGCAGCACCGTGGCGCCGGTACCGCTGCTCGACGAGGGCTTCGACCCGTTCGCGCGGACCCTCTGACGCCCCTCCCGCCCCGTGGTGTCGGATGGATGCCACGGGGCGGAGATGTTCTCTGCGGAACCGGGGCGTGCCGGGGGGCGTTCCGG
>NZ_JAKRNI010000005.1 GCF_022346945.1 Microbacterium sp. ACRRU | reverse complement strand
CTCCGGCGGACGCCCCCGCCGCCCCCGTGGCCTCCGCCGGAGAGGCCGCTGCGCCGTCCTCGGAGCGCGTCCTCATCGGTGGCCCGATCGCTCTGACGTGGGTCGATCCGGTCGCGGCGACGGCGCCGCGTTCCGCGCCCGAGTTCGCGCTGACACCCACCGGCCCGCGCTCCCCCGACCTGCTCGCGGGTCGCCGCCGCCGCGCCCTCCGGCCCGGCACCGTCGTACCAACCCTGTTGCTCATGCTGCTTGTCGCGGTGTACGCCGCGGTCACGCTGCTGTGGCCGCTGAACGCCGTCGTCCCGCGCATCCAGCCGCTCGTCGTGCAGCCGATCGCCGCCCCCGCCGCCGAACCGGCGTGGCCCGGGCAGGGCGAAGCAGCCATCGCGGTGCAGGGCATGCCCGATGTGCTGTCGTCGGCGAACGCCCCCGAGTCGATCGCGAGCATCACCAAGGTCGTGACCGCGCTGCTCGTGCTCGAGCGCCTTCCCCTCGCGCCGGGCGAACAGGGGCCGACGTACGCCTTCACGCAGGCCGACAGCGACGACTACTGGCAGTACCGGGCCCGCGGCGAGTCCTCGCTCGACGTCCCGGTTGACGGCACACTCACCCAGCTGCAGATGCTGCAGGGCATGCTCATCGCGTCCGCCAACAACTACGCCCAGCGCCTGGCATCCGATATCTGGCCCTCGAACGCCGATTTCGTCGCCGCAGCCGACCGGTACCTCGTCGAGCGGGGGATCACGGGCATCACGATCGTCAACCCGACCGGCATCGAGGCGGGCAACACCGCCACCCCGGCCGCCCTCATCACGCTCGCCGAGAAAGCACTGCAGAACCCGGTGATCGCCGAGATCGTGCGCACCCCGGAGCTGTCACTGCCGGGGGCCGGATCCTTCCGCAACGGCAACCCGCTGCTCGCCGACCCCGGCGTCGTGGGCATCAAGACCGGGACTCTGGATGCCTGGAACCTGCTGTCGGCGAAAGACCTGACCGTGGGCACGACCACCGTGCGCGTCTACGCCGCCGTCCTCGGACAGCCCGGGCCGGAGTCACGCGATCAGGCCAGCCGCGACCTCTACGCGCGTCTCGCCGAGGAGATTCAGTTGCGGACGTCGGTGCCCGCGGGAACCGTCGTCGGTCGCGTGTCGACGCTGTGGGGCGAGGACGTCGCGCTCGTCACGGCCGAAGACGCGCAGAACGTGCTGTGGAACGGCGCGGCCGCTCAACCGGGAACGGCCCTCGACCTCGGTGAGGCCCGCGACGCGGGCGCCTCGGTCGGAGAGCTCGTGCTGACGGGACCCCTCGACGCCGACACCGTCGACGTGCAGCTCGAGACCGACATCGACCCACCGAGCCCGTGGTGGCGACTCACGCACCCGCTCGATCTCTTCGGCCTCAACGACTGAGAACCGGCCTGCTGCGGTGCGCCGAATGTTCGCCGGGACCCGGGGGAGGGATGGCGCCGGGGGCCATGCCCGCGGCTGAACGGGTCGACACTCATGCGAGCCGTGACGACGCTACATACGAGCGTGAAGGTGCAGTTTCGTGGTGTTCGAGGTGGTACTCAGACACCGCGATTCTCAGGACGGGGTGCGGGTGTGGTGGAGTGCTCGTGTAGATCTCCCCGAGCACTCGGTGATCGACGGGGGGACGGGAAGAGCATGGTCAATGCAGCCACCGCCAGCCAGCATGCAGTCCAAAGCCCATGTCCGGGAATACCGTCCGCACTGCCCCAGTCGACCCAGAAGAAGCCGTCGTCGAAGAGTGGGCAGGCGATCACAACCGCCACCACGGCGACTGCGCCGATAGGAATCCGCGGGACTATCCCGCCAACGACCGCAGCGGAGACAACGACAGCGAGAACCACCCAGAGATTGATCAGGGGCGTGTACTCGTAAGTCGACATGGCCTCAGCGCATGCCGGATTCATGTCGATCCACGACGCACCCACACATGACGCCCAGGAGGAAGCGGAGCGCCAAGCCATCCACAGCGCCGCTCCGATCAGCAGAACGGAGAGCGCGAAGACGACATAAACGCGGATGCTTGGACGCTGCCCCATGCTCGAAATGTTAGACGGGTCGAACGTTGGGCTGTCACTACCTGCGGAAGGCATCCGAGCCGTCAGCACGAGCGCAGCCCACGAACGTTCGCGCCAACGTTGTTGACCTTGTACCAGACACCTGTCGTGCGAGTGTTTCGATACTGGACAGTGCTGGCAAGGCCGGGACCTACGTTCATCGTCAGGCAGTGCCGCGGCGGAACGTATACAGCGTCCCAGTCATAGAACCGGCCCGAGCCGTCCTTGAAAGAGTTGGAGTTCTGGGTTCCGCCAAGGGTTGCGGTGAACCCGGACACGGTTCCGACGTCGGAGCCGTACGTCGGGGAGAAGTTGGTAGCAATCCTGATGCTCGCCCCTGAAGTGTTGTAAATCACCCCACAGTTGATCTGCAGCTGACTCTGGGTGCAGCGAAAGTCCGTCGCCTTCGCCGGGGCCGCGCCGAGCAGCGCCATCGTGCCCACCAGAACTGTGCTCGACGCGGCCACGATCAGCTGGCCCTTGATGCTCCTCCGAGGTCGCGTGGTTTCCACTTCACTCCCTGTCTCTGCCCAATGGGGCGTCTCTCTTGTCGGTGGGAAGAGTGAATCTCACGGCGGCCCGGCGTTACACCACGCACGATGCCTTGACAGAACGGAGAGGGTGAACCCGGGACGCGCGATAGCGGAGGCGGGGTGAGAACAACTCCTCTCCACGCGGACGATGCGCCGTCGATAGCGGTCTGTCACCGTGGGCTTTCGCAACCCTCGAACCTGCCCCCCGTTAGGTTCTTTCCACCAAGCGAGATGTTTCCGACGAACGGTGGGTACGGTGAAGCAGCTGGATCGAACGCTGTGGTGCGTCGCGAGTCAGCTTTATCGGGCTCGCCGCGGGCACGGCGCCTCTCAAGAACAGATCGCGCACGAAGCTCAGATCGCCGTACACACCTATCGCCGACTCGAGACCGGCTCAGCCGGCTCGTCCTTGGACTCTCTACTCCGCGCCACAACCGTCCTTCGGCTCCGACACCTCTGTCTCTCTGACGAGAGCGAGAGCCCCTGCGCAAAGAACCGTTCCTGCGATGTCAACGTTTCGTGCGGATGCATCGGGGGTGGAGGGTGGAGGGCCGTGCGCCCGGCGCCGCCATCCGGTCTGTTGCACCTGTCAGCGATGCCTGACCTCCCGGGCCTGGTGTGATGACACAAATGCAACCGGTAGGGAGGTTACGTCTTCGGGGTTATGCCCGGCTCGTCGTGGCGGTGGTTGCCTTAGCAACGGTTGCCGTGGCGGCATGGTTCAGCTTCCGGGTCGCACAGGACGTCGTGAATCCCAAACGCAACCTCACCATCAGCTACTTCCAGGAGTTGGGGGCCGGTGATTCTGCCGCGGGCTACGCATTCGAGGGGCTCCGCGACGTCACCGAGCAGACGTGCCCCCAGACGGACGAATGTGTAGAGGCCGCACAGAGCGACCGGGCCTCTTTTTATCGGTTCTCCGATCCCGCTCGCGCTGAAGCTTTCGCAGCTTCGCTCGAAGACGCATATGCCTCCGACCGGATCGTCATCGACTTCTCCCGTCACGTCTGGTCCAGCTCAGGGCGGGAGCAAGCCAAACGTGCTCTCGACGAAACCTGGTCGTCGGACTGACCGCTCCCGGAAGTCGCCGTCCAAGACGCGGCGCGGGAACTCGCCTTTTCTCTTGGCCGGCCGACCGTATGGGTCCAGCACCACAAGCCACATACCGCGACCCTGCGCGAGAGTCCGCCACCTTCCCCCCGCGGCCGCGCCGCGCCGCGCCATCGCGCTCGCCAGAAGCGCGACTCCTCCACCGTCCTCGGGAGACCGCATCCATCCCCAGAAAGGCATTCGGACCGGGGGTAATGTCGGAGGTGGTCGCTAGCATGCACACATGTACTCCGATCCGTCCTCCGCGGCCCCGGCGGGCCTATCTGCGGTGCTCGCGGAAGTCCTGCGGACCGGCACCGAGCTGGCCGCGGCGGAGGCGGCCCGCATCCGCGCTCTCGCCGCGGCTGGGCATCTCGCACTCGACGTGATGACCGATCGACGGGAGCACGCTCGAGCCTCCGAGATGGCGCTGCGCGAGGTCGCCTCCGAACTCGCCGCGGCCGAGTGCCTGTCCGATCGCACGATGCAGTCCCAGATCAGCCACGCCATGACGCTGGTCGACGACTATCCGCAGACCCTCGCCGCCTGGGAGGCGGGCGTGATCACGCGTGCGCACGTCCACGCGATCATCGACGTCGGCTCCCCCCTGCCTGTCGAGGCGCGCGAGGAGTTCGACCTGCTCGCCGTCGCGACCGCCGACGGGCTCAGCCCCGGCCGGTTGCGCTCGCGCCTCGCCGCCCTCGCCGAACGCCTCCAGCCGACCACGCTGAGCGAACGTCACCGGCGCGGTCGCGAGGCACGATGTGTCCGCATCGTCAGCGGGCAGGACGGCATGTCCGATCTGGTCGCGACGATGCCGACGGTGCTCGCGGTCGGCATCTACGACCGCCTCACCCGGCAGGCCCGGGCTGTCATCGACGCGCGGGACGAGGCCTCCGAGCCCGGCTCGGACGAACGCACCATGGCGCAGCTTCGCGCCGACATCCTCGCCGACGTTCTGTTGACCGCCGCCCCCGATGCCGACCCCACCCGCACCGACGACGGACCCGGCATCCTCGGCGGCATCCGCGCGCGCGTGCAGGTCGTCGTCCCCGCGCTCACCCTGCTCGCCCCCGAGCGAGAAAACAGCGATCCCGCCGAACTCGTCGGCCACGGCCCCCTCGACGCCGACACCGCGCGTGCTCTCGCCGAGGCGACCTCGCTCCCCTGGGACCGAGTGATTACCCATCCCGTCTCCGGCGCCGTTCTCCACACCGACACCTACCATCGCACCACCGCGATCGACCGGTTCCTCCGCGCCCGCGACCGCCGCTGCCGATGGCCCGGTTGTACCGTGCCCGCCGTCCGCGCCGAGGTGGACCACACCCACGATTACGCGCTCGGCGGTCCGACCGACGTCACGAACCTCGCGCACCTTTGCCAGCGCCATCACAGCCAGAAGCAGTTCACCCGATGGAGGGTCCGGCAGCTGCCCGGTGGGGTGCTGGAATGGACCTCCCCCACCGGCCGCACCTACACCGACGAGCCCCTCGCCTACTCGCCGGCCGTCCGCTTCGTCCCCGACGATCCGGCCCCACCCGAACCGGGTGAAGAACCCGCACCCTTCTGACACGTCGTGCTCGTCTCGACGTTGCCCGCGCGCGTCCGAGTGGACGACGAGACACCCTCCGTCGTGCTAGCGTCGCCCGCAGTGACACGGGGTGCCCTCTGGGGCTGAGAACACACCCGTCGAACCTGATCTAGTTCGTACTAGCGAAGGGATGTCGCGAATGGTCGTTCGCACGTCGTCGTCTCCGTCCACCGCCCTGGCCGAGCTGAGGGCGACCCCGCCGCTCGTGCAGTGCATCACCAACACGGTGGTGACGAACTTCACCGCCAATGCGCTCCTGGCGCTCGGCGCCTCGCCCGCGATGTGCGACATCCCCGGCGAGGCGGGCCTGTTCGCCGGGATCGCCGGGGGCGTGCTGGTGAACCTCGGCACCCCGACGGCCGAGCAGCGCGACGCCGCGCGCGAAGCCGTCGCCGTCGGGACGCCGTGGGTGCTCGACCCGGTCGCGGTAGGTGCCCTGCCCGTCCGCACGGCGCTTGCCCACGAGCTGCTCGCGTCACGACCGACGATCGTGCGCGGCAACGCGTCGGAGATCCTCGCCCTCGCCGGGGCGGGCGCCGGCGGTCGCGGGGTCGACTCCACAGACTCCCCCGAGGCCGCGCGGGAGGCCGCCCGATCCCTCGCCGTCCGCACGGGCGGGACGGTCGCGGTATCGGGTCCGGTCGACCTCATCGTGGATGCCGAACGCACCGCGCTCGTTCCCGGCGGCAGCGCCCTGCTGACCAAGGTCACCGGCGGCGGCTGCGCCCTGGGCGCCGCGATGGCGGGACTGCTCGCGGTGACCGACGGCTTCACCGCCGCGACGACGGCGAGCGCGATCTGGGCCGTGGCATCCGAGCGGGCCGAGGTGGCCTCGAGAGGACCCGGGTCCTTCGCGGTGGCATTCCTCGACGCCCTCGCGACCCTCGAGCCCGCCGAGCTCGACGGGCGGGTCACGGCGTGAACACCATCGACCTGTCGCTGCACCTCGTCACCGACCACCGCCTGCCGTTCGCGCGTGTGGTCGAGGTCGTCGATGCGGCGGCCGGAGCCGGCGTCGGCGTCATCCAGTTCCGCGACAAGACCGCGAGCGGACGTGCGCTGTTCGATCGGGCGACCGCTCTCGCCGATGTGATCGCCGGCCGAGCGGCGTTCGTCATCGACGACCGCGTCGACATCGCCCTCGCGGCCCGCGACGCGGGCGTGCGCGTCGACGGGGTGCACCTCGGCCAGAGCGATCTCCCCGTCGCCTCCGCCCGTCGCCTGCTGGGTACGAAGTCGCTCATCGGATGGACGGCGAACACCCCCGAGCACTTCGCAGCGGCCGACGCGCTGCCCCCGGGCACGCTCGACTACCTCGGTGTCGGCGTCATCCGGGCCACCTCGACCAAACCCGACCACCCGAAACCCCTCGGCGTGCACGGTTTCGCCGCGCTCGTGGCATCCACTGTCCTGCCGTGCGTCGCGATCGGAGGGATCGGGCTGGACGACATCGCCGCGCTCCGGCGAGCCGGGGCCGCGGGCGTGGCCGTCGTCTCAGCGGTGAGCGGTGCCGACGACCCCGCCGCGGCGAGCCGCGCGCTACGCGAGGCGTGGTCATGATCCCCCGCGTCCTGAGCATCGCCGGAACGGACCCGACCGGGGGTGCCGGCATCCAGGCCGACCTCAAGAGCATCTCGGCGTTCGGCGGATTCGGGATGGCCGCCGTGACCGCGCTCGTCGCGCAGAACACCCGCGGCGTGCGCGAGGTGCACGTGCCGCCGACCGAGTTCCTCAGGGCGCAGCTCCGGGCGGTCAGCGACGACGTCGTCATCGACGCGGTGAAGATCGGGATGCTGGGTTCGGCCGAGGTCGTCGCGGTCGTCTCCGCGTGGCTCGCCGAGGTGCGGCCGCCGGTCGTCGTGCTCGATCCCGTGATGATCGCGACGAGCGGTGATCGGCTGCTCGACGCCGACGCCGAGGCGGCCGTCCGCGATCTGTGTCGACTCGCCGACCTCGTGACCCCGAATCTGCCCGAGCTCGCGGTCCTGGTGGACGAACCCGTCGCGACGGATTGGGACACCGCGCTCCGGCAGGCACGAAGCCTCGCGACCCGCACCGACGCCGCGATCCTGCTCAAGGGCGGCCACCTGCGGAGCGCGGACAGTCCGGATGCCATCGTCGACGCGACCGGCATCCACCCGGTGCCCGGCCGCCGGGTCGACACCCCGCACACGCACGGCACGGGCTGCTCGCTCTCGTCCGCCATGGCGACGCTCGCGGCGCACGGTCTGGACTGGTCCGCTGCGCTGGAGCGCGCGAAGCCGTGGCTCACCGGCGCTCTCGAACACGCCTCCGGACTCCACGTGGGGCGCGGCAACGGCCCCATCGACCACTTCCACGAGCTGCGGCCGCACCTCGATCTCGGCTCCTCGTGGAGCTCCGCCGCGTGGACCGAGGCGGCGCCGGTGCGCGCCGACGTCGACGATTGCGCCTTCGTGCGAGGGCTGGCATCCGGCGATCTCGATCGTGCGGCGTTCACCTGGTACCTCGGGCAGGACCTGCTCTATCTGCGCGAGTACGCCCGCGTCCTCGCCCGCGCGGCGGCGCTCGCGCCCTCGACCGAGGAACAGCGCTTCTGGGCGTCCGCGTCGGCGTCGTGCCTCGCCGAGGAAGCACGCCTGCACGAGAGCCACGTGGATGCCACCGGCCTCGAACCCGCGGCGGATACCACCGCCTACACCGACCACCTGCACGCCGTGTCGGCGAGCGGCTCCTACGCGGTGCTGGTCGCGGCCGTGCTGCCGTGCTTCGTGCTGTACACCGACATCGGCGCCCGCTGGCGCGGCACCTTCGCCCCCGACCACGCGTACGCCGACTGGCTCACGGCGTACGGCGACGAGGTGTTCGCGGCGTCATCGACCGAGGCGTCCCGGATCGCGGATGCCGCCGCCCGAGCGGCATCCCCCACCGTCCGCTCCCTGATGTCAGCCGCGTACGCCCGGTCGATGCAGCGGGAGCTGGCGTTCTTCGAGGCGCCGCTGAGCGCCTGAACATTCCCTCCGCCGTCAGCCGAAGGCGAGCTGTCCGCGCACGATCGAGTCGCCCGAGTGGGTCGGATCACCGTCGACCGGCTCGTCCGAGATGTCCACGAGCCGGTACTCGTTCAGATCGACGCCCGCGGGGATCGTGAAGGTTCCCTCGCTGCCGGCGAGCACGCCCAGGCTGACCAGCGCCGACGCGTCGGCGGTGATGAGCCACACCTCGTGGTAGCCGTTCGGGTCGTTCGGGGCGTCCAGCGTGACGGTCACGGTGTCGCTTCCCTCACGGTCCCGGTCGACGACCGCCGATCCACTGGCACCGGGGTGGTCGGGCAACGCCTCCAAGGCGGCTTGCGCGATGGGCGTGGGGGCGAGCTGACGCACGAGGGCCCACGAACCCACGCCCAAACCGACCAGCAGCGCGAGGGATGCCGCCAACACCCAGGACGCACGGGAAGCGGATCGCCGGCGCGTCGAAGGACGCCTCGACCGGCGCGTCGCCGTGTCCACCACGGGGGTCGACAGGGTGTCCCGCGGCGGGGCAGATCCCGGCACGCCCACCGCGGGAGGCGCCACGACCGCTCGCGCCTCGTCGCTCAGACGCAGTTCGTCGGCGATACGCGACCAGACGGCGGCATCCGGTGTCTCCAGCTCGCCGACGTCGATGGTCGCGCGTCCGACGGTGACCGCATGCCGGAGGAGCGAGAGCTCGCTCCGGCATCCCGGGCAGTCTTCGATATGGGCGCGGTCTTCGGCCGACGCCACCGACTCGCCCATCGCCATGAGAGCGAGGATCTCCGGTTCAAGATGCGACATGGCTCACCTCCAGACGGGCTTTCATGCGGAGCAGACTGCGACGTATATGACTCTTCACGGTTCCCAGGGGCATGTGCAGACGGTCCGAGATCTCCTGGTGAGTGAGGTCGTCGAAGAAGGCGAGGCGCATGACGCGTCGGGCGTCCGGCTCGAGGCATTCAAGCTCGCGCGCCAGGAGGATGGTCTCACTCAGGTCGATCTCCGGCCCAGGGATCTCATCGGCCGCAGCGGTGCGCTGCAGTTGCTCGTGCAGCGCGCGGATACGCGCTCGCGCTTCGTGCGTGTCGGCGATGCGGCGTTTGGCGATCGCGATCAACCACGTGGACAACTGCGCCTTGGACGAATCGAACGTCGCGCGCGACGTCCACGCGGACACGAACGTCTTCTGGGTCACGTCCTCGGCGTCGGCGCGATCCCCCAACGAGCGCAGCGCGAAGGTGTACACCACCGGCGACCAGCGACGGTAGATCTCCCCCAGCGCACTCTCGTCTCCGGCGCGGAAGCGCGCGTCGAGGGCCGATTCGGCCCGAGCCGACTCCTCACCCATGAGCTCGCCCCCGGTCATGACATCGGCGTCGCGACCAGGACGACGTTATCGCGGTAGCTGCCGGTGGAGGCGTCGAACTCGCCCCCGCAGGTCACGAGGACGAGCGCGGCCGGTCCGGTCCGGGCGAAGAGGGCATCCGTGTCGAGGTCGGTCTTGGCGTAGTAGGTCACGGTCTGCACGGACCACCGGGATTCCACACCCGCTTCGGACACCACCCGCACCTCGGCACCGGCGGGCGCGTCGCGCAACGACGCGAAGGGGCCGATCGGGTAGTCGGGCGAATCGATGTGCGCCGCGATGACGGTGTTGCCGCTTCCCGTGCCGGGCTCGGGACCGAAGCGATACCACCCGCCGATCGCGGGGTCCTCGGGGATCTCCATGAAGCCGACGTCGTCGACGCCGACGGGCACGATGGGAACACTGATCCCCAGGGCCTCGATGGACACTCGGGCAGGAGGGTCGGATGCCGCAGGCGCTGGCGTGGCCGCCGAGCGGGGCACCTCCACCGTCGCCGTCGGCCGGGGAACCGGCGTCGACGAAGGAGTCGACGACACCTCGGCCGCGGGAGAGGCGGCGGGCGGAGCCGGCGACGAGCATCCGGCGAGGAGCAGGACGGCCAGGACAGCGGGAAAGAGACGTTTCACGGAGCTCACCTGAAGGGACGGGCGCCGGCCGCGGGGCGCGCTGGGAGACGCACCCCGCGACCGGACAGTTAGGACTGGACGCGGCGGCGGCGCACCATCACCGTCGCGGCGACGCCGCCGGCCAGCACGAGCGCGAGACCGGTCACCCAGAGGGCCTGGTTCGTGGCATCCTGCTGCGCGGCGTAGCCCGCGGTTCCGGAGGGGACCCCGCCCGGGTTCGAGTGCGCGGTCGTGATCTCCTGCACCGCGAGGGCGAGGTTGCCGTCTTCGGCACTGCCCCACGCGTAGACGACGGTCAGGGTGCCGTCCTTGATGGTGACGTCCGTCGGCCCGAGGACCGGATCGGTGGTTCCGGCGAGCGCGACGGCCGCGGACACGGTGCCGGCGGGGAGGTTGAGCGTCGCCTCATTGGGGTTCTCCAGCCCTTCGACGACGGGCGAACCACCCGCCAGCACGTCGACGGCGGGAGCGGCCGCCGTGTGGCGGACCGTCAAGCGGCCTTCGCCCGCCTTCGTCGCGCTGATGTCATTGGTGAAGTTGTTGAGCGTGGGATTCCCCGAAGCGTCCAGGTTCGCCACGGCGGTGTAGCTGGAGTTGGCGGCCAGGTTGAGGGTGACGGGGCCGAGAACCGGTGCGCTGTCGTCGGCCGCGTCGGCCGCGGTGATCGCGACGACGTGCTCGCCGGCGGGCACATCGAGCGGGCCCGCGAGGGTTCCCGGGGTGAAGTCATCGAGGGTGAGGGCGCCATCGACGTAGACGTCGACGGTCAGACCGGGGATCGCGTGCAGGACCGACAGGTCTGCACTCGATGACGAAATGGCATGAGCGGGCAGGGCGACACCGGCTGCCAGCACGAGGCCGGTGGCGATCCCGGCAGTGAGAGTCTTACGCACGATTTCCTCCTTGGCGGGGGGCGGTGGTCCGCCCGTTGTGGAGTTGTTCCGCCGGAGACCGTGTCGCGGATGCACCCGCACCAGAATTTTCGGGTCCAGGGCGAGGACGAGCGTCAGACGTGACGGACGCGCTGCTGCAGGCGGGTGCGGATATCGAACAGCTCGGTCCCGCCGACCTCTCGGGCGCCCGGGATGCCACGGCGCAGCAGCGTCGTGAGGGCGCTGCGGGTGACGAGCGCCACCGGGGTGCCGCGTACTTTGCCGAGTTCGGTCACGGCATCGAGGATCGCGTCGTCGGGAAGGACGACCATCGCCCCGCTGAACCGCACACCCGCGGCGCGCGCGATGACGCGGGCCCGGGAGACCAACTGCGTCACGGGTGCCCCGATGACGTTCGGTCCGCTGATCTCGCCGCGGCGCACGCCGACCGGTCCGCCGAAGTCCTCGCTCAGCATCGCGTACAGGCCGCTCGGCCCGAGCACGAGATGGTCGACCTTCTGCTCGGGGTCGACGCCGTCGCGATCCGCGAATACGTCGTGCCACACCGTGTAGCCCATGCCGAGGTCGGCCACCAGCCGCGCGGTCTCCTCCTCGGCGAGCGCGTCGGCGAGGATGTGCCGGATCTCGGGCGGTGCCGAGCGCACCAGCGCCGGGTCGTACGGGTCGGTGATGTCGACGCCGCGCCCCACCCACTCGCGGATGAGCGACAGGTACCTCTCCCGCCGCCACCCGCCGGGCTGCCCGTAGGCGCGCGCCCGAGGACGAGTGTCCGGACGGGACGGGGTGGGTGCCGTGCCCCCGCCGCTCCACTCGGATGCGGCGTACCCTCGGCCACGGTCGTACGCCGCGCGCGCTTCGGGCGTGCCCACCAGCTCCCACGCGCGTTGCACCTGCACGAACAGCGCGGCATCCCCGCCGGTGTCGGGGTGCGTCTCCCGCAGCCGCACGCGATAGGCGCGCCGCAGACCTTCGTCGTCGATGTCGACGTCGACGCGGAGCACCTCGTATGCCGAGAGCGACATGGGGCTGTCGAACACGTCCGTCATCCGTTCTGCCGCTCGGGCGCGGCGACATCCAGGCTATCCGCCGCCGTCTGGGCAACGCCCGGGATGCGCCCGAGGTTTCGCTGACGGCGGCACAACTCCGGCAGATGTGCGGGCGGCCCCCGTCGCAAGATGCCGGCGCATCGGTTCTGCAGGAGTCGTGCGGACGGACCGACGTCAGCGTCGCTCGTTGCGACGGGCGTAGGCGGCGGCATCCCGGCTCGAAAGGGCGAGGAGCACGAGGATGTCGAGACTCACCGTGACGAGGGTCGTGCCGACCGTGATCTCCTGCCCGAGCTCCCACCAGCCCACGAACGCGCTCACGATCGAGACCGTCGACACGAGCATCACCAGGACGCGGGCGACGTTGCTTCCCCGCAGCAGCAGGATGCCGAACACCGCCTGAATCACCGTGATCACGCCCAGGATGCCGAAGAACACCCCCGCGCTCAGGCCGAGGTCCGAGAGGGTCAGGGTCGGCTCGGCACCGGAACCGTCCGCGGCGCCGGCGACCGCCTGCACCCACGGCGGCAGGTCGAACGCGACGGTGAGGCCCCACACGATGCCCGCCGCGGCGCGCAGCAGGACGAGCACTCCGCCCGCGACGGTGGCAGCAGGGCGGCGCATCGCGGGGTCGTGCGCGACCGGGGCGGCGAGGGGTTCGAACGCCGCCCTCTTGCGGGGATGCTTCTCCCTCACGGCCGGACCTCCCCCGGACCGCCGGGGCCGACGGCATCCCTCTGTCCCGTCGCAGGGAGGAGCGTCAGCGGGTCGACGCCGCGCGCGTCGAGGATCGGCAGGTCGCCGTCGGTGGAGATGGTGTCGCCGCCGCCGTTGCGCGAGTGGTAGCCGGTGGAGAAGTCGCGGATGACATCGAGGGCCACCCCGGGCACGGTCTGCACGGTGGCGACGATGTGGTCCCTCTCGATGTCGGTGTCGGCGTCGATGCGGTGCGTCACCTGCAGCGTGAACAGCGAGAGGCCGACGGCGCGGTCGAACGTGCCCGCGGCCAGCCAGTCCACCCTCCGCCCGCCCGGGAGCAGCCACCCGTCGGGACAGCGCCACAGTCGCACGTGGTGCCGCTGCGCGGGCGACCCGGCAACCTCCTGCTGGTACGCGAGGTCCTGCATGCGGCCGAACAGGAACAGCGGGCTGACCGGTGCCGTGGGGTAGCTGCGTCGGCGGAGCGTCGAGGCCACGATGCGCCACGACGAGGCCAGGCTCACGGGGTCGGCGCGAATCCACCCCGCCGCGGCCATCACGGCCTCGATCTGCGCGCGCTCGCCCTGAAAGGCGAGGTTCACCGGGTCGCCGAGTAACCCGTCGGACGTCCGCGTGCGCCCCATGAAGTAGTCGGGGACGTAGATCGCGGTCAGGATGCGATGCAGCCGCGGCAGGACGAGGTACGCCAGGAGCCCCCAGAACACGATCGCCATGAGGATGCCACCCCACCCGATGGTGAAGGTCTGGGTGAAACTGAGGTACGCGAGCCACACGGCCGCGAGACCCGCGAAGACGAAGAAGAACCCGTCGAGCAGCCGCCCGACCGACCACCGCCGCGTCCTGCGCCCGTTCATTCCACGGTCACCACAGTGCGGGGCTCGGCTCGTAGGCGAATGCCTCGGCGACACGTCCGGGAGGCAGATCGGCGCGGTGCGCGGGCGACCAGGACGGCGAGCGGTCCTTGTCGACGAGCTGCGCCCGGATCCCCTCGGCGAGGTCGGGCTGGGTGGTGGCGAACCACATGACCAGACCGTACTCCTGCGCGAGGGCGGCGCGCAGCGACGGCAGCGCCCGCGCCCGACGCACCGCCTCCAGCGTGACGGTCACGGCGGTCGGGGCCGACGCCTCCAGCAGATCAGCGGTGGCGTGCGCCTCGGGCTCCCAGCGCTGGCGGAGGCGGTGCAGGATGCCGTCGAGGTCGTCGGCCGAGAAGGCATCGTCGATCCACGGACGCCACGTCTCGAGGTTCGACCGTTCCGGGCTCTCGTCGAACAGCAGTACGAGCTCGGTGGGGCTCGACGGATCGGCGCGGTACTGCAACGCCTCCTCCAGAGCCGAGAGGTGGGCGACCGGCACGAGGTGGTCGGCGAAGCCGGCGTACAGCGCGTCCGCGGCATCCATGGTCGCTCCGGTGAGCCCCAGGTACTCGCCCACCCGGCCGGGGGCGCGCCCGAGGAGCCACGACCCGCCCACGTCGGGCGTGAAGCCGATGCGCGTCTCGGGCATCGCCAGCTGCGACCGCTCGGTCACGATACGGATACGCGCGTGCCCGGCGAGTCCGATGCCGCCGCCCATCGTCACGCCGTCGGCGATCGCGACGATCGGCTTCGGGTAGGTGGCGATGCGGTGGTTCAGCGCGTACTCCTCGAGGAAGAACGTGTGCACCTCGTCGGTGCGACCGGCGACCACGGACTCGTAGAGCGCGCGTACGTCGCCCCCGGCGCAGAAACCCCGGTCACCGGCACCGTCGAGCAGCACCAGGTCGACGTCGGAGTCGTGCTCCCACCGGTCGAGCGCGATGGCGATGCGGCGGATCATGCCCACGTCGACGGCGTTGATCGCACGGGGGCGGTTCAGGGTCAGGTGACCCACGCCGCGCCAGGCTCGCGCCAAGACCTCGTCGTCGTCGGATCGCTGTGCGTTCACGCTGCCACGTTACACAGGGCGCGAGATGTGTTTTCGGCCTCGGATCGGGGAGGATGGGGAGAACGCCCGCCGAACGAGAGGTCCTCGATGCCCCAGGGACAGGTGCTGGAATTCTCCGGGCTGACCAAGCGCTTCGGCGCGGTGTCGGCCGTCGACGGGTTGACCGCGCGCGTGGAGCCGGGCCTGGTGACCGGCTTCCTCGGCCCGAACGGCGCGGGCAAGACCACGTCCTTGCGCATGCTCCTCGGACTCGTGCGGCCCACCTCCGGTTCGGCGACCATCGGCGGCCGCCGTTACGCCGAGATCGAGCGCCCCCTGCAGACCGTCGGCGCCGCGCTCGAGGCATCCAGCTTCCACCCGGGCCGATCGGCCGCGAACCATCTCAAGGCCTACGCCCGCGCGGCGCGCCTGCCGCTCTCGCGCATCGACGAGGTGCTGGGGCTCGTGGGTCTCGCCGACGTCGCCGGACGACGCGTGGGGGGCTACTCGCTCGGCATGCGCCAACGCCTCGGACTGGCCACCGCGCTGCTGGGCGACCCGGGCGTGCTCGTGCTCGACGAGCCATCGAACGGACTCGACCCCGAAGGCATCCGCTGGATGCGTTCCCTCTTGCGCCACCTCGCTGAAGAAGGACGAACGGTGCTCATCTCGTCGCACCTGCTCGCCGAGGTCCAGCAGACGGTCGACGCGCTGCTGATCATCTCGCGCGGCCGCCTGGTGTTCCAGGGCGGCACCGAGGATCTCGCCGACCCCGACGAATACTCCACCGTCGTCGACTCGCCGGACCGCGAGGCCCTGTCGCGTCTGCTCGACGAGCGCGGCATCGAGTATCAGCTGCTGCGCAACGGCTTCACCATTCGGCATCACGAGCCGGTGGAGATCGGGGCGGTGGCGGCCGGCGCCGGCGTCGCGCTCTCGCACCTGCAGAGCAAGGGCGCCAGCCTCGAGGACATCTTCCTCGAACTCGTCAGCGGCGTCCGGACGCACGCGAGCGCGGCCGGCCCCATCGCGGCGATGGATGCCACGCCCCCGACGCCAGAGCCGAGCAGCACCGCGCCCGCCGCGCCCCCGCCCGCGGCTACGGCTGCGCCCGCGCCGTCGACCGACCTCGTGCCGGTCGTTGCCGCCGCGCGCGACGCCGCTCCCCTGGCGGAACCCGATCCGACGGAGCCCGATCCCGGTCCGCGCCCCTCGTACGCCGTGGCCTCGACCGGCGTGATCGACATCGTTCCCGCCACCGGGGCTCGCAACGACGACGCGGAGGTGTCGCGATGAGCCTGGTGGCATCCACTCGGTCCGAGTACACGAAGCAGTTCAGCACCGCCGGCTGGTGGGTGCTGGGCATCGTGCTCGTCGTCTACGTCGGTTTCACGGCGGGAGTGCTCGCGCTCGCGTTCGGGGGCGTGGCATCCGGGGCTCTCCCGGGGGCGCAGGGCCCGACGCCGCCCGCCGACGATCTGGCGCCGCTGGTCTACAGCTCGGCGAGCGCCGTCGGATACGTCTTCCCGCTCCTGGCGGGGACGCTCATGGTCACGACGGAGTTCCGGCACAAGACCCTGACCCCCACGTTCCTGGCGACGCCACGACGCGGTGTCGTGCTCGTCGGGAAGTTCGTCGTCGGGATCCTGGTGGGACTGCTGTACGGCGTGGTCGGCTCGCTCGCCGCGATCGGGGCGGGAGCGGGGGTGTTCGCGGCGTTCGGGCTCGACACGCAGCTCGGCTCGTCCGACACGTGGGTGCTCGTGGGGCGCATGCTGCTCGCCTTCGCGCTGTGGACCGTCGTGGGCATCGGCGTCGGAACCGTCGTCCGCAACCAGGTGGCGGCGATCGTCATCGTGCTGGCGGTGACCCTGTTCATCGAGCCGATCGTGCGGACCATCGCCGGTGTCGTCGACGGCCTCGACGCGGTGGCGCGGTGGTTCCCCAGCGCCGCGAGCGACGCGCTCGTGGGGCAGACGATCTTCGGTGCCGTGGGCGCCGGCGGCTCCGAGCAGCTCGAGTGGTGGCTCGGGGGCCTCGTGCTGCTCGGCTACGCCGTGGTGCTGGTGGCGGTCGGCCTCGTCACGACCTGGCGCCGCGACGTCGACTGACGTCCGGGCGGCGGGGGCGCGGGCGGGTCAGGAGACCAGGTCGGCGACGTCCTCGGGCTCGGATGCCACCTCGAGGCGCAGCGCCTTCAGCAAGGCCACGCCGTGCTTGGTGGTCAGGACGAGGCGTTCGAACTCGTCGTGGCCGCGGAGGTCGATGACGACGCTGGACTTGCGGCGGCGGATGATGACGAAGTCGTTGCCCCCTGCCGACTTCCACGTGCCGGCCGCGACGGCGACGGGAAGGTTGGTGCCGGGGTTGGGGACGCCGCGCAGCCAGGTCCACGCGTCGTCCGTGAGCTGCACACGGTCGATCGTGGAGCGCGGCACCACGATGTTGCGCTTGCGGAACGACAGGGCACGCTCGGTCGGCGAGAGCACGACCTCGAGCTGCGTCTGATCGAGCAGCAGGGTCACCATGGCATCCATCCTGCCAGCGGAGGCGGATGCCGTCGGCCCCGGCGCCTCACGAGAGCGCAACGATCCGCGGCGGGTGCCGCCTCGCGGCCGGGCCCCCGCCGCGCGGCCCCGATGTCGGGGCGGAGGGATAGCCTGGAGCGATGAGTACGGGCAGCGCTGCGCCGCAGGCCGCACCGGCCCGGGGCGTCTCGATCGACGACCTCCTCGCGCGGGTGCGCGACGGGCACCGGCCCGACGTCGACGAGACCGAGCGGCTGCTCCACGCCCCGCTCGATGCGCTGTCCCGCGCCGCCGCCCTCCTTCGCGATGAGGGGCTGAAGCGCGCAGGCCGGCCGCACGTCATCACCTACTCGCGCAAGGTGTTCGTCCCGCTGACGACGCTGTGTCGCGACCGCTGCCACTACTGCATCTTCGTCGACACCCCCGGCCAGCTCGCGCTCCTGCGCAAGCCCGCGTACATGAGCCCCGAGCAGGTGCTCACGGTGGTCCGACAGGGGCAGGCGCTCGGCTGCAAAGAGGCGCTGCTGACCCTCGGCGACCGCCCTGAAGAGCGTTGGCCCGAAGCGCGCGCGTGGCTCGATGAGCACGGCTTCGCCTCGACGATCGACTACGTCGCACACATCGCGCGCCTCATCACCGCCGAGACGGGCATGCTCGTTCACGCCAATCCCGGTGTCATGCACCCCGATGAGCTCGCGACGCTGCGTCCGGTGTCGCCGTCGATGGGCATGATGCTCGAGACCACCTCGCGCCGACTGTACGAAGAGCCCGGCGAGGTGCACTTCGGCTCCCCCGACAAAGACCCCGACCTGCGCCTGCGCGTCATCGACGATGCGGGGGCCGCCGGCATCCCGTTCACGACCGGCATCCTCATCGGCATCGGCGAGACGGTGCGCGATCGGGCCGAGTCGCTCGTCGCCCTGCGCGACCTCGACGATCGGCACGGCCACGTGCAGGAGGTCATCGTGCAGAACTTCCGCGCGAAGCCCCGCACCGCCATGCAGGGGGCCCCGGATGCCGATATGCACGAGTACCTCGCGACGGTCGCCGTCGCGAGGCTCGTGTTCGGGCCCGACATGCGGATCCAGGTGCCGCCGAACCTCTCAGACCCGCGGGAACTCGGGCTGCTGATCGGCGCGGGGATCGATGACTGGGGCGGGGTCTCGCCGCTCACGGCCGATCACGTGAACCCCGAGCGCCCGTGGCCGCACATCGACGACCTCGCCGCGCAGACGGCGGCCCACGGGTTCGCGCTCCGCGAGCGCCTCACCGCCCACCCCGAGTACGTGCGCGACGCGACGACCTGGATCGACCCTGCGCTGCACGCCCCGGTGCGGGGACTGGCGGATGCCAAGGGCCTCGCGGCCGATGTGATCCCCCGTGCCGTGAGCGCCAGCGCCAGGACCGTCGACCCCGGCGTGCTCCGCCTCGCCGAGACGGCGGCCGCCGACCCGCTCGCGCTCGACGACGCCGATTGGACGCGGCTGCTGCAGGCGACGGGCGCCGAGCTCGACGCTCTCACCGCCACCGCCGACGACGCACGCCGCTACACCGTCGGCGAGCCGGTGACCCTCGTCCGCAACCGCAACCTCACCTCGACCGGGTTCCGCCGCGCGGGCCGCAGCGGTGCCGGCGAGTTCGACCTCGCGGATGCCGAGGCGATCGCCGCGGATGCCGCCGACCTCGGTGCCACCGAGATCTGCATCCAGGGTGCGCTTTCCGCCGACGAAGACCCCACCGGGTATCTCGACCTCGTGCGGGCCGTGAAGCGCGGGGCTCCCGGCATCCATGTCCATGCTTATCGTCCGCTCGACGTGCGCGACCTCGCCGACCGCGGGGGACTCGGGCTCGACCGTGCGCTCGCGGCGATGCGCGATGCGGGCGTCGACACGGTGCCGGGTACCGGCGTCAAGGTGCTGAGCGAGCGCGTGCGCGGGCTCGTCGCGCCCGGCGACCTCGAGATCGACCGCTGGATCGAGGGCATCACGGCCGCGCACCGCGCCGGGTTCCGCTCCACCTCGGTGCTGTTCTACGGGCACGTCGAGACCGCGGAAGAGCGCATCGCTCACCTGCGGCTGTTGCGCGGCATCCAGTCCGAGACGCGCGGTTTCGCCGAGTTCGTGCCCATCCCGCTGCCCGGCGGCGACGTTCCGCTGGTCCCGGGGCGCTCCCCGCTCGACGAGCACCGCGCGATGGTCGCCGTGTCGCGGCTGCTGCTGTCGGGCTCGATCGCGCACGTGCAGATCCCGTGGACCCGTGTGGGTCGCGAAACCGCCGCCGTGCTGCTGCGCTCCGGCGGTGACGACCTCGGCGGCACGCTCTACGACGGACGCGTGCTGCCTGACACCGGGATCGAGCAGGGCCTCGAGCTGCCGGTCGCGGACGCCGAGCGCCTCGCGCGCAGCCTGATGCGACCGTTCCGTCTGCGGACGACCGACTACGGCATTTCGCCCGCCGCACCCACTGCCGCCGGAGCAACCGCGTGAACGTCGTGGACGTCGTCGTCGTCGGCGCGGGCTTCGCCGGGCTCGGCATGGCCGGCGCTCTCCGCCGCGCGGGCCGCGACGACGTCGTGATCATCGAGCGGGCCGGCGACGTCGGTGGCACGTGGCGCGACAACACCTACCCGGGCGTCGCGTGCGACGTGCCCGCGCACCTGTACAGCTACGCCGCGCATCCGCACGCGGGCTGGTCGCAGACCTTCGCCGAGGGCCACGAGATCCAGCAGTACCTGCGCGACGTGGCGGCGGGCGTCAGCGACCGCCTCCGGCTGCACACGCCGCTCATGGGAGCGGAGTGGGATGCCGAGACCTCGGTGTGGACCATCGACACCGGCGCCGAGACCCTCCGCGCACGTTCGCTCGTCCTCGCGTGCGGACGGCTGACCGAACCGCACGTCCCCGTCATCCCGGGCCTGGAGTCCTTCCCCGGGCCCCTGTTCCATTCCGCGCGATGGGATCACGACGTCGACCTCACCGGGAAGCGGGTCGCCGTCGTCGGGACGGGGGCGAGCGCCGTGCAGCTCGTGCCCGAACTCGCCCAGCGCGCCGCCCACGTCACGCTGTTCCAGCGGACGCCCGCCTGGATCGTGCCGCGCGGCGGCGGCGAGATCCCCGAGGCCGAGCGCGAACGCCTCGCTCAGAACCCGGGCGCCCTCGCGCGTCTGCGCGCCGAGCTCTACGCGGAGGGTGAGGCGCGGTTCGCCTCGCGCTCCGGCGACCCCGCGGCCTCCGCGGCCGCCCGTGACGCCGCCCTCGCCCACCTGCACGCCCAGGTCGCCGACCCGGCCCTGCGCGCCGCGCTCACCCCCGGCTACGCCTTCGGGTGCAAGCGCGTGCTGCTCTCCGATGCGTTCTACCCCGCCGTGGCATCCGACCGGGTCACGCTCGAACCCACCGCCCTGGACCGCGTCGACGGGGCGACGCTCACCGCCGCAAGCGGCCGGCAGCACCAGGCCGACGTGCTCGTGCTGGCCACCGGCTTCGCCTCGACGCAACAGCCGTACGCCGACCTCGTGCGCGGAGAAGACGGAACGCTCGCCGAGCACTGGAGCACGGGCATGACCTCGTTCGGTTCGACCGTGGTCGCGGGGTTCCCGAACCTCTTCGTGCTCAACGGCCCCAACGCGAGCCTCGGGCACAACTCGGCGGTGCTGATGATGGAGGAGCAGGCGGCGTACGTCGTCCGCGCTCTCGCCGAGCGCGACCGTCGCGCCGATCGCGTGCTGCGCGTCCGCCCCGAGGCAGAGGCGGCCTACACCGAAGAGATCGCCGCCGCCGCGGCATCCACCCCCTGGATGACCGGCGGATGCCGCAACTGGTACGTCGACGAGAGGTCGGGGCGGCTGACCCTGCTGTGGCCCGGCACCGTGCAGGCGTTCCACGAGAGACTGACCGGTACCGACGGTTCGGAGTTCGAACCCGTGCACAGCCCCGTGCGCGGCTGACGCATCGCCCCGCGCGCGCGGGTCACGAAGGAGGAGAGTCATGAGCGTTCCGCTGAGATTCGGATACAAGGCCTCGAGCGAGCAGTTCGGGCCGAACGAGCTGCTCGACTTCGGTGTGCTCGCCGAGGAGATGGGCTTCGACTCGGTCTTCCTCTCCGACCACCTGCAGCCGTGGCGGCACGAGGGCGGGCACGCGCCCAATGCCCTCCCGTGGCTGGGCGCGCTCGGCGCGCGCACCGAGCGCGTCATGCTCGGCACCTCGGTGCTCACCCCCACGTTCCGGTACCACCCCGGCGTCATCGCGCAGGTGTTCGCGACGCTCGGCGTGATGTTCCCCGGCCGCGTCGCTCTCGGCGTCGGGACCGGCGAGGCGCTCAACGAAGTGACCCTCGGCCTGGAGTGGCCCGAGCCGCCCGAGCGCTTCCAGCGCTTGAAAGAGGCGATCACCCTCATCGACAAGCTGTGGACCGAAGACCGGGTCACGTTCGAGGGCACCTACTACTCGGTGAAGGATGCCACCATCTACGACCGCCCCGAGCAGAAGGTGCCGATCTACATCGGCGCCTCGGGCCCCGCGGCGACACGGCTCGCGGGCCGCATCGCCGAGGGCTACATCACCACCAGCGGCAAGGACCCCGAGCTCTACACCGGGAAGCTGCTGCCCGCCCTCGACGAAGGCCTCGCAAAGGAGGGGCGCACCCGCGACGACATCGACACGCTCATGGAGGTCAAGGTCTCGTACCACCCCGACCACGACACCGCGCTCGAGAAGACCCGCTTCTGGGCGCCCCTGGCCCTCTCGGCCGAAGAGAAGATGAGCGTCCACGACCCGCTCGAGATGCAGCGCCTCGCTGACGAACTCCCCATCGAGCGGGCGGCATCCCGGTTCATCGTCTCGACCGACCCCGACGAGCACGTCGAGCGCATCGCCCACTACGTCGACCTCGGTTTCCGTCACCTCGTGTTCCACGACCCCGGCCACGACCAGGAGGAGTTCCTCCGGATGTACGGCGCGGAGATCCTGCCGCGGCTGCGGGCGCGGTTCGCCTGCGGTGGGGGCGCCGCGCCGCGGGGGCGCGAGATGACCCGCGATTCGCGAGCGGCCCCCTGATTCGCACGAATGGTCCGTCATCTCGGCGATCGCGGGTCATCTCGCCTCGCCAGAGCCGCCGCCGCAGCACGATTCACGGGCGCACCGCTACCCCCAGCCGGAAATGTCCGGAGTCCGGCACACAATGGAGGCGATGAGCACTTCTGAGATCCGCGACGGCTGGACCGTCGTCGTGCCGGTGAAGCCCGCCGCGCTCGGCAAGACGCGGCTGACCGCCGCGGGCACCGACCGCGAGGCCCTCGCCCGCGCCATTGCGCTCGATACGATCGCGGCCGCCGCGGCCACCCCCCGCGTCTCGCACGTGCTCGTCGTGACCGACGACGCCGAGGTGTCGGCCCTGGTGTCACAGTGGCCGGCGGTCGACGTGATCGCGGAGGGCGACGTCCGGGGCCTGGATGCCGCGATCGCGCTCGGCACGGTATCTGCCGGGCAGGGGGCGCCCCGGGCGGCGCTGCTGGGGGACGTCCCGGCCCTGACGCCCCACGACCTCGACGCCGCGCTCGAACTGGCCGGTCAGGTCGAACGGGGCCTCGTCCCGGATGCCGAAGGCACCGGCTCCACCCTCGTCACCGCCCGACCAGGCGCGGTGTGGGTGTCGGCCTTCGGCGCCGACTCCGCGGCCCGCCACCGTCTCCTGGGGTGCACCGACCTCGCGGTGTCACGGGGGTCGACGTTGCGGCGCGACGTCGACACCGCCGCGCAGCTCGCCGAGGCCGTAGCCCTCGGCGTGGGGCCGCGGACCGCGGCGGTGCTGGCGGCTGCGGCGGCCTGACCTACGCCCCCAGCGCCGCCTCAGCGATCGCCGCCGACGCGTCCTCGTCGCGCATCCACAGCGGCGCGACGACCGCACGGATTCCCGCCGCCTGCACCTCGGATGCCGCAGCGGCATCCTCCTCCGCGAGCAACCACGCGTCGAGCACGCCGTCGGCCGATCGCGCGCCGTAGTGCCGGGCGACGGCGGCGGCCGAGGTCTCGACCCCGATCGCCGTCAGGCACACATCGGCCATGCCGCGGACGACCCGCCCCCCGATGATCGGCGACACACCGACCACCCGCGCCGCCGTCGACCGCAGCGCCGCCCGGACGCCGGGAACCGCAAGGATCGGACCGATCGAGACGACCGGGTTCGACGGGGCGAGCAGCACCACGTCGGCCCGCGCGATCGCCTCGACGACGCCGGGGGCGGGCGTGGCATCCAGGATCCCGGGGTTCTCGAACCGCGTCGGGACCAGGGCGGCTCGGTAACGGGTCCACCACTCCTGGAAATGCAGACGCCGTCCGTCCTCGACGTGCACGTGCGTGTCGACTTCGCTGTCGGTCATCGGGAGCAGCCGGATGCCAAGCGGCCAGCGCTCCGCCATCCGACCGAGGACCTCGGTCGGAGTGAGGCCCTCGCGCAGCCACCCCGTGCGCGCGAGGTGGGTGCCGAGGTCGAGGTCGCCGAGCGTGAACCACGGCCAGCCCGCACCCCACGCCTGCAGTTCCTCGTTCACGCGCTCGGTGTCGCCCGCGCGGCCCCACCCGCGCACGGTGTCGTTGACCCCGGCGAGGGCGTAGGTGATCGAGTCGACGTCGGGCTGCAGCCGCACGCCCGAGAGCCACAGGTCGTCGCCGGTGTTGACCACGACGGTCGCCTCGGGCGCCCCGAGCCGCCGCAGGGCGGCACGGACACCGAGGGTGAACTTCGATCCGCCGACACCGCCGGCGAGCACGACGACGCGGGTCTGAGGGTTTGGCATCCGTCCAGTCTTCCACCCGCGCTGACGGGGCCGCGGGCCCACGGGCATAAACGCGATCGGCGCGCGGAAACACGTGCACACGCCGTTTATGCGCGTGGATGGCGTTTATGGACGGGCGCGCACGGGCCGGTTACTGCGCGAGCAGCGTCGGATCCGCTGCGCCCGCCGCGGCCTTCGCGGCGCCGGGCAGTGCGTCGATGATCCGCTCGAGAGCCAGGTCGTCGTGGGCGGCGGTGAGGAACCACGCCTCGAACACGCTCGGGGGCAGCGAGATGCCGGCATCCAGCATCGCGTGGAAGAAGGGGGCGTACCGCCACGACTGCTGCGTGAGCGCCGTGGCGTAGTCGCGGGGCACCTCGGGCAGGAACGCGACACCGAACAGCGACCCCGCGCGCGGGACCGTGTGCACCACGCCCTCGGCAGTGAGCGCCGCGTCGAGGGCGTCGGCGATGCGGGCGGCCGAGGCGTCGACCGCGGCGTACACCTCCGGTGTCGCCAGGCGCAGGGTCGCCAGGCCCGCGGCGACAGACAGCGGATTCCCCGACAGGGTGCCGGCCTGGTACACGGGGCCGAGCGGGGCGAGCTGGTCCATGACGTCGGCGCGGCCGCCGAGGGCGGCCAGCGGCATCCCTCCGCCGACGACCTTGCCGAAAGTGAGGATGTCGGGGAGGTACGTCTCACCCTGCGACGCCTGCAGCCCCCAGAAGCCGGCCGGGTGCACGCGGAAGCCGGTGAGCACCTCGTCCATGATCAGCAGCGCACCGTGACTGTGCGCGATGTCGGCGAGCGCGGCGTTGAAGCCGGGCAGCGGCGGGACGACACCCATGTTCGCGGATGCCGCCTCGACGATGATCGCGGCGATGTTCTCGCCGTGCACCGCGAACGCCTCGCGCACGGCATCCACGTCGTTGTACGGCAGCACGAGCGTCTGCGCGGCGATCGGCGCCGGCACCCCCGCGGAACCGGGGAGCGCGAGCGTCGCGACGCCCGAACCGGCGGCGGCGAGCAGACCGTCGGAGTGCCCGTGGTAGTGACCGGCGAACTTGATCAGCAGATCGCGGCCGGTGACCCCGCGTGCCAAGCGGATCGCGGTCATCGTCGCCTCGGTGCCCGTCGAGACCAGACGCACCTTCTCGACCGGCGCCAGGTCGCCGACCCGCACGCGGTTCGCGATCAGGTCGGCGAGCTCCACTTCGGCCCCCGTCGGAGCGCCGAAGGACAGACCCCGGGATGCCGCCGACTGCACGGCCCCGACCACCTCAGGATGCGCGTGCCCGAGGAGAGCCGGACCCCACGAGGCGACGAGGTCGACGTACTCCCGACCCGTGGCATCCGTGATCCGGGCGCCCGCGGCGGACTGCACGAACCGCGGCGTCCCGCCGACGGATCCGTACGCCCGCACCGGCGAGTTCACCCCGCCCGGGATGACGTCCTTGGCGCGCGCGAACCACTGATCGTTGAGGTCTGTCATGTGTCAATTCTCCCGTGCGCACGGGCGTGAGTCGCCAAGATTTGTCGCTTCCGCGGTTAGCGAAGCGACAAATCCTGGCGACTCGCGCGCGTTACAGGTCGGCGCGCAGCCAGTGCGCGGCCTCGAGGGCCCAGTAGGTCAAGATCGCATCGGCACCGGCGCGACGGATGCCGAGCAGGCTCTCGAGGATCGCGCCGCGGCGGTCGATCCAGCCGTGCGCCGCGGCGGCCTCGACCATCGCGTACTCGCCCGACACCTGGTAGGCCCACACCGGCACGTCGACCGACGCCTTCACGTCGGCGAGGACGTCGAGGTACGGCAGCGCCGGCTTGACCATCACGACGTCGGCGCCCTCCTCGACGTCGAGCAGCGCCTCGCGCACGCCCTCCCGGCCGTTGCCGGGGTCGAGCTGGTACGAGCGGCGGTCGCCCTTCAGCTGCGAGTCCACGGCCTCGCGGAACGGACCGTAGAACGCTCCCGCGTACTTCGCCGAGTACGCCAGGAGCAGGGTGTCGGTGAACCCCTCGGCATCCAGCGCCTCGCGCACCGCGCCCACCTGGCCGTCCATCATCCCCGACAGTCCGAGCATCGCCGACCCCGCCCGGGCCTGGGCGAGCCCCATGGCGGTGTACCGCTCGAGCGTCGCGTCGTTGTCGACCGCGCCGTCCGCGCGGAGCACGCCGCAGTGGCCGTGGTCGGTGAACTCGTCGAGGCACAGGTCGGTCTGCACGACGAGCGCGTCGCCCACCTCGGACACGACCGCCTCGGTCGCGAGATTCAGGATGCCGTTCGGGTCATCGGCGCCGGATCCCACCGCGTCGCGCTCGGCGGGCACACCGAAGAGCATGACGCCGCCGATCCGGGCCGCCGCGGCCTCGGCGACGGTGCGGCGCAGGGTGTCGAGGGAGTGCTGCACGACACCGGGCATCGAGGTCACCGGAACCTGCTCCGAGATGCCCTCCCGCACGAAGAGGGGCAGCACGAGCTGCGACGGCACGAGGTGCGTCTCACGCGCGAGACGACGGATGGCGGGGGTGCGGCGCAGACGCCGCGGGCGGTACTCGGGAAAGCTCATGCGGGGGTCTCGGACTCCGGGGGGAGGGTGAAGCGGGCGACGGCGTCGACCAACGACTCGACCGTCTGCCGCTCGGCGACGACGTCGACGGCGAGGCCCGCGCGCTTGGCATCCTTCGCGGTGCGCGGTCCGATGGCGGCGATGACGGTGGATGCCGGGATGTCGGGGAACTGCTCGACGACCTGCTCGGCCACCGAACCGCTCGTGACGAGGATCGCGTTGATGCGGCCGGAGTGGACGTCGGTGGCGATCTTCTCGGTCACGGGGACACCGACCGTGCGGTAGGCCACGACGCTGCGGACGTGGTGGCCGGCCTCGATCAGCAGGCGCGTGAGCACGGGTTTGGCAATCTCGCTGCGGAGCGTCAGCACGCTGCGCGGCTCGGTCTCGAGCGCGATCATCTGCTCGGCCATGCCCTGCGCCGAGTTGTCGCGGTCGGGAACGAGGTCGACGCGGTAGCCCACGGCCTGCATGGCCGCGGCGGTGGTCTCGCCGACGGCGGCGACCTTGGTGCTGGCCGGGATCACGGCGCGGTAGGCGTAAAGGACGTCGACCGTCGTCGCACTGGTCAGCGTGAGCCAGTCGAACGCCCCGTCGGCGAGGTCGCTCAGCGCCTGCTCGAGGGTCGCCTGATCGTTCGTCGGCGCGAAGTTGATCAGTGGCGCGATGACCGGAACGGCTCCGCGCTGGCGAAGGCTGGCGGCGACACCGTCACCCCACGGACCGCCGCGGGGCACGAGGACGCGCCGGCCGGCGAGCGGCTTGTCTGGGGTCGGCGTGTGCCGATGGCCTTCATTCATGTGGTCGACTCTCGTGGTACCAGGTCGGCCGCCCCGCGTTCGAGCAACCGACGCGCGGCTTCTTGGCCCGCGCGCGAGGCTCGCGCGATGGGTCCCCCGTCGTCGGCAGCATTCGCACCATTGCCACTGCCAGGTTCCCCACCATACCCCGGCTCCAGGCGCACGGTCCGATCGATACCGATCCGATGCGAGCCGTCGAGGGCGTAGACGATGGCCCGCAGGCGCAGGTCGCCGTCGGTCAGCGACGCGTGTGTGGCGACGGGCGCGTGGCATCCGGCATCCAGGACGGAGAGGATGGTGCGTTCGGCGGTGATCTCCACGCGCGTCGCGGTGTCGTCGAGCGCGGCGAGCGCGGCGAGGATCTCGGGTGCGATGTCGGCGCGCGTCTCGACCGCGAGCGACCCCTGGCCGGGCGCGGTCGGCCACTCCGCGAGTCCGAGGTACTCGGCCGACAGCCGGCCCAGGTCGCCCCCGAGACGGGCGATGCCCGCGGCGGCGAGGATGACGGCATCCAGCTCTCCGTCGCGCACGCGCGCGAGTCGGGAATCGACGTTGCCGCGGATGTCGTGGATGTCGACCCCCGGGTTGTGCCGCAGGGCCTGCGCGATGCGGCGCGGCGATCCGGTACCGACCTTGGCCCCGGCGGGCAGCGCCGACAGGGCGGTGCCGTCGCGCGTCACGACGACATCGCGGGCGTCCTCGCGCGGCGGGGTCGCGGCGATGACGAGACCGTCGGGCTGCAGCGTCGGAAGGTCTTTGAGCGAGTGCACGAGAAAGTCGCAGCGGTCCGCCGCGAGCGCCTCGCGCAGACCGTTGGCGAACACGCCGCGTCCCCCCAGCTGCGACAGCGAAGCGCGGTTGACATCGCCCTCGGACACGATGGGAACGAGCTCGACGGCACGACCGGATGCCTCGGCCACCGCGTCGGCGACCATCTGCGACTGCGCCATCGCCAGCGCGCTGCGCCGCGTCCCCAGGCGCAGGGCGGCGTTCACTGGAGGATCTCGGGAATCTCGTCGAGAGTGACGCGACGCCCGGTGTAGAAGGGCACCTCTTCACGGACATGACGGCGGGCCTCGGTGTAGCGGAGGTCGCGCATCATGTCGACGAGGTCGGTCAGGTCGTCGGACTCCATCGGCAGCAGCCACTCGTAGTCGCCGAGCGCGAAGGATGCCACGGTGTTGGCGATCACGCCGGTGTACTGCGAGCCCTTCTTGCCGTGCTCGATGAGCATCTCGCGGCGCTCCGCCTCGGGCAGCAGGTACCACTCGTAGCTGCGGACGAACGGGTACAGGCAGAGCCAGTCCTTCGCGTCGATGCCGCGGAGGAAGCCGGGCACGTGCGAGCGGTTGAACTCCGCGTCGCGGTGCACCCCCATCGCGTTCCACGTGGGCAGGAGGTTCTTCAACAGCTCGGTGCGGCGCAGGCGTCGCAGGTCGCGCTGCAGCGCCTGGGGGTCTTCGCCGTACATCCACACCATGAGGTCGGCGTCGGCACGGAGGCCGCTGACGTCGTAGAACCCGCGGATCGTGACGCCGTCCGCCTCGATCAGGGCGGTGAGGTCGGCCAGCTCGGTGGCGTCGGCGGCGGTCACGGGATTCTCGGGATCGCGGCGGAGCACCGCCCACAGCGTGTACACGGAGGAGGAGTCGTCCTGAGCCATGGGTCAAGTCTCGCGCTGCGGGCGCGGGCGGCCAAACCCGTTGACTCGGCGGTGGAGCACCCGGCGACGCGGGTGAAGAGCGCTCCGCTGCGCGCGGCGGCGCTCCGCTGCGCGCGGCGGCGATCCGATGCGCACGGCGGCGACCGGACGCCCGGGGCCGCGGGGCGGCCTTGGTAATGTGCGTCGACGGCATCGGGGGATGCCGCTCGGAAGGGTGTGCCCGATGTGGCTGTACCAACTCCCGATGGCGGTGGGGCTGCCGCTGTTCATCGTGCTCGTCGTGGGCGGCTCCTGCGGCATCCTGCTGCTCCTCCGCCGCTGGGTGAGCAAGGTCGCTCCGCAGGGAGACGAGTGGGACCGCGTGCTCAGCTACGCGGTGGGCGCGTACGGGGTGTTCTACGGTGTGACGCTCGCTCTCATCGCGGCCGCCGCGTACGGCAACTTCACCGAGGTCGACGGCATCGTGCTGCAAGAGTCGTCGTCACTGGCATCCCTCTACCGCACGGCGGCCCTGCTTCCCGAGCCGCAGTCGAGCGAACTGCAGGAGCAGATCATCGGCTACACGCGCAACGTCATCGACGTCGACTGGCCCTTGCAGCAGCGGCTCGAGATCCCGGTGGAGACTGATGCCAACATCTCGGCGATGCAGCAGGCGATCGGGAGCGTGCAGCCGGCGAGCCCCGCCGAAATCCTCGCCGTGCAGCAGTCGCTGGATCAGTTCCAGCTGCTGGTGGAGAACCGGCGTGACCGCATCGCGCTCACGCACCTCGCACTCCCCGGCGTGCTGTGGATCGTCCTGAGCGTGGGGGCCGTGCTGAACGCCGTGCTGATCGCGCTCATCGAGGTGCGCAACCTTCGCGTGCACCTGCTGATGGCGGGTCTGCTCGCCCTCTTCGTGGCATTGCTGCTCTACGCGATCGCCGGTTTCGATCACGCCTACGCGGGCCCGATCGCCGTGACCCCCGATTACTTCCAGGACCTCCTCGACGGCCTGTTCGCCAACGAGCCCTAGCCCCGCGGGCGCGCCGAACGTGTGCGTTCGGCGGACCGACGGATGCCGCGGGCGGGGGTCAGCGCGCGTAAGCGCGGACCAGGGCCCAGACCGTGAGGCCGACCGCGGCGGCGACGCCGGCGACCACGGCCGCGGCGGCGCCGGGGTTACGCCGCGCGGCTTCGCGGGCCTCGGCGACGCGCACGTCGACCGCTTCGCTGACGCGACGCGGAACGTTCGCCTTCACCTCGATCGCCGCCAATGCCGCCTTGAGCTCGGCACGCGCTTCTTCGACGGGGTCGGTGATGCCGAGGGGCACCGCCGTGCGCGGCACGGGAACGGGACGCTCAATACTCATCGCCAGCCTCCTTCACGATGCGGACGTCCTGTGCGATGGCCTGGCCCGGATTCTCGCGGTTCGCCAGCTTCTTGAAACGCAAGTACCCCAGAAGCGCCAGGATCGCGGTGATGACGATCATCACGCCGAAGACCACCAGCGCCGACAGCCACACGGGCCACCACGACGACAGTCCGGCGATGACGAACGCGAAGAACACGGGGACGGCCCAGAACACGACGATCAGGGCACCGACGAACCATCCCGCGCCGATTCCGGCGTCCTTGGCCGTCCGCTGCGCCCACGCCTTCGCCCCGTTGATCTCGGCGACGACGAGGTTGCGCACGAGCTCGGGAATGTCGCCGAGGAGCGTGAACAGGCTGTCGTCGGCGCGATCACGGAAACCGCGGGGAGTGGTCATGCGTCAGCTCTCCGACGAGGTGGAGCTGTTCTTGCTCGCCTGCGCGCGCGTTGTCGCGCTCTTCTCGGCGTCTTTGGCGTCGTCCACCGAACCCTCGACGGCCTCGGCGACCTCGCCCGCCGATGCCTTCGCGGCGCGACCGGCGCGCTCTGCACGCTCGGAGACGCTCCCGGACTGCGACGCCGCACCGGTGACGGACTTCGCGCCCTTCCAGACGACACCGGGGACGGTCTTGAGCGCGGAGACGCCGAAGGCCTTCACCTTCTCAACCTGCCCCTGGACGACGGGCTGGTCCCAGACCTTCTCGGCCTGCGCCTTGATCTGCTCGTACCGCTCGCGGCCTGCGCGCGCGCCGAGCACGTAGCCCGCCACGAGTCCGACGACGAGTGCTGCTTTGCCCCTCATGGGGTCTCCTCACGCTCGATCAGTGCTGGTCGAGTCTCACGATAGCGATGTATTCCCGTTCCGGCATCCGCCCTTGACATCCACGGGACATCCCTCGACCATCGGGCCTCCGGCCGTCAGTCCCGGCGCCAGAGGGTGGCACTGCGCACCCGATCCGCCTCCGCGCGCGCGTCGGGAATCACCTGCGCGAGACCCGTTCCCGACAGCCACGCCCCGGTGGCCCCGAGTCCGCGCACGGCCCGGACCGCACCGCGCGCGGCGGCCGTCTGCGCCGCGCGTCCCATCGCGGCGCCGGGCTGCGACTGCACGTACCGGACGCGGTGCGACGCCCGCAACGCCGACCGATCGAGAGGCACCCCGAGCAGGGCAGCCGCCTCGGAGAGGGCGAGCGACCCGGCGGCGTCGTCGTCGAGCGCTGCGGTGGCCGGCTCTTCGCCCTGTGCTCCGAACGACAGACGGATGACATGGATGCCGGGCTCGGTGGCATCCCGCACCCACTCCCACTTCACCGTGGAGTGCGTGAGGGCCTTGGCCACGTGGCTGCCCGGGACGGTGAGGACACCGGTTCCGCGCGGCGCAGCATCGAGCGCGGGAGCGTGGACGACGAGGGTCACCACTTCGACCACGGGAGCAGCCGGCTCGGCGGTGTCGAGGGCCGGGACGACGGGCCGAAGGAGCGCCCGCGCCTGCCGTTCGGGGAGGGCGACGATGACCGCGTCGGCCGAGAGCGGGCTCTCGTCGGCGGAGGTCCGGACGCTCCAGCCCGAGCCCGCGGGCGTGAGCTCCTCGACCGCGACGTCGGTGCGCAGCTCGACCCCGAGGTCTCGCAGGCGAGCGACGAGCGCCTCCACCAGGCGCCACATCCCGCCGGCGATGCCCTCGACCGCGCCGCCCGGTGCTGCGGCGCGCGGCGCCGCCACCGTGGGCGGGACATCGGATGCCGGGGCGTCGGGCGGAGTGCCCGTCGAGCGCGCCGCACGGAGCTCGGCGACCGCGCCGCCCAGCGAGCCCATGCGGGTGAGAGCGGCGTTCAGTCCCGGTGCGGCGAGGTCGACGTCGATGTCGTCGGGACGAGCCGAGTAGACGCCGCTCGTGACGGGCGCGACGAGCCGGTCCAGCACGCGAGCGCCCATCCGCGAGCGCACGAGCGCGCCGAGGCTGCGCTCGTGTCCGATCGTCAGCGGGGGGCGCACGCGGTCGACGTACGCGCGCCACGCTCCCGCCCAGCCGATCACGCGTCGCACATCCGGGGCCCACGGGTTGTCGGGGATGCCGAGGATCCCGCCCTTCGGCAGCGGGGCCGCCCCTACGCCCGGGACCCCCGCGACCCAGGCTCCCGCCCGGTTCGGCGCCACGATCTCATCCGCCAGCCCGAGCTCGTCGAGAAGCTCGCGCACCGCTCCCCCGCGCGTCGCATAGCTTTCGGCCCCGACGTCGAGCGTGAGCCCACCGACCTCGGCCGACCGTACGACGCCGCCGAACACCCCGGAGGCCTCGAGCACGGTCACCTGCATGCCCACCTTGGCGCACTCCAGCGCGGCCACCAGCCCGGAGACACCGCCCCCCGCCACGATGACGCGGCTCTCGTGGGCGTGCTCCGCGAGCCGCTCCAGGGGGTCGCTCATTCCGCCTCCCCGTGGGCGTGCGCGACGATGCGGGTCAGCACCGCGGGGTCGGTGTCGGGCGGGACGCCGTGACCGAGATTGAGCACGTGGGCGCGCGCCGCGCGCCCGTGGGCGAGGATGTCGTCGATGTGCGCCGCCAGCACCGGCCACGGTGCGCCCAGCAGAGCGGGGTCGATATTGCCCTGCAGTGTGGTGTCGGGACCGACGATGGCCGCGGCCTCGTCCAGCGGCATCCGCCAGTCCACGCCCACGGCGTCGGCGATGCCGCCGAGGCGCATGTCGGCGAGGAACGGACCCGTTCCGACGCCGAAGTGGATGCGCGGCACCTCGACACCCTCGAGCGCCGCCCGCGAATGGGGAGCGACGTGCTCCAGGAACGTCGCGCGCGAGAGCGAACCGGCCCACGAGTCGAAGAGCTGCACGGCCTGAGCGCCCGCATCGATCTGGGCCTGCAGGAACGCCCGCGACACCTCGGCCAGCCATCCGGCCAGCCGATGCCACGACGTCGGGTCGGCGTACATCATTCCGCGCGCCCGCAGATGCTCCTTCGACGGACCGCCCTCGACGAGGTACGCCGCGAGCGTGAACGGGGCGCCGGCGAAGCCGATGAGGGGGACGCCGTCGCCGAGTTCGGCCGTGACCAGACGCACCGCGTCACGGATCGGCTCGGCGGCTCCGGCGACGTCGGCCGGGTCGATCGAGGTCACTCGCTCGACATCGGCGGCCGTGCGCACCGGGTCGGCGAACACCGGCCCGCGGCCCGGCTCGATCTCGACCGCGACGCCGGCCAGCCGCAAGGGCACCACGATGTCACTGAAGAAGATGGCGGCATCCACGCTGTGGCGGCGGATCGGCTGCAACGTGATCTCGGCCGCGAGGTCGGGGGTGAGGCACGCATCGAGCATCCGCGTGCCGACGCGCAGCTCGCGGTACTCGGGCAGCGAGCGCCCGGCCTGCCGCATGAACCACACCGGCTGCCGCTCGGGACGGTCGCCGCGAAGGGCACGGAGGAGGGGCGCGTCAGGGGTGGCCATGGCATCCATCCTTCCACTCGCGTCCGCGGGGGAAGAGGGATGCCTCGATGTCGAGAGGCGGCGCGGAATATCTCGCAGGGGCCGGGCGTAGAATATGAGCGTGCTGCTTTGTGTCAGCGCGAGTCACAAGACCGCGTCCTTCGATCTCCTCGAGCGGCTCAGCGTACCCACCACCCCCGTCGCCCCCCTGATCGCCGCGCACGACGAGTGCGTGCAGGGAGCGGTCGTCGTCGCCACGTGCAACCGCTTCGAGGCTTACGTCGACATGGACGAGCCCGTGACGGCCGCCGTCGCGGTGGGTGTGGAAGCCACGCTGAGCGCCATCGAGGCGGCGACGGGCGTGCCCGCGAGCGAGCTCGAGGGCTCCTACACGGTGCTCGGCGGCGGCGACGTCGCAGAGCACCTGTTCTCGGTGGCATCCGGTCTGGAATCCGTCGTCGTGGGCGAGGGCGAGATCGCCGGCCAGGTGCGTCGTGCGCTCACCGAGTCCCGGCAGTTGGGCACCACCTCCGGAGAGCTCGAGCGGCTGTTCCAGCGCGCGTCGGAAGCACAGCGCGGAGTGAAGAACGCCACGGCGATCGGACGCGCCGGCCGCTCGCTCGTCCGCCTCGGTCTCGAGCTGGCCGACAGCCGCATCGCCGACTGGTCGACGCAGCGCGTGCTGCTGGTGGGCACCGGCGCGTATGCCGCCGCGACCGTCGCCGCTCTCCGCGATCAGGGTGCCGAAGACATCGCGGTCCACTCCCCCTCGGGGCGTGCCGCGAAGTTCGCCGCGAAGCACGGGCTGCGTGCCGTCTCGGCCGAGACCTTCCCCACCGCGGTCGCGCACGCCGACCTCATCATCACGTGCACCACGAGCGAGAACCACGTCGTCAGCGCCGCGACCTTCGCCGCCGGGCGCACCGCCGCCGAAGCCGCCGCTCCCGCGTCCGTCGGCTGCCCCGTCGACCATGCCGGCCGCCGCCTCGTCATCGACCTCGGGCTTCCGCGCAACGTCGACCCCGACGTGGCCACCGTGCCGGGCGTCGACCTCCTTGACCTCGAGACCATTCGCCTCCACGCCCCTCTGGAAGAGCTGCAGGCGACGGATGCCGCGCGCGACCTGGTCCGCGACGCCGCGCGCCGCTTCGCCTCGGTGGGCGAGCGCAAGAACATCACGCCCGCCGTCGTCGCCCTTCGCGCGCACGTCTTCGGTGTGCTCGACGCCGAGGTCGCCCGTGTCCGCGCGCGCGGCGACGAGGGTGGTCAGACCGAACAGGCGCTGCGGCACCTCGTCGGCGTGCTTCTGCACACCCCGACCACCCGCGCGCACGAGCTCGCCGAGACCGGCCGCGCCGACGAGTACGTCGACGCGCTGTCGGCGCTGTTCGGCATCGAGGTGTCCGACCCCGAGTCCTCTGCCGCACGCATCGCCGACGCAGGCTGACGGCGCCGACGGCAGGGCGAAGACGTGGGCACCCCGGCATCCGAGGTCTATCGGGTCGCGGGCGAGGATCGCCGACGAAACGGCCTTCGGTGGGCGGCCACGGTGGCGATGGGCCTGCTGGATGCCGGGCGCGACGCGCCGTCGGTGAGCGAAGTCGTCATCCGGCGCGGCGACGGCTCGCTCGTGAAGCGCCTCCCCGCCGGCAGCGTCGAGGACTTCGAAGCCCAGCTGAGCGAGATCACGTCCGATCTGGCGTCGTTGGACGCCGTGCCGTTCGCCCGGAAGTGGATCGCCGAACCCGCGTGACCCGCGCGAGAATGGGCAGATGAGTCTGCGCATCACCGACGATCCCGCCGCCGACGACCTGCTCTCGACGAACCCCCTCGCACTGTTGATCGGCATGCTGCTCGACCAGCAGGTGGCGATGGAGACCGCGTTCGCGGGACCGCTGAAGATCCAGCAGCGCGTGGGAGCGATGGATGCCACGACCCTCGCGCACGAGGACCCCGAGGCCTTCACCGCGGCGTTCTCGCAGACGCCGGCGGTGCACCGCTTCCCCGGGTCGATGGCGAAACGCGTGCAGGCCCTGTGCTCGGCGATCGAGACGGATTGGGGCGGGGATGCCGCCGAGCTTTGGACACGGGACGACCCCGACGGCGCGACCGTGCTGAAGCGGCTCAAGGCGCTTCCCGGCTTTGGCGAGCAGAAGGCGAAGATCTTCCTCGCCCTCCTGGGCAAGCAGTACGGCTACACCGGAGACGGTTGGCGGAAGGCGTCTTCCCCTTACGGCGACGAGGGCGCGTTCCGCTCGGTCGCCGACATCACGAGCCCGGAGTCGCTGACGAAGGTGCGCGAGTACAAGAAGGCTGCGAAAGCGGCCGCCAGGGCGGGCGGCTGACCCCTCCTACACCATGTGAGAGAAAAAGGAGAGTTCTCTCATCTTTCTTCCGCGCCCCCGGAGCCGTGGTTAGTGTTTCAGGGTTCGTTGCACGTGTATTCGCGATCGAAGGGTGGGCTCTCGTGAAGTTCGCAATGGGTTCCGACACTCTGGGTGTGCTGGGGAAGGCCACCTCGGGTTCGAGTGATGAGCTGTCACTGCTGGTGCGCCAGCTATTCGAGGCGGCCGAACCGCTCGAAGGACAGTTCCAGGGCGCGGGTCGTGCCGCGTTCGACCGGTTCAAGTCGCGTACCGACGCGATCTCGGCCGAGCTGAAGCTCGCCCTCGACGGCGTGCTCGGCGGTATCTCGGGCATGGACCGCTCCTTCCAGGAGGGCGAGTCGTCCATGGTCGATCAGACCACGAGCCTCGAAGCCGGATCGTCGTTCGACGCCGCGCGCTTCGGTGGCCGCTGAGAATCGGAGAGGACTGACTCATGGTGAACCAGGGAGACCGCCGCGACTACTCGATCGCGGCCTCGCAGAACGCTCAGGACAACTTCAACCGCGTCGCCGCGCAGCTCGAGTCGCTGATCGACCAGCGCGACCGCGACGTGCAGGCCGCGATGGCCGACTACTCCGCCGACGGTGTGTCCGAGGACTACCGCGGCAAAGAGGTTCGCTGGAAGAACGCCGCCGCCGAGGTGCGCGGCATCATCCAGACGCTCCGTTCGTCGCTGGAGCGCAACGACGAGTCCGCCCAGACCGCGCTGAGCAAGGCTCGCGCGGCGGTGGAATCGATCGGCTGACGATCACCACACGGTGCCGGGCGCGACGAGCGCCCGGCACCGTCGGTTCCGCGCGCGTGGGGTGCGTCGCGCGTGATCGTCGAGATATGAAGGGGTGCTGTCGATGACGAGCTGGCGTATCGAGCCGTCCGGTGTGGTTGCCGTGCTGCAAGACGTCAACGTGGATGCCGAGGCCCTCGGTGCCGCGCTGAACACGCTGAGTCCCGCTCTCGAAGGAGCCGTGACCGCGACCCAGTCGGGCGCGATCTCCGAAGCGGTGCAGGCCTACTTCCAGCAGGAAGAGGGCCCGCGCATCCAGGGGATGAGCGGCCGTATCGGGGCGGCCGCGCAGGGCGTCGTGACGGCCACCGAAGCGTACATCGCGGGCGACACCGAGATGGCGGCCAACGCGCAGACCGCGGCCGTCCACGCGGTGTACCCGCCCTCTCTTCCGCACGGGGTGATGTGATGCCGGATCCGATCAACTACGAGGCCATTCCGGGTGCCGACATCAACCCGGATGCCATCGAAGAGAACGCTCGCACGATCAGCACCGTCTCGGGTCAGGTGTCCGAGCACGGCTCCAACGTGCATTTCAAGTGGCAGGGCATGGCCGGGGTGTACGAGGCCCCGGAGTCGCCCACCCTCTTGGGTTTGATGGCGCCGGTGTCGTCGCAGGCGACGCAGGTCAGCGACAACCTCGCCGAGGTGTCGGCCGCGCTCACCGCCTTTGCCGCAGATGTGCGCCCGATCAAGGCGGAGCTGGATTCGCTGCGCGCCCAGGCGAAAGCGTTCGTGGACTCCGTCCAGGGCGGCGTGCAGGTGCGCGAGATCAACCCGGCGTGGACGGCCGCGCAGTCGCCGTCCGGCGGCGCGACCGCAACGCCCACGTACCAGGGTTCGTGGGGCTCGTCGACAACGACGTCGTCGAGCGCTGCGGCGCCGGAGATGTACCGCACGGTCACCAAGGAGTGGCACGAGTCGCAGGAGCACGTCGACCGCAACAACGAACTGCTGTCCGCGGTCAACGCGCAGCAGATCAAGCTGTGGGAAGCGGAGCGCGCGTGCGCCAACCGCATTCGGGCGCTCTACGGGGCCGCGCCGCTGCACGCTGCGACATCCGAGGACGACGCGCTGGGCTACGGCATCGCCGAGATCCCCGAGGGCACCGAGATGCCCTGGGGTGCCGAGGTCGAGCGCACCGAGGGCTGTGGCGAGGCGACGGCGAAGTTCGTCTTCAAGGACTTCCTGTGGGAGGGCATCGCCGTCGGCGGCATCTGGGGCACCGTGCAGGGCCTCGGCACGCTCGTGCTCGGCTACAACCCCGAGACGGGTGAGTTCTTCTCCGGCGACGCGTACGGGGCGGCGTGGGGCAACCTCGGAATGATCGGGGTCTCCGGTCTGGCGAACTCGCCGCTGCTCGGCCCCCTCTTCTGGAGCGACAGCCTCCTCGAGTCGACCGGAATCGGCGGCTTCCTGCCCCAAGAGATTCGTGACTTCAAGGCGAGCGCCGACGAGGCCGCCCTGAACACCGGCAAGGCCCTCATCGCGTGGGACAAGTGGCAGGACGACCCAGGCACCGCGCTCGGCGAGTCGGTCTTCAACGTCGGCACCGCGCTGATTCCCGTCGGCGGCGCGGCCGTGGCCGGTGTGAAGACCGCGTCGACGGCGGCATCCGTGGTGTCGAAGATGGCCAAGGTCGTGGACTTCGTCGATCCCGCAGCCCTCGCGGTGAACGGCGCGATGCGCCTCGGCGGTGCGGGGCTGAACAGTCTCGACGGCATCATCGGTCGCCTCGGTTCGAACGCCACCGACGGCTTCCACCTGAACGCCCCCGACATGCCGTTCGTCGCCGACGATGCCGCTTCGGCACTGCGCGCGCTCGACGACGCCGGGGTGAATCTCGACACCGTGACGGCGCGCGTCGAGGACGGCGTCCCCGTGTACGAGTTCCCGCCGACGGATGCCATCCCCTCGGGTCGCATCGAGATGCCCGCCGGATCTTTCGACGGCGTGCGGGGTGGCGACGTGCCCGTGCGCACCGACGGCGAAGCGGATGCCGGTGTCACGGCGCCCGTGCGCGAGCCCGAGCTGGTCTCGGCCGGCGGCGTCCGCGGCGAGACCGGCCCCGGTCCGGTGAACTCGATCGTCGAGGACGCTCCGGTTCGGACGGAAACGGGCGGAGCGGGCGAGTCGACGGTCGTGCGCGAGCCCTCGACCGGGCCCGGCGGCGGCAGCGACCACGCCGGCGGCGAGAGCGGCGGACGTGGTGGCTCCGATACCGGGAACGGCGGCGTGGGCCGCGGCGGCGACGACGTGAGCGGCGTGGGCCGTGGCGACGACGCTGGCAGCGCGGGACGCGGCGACGACGGAAGCGCCGGACGCGGCGACGACGCCGTGGGCGGTGCGACCCGCGGCGACGACGCCGTCACCGGCGGCCGTGCGGAGGACGGAACTACCCCGGGCCGCTCCGACGACGACACCGCCGCGGGCCAGGATGGCTCTTCGTCGGGCGGTGCGACGAACGGTGGCGGACAGCCCCCGGCGGGCAACGTGCCGCGGATGCCGAACGGTGATCCGTTCCAGCCCCACATGTCACACAACCAGGTCGCGCAGCTCCCTAGTTCACAGTCACTGATCGACGCAGGTGCCGCGCGGCACGGGCTCACCCCGGATCAGCTGCACGACCTCGTGCACGGGCGCCCGCTCGACTCCCTCACCCCGGACGAGATCCGGATCGTCCTCGACGTACGCGAGAGTATCCCGCAACCGCAGCCCGGCGAGATAATGCAGAAGATCCTCGGCCAGACCGACGTCGACAATCTCCTGAACCGTACCTACGGGAGGCAGGACACGGTGGGTGGCTTCGTCGCGCGCGCCTCCGACGCGACCGGGCTGACCACTCCAGATGAGATCGCGCGTGGGTTCGGCCTCGACTACGGCCCGGGCCGGACCGTTCCCGCCCAGTTCACCGCGCCGACGGGCGACACGTACGCCGTGCGCTTCACTCTTCCGAGCAACGCGGATCTGCGGGTGCCGTCCGCAGACGCGGGGAACCTCGCGGGTTACCTCTTCGACAACACGGGCCAGCCGTACTACCGCCCCGCGAAGATGGATCCCCTGGGGCCCGCCAACCCGTTCCTGGGCCACGGCTTCGTGGGAGACGGCAGCGTTCAAATCATCCCTGAGTATCATTTCCCGAACCGGATCAACATCGGCCCCGGCACCGAGGTGTACAAGATCACCCCCACCGGCGAGGAGATTCCGTACGCCGTCCTAACGTCTCAAGGATGGGTTCGGTTCTGATGAACGCTCCTCGCACTGTCCGGGATACGGGCACGTGGATCGAGACCACCGACGGGTGGTACGCGTCCACCTTTCAGATCGCGCAGGACGACACCCCTACCGAGTTCTTCATCTACGACCACGAGGGCACCGGCCATCGGCAAATCGCCCCGCGGGACGTCCTGGCGGTCGAACAGGTGACCTCCGAAGGGCTTTACCTCGGGCACTGGATCCCTGTGGTGTCCACGTGGAGCGAGGACATGACGCCCCTGCGCGCCCCGCTGCCGTTCGGACACGCCGGGTATCTGGCCATGCTGTTCTTCGACGCCGGTCCCGAGCGCGACGCGATCGCCGCTCTTCCGCGCGCTGAGGTACACGACGACCGCACGAGCAACGGTGGGATCTCGCTGCTGGTTCCCTTCGCTGAACTGACCGACTACCGAGAGACCGCGACTAGGCTAGGCACCCCCGTCATTCGCCGACGCGACGCAACGTCCTCCCCGACAGAATGAATGCCATGGACATCTTTCAGAAGATCGTGACGCCGGGGCGTCTGCGCTTGTGGACACAGGGCGACGACTTGCTGACCGGTTTCGTGGCGCGCCAGGCCGACACCGCCTGGGCACGGACGCCGTCCGACCTCCTCGAAGCGCACGGCTACGCGGCATCCGACCCCTTGTTCGCGGGATCCACCTTCGTTGACATCCTCCGGTTCCCGAGTGCTGAGTCTCTCAGCTTCATCCCCGCGACCGGCGAGGGCGGCGCCGGTTTTGTCGAGCCCGCTCCCTTCACCGGCACCGGCTTCGCGCCCACGGCGAAGGGAATCGTGCCCCTGTGGTGGGTGGAACCGACGCGTGTCCCCCCGGGCTCCGAACTGTGGCGGATCCATGTGGATGGTCGTGAGGAGTTCCTCTCGGTCTACGCGAACGTCGCCTCGGGTTGGCAGCCAGGACAGGGACAGGCATTGCCGTCCGACGTGTGCGGACGATTCGTCCGATGGAACGGCGAGGCGGTGCTCGCCGACCAGCTGGAGAACGGGCGGGTCGTCCTCGCGTCGTACACGCGGATCAAGGATGCCAAACTCACGGAACGCGGTCTCTGGGCGCGAGTCGTCGAAGCCTCTGAGGTCGAGCAGCCCTATACGCTGAGGCTCACCGCCCGGTTCGGGGACCTTCCGTTTCAGATCGTCCGGCGATGGCACGACGGAACCCGCGCGGTCGCCCGGCTTGTCTACCTCGGACGCGATGCGACCCTCGCCGAGCGGGCCGGTCTCGAGCGGACCGATGCCGGCGTCTACGAGGTGACGGCCGCCCTGGATGAATTGATGGATGTCCGCGGCGAGGAACTCGTCCCGAGCAGGGCCTGAGTCGAATGACAGGGCTTCGACCCGAGAACGACCTCGAAGTCACCATGAGGTCGGTGCGGTCCGGGGAGCTGCCCTCGGAGCGGCTGGCACCGGCCCTGCTGGAAGCCGAATTGGTCGTTCTCGTCGACGGAACGCCCGACCCGACGACGTTCCAGCCCCTCGTCGTTCATCGCGACGACGCGAACTTCCTCGCCGTGTTCACCGCGACGGACCAGGTGCCGGCAGAATTGGGCAAGGGCCGCAACGCGCTGCTGATGCCGGGCCGACTCCTCATCAGCGGCGCTGCCCCCGAAGTCGGCCTCGTCGTGAACCCAGGGGCCGCGGGCACGATGGAGATCCCGCCGTCGGCTTTGACTGCCCTCCGCCAGGTGTCAGCGGCACCGTCCACGCGCTATTTCATCCGTGAGCAGATGGTGGACGGGCAGGTCGTCCCGGTGTCGGTCTTCCGTCGCCGCTCCACTCCGGAGGGACCGGTCGACGAGCGTCTCCTCGACGTCGACTCCTGGACCGACGACCGGCACGGAACTGTCGACAAGGCCATCCGCTTCCCCCTGGACGCCGACATCGAGGAGATCTCCCCCGAAGCCGCGCAGGACGTCTTCGACATGGTCGCGCGCCGCAGCTACGTCCCGCTGCGGCGCCGCTGACCGCCCCTCCCACATGACGACGCCCGCGGACTTCTTCCGGTCGCTGCGGCTCGACTATCCCGACACGAACTTCCTCCGCGGCGATCAGTCCGCGTTCGTCCTCCGATTCCAGCAGGACATCGATACGCCGGGTTCCGTCAACTCGCAGCTGCACAGTTCGATGGGCGGTGACGGCTCGGTTGACCATTACAGTGCGCCGTTCACAGGCAACGGCTTCCTGAAGACCGGCGGTGACATCATTCCCGAGTACCGTGCGAAGCAGGTGAACATGCGCGACGGCGCGGAGATGTGGGAAGTATTGGACGACGGAACGCAACGACTCTTCGCCGTCTGGCGACGCGGTGAGTGGATCCCGGTGGGGTGAAGGAATCAATGCTGCCAGTGAGCGAAACGTTGTTCGAGTACCGAGGCAAACGGTACCCATGGCATTCCGGAGGGGACGACTACCTGCGCCTGCGGACGGACCGGCCCCCCGCCTCCGAAGACTTCCCCGACGCGACCGAGATCAACGCGGATCCCGATGATCCTTGGGTCAAACTTCCCCGGCGCGCCGTGACCGCGCGTTTCTCGCAAGAGGTGAGCGGAACGTGGCACGGCGTGCCCGTATCCGTCGGTCCGCGCGTGAAGCGAGGTCTCCAACGCGGAATGGTCACAGTCTGGTATGCCGGCAACGAACCGGATGCTGCTGTGTCCGCAGGGTTGTCTGGCAACCAGAATGACGGGTGGTCCGCGCTCACATCCCCGGATGAGGTAGAAGATGTGCGCGTGCAAACCAAACGTCTTCCTATGGTGAGCACATGAGAACTGTCCTGCAGAAGCTGCTGCATCCCGGTATGTCCGCAATGATCCGCGAACGCGGGTACTCGCAGGTCAGCGGCTCCGTCGTGCGCGCAGGTGACGCGAAGAACCTGCGCACGGCCAGCGCGCTGCAGGAGGCCTAAGGATGGCCGTCCGGTGGCTCCGGACACGTCGATGTCGTGCGATTCGAAGTCCCTCTGTGCGCAACCCTCACGGTGCCGCCGCAGGTGGAGCGGCCGTGGCCGTCGTACCCGCTCGGGTTCCTGCGACCCGTTGGCGATGAGATCGTCCCGGTCTGGAACATGACCACGACCCGCTATTCCCGGGTGCCGAACTTTGGCGGATCACGGACGCGGGCGAACAGGAGGTCCTCGCTGTGTACCGGGGGCTGCTCACGGGTGGACCGCGCTCCAAGGGCAACCGCCGGTCAAGGAGTGGCATCCGTCCAGTCGCTTCTTCGGCACGAGGGCCGTCTTCGAAGACACCGAGTACGCCGCGGACATCCGTGACGATCAGGTCGATCTCACGTCGTACGTCGAGCCGGCGTCTCCCGAGTGGTCTCAACCGCGCCTCGGCGTTTGGGACAGAACGGTCCCGCTCACTGCCTGCACGGTGTACGCGCATCGACGGGCGACTCGTCCCGGCGCGGCTGTTCCGGGGTCGTCCGACCCCAAACGGGCCGGTGGACGAGATGCTCGTCGACGTCGACACCTGGCATCCGGACACGCGGGGCATGCTCGACCGCGCGATCCGCTTTCCGCTGGATTCCGACCTCGAGGAGATCTCGGATGCCGCGGCCAGCGAGATCTTCGCGATGGTCGCACGGCGCGAGTACACGCCCCTGACCCGCCGGTGAGCCGGTAATTCTGCCGCCCCGCGGGTTATCCACGCAAGGGACGGGCCGAACGGGCGCCGTCGGAACGTCCCGCATAGGGTGGAAGGTCGAGGGAGGGGGCCCGATGACGAGCACGCACGATTCGTTGCGCCTGGCCGACGTCGATCCGCTGGTCTTCACCGAGCGCGCCCGCGGGGGCCAGATCGTCGGGGCCGTGGCGCTCGACATCGTCATGCCCGTGGCGCTACTCGCGGCCGGGATCATCGTCATCGTCGCCGGCCCGCCCGCTGTCGGCTGGCTTCTCGTGATCGCGGCGCTCGCACTGCTCATCGTCGCCGTGTGGTTGCTGGGTCGCAGCGGCCGCACGCTCGGAACCGCCACCGTCGATGCCCGCATCGTGCGCCTCACCACCGGCGCCGCCGCGGGCGCATCGGCGCTCACGGCACTGGTCTCCGGGAAGCTCGGGATGTTCGACCTGCGCCGGGGTCGCGACCCGTTCGCCCCCGCGATCGCAGCCTTCCAGTTCCCCGAGGCCGTCGCCGCGACGCCGAGCCGCGCACGCCGCGGCATGGTGCCGACGCTGCTGCTCGACTCGGGTGAGCGCCTCACGCTCGACACCGCTCTCGTGCTCGGCCGCGATCCCTCGGCACCGGCCGATGCCCCGGCCGAGGTGTACCGCTGGGCCGATATGTCACGCACGCTGTCGAAGTCGCACGTCCGCCTGGAGTGGGACGGTCGGCAGGTGTGGGTCACCGACCTCGGCTCGACGAACGGCACCTTCGTCCGCGGCGCCGGCGCCTCCACTCCGCTTCTCCCCCACCAACGCACGCCCGTGCCCACCGATGTCGTCCTCGAGATCGGTGACCGCACTCTGACCGTCCGGGATGCCGCATGAGCACCGTCGCACACCCCCTCCTCGACGCGGCCGGCCCCGGCTGGGCCGGAACCGAGACGCGCGCACCGATCGTCGCGCTGACGACGGCGATGAGCGACTTCCTGCACAAGACGGCGAGCCAGGGGCTGCGGCCGATCATCGTCTCGAGTGAGTTCTCGCGCATGACGCAGCCACTCGCGCAGGTGCTGTCCGCCGTGCAGGGCCACTGGGTCGTGCGCACGCGGAACGACGGCTTCTACGACGCGCGCACGGGCGCCCGCATCGACGCGCCCGCCGACGCGCTGACCCCGGAACCGCCGACGGCCGAGAACGTGCACCCCCTCTTCGTCCGGGCGCAGGTGGCATCCACTCTGCAGGTCGTGGCGACCGTCTCGACGCGGCACCGAGTCACGCGTCCCGTGCGGCTCGGCGGTGTCGCCGAGGCCGCGGTCGCCCTGTTCAGCGGGGCAGAGCCGGCGGCGTTCGGCGCGGTCGAACCGCTGCTCGCGCCCTGGGACCGCGACGACCTCACCGAGCGATCGCGGCGGCGGATCCCGCTCGACAGTCATTGGATCGCCGTGGGCGGCGGCGAACGCGCGGTCCTCTCCACCGTTCAGGTCGGTCGCACGAGCGAGGGTCTGGAAGAGACGACGCGCGTGTGGGCCGCGGTGCCCGGCGTCGGCCGCGAGTCCGGCGCCACCGCGACCGCGGAGGCTCGCGAGCTCCTGTCCCGCGCGGCGACCGTCTGCCTGCCGCTCATCGGCATCGCCTTCGCCGCGATCGGTGCCCCGGATCTGGCGCGTCGGGCCACGGCATCCCCCCAGCCCGAACCCCTGGCGCTGCTCATCGGGCCCGTGGGCATCCGCGCGCTCGGCATCGACGCGAAACGCTGGATCGACGAAGTCGGCGGCACCACGGTCGGCAGCCCGCGGCTCCCCGGTGTGCTACTGCCTCTCGGCTCGGTGGACGGCGGCGGGTGGGGGCGCCTGAACGACGTCCTCGCCACGCTCGACCCCGAGCGTCTCGGCGAGCTGCTCAACCTCGCCCCGCACGTGCGCGCGCAGCTGCGCGCCACGGAAGGAGTGCGCTGATGCCCGACCAGCGGGACACCGTTCTCATCGAACAGGCCAAGATCCAGCGCATGCGCCTGGGTTCGGCGCTCGTGTACGGCCACATCGGCGAGCGCCGCACCGTCAACGACCACGGGAAGCGGTTGATGGGCTCGATCGTGGTCGCCGCCATCGCGTGCGCCGCCTGCGTCGGCGTCTCCTTCGTCTCGCAGCTGCTGACCGAGCGCGCCGAACAGGCGAATTCGACCGTCCAGACCCCCACCGGAGCCGTGACCCCGTGACCATCTACACCCGTCTGACCGTCGCGGGTTCCGAACGCCGCGCCGAGGTCGTCGTCCCGAGCGGCGAACCCGTGGGCGCCGCGATCCCCCGCCTGCTCGACCTCCTCGGCGAGACGGCGGGCACGGTGGCGCGCCCGCTCGCCGTCATCGCGCCCGACGGCGAACAGATCGACATCGCGCTCACGCCGCAGCAGCTCGATCTCGCCGACGGCACCCTGGTCCGCCTGGTCCGCCTGGATGCCGCGCCCCCGCCGCCCGTCGTGATCGACGTGACCGACGCCGCGGCGGATGCGCACGACGCGCGCCCCGACCGGTGGGACGACCGCGCGCGCACGATCGCGGGGGGCACGGGGATCGCCGCAGCCTTCGCGATCGCCGGCTGGCTGTCGCCGTGGTCGTCACCGACGCTCGCGGCCTTCGCGCTGCTCGGGGCCGCCGTGGTCCTCGCGGCGATCGCGACGGGTCTGGGGCTCGGCGGCCTCCGTCGCCTCTCGACGTGCGTGTCGGCGGCGGCGGCCGGCCTCGCCCTCCCGGTGGGCAGTGCGACCGCGGGCGCACTGGCATCCGGTCCCTCGGCTCTGCTCGCGGGGATCGCCGCCGCCCTCGCCACGGCGTCGACCGTCGCCCTGCTCGGGGTCGGGGTCGCGCATCGCCGCCGCGGAGCCGCGTCCGGCGGGGCGCTGGGCGCCGTCCTCTCGTCGCTGCTCCTGGGTCTTCTGCTGGCGGGCGTGGATGCCGTCGCGGCCTCGACCATCACCGGCGTCGTCGCCGCGTTCGCCACCGGTCCGCTGCCCTGGATCGCCCTCTCCTCCGCGGGCTTGACCGACCTCGACCAGCGCGCGGCCGACGGGGCACCCCCCGCCCGTCCTCGCGCCTTCGCCGCGATCGACGAGGCGTACGCCGCCCTGACGTGGAGCGTGGCGGCCGTGGCATCCGTCCTCGGCGTCACCGGGGTCGCGCTCGCCCTCTCCGGGACGATCTGGACCGAACTGCTCGCCCTCGCGTTCTTCCTCGTCGCAGCGCTGCGCACCCGGGCGTTCCCCTTGCGGTGGCAGGGCTGGCTGCTGTGGGCCGCGGCGGGCGTGATCGCCGCCGCCGCACTGACGGTGCTGCTGGTCGGGGGCCTCGGCTGGGTCGGTGCGGGGGTGGCCGTCGTCGTGGCCGCGCTCATCGCGACGATGGTCCTGGTGCGTCCACGTCCGCACGTGCGCGCGCGTCTGCGCGGGCTCGGCAACATCGTCGAGACGCTCGCCGTGGTGTCGCTGATCCCGTTGCTGGTGGGCGCGCTCGGCATCTACGCCGAGCTGCTCGGCATGTTCGGCGGCGGATCGTGACTGTGCTCGACGTGCGGGCCCTGTCGACCGCGGTGTTCGGCAGCGGCGCGAACGCGCGTGCCGAACTCACCTCGTGGGATGCCGCGATCCGCGGCGGCCTGTCGACCACCCGCCGCGTCGGGGTCGTGTCGTTGTCGCCGGGCGCGGGCACGAGCACCGTCGCCCACCAGGTCGTCCGCGCGATCGCCGCGCGCCGCAGCGAACCGGTGCTCGCGGTCGACGTCTCCGCGGGTACGCCCGGGCTCGCCGCGCGCCTCGGCGCCGAACCGGTGCCGCCCGACGACACCCGCGCCGCGGCGCGCACCACGGCCGAGGCGCTGACGGGCCTCGAGGTGCGGGAGGGCGTGGTGGCCCTACGCCCGCGCGACGCCGACGACGCGGTGGGCGCCTGGCTCGGCGAGGCCGCGCCGATCACCCGCTTCTTCGACGTGTCGGTCACGGACTTCGGGGCGCGGCATCCGCTCGTCGACCTCGCCGCGTGCGCCGCGCTGTGCGACGTGGTGTGCCTGGTGGCGGACGCGCGCCGCTCTCCGGCCGAGCACGCCCGCTCGGTCGTCGAAGCGATCACCGGGTTACCGGAGTCCCCGTCGGTCGTGCTGGGGCTGGTGGATCACGCCCACGAGGGCGACGGGGTGGCCCGCGCCCTGTCCGCGGGTGCCGAGCACACCGTCGTCGCGGTGCCGTTCGATTCGGGCCTCGCCGCCGGCGGCCACCCCCGGCGGTCGGCCACGCAGCTGGCCGTGGTGCGTCTGGCGGCCGCCCTCGTCGCCGCGACGGGGAGGACCGCATGACCGTCCGCATCGTCCACCGCCCCGCGCGGATCAGCGAGGCCGTCGAACCCGCACCCGATGTCGTCCTCGCGCCCCCGCCGCCGATCGGCGAAGGCGCGACGGGGTTCCCGCTGCAGTCGCTGCTGCCGATCGTGGGCAGCCTCTCGTCGATCACGATGATCGTGCTGCTGCGCAACAACCCGATCATGGTCGTGGTGGGCGCTGTCATCCTCGTCGTCGCACTCGTCGGCGGCCTCGGCATGGCGCTCACGCAGCGCGGCAACGCCGCCCGGCAGCGCCGCGTGCAGCGCGAGCGCTACCTCGACTACCTCGAGGAGACGCGCGAGGCGGTCCGGCAGACCGCCGACGCCCAGCGCACCGCCGCTCTGGCCCTGCACCCCTCGCCCGGCGCGCTCGTCGAGATCGCGTCCGACCCCGCCCGGCGCTGGGAACGGCGACCGGGGGATGCCGATTTCCTCCGCGTCCGCATCGGCACGGGCGACCTGCGCGCGGTCGAGGTGGCGCTGCCGCCCGAGCAGAACCCGGTGCAGCCGTTCGACCCGGTGATGCGGGAGTCCGCCGAGCGCATGGTGCGCCTCGCCGGGGTCGCGCAGGGGATGCCGGCGACCGTCGACCTCGAGCGCGGCGGGCAGGTGTCGATCGTCGGCGCACGGCCCGACACTCTGCGCGTCGCACGGGCGCTCGCGGCGCAGATCGCGGCGTTCCACTCGCCCGACGACGTTCACATCGCCGCAGCCATCGCTCCCGCGCAGCGCGACGACTGGCACGGACTCGACCTGCTGCCCCACCTCTCCGGCGACACCCCGCCCGCCGGCGCCGTCATGGCGCGGCGCGTCGCGCCGAGCCTGCCCGAGCTGCTGTCCCTACTGCGCGACGAGCTGCGCGACCGCGTGGCGACCGCCGCCGCCTCCCGCCGTGCGGGGCGCAAGACCAAGCCGGGGCGTCTCGTGATCTTCGTCGATGAGGCCGATCACGCCGCGTCTCCGGTGCCCCGTCTGGATGCCGCTCTCGACCTCACCGCACTGGGGGTCACCGTCGTGCACCTGGTCGACGACCGCCTCAAGGAGCCGACCTCGGTCGCCGTCCGTGTCACGGTCGACGCCGGTACCGCGACCATCGAGACGCCCGGTGCAGGTGAGGCGGCGATCACCGGCATCCGGATCGACCCCGTCACTCCCGCCGCGCTCGACGTGGTCGCCCGTCCTCTGGCGGGGTTGCGTCTCACGCGCACCTCGGCGCAGGACACCGGGACGGCCCTCGCCCCCGATGTGACGCAGCTCCTGGGTGTCGCCGACGTGGATGCCATCGACACCTCCGCCGCGTGGCGCACGCGCAGCGCCGCGGAGTTCCTGCGTGTGCCGATCGGCGTCGACGACCAGGGCGGTCCGGTGCTGCTCGACCTGAAGGAGTCCGCACAGCTCGGCATGGGGCCGCACGGCATCTGCATCGGCGCGACCGGCTCGGGAAAGAGCGAGCTGCTGCGCACGCTCATCCTGGGCCTGGCGCTGACGCACTCCCCCGACGACCTGAGCATGATCCTCGTCGACTACAAGGGCGGCGCGGCGTTCGCACCGTTCTCGCGCCTCCCGCACGTCGCGGGCATCATCGACAACCTCGCCGACGACCCGCAGCTGACCGAGCGCGCCCGCGCGAGCATCCAGGGCGAGGTCGTACGCCGCCAGCGCCTGTTGAAGGATGCCGGGAACGCGGCATCCATCGGTCACTACCGGCAGATGCGGCGCGATCGCCCCGAGCTGCCCGCGCTGCCGCACCTGTTCCTGGTGATCGACGAGTTCGGCGAACTGCTCACGGCGGAGCCCGACTTCGTCGAGCTGCTGCTGACGATCGGACGCATCGGCCGCTCGATCGGCGTGCACCTGCTGCTGTCGAGCCAGCGCATCGAAGGCGGACGCCTGCGCGGCCTCGACACGTACCTGTCGTACCGGATCGGCCTGCGCACCTTCTCGGAGTCGGAGTCGGCCGTGGTGCTCGACACCCCCGACGCGTTCCACCTGCCGGCGATCCCCGGCTTCGGCTACCTCAAGGTCGACACGTCGGTCTACACGAGGTTCCGCGCGGGGTACGTGTCGGGCCCCGTGCCCGACCCGGTCGAATCCGGTCCGCGGCACGACGACGCCCCGCCCGTGCTGCGGCTGCCCGCGTACGACCTGCCCGACGAGACGCCCGAGACCGAGCAGATCGACAGCGCCGAACCCGAGACCCCGACCACGGGCCGGACCCTCGTGCAGGCGGCGACGTCGCGTCTCGCGCGCGGCATCGCCCGCACGCGACCGGTGTGGCTGCCGCCGCTCCCGCCCGTGCTGACGCTCGGCGGCGTGCTGCCGCAGGCCGACGGCGCCGGGACGCTCCGCGCGCCGATGGGTCTCGTCGACGACCCGTCGAAGCAGACGCAGTCGCCGTGGATGCTGGACCTCACCCGCTCGGGCGGTCACGTGTCGATCACCGGCGCACCTCAGTCGGGCCGGTCGATGTTCCTGCGCACGCTCGCCGCGTCGCTGTCGTTCACGCACTCGCCGCGCCAGGTGAGCATCTACGGCATGGACCTCACCGGTGGTGGTCTCGCCCGTATCGAGCCGTTCCCTCACGTCGGTGGCGTCGCCACGCGCGGCAGTCGGGAGCGTCTCACGCGTCTGCTCGAAGAGCTCACCGGCATGCTCGCCGTCCGTGAGCGGGTGTTCCGCGATCACGGTCTCGACTCCCTCGCCGACATGCGCCGCCAGCACGCCGACGGACGCCTGCCCGACCTGCCGAGCGCCGACGTCGTGCTGCTCGTCGACGGGCTCGGGGCCCTGCGCCAGGACTTCGAAGACCTCGAGACCCCGCTCGCGCAGCTGCTCGAACGCGGCGGCAGCTTCGGCATCCACGTCGTCGTCGCCCTGTCGCGCTGGAACGAACTGCGCATGAACCTGCAGGGACTCATCGGCACGCGTCTCGAGCTCAAGCTCAACGACCCGGCCGACTCGCAGATCGCGCGCAAGCTCTCGCAGACGCTCCGGGCGGACGAGCCCGGCCGCGTGCTCACCGACGAGAAGCTGTTCGCGCAGGTCGCGCTGCCACTGCTCGAAGAGGTCGACGACGGCGACACCGGCGAAGCGCTCGAGCAGCTCGCGCGCGAGAGCGCGGCCCGCTGGGGCGGTCAGGGCGCGGCGCCCATCCGGCTGCTGCCCGAGGTGCTGTCGCCGTCCGAGCTGCCCGACGCGATCGACGAACCGGATGCCGTGCCCCTGGGCCTGCGCCAGGACACGATGCAGCCCGTGTCCCTCGACCTCGTCACGCGCGACCCGCACCTGCTCGTCCTGGGCGACAGCCGCTGCGGCAAGACGACGCTGCTCCGCGGCATCGTGCAGGGAGCGATCGACCGGCACTCCGCCGAGGAGCTGGTCGTCGCCCTCATGGACGCGCGCGGGGAGCTGGCATCCGAGATCCCCGATGCCTACCTCGGCGGCCACGCGTCGTCGGGGAGGCAGGCGCGGCTGCTGGCCGAATCGATCGCGGTCGAGCTCGAGAAGCGCGCCACCGACCGTGACGCCGGCCCCCGGATCCTCGTGATCGCCGACGACTTCGACATCCTCGCCGCCGGCGGCACCGAACCGCTGCGGCCGCTGCTCCCCTACCTCGCGTCGGCACGCGACCTGCGCCTCAACGTCGTGGTGAGCCGTCCGGTCGCGGGCGCGTCGCGGGCGATGTTCGACGTGGCGCTGCAGGGCATCCGCGACACCGGCGGCACCGCGTTGATCATGTCGGGCGACCGCTCCGAGGGTGCGCTGCTGCCCAAGCTGTATGCCGAGCCCATGATCGCCGGCCGCGGTCGTCTCGCCCGTCGTGGTGAGCGTCCGACCCTCGTGCAGGTGGCGAACTTCATCGCCGTCGAGGTCGAGGGCTCGAGCGCTTCGGCGGTGGGGGCGGCGGCGCAGGCCGTGCCCGCGACGGACGCCGATGAGGCAGATGCCGTGGACGAGACGACGCGGGAGGTGCTTCCCACCCCGGCGCCCGCTCCCGCAGCGTCCTCGGATGGCGAGGAGCTGCCCCTGACCCGACGAAGGAGAGACAACCGTGCCCCGTAGCAGCGTCGCGTTCACGCGCGAACCGATCGACATCGACGCGCTCGCCGAGGCGGTCTCCACCGTGCTCACGCCTGAGGAACTCGCCGCGACGCCCGTCGAGATCCGTCCCGTCGACGACGGTGCCGCAGCCCAGGTGGTCATGGCGGAACGGGTCGTGCTGACCGCGCTCCGGCCGCGGCTGACCCCGCCGGCCGCGGAACTCGCCCGCGTCTACGGCGCCGTGGAAGTGGCCGCCGACGCCCGGTGGTCGACGGACTGCTTCGTGACGTGGGAGCCCGAGGGCGTCATCGGCGTGCGGCTCATCGACGCCGCGGCTGCCGCCCGGGGCGGGGTGGCCGCGCACCTGGGCTGACACCCGGCTTCGGCCGGCACCGGGCACCATCCGTGCACCGGGGCGCGCGTTGTCCGCCCCGCTGCACGGATCGCGCCCCGGCCCGCCCCCCCCTTTACTCCAGCGTCGGCGTCCGCGGCGGTGGCGTCCGCCGCGGGCGCAGCGCCTCGAACGCCGCGGCCATCGACAGCAACGCCGCGTCGTCGTACGCGCGTCCCGCGAACGTCAGGCCCGTCGGCATCCCGATGTCCGGCAGCGTCCCCAGGGGCACCGTCACCGTCGGCACGCCGCAGTGGCGGATCGCGAGGTTGCCCGTCGCCACCCAGACGCCGTTGCGCCACGCGATGTCGGCCGACGCCGCTTTCACGTCGGCGTCGGCGGGCGCCACATCGCTGAGCGTCGGGAAGACCACGGCGGCGAGGCCGTTGGTATCCATCCACTCCTCCAGATCGCGGCGGCGGGTCTCTTCCAGACCCTCGAGCCCTTCGGCCAGATGCGGGATCTCGGTGAACGACGACACCGGGTGCGCGCGGACGTGCGCGGGGTACTCGGCGATGTCGTCGTCGAAGCCCGTGTACCGGTCGGGCAGCGCACCCTCGGGGTGCGGGAAGATCGCCGCACCGTCCACCGACGCCAGACCGGGGTGTCCGTTCGCGCGCAGGAAGTCATCCCACGCCCACGCCGACAGATCGACGATCTCGCGGTGGAGGAACTCCTCCGACACCAGACCCCGCGTCCGGATCGTCGGCGCTCCCGGACGATCACCCTCGTAGTTGCTCACGAGCGGGAAATCGCAGTCGACCACGATCGCGCCCGCCGCCTCGAGGTCGGCCCGCGCGACCGCCCACAGGTCGAGCAGCGACGGGCGCGGCACGATCCGCTCGCCGGTCGGCCCGCCGACGCCACGGGGGCCCGTGCCCGCGAGCGGGTCGGTGCCGACGAACATGCGCGGGATGCCGATGCGCTTGCCCCGCAGCGAAGGTCGGCCGGCAAGCTCGGCGAACGACGGCGGCCGCACGTCCGACGCGGCCGGCAGCTGGATCCACGGCTGCGCGCGCCAGAAGTCGCCGCGCGTCTCGGAATCGTCGGCGACGATGACGTCGAGCACCGCGAGCAGGTCGGCCATCGAGCGGGTGTGCGGCACGACCACGTCCATGGTCGGTACGAGCGGCCAGTTGCCGCGCACCGAGATCATGCCGCGCGACGGGGTGTACGCGCACAGGCCGTTGCAGGCCGCCGGGGCGCGGCCGCTCGACCACGTCTCCTCGCCCAGGCCGAACACGCCGAACGACGAGGCGGTCGCCGTTCCCGAGCCGTTCGACGACCCCGACGCGAACGCCGACGTCAGGTACTCGGCGTTGTAGGGGCTCTCGGCGCGTCCGTACAGCCCGCGCTGCATACCGCCGTTGGCCATCGGGGGCATGTTCGTCAGCCCCAGGCAGATGGCCCCCGCCTCGCGCAGCCGGGCGATCGTGAACGCATCGTCCGCCGCGACGAGGTCGGCGAACGCGGGGCTCCCGGCGGCGACGGTGAGGCCCCGCACCATGTAGCTGTCTTTCGCGGTGTACGGGATGCCGTCGAGCAGCCCCCGCGCCTGGCCGGCCGCGCGACGGGCATCCGACTCCGCGGCCTCGACGAGCGCGTCGGGATTGCGGACCACGACGGCGTTGAGCTTCGTCGCGGTGTCGGGACCGTCGTACGCGTCGATGCGCGCGAGGTGCGCCTCGACGAGCTCGACGGCGGTGGTGCGGCCCTCGGCGAGCGCGGCGGCGAGATCGGCGATGGAGGCCTCGACCACATCGATCACGCGGTCACCGCCGGCTGCTGCTGCGTGATGCAGTGGATGCCGCCGCCCCGCGCGAAGATCTCGCGGGCGTCGACCGTCACGACCCGGCGACCCGGGTACACCTCCTCGAGGATGCCGCGGGCCGTGGCATCCGCTTCCTCCTCGCCGAAGCCGCAGGCGATGACTCCGCCGTTGACGACGAGGTGGTTGACGTAGCTCCAGTCGGTGTCGCCGTCGGCGTCGCGCACGGTGGCGGGTGCGGGCAGGTCGCGGATCGTGAACCGGCGGCCCGTGGCATCCGTCTGCGTCTCGAAGAAGGCCCGCAGCTCGCGCGTCACGGCGTGGTCGGGATGCGCGGGGTTCTGCTGGTCGTGGAGGAGTACGACACCGGGAGAGGGCAGCGTCGCGACGATGTCGACGTGGCCGCTCGTCCCGAAGTCGCCGTAATCGCGGGTGAGGCCGCGCGGCAGCCACACCGCGTGCGTCGCGCCGATCGTGCGGAGCATCTCGGCCTCGACGCGCGCGCGGTCGGCGTAGGGGTTGCGGCGCGGGTCGAGCTGCACCGTCTCGGTCAGCAGCACGGTCCCCTCGCCGTCGACGTGGATGCCGCCACCCTCGTTGACGAGCAGCGACGGGGTCAGCTCGGCACCGGCGGCCTCGGCGACGATCCGGCCGTGCTGCGCGGCCTTCTGCCACACGGCCCAGTCATGGTCGCCCCAGCCGTTGAAGACCCAGTCGACGGCGCCGAGGACCCCCGGCCGCTCGGGGTCGACGACGAAGGTCGGACCGGAGTCGCGCATCCAGAACTCGTCGACCGGAGCCTCGACGATCTCGATTCCCCCGCCGAGCATCCGGCGGGCACGGGTCAGCTCGCTCGGGTCGACGAGCATCGAGACCGGCTCGAACGCCGCGACGGCGTGGGCGACCGCGGCCCAGGCCGCGTAGCCCGCTTCGCGCTCGGCATCCGTTCCTCCGAGGGTCGGGCCCTCGCTCGGGAACGCCATCCACGTGCGAGTGTGCGGAGCGGTCTCGCTCGGCATACGCCAGGTCATGGGTCCTCCCGAAACGTCGGCGACGTCGACCAGCCGATGGTGCGGCTCCGGCCTCAGGCGCCGCGCAGCCGCTCGGCCAGGTAACCGTGGAGCGCGTCGAGCGGGATGCGCTCCTGACCCATCGTGTCGCGGTCGCGGACGGTCACGGCGTTGTCGTCGAGCGAGTCGAAGTCGACCGTGACGCAGTAGGGCGTGCCGATCTCGTCCTGGCGACGGTAGCGGCGACCGATCGCACCGGCGTCGTCGAAGTCGACGTTCCAGCCGGCCGAGCGCAGCGTGTCGGCGACCTCGCGGGCGAGCGGCGACAGGCGCTCATTGCGCGAAAGCGGGAGCACGGCGGCCTTCACGGGCGCCAGGCGCGGGTCGAGCTTCAGCACCGTGCGGGTGTCGGTGCCGCCCTTGGCATTGGGCACCTCTTCCTCGCGGTAGGCGTCGACGAGGAACGCCATCATCGCGCGCGTCAGACCGAACGAGGGCTCGATGACGTACGGGGTGTACTTCTCGCCCGAGGCCTGGTCGAAGTACGTCAGGCTCGAGCCCGAGGCATCCGAGTGGCTCTTCAGGTCGTAATCGGTGCGGTTGGCGACCCCCATGAGCTCGCCCCACTCCTTGCCCGGGAAGCCGAAGCGGTACTCGACGTCGATCGTGCCGGCGGAGTAGTGCGCGCGGTCCTCTTCCGGGACATCGAAGCGCTTCATGTTCTCGGGGTCGATGCCGAGGTCGACGAACCAGTTCCAGCACGCCTCGACCCAGTGCTCGAACCACTCTTGCGCCTCGGCCGGGGGCGTGAAGTACTCGATCTCCATCTGCTCGAACTCGCGCGTGCGGAAGATGAAGTTTCCGGGGGTGATCTCGTTGCGGAACGCCTTGCCGACCTGGCCCACACCGAACGGAGGCTTGCGACGGGATGCCGTGAGCACGTTGGAGAAGTTCACGAAGATGCCCTGCGCGGTCTCGGGGCGCAGGAAGTGCAGACCCGATTCGTCGTCGACGACGCCGAGGTAGGTCTTCACGAGGCCGGAGAACGACTTCGGCTCGGTGTACTGGCCCTTCGTGCCGCAGTTGGGGCACGGCACGTCCGCGAGGCCGTTCTCGGCCTTGCGACCCTTGCGGGCTTCGAAGTCCTCGATGAGGTTGTCGGCGCGGAAGCGCTTGTGGCAATGCAGGCACTCGACCAGCGGGTCGGTGAACGTCGCGACGTGGCCCGAGGCCTCCCACACACGCTTAGGCAGGATGATGCTGGAGTCCAGCCCCACCATGTCGCCGCGGCCGCGGACGAACGTCTGCCACCACTGCCGGCGGATGTTCTCCTTCAGCTCGGTGCCGAGGGGGCCGTAGTCCCATGCCGAACGCGAACCGCCGTAGATCTCACCGGCCTGGAACACGAATCCGCGATGGCGAGCGAGCGAGATGACCTTGTCGAGGCGGGACTGTTCGGCCACGGTGGCTCCAATGGTCGGGAAAGCTGTGGGTGCGAGCGCGAGTGCGCGGCATCCAGTTTATCGAGCCACGCCACCCCTCACCGTGAGAGGCGTTCCCGCCGCACGGTGAATGCGTCGAGCGCCGCCTCGTCGATGTCGACGCCGAGGCCGGGACCGGTGGGGACGCGCACGTGTCCGTCCTCGAGCACGGCGGGCTCGGTGACGATGTCGCGGTCGTAGAAGCGGGCGGATGCCGAGATGTCGCCGGGCAGCGTGAACCCGGGGAGGGCCGCGAGCGCGGCGTTCGCCGCCCGCCCGATGCCGGTCTCGAGCATGCCGCCGCACCACACGGGGATCCCGGCGACCCGGCACCGGTCGTGGATCGTGAGCGCCTCGAGGTACCCGCCCACACGTCCCGCCTTGATGTTGATGATCGCCGCCGCCCCGAGCTGCAGGGCGTCGGCCGCGGCCTTGTCCGACACGATCGACTCGTCCAGACACACGGGGGTGCGCAGGCGCTTCGCGAGCGCCGCGTGGTCGACGAGATCGTCCTCCTGCAGCGGCTGCTCGATGAGCAGCAGGTCGAACGCGTCGAGCCGTTGCAGCGTCTCGGCGTCGGCGAGGGTGTAGGCGGAGTTGGCATCCACCTGCAGGGGGATGCCGCCGAACGCCGCCCGCACGGCGGCGGTGTCGTCGACGTCGCGACCCGGCTTGATCTTGATCTTGATGCGCACGTAGCCCTCGTCGAGGTACGCAGCCACCGCGTCGACGAGCGCCACGGGGTCGCGCTGGATCCCGACCGAGACGCCCGACGGCACGCGGTCCTTCTCGGCGCCGAGGTACTGCCCGAAGCTGCGCCCCTCGGCGCGCAGCGCCGCATCGATCACCGCGAGCTCGATGCCCGCCTTGGCCATGCGGTGGCCGACGACCGGGGACAGGATGCCGGCGACCTCCTCGGGCGCGAGCGTGCGGCGTTCGAGCAGGGCCGGGGCGAGGAAGCGCGTGAGGACATCCCAGGCGCCCTGCGTGTACTCGCTCGAATAGAACGGTTCCGCCGACGTGACGACCTCTCCCCACCCGACGCCGTCCGGCGTCTCGACACGCACGACGATGACCTCGCGTACCGTCTCGGTGCCGAACGACGTCGTGAACGGCGAGACCAGCGGCATGTGCAGGACGCGGAGCTCGACGGCATCCAGAACCACGGGGGCAGCGGAAGTACGGGGCGGCATGAGGGCAGGGTATCCGGCGTCGCGCCCCCGACCCGCCGCACAACTCCGGCACACCCACCCCGACGCGGAACCCGGATGCCACGACCCCGCCGTTCTGCAGGAGTTGTGCCCGCGAAGAGCCGCGACCCACGGCATCCACAGGCTCTCCCCCGCCGACTCCGCCGTCGCGCGCCGACCCGCCGCACAACTCCGGCACACCCACCCCCACACAGAACCCGGATGCCACAACCCCGCCGTTCTGCAGGAGTTGTGCCGCGACAGCCGCGGCGCACAGCGCCTCCCCCGCCGACTCCCTCGCGCCCCCGACCCGCCGCACAACTCCGGCACACCCACCCCCACACGGACCCCGGATGCCACGACCCCGCCGTTTTGCCGGAGTTGTGCCGCCGTAACGCCTCGCGCGTCGCCTGGCAAGGCCGCTCGACACCGGGCCGCGCGCGCGTAGCGTCGCGGGCATGAGCGACTTCACTCCCCGCCACGCGATCGTCACCGGTTCGGACTCGGGTATCGGCGCGGCCACCGCGCTCGCGCTCGCCGAGGCCGGCATGGACGTCGCCATCACGTACCACTCCGATAAAGACGGCGCCGAGGAGACGGCCGAGGGCGTGCGGGCTCGCGGCGGCCGCGCGATCGTCGCGCAGTTCGATGCGACCGACTTCGAGTCGGTGCCCGGCGCGGTCACCGCCATGGCCGATGAGCTCGGCGGCCTCGATGTCTTCGTCAACAACGCCGGCGGCGGCATCGGCGGCCCCTTCCTCGACCTCGACCTCGACACCTGGCGCACCGACATCGCGCTGAACCTCGACGGAGCATTCCTCGCCCTGCACGCCGCGGCCAAGCGCATGGTGACGGCCGGCAACGGCGGCCGCCTCATCGCCGTGTCGAGCGTGCACGAGCACCAGCCGCGCGTCGGGTCGGCGCCGTACGTGGCCGCGAAGCACGGCTTGGGCGGCCTCATCAAGACCATGGCCCTCGAGCTCGGGCAGTACGGCATCACCGCCAACGCCGTCGCACCGGGCGAGATCGCCACGCCCATCAACGACATGGCGCCCGAGGATGCCGACCGCACCCACCGCCCCGGCATCCCGCTCGGCCGCCCCGGCAAGCCCGACGAGATCGCCGACGTCATCCGGTTCCTCGCGTCGCCCTCGGGCTCATACGTCACCGGGGCGAGCTGGGTCGTCGACGGCGGGATGCTGCAGATGGGCCCGCAGGCGGGATCGCACATGGAGTCGGACGCGTGGCGTTCGGCGGGACAGTGAGGACGCGATGAGCGACGACAAGAGCTTCGAAGAGAACCGTCACGACCAGCTGACGAGCGCCCCGAAGTCCACGGAAGCCGACGCGGCACCCCGCTTCGACGTCACGAAGCGCGACGGCGTCACCCGCATCGACGTGCGCGACGACGCGGCGGTGCGCCCGGGCCCCGGCCAGGGCGACCCTGCCGCCGAGGAGGACGTTCCCGTCTCGGACGGCTGAGCTCACACGAGCAGATACCCTCGCCGATCGACGCCGCCGATCCGCAGACCGGATGCCAGGTGCCCCCGCAGCGCATGACGCACGCGGGAGCGCCACTCGGCGGCGGCCGCCGGGTCGGTGCGGCGCAAGGTCTCGATGTCGTCGGGGAGGTCCACGACCGCGCGAACGGCGTCGCCGGTCGGCGTGGGTGCGGGCGGCTCGGCCAGCGCCCACGACACCAGCAGCCGGTCGGACTCGTCGCCGCGATTGACGTCGTCCGGCATCTCGCCGTAGTGGTTGACGAGGTACTCGGTGGCGCTTGCGCCGAGCACGGCGAGGTTGAAGTGCGCATTCCGGCGGATGAGCGGATCGAACGTCCACGTGATGCGTCCGACTCCCCGTTCGAGCGCCCACTCGCGCTGGTGCGCCTTCAGCTGGCGTCCGAGCCCCCGTCCCTGGTGGCCGGGCAGGATGCCGGTGATGTGCGAGTGCATCGTGCGGTCGGCGGGCGGGCCGAAGAAGGCCGCGGACGCCCCGATCATCCGATCGCCGTCGTACAGCCCGACGACGTAGTTCCCCGAGTGCTCGAGTGCCCGCAGGATGTTCGCCGGCATGGTCGCACGATCACCGACCCACACTTCATCGAACAGCTGCGCCCCCGCGAGGATGCCGTCGAGGGTGTCCAGCGGGCGGATGTCGATCTCACTCACGCGTCGAGTCTGGCATCCACTTCGGGGGCACTCCTCGCTCGAAGCGCCGCCGTGTCACGCGAGCGCCCCGCATGTCCCCATGCGTGCAGCCCCGCCCGGCCGACGTTGCACGAAGTGGGACGCGCACCACCGCGCGGCGCGGCGACTAGCCGCCGACGTGGCGGATGGTGCGGGCGCGCTCCACGACGATCCCGATGCTCCCGACCAGCCACAGCGGCACCTGCGAGAGGAACGCCCAGCGGAAGGCATCCAGGGAGTACGTCTCGGGGGTGCCGGCGCCCTGGACGTCCATGGCGACACCGATGAACAGGATCGCCAGCAGCGCGGCCAGGAACCCGCCGCCGTTGACGATTCCGGTGGCGGTGCTCAGGCGGTGGCTCGGCGTGAACGTGCGAGCGTGGTCAAAGGCGATCATGGATGCCGGGCCGCCGGTCGCGAGCGCGAACATCAGCACGATCAGCAGCCACAGGGGGGCGGGTCCGGGCCACGCGATCACGACGATCCACACGATCGCCTGGAACCCCACGGTCGGGAGTACGAGCCAGCGCGAGCGACGCCGAGGATGCCGGCTGGACAGCGCCCCGATGACCGGACCGCTGAGGATGCCGAAGAACACGAACAGCGTCATGATCGCCGATGCCGTGGCCGGCTCCAGCCCTTCGCCCGCTGTCAGGAACGGGAAACCCCACAGCAGCATGAACGCCGTACCCGCGAACGGTGTGGTGAAGTGCGACCAGAACCCGAGCCTCGTGCCGGGGTGCGACCACGACTCGCGGAACCCCTGCCGGAGGTCGGCCGACGAGGTGACGATGCGGATCGCGCCGGTCTCGGTGTCGACGGAGGTGTCGACGGGGTCGGCCCGCCGCTCCGGCGGCCGGTTCCGGATGATCGCGTAGGTCAGCACCGCGAAGAGCACACCGAGCCCCGCGACGCTGCCGAACGCGACGCTCCAGTTGGTGGCGTGCAGCAGCGCCGCCAGCGGCACGACGGCGACGATCTGGCCGAGCTGCCCGATGATCCCCGTCAGCTGGACCAGCACCGGAGCGCGCTGGGCCGGGAACCACGTAGCGATGACACGGAGAACGCTGGGGAAGATCATCGCGTCGCCCGCCCCGATGAGCACGCGCGCCAGGATGCCGATCCCCACCGCGTCGGCGAACGCCATGACCAGCTGACCCGCCGCCATCAGCACCATGCCGATCGCGATCATGGGGCGCGCGCCGTACCGGTCGAGGAGTAGACCCACCGGGATCTGCATCGCGCCGTAGACGAAGAGCTGGATCACCGCGAACATCGACAGCGCCGAGGCATCCGCCTGGAACCGGGTAGCGGCGTCCACTCCTACGGCGGACAGCGACGTGCGGTTGACGATCGAGACGACGTACGCCAAGACCCCGACGGCCCACAGGGTCCACGTTCGCCAACCGGGGCGATCAATGGCAGTGGTCACGGCGATTCCTGTGGGAGAACGGGGACGGATGCCACGGAGAGCGGCATCCACAAGGCTAGCCGTGGGCACCGACACCACGCGCCGGCATCGTCCCCACGTGACCCCCGGGCTCCCGACCGCGCTCCGGGCCGTGCCCCGCGCCACGAACCGCGCGGCGCATGTGTCCGAGGAGGTCAGCCGGGCACGGCAGAATGGTCCGATGGTCTCCGTGAGTCCCCACCTGCAGCCCGATCACGCGTGCCTCATCGTGCACGGAAGCGACACCCCCGGCATCATCGCCGCGGTCTCGTCGCTCATCGCGCGTCAGGGCGGCAACATCGTCGCGTTCGACCAGTACTCCGACGGGACGCGGGGCGGGGCCTACTTCCAGCGGGTCGTGTTCCACCGGCCCGACCTCGCGGCATCCCTTCCCGAGATCGAGGCCGACCTCGACCGCACGCTCGGCGAGGGCTTCGACCTGGAGTGGAAGCTCACCGACCTGTCCACGCCCAAGCGCATGGCGATCCTCGCGTCGAAGCAGGACCACTGCCTGCTCGATCTGCTGTGGCGCCACCGCCGCGGCGACCTCCCGGTCAGCGTGCCCATGGTCGTGTCGAACCACACCACCTCCGCCGAGGACGTGCGCTCGTTCGGCGTTCCGTTCTTCCACGTCCCGTCGACGCCGGGCCCCGACAAGTCGGCATCCGAGGCTCGCATCCTGGAACTGCTCGTCGGCAACGTCGACTTCGTCGTGCTCGCGCGCTACATGCAGATCCTCTCGCCCGACTTCCTCGAGAAGATCGGGGTGCCGGTGATCAACATCCACCACTCGTTCCTACCGGCCTTCATCGGTGCCGAGCCGTACAAGAAGGCCAAGGAGCGGGGCGTCAAGCTCATCGGCGCGACCTCGCACTACGTCACGAGCGACCTCGACGAGGGGCCGATCATCGAGCAGGACACGATCCGCGTGACGCACGCCGACTCGGCCGCCGAGCTGGCCCGTCGCGGCGCCGACGTCGAGCGTCAGGTGCTGTCGCGCGCCGTCCTGTGGCACGCCGAGGACCGCATCATCCGCCACGGCAACCACACGATCGTCTTCACGGCGTGATTCGCTCACGAGACTCCATCGCGCTGACGTCTGCCCCGCCGTGTGCGGCGCGGTTGTCGGCGCGATGAAGTCTCGCGTGATGAGGGTCGGGGCCCCTCAGTCCGGATCGGATGCCGCGGCCAGCGGCCCCGTCCCGCCGCGGGGTGGCTGCTTGCGCTGACGGGCGAACTCCCCGCCCACACGCCCGCCGTACGGCCGTCCGTGGTCCGCCCACTCGGCGCGGAAGTACGCCAGGCGCCAATCGCCGAGCTCGATTCGCGCGCCGGTGCGCAGGATGCGTCCATTGCCGCGGCGGCCTTCGGCGGCAGCTCCACCGCCACCGACGACGTCGAAGCCGTACAGGACGTACTCGTCGTCGCCCTCGTGGCGGATCTCCGCGTGCACCGGGGCGAGTCCGGGCAAACGCAGATCGGCCTCGTCGCCCGACCCGATCACCGTCTTGGTCGGCAGCAGATCGAACTCGCGCGGGGGCTTCCCGTCCCAGCTGGCGGAACCGATCGCGAAGATCAGCCGGGGACGCCCGGAGCCCGGTGTGTAGTGCGTCGTCGTGATGCGGCGCCGCACGAGACGGTTGACGGTGGGCACGAGCGGCAGCGGGGTGCCGGGCGGCACCGGCACCGTCAGGGCCTGCCCGTCCTTGCGGCGCGTGAGCAGCGGCGCCAGCGCCGCGACCGATCCGAGCCGGATGTGCGGTGAGCCCGTGACGACCCGCTGCAACAGGCTGCTCTTGACGTCGCCGAGGTGCAGGATCGGACCATCCGGTCCCTCCAGGCACACCGAGATCCCGCGCTTGGCGAGCGCATCGGCCACCGTCGACAGCTCGGCGAGCGACCGGCGACCGTTGCCGGGGAGGCGCGACGGATCACTGATCGTGACGCGCACCTCGGTCCCCGCGGCGGTGATCGTGCCCTCGAACGGCGGGAGCGCGGCATCCTGCCCCGTCTTCTGCTCCGAGAAGGCGAGGTCGATGTCGAGGCGCACCATGGCGGCGCCCGCCCTCAGTTGCCGCGGTACGGGTCGGAGCCCGGCGCGGTGTCGTCGCTCGTGGTGACCCGGAGGGTGCCGTTGAGCTTCCACGTGGCACGCGGCGCGTCGGGGCCGATGTCGCGCGGAACCTCGATGGTCATGTCCACGAAGGAGTAGTTGACCGCGGCACCGCGGCCGGTCAGGTACGACCACATCTCGCGACCGAGGTCGGTCCAGTCGGTGATCGAGTGGCCTTCGGGTCCGGCGGAGTTGGCGAACGGGTCGGTGGATGCGGTGGTGTCGGACATCGTCCCAGTCCTTTCTGGTGTTCGGGGCACCAGCGTCCCACCGGGCCGCATTGCGAAACGAGGGATTGCGTTCCCGCGCCCGTTGCGGCATAACGCTGCACCACCCCCGTCCCCGAGTCGCCGACCCCGACGGACGGCCGTCAGAACACGTACTCCATCAGCTCCACGCCCAGGACGCGGAACGCATCGTGCGCACGGAGCCGGTGCGCGATCGAGAGGTCGTCGAAGTTCACGATCAGGGCGTAGGCGACGCCGGCTCGCGGACCGCCGAGCACACCGGCTTCGGCACGCACGCCCTCGGAACGCCCCGTCTTGTTGACGAACAGCAGCCCGTGCCGGTCGTTCTCGTGCGCGAAGGGATCCAGACCGGTGGCGGATGCCACGAGCGAGAGGTCGTGATTGAGGCTCAGCCACTCGGCCACCTGGGCGCTGACTCCCGCCGACACCACCGTCGAGTTGACGAGCCCCGCGAAGACCGCCGCCATCTCGCGCGCAGTCGACAGTGCGACGTGCGGCGCGTCGTCGGGGCCGCGGTCGTCACGGAACCGGTCGAGCAGCGCGGTGCGCCGCAGGCCCAGCTCTTCGATGCGCGAACGGACCGCCGGTAGCCCCACGCGCTGCAGCAGCGCGTTGGCGGCCAGAGCGTCGCCGGCCGAGGCCGCGAGCACCGCCGCGTCGGCCAGCGGCAGCGCGGGAGCCTTGAGGTGCTGCCACACGCCGCCCGCCGACGCGGAGTGCACGGTGGCGCGGTCGACGATCTCGAGCGCGTCGACCCGCCCCGCCTCGATCGCCGCGGCGACCTCGATCAGCAACGGGACCACACCGAGCCCGGCCACCGGCAGCGTGATGAAGTCGTCGCCCTCCAGCACCGCGGAACCGCCGTCGAGATCGTCGATGCGCACCGACACCTTCGCCCCGGATGCCGCGAGCTCATCGAGCGCGCGGAGCGTCGTCGTGAACGACCGCCGTCCCGCCGCCGCCCGCCGGGGCAGGCGTCGCGGCCCCTTGCGTGCCGAGCCGCGGAGGGCCGGGGCGTCGCGTCGTGACGACTCCACGGGCCCTCCGACGGGCTCGGGTGCGGCAGGCTCGGGAACCGGTGGCATGCCCACGAGCGTGGCTCCTTCCGGGTCAGAAGAGCAACAAACGCCGTCTCACCAGATGGTGACGCGCTGGTCCGCGTCGAGCCACAGGGCGTCGCCCTCGGTGACCTCGAACGCGTCGTAGAACGCGTCGATGTTACGCACGATCTGGTTGCAGCGGAACTCGTTCGGCGAGTGCGGGTCGATCGTCAGGAGCCGGATGGTCTCGGCATCCCGGCCCTTCTGCTGCCAGATCTGCGCCCAGCTCAGGAGGAGCCTCTGGATGCCGCTGTACCCGTCGACCACGGGACCGTCGGCCGGCTCGTCCTCGCCGAGCGACAGCCGGTACGCGCGGAGTGCGATGCCGAGGCCCCCGAGGTCGCCGATGTTCTCGCCGATGGTGAGCGCGCCGTTGACGTGGTGCTCCTCGCTCAGCCCCTGCGGGACGAGCGCCTCGTACTGGGCGATGAGCGCCTTGGTGCGCTCCTCGAACGCCGCGCGGTCGGCATCCGTCCACCAGTCGCGGAGCGACCCGTCGCCGTCGAACCGGCTGCCCTGGTCGTCGAATCCGTGCCCGATCTCGTGGCCGATGACCGCGCCGATGCCGCCGTAGTTCGCGGCGGCGTCGCGTTCGGCGTCGAAGAAGGGGTACTGCAGGATCGCCGCGGGGAACACGATCTCGTTCATCAGCGGGTTGTAGTAGGCGTTGACCGTCTGCGGGGTCATGTACCACTCGTCGCGGTCGATCGGCTGCCCGACCTTCGCGAGCTGCCGGTCGTGCTCCCAGACATGCGCGCGCCGCACGTTGCCGACGAGGTCGGCCGCGTCGATCTCGAGCGCGGAGTAGTCCTTCCACCGCACCGGGTAGCCGATCTTCGGCGTGAACGCGTCGAGCTTGGCGAGAGCCCGCTCGCGCGTCTCGGGTGTCATCCACTCCAGCGACTGGATGGACTCGCGGTACGCCTCGATGAGGTTCTGCACGAGGACGTCCATGGCATCCTTCGCCGCCGGCGGGAAGTGGCGCTCGACGTACACCTTTCCGACGGCCTCGCCGAGCGCGGCTTCGACCAGGCCCACGCCGCGCTTCCACCGCTCCCGGTTGACCGGCACACCGGTGAGCTGCGTGCCGTAGAAGGCGAAGTTCTCGGCCACGAACTCCTCCGAGAGGAACGCGGCGGCGGAGTGCACGACGGCGAACCGCAGCCACGCCTTCCAGTCCTCGAGGCGTTCCTCGACGAGCAGTGCGCCCAGCGCCTCGACGAAGCTCGGCTGGTACACGACGACCTCGGCGAACGCGCCCTCGTGGCCCGGCGCCACCCCCGCCCGCCAGGGCGCCAGGTCGATACCGGCGAGGCCGACCATCTCGTCCCACGTGCGCAGGTTGTAGGTCTTCACCGCGTCGCGACTGTCTTCACGCGACCAGTGGTGTGTCGCGAGCTCGGTCTCGAGCGCGAAGACGCGGTCGGCGGATGCCGCGGGCTCGGCGACCCCGGCGAGGGCGAACATGCGCTCGATGTGCGCGCGGTACGCGGCCCGGGTGTCGGCGAAGTTGTCGAGGCGGTAGTAGCTCTCGTCGGGGAGCGACAGGCCGCCCTGGTAGATCACGGGGACGTACCGGGTCGGGTCGCCCGGATCGGGCTCGACGAACAGGGTCAGGAGGCCGCTCACGCCGTCGCGCTCGAGCTCGCCGACGAGCTCGAGGAACGCGGGGACGTCGGTCACGGCATCGACGCGGGCGAGCTGGTCGGACAGCGGCGCCGCCCCCGACTCCTCGATGCGCGCGGTGTCCATGAAGCTCGCGAACAGGTCACCGATCTTGCGGGCCTCGGTGCCCGGCTCGGCCTGCTGCGACTCCTCCACGATGGTGCGCACGTCCTTCTCGGCCTGTTCGGCGATGAGGTGGAAGCTGCCCCACCGTGCTTTGTCTTCGGGGATCTCTGTGCGCTCCAGCCAGCGGCCGTTCACGTGGCGGAACAGGTCGTCCTGGGGGCGGATCTCGTCGCTCAGTTCTTCGAGCGCGAGACCGGAGCGGGGGGTCTCGGTCATGGAGACAGAATAAAGGCCCCCGCTCGGTGCCGGCTCTGCGCGACGTCCTGGCGCCCGCAGCCCCCCGGCCGGTGTCGGGGGTCCACCGTAGGCTCGGACGGTGACCACCGCACCAGCGAACCTCAACCGCGCGATCGTGCGATTGGCCGTCCCCGCGCTGGGTGCGCTCGTCGCCGAGCCGTTGTTCCTCATCGTCGACGGCGCCATGGTGGGCCACCTCGGCGTGGCACCGCTGGCCGGGCTGGGCATCGCGAGCGCGGTGCTGCACACCGTCGTCGGACTCATGGTGTTCCTCGCCTACGCCACGACCCCCGCGGTCGCTCGGCGGTACGGGGCCGGCGAGTTCGGGCGGGCGGTGTCGGTCGGCATCGACGGCATGTGGTTCGCACTCACGATCGGCGCGGTGCTGGCCCTCGTCGGAGTCCTGGCGACCCCCGCGCTGGTCGACGTGTTCGGGGCTGCCCCCGACGTCGCCGAGAACGCCCGCGTGTATCTGTCGATCTCGATGTGGGGACTCCCGGCGATGCTCGTGGTCTTCGCCGCGACCGGGCTCCTGCGCGGCATGCAGGACACCGTGACGCCCCTGTGGATCGCCGGGGTCGGCTTCGGCGTCAACGCGGTGCTCAACGCGCTGTTCATCTACGGCTTCGGCTGGGGCATCGCCGGCTCGGCGGTGGGCACCGTCGTCGCGCAGTGGGGCATGGTGGGCGCGTACGTCGTGATCGCCACTCGCCTGGCGCGGCGGCACGCGGCATCCTTGCGCCCCGAAGTGGGCGGGCTCCGCGGAACGGCCCGCTCTGGTGGCTGGCTGTTCCTGCGCACTCTGAGCCTGCGAGCGGCGTTTCTCGCCACCGTCGCGGTGGCGACCGGGCTCGGCTCGGCCGAGCTCGCGGGCTGGCAGATCGCCTTCACCATCTTCTCCACCGCGGCCTTCGCGCTCGACGCCCTCGCGATCGCAGCGCAAGCGCTCGTGGGCAAGTCGCTCGGCGCGGGTGACACCACCGGCGCTCGACACGTCCTCTCCCGTACGGTGGCGTGGGGTCTGTGGTTCGGTGTCGCCGTCGGAGCCCTGGTGGCCGCGGCATCCGGGGTCCTCGGGCTCGTCTTCACGGGTGATCCCGAGATCGCCGCCCTCATTCAACCGGCGCTCCTCGTCCTAGCCGTCGCGCAGCCGCTGGCGTCGTTCGTGTTCGTGCTCGACGGCGTCCTCATCGGCGCCGGCGACGCGCGCTACCTCGCGATCGCGGGTGTGCTGAACCTCGTGCCGTACATTCCGGCGCTCGTCCTCGTCGCGCTGCTCGCGGGCGGCGGGGCGGGGGGTCTGGCGTGGCTCGCGGGAGCCTTCTTCGGCGTGTACATGCTGGCGCGTGCCGCCACTCTCGGGCTGCGCGTGCGCGGCCGCTCGTGGATGACGGCCGGCGCGTGACCGTGTCGCGGGGCCGTCTCACCGATGTCCACGCGACTCCCAGGAGCCGCGCGTACCGTGCCGGCATGAGGTCGACGTCCTCGGCCCGCGTGGCCTTTCCCCCCCTGCTCGTCGCGGCGGCGCTCGTTCTCGCGGGGTGCACCTCGACCGGTGCGGCCGCGCCGTCCGACTCGTCCCCCTCGCCGGCGGCACCCCTGCCCCCGAGTACGCCCTCGGCCTCCGCGCCCGAGGCGACGCTCCCCGACGACGCGACCGAGCTCGAGCAGTGGGCGGCGACCGCGCTACCCGAGAACGGCCGGGGCGGCAGCCCCGCCGTCGCGCGCGGTACCGGGAGCGTCGGACCCGCCGGCGCGAGCGTCGACCTCGACCCGGTCGGTGGATCGTGGGACGTCGTCGTCGCCTGCCAGAGCGACACCGGAGCACCCCTTGTGGTCGAGATTGACGGAGTCGCGGGAACCGCGATCGACGTCGCCTGCGGCACCCCCGGGGCGACCGGGGCCGCGCCGACGACCATCCGGTGGGATGCCACGGCCGCCGCCGCACTCCGCGTCGACTCGACCACCGATGCGGTGTTCGCTTACGAGGTGCATCCGCGCGCCGGATCGTAAGTTCCCCGAATCGTCACACGCCCGACACCCGGCATCCCTATCCTGGTTCGCATGCGGGGGCATGTGGCGGCGACGCTGATCGTGCCGGCCGCGCTGATCGTGGCGATGGTCATCTTCTGCGCGGGCGGCTCTTACTTCGTCGAGTACCAGGAGTGGGATGCCACCACCTCGGCGTTCGTCTACCGGACGAGGCCGTTCTCGGGCGTCGTCCTCGGGGGGTCCGTCATCGTCAGCGCCGCCGTTCTTTTCGGGGCGGCGCTCCTGCTGCTGCGAACGGGCCGCGTCCACGGCTCGCCGGCGGTCGACGAGTGCCCGGAGCGCGTGGCCCGTTTCGAGCAGCTCGGGTCAAGCCCAGCGCCGGCACCACTCGTACATGACGACCGCGGCCGCTGACGCCGCATTGATCGAGCGCGTCGAACCGTACTGGGTGATCTCGACCACACCGGTCGCCGCGGCGAGCGCCTCGGCGGAGAGCCCGGGACCTTCCTGACCGAAGAGCAGGACGCAGGCCCGGGGCAGCTCGGCCCGATCCACCGGCACCGACCCGTCGACGTTGTCGATCGCGAGAACCGGCAGCCCCTCTCCGCGCGCCCACGCGGCGAAGGCCGCGACATCCTCGTGATGACGGACGTGCTGGTAGCGGTCGGTCACCATCGCTCCGCGTCGATTCCAGCGCCGCTTCCCGATGATGTGCACCTCTGCCGCGAGGAACGCATTGGCGCTGCGAACGATCGATCCGATGTTGAGATCGTGCTGCCAGTTCTCGATAGCGACATGGAAGGGATGCCGCCGAGCGTCGAGATCGGCGACGATCGCTTCCATGGTCCAGTAGCGGTAGGCGTCGACGACGTTGCGACGGTCACCCTCGGCCAACAGCTCCCGGTCGTAACGCGGATCATCGGGCCACGCTTCCGGTCCGCCGGGCCACGGCCCGACGCCGTGCAGGGGTGCGGGGGAAGCCTCGACCGGGATCGAGGTGTCCGACGTTGCGTCTTCTGCGCCGTTCGGGGTCGCGCCCGGATGTGCGGGAGTCGCGTCGGCCGGGGTCACCCGTTCAGGCTATCCGTCCGGTAGCTGTGACCCTCCTCCACGTCGTGGCGCGCGCGTTGACATGGCCGCGTGCGTCGTGGTGCAATCCCTCTCGAAGGGGAGTAATCCCGGCTTCGCATCGTCAATACGAACTCGAGGGAGTTCCGGTGCGAGGCGGCCGCAGGCCGATGAGACCTTCACGATTTCGTGGAGGTTTTTTTCATGAGTGTTCCGCTGTGGGCGTGGTTCGCCGTTCTGGGCGTCATCCTGGCGATGCTCGTCATCGACCTGGTGGCGCATCGGAAGGCACACGTCATCGCCGTCCGTGAGGCGGCGGCGTGGTCTGTCGTCTGGGTCGCGCTCGGTGTGGCCTTCGGCGTCCTCGTGTGGACGGTGTGGGGCGCGGAGTTTGGGCAGCAGTACTTCGCCGGCTACCTGATCGAGAAGTCGCTGGCCGTGGACAACGTGTTCGTCTGGGCGATCATCTTCGCCGCGTTCAGCGTGCCCCGCGAGTACCAGCACCGCGTGCTGTTCCTCGGTGTCCTGGGGGCGCTGGTCTTCCGTGGCATCTTCATCGCCGCCGGCGCGGCCCTCATCGAGAACTTCTCGTGGGTGCTGTACGTGTTCGCCGCGTTCCTGATCTACACCGGGTGGCGCATGTTCCGCTCCCGGAACGAGCACGTGCATCCCGAGCGTTCCCGCGTCCTCGCGGTGTTCCGGCGGTTCGTTCCCATGACCGACGCCTATCACGGGCAGAAGTTCCTGGTCCGCAAAGCCGGCGTCGTCGTGGCTACGCCCCTGCTGGCCGTGCTCGTGCTGGTGGAGATCACCGACATCGTGTTCGCGGTCGACTCCATCCCGGCGATCTTCGCGGTGACGTCGGAGCCGTTCCTCGTCTTCACCGCCAACGCCTTCGCCATCCTCGGACTCCGGGCGATGTACTTCCTCCTCGCCGACCTCATCCACCGGTTCGTGTACCTGAAGGTGGGGCTCGCGTTCGTGCTCATCTGGGTCGGGATCAAGATGCTGCTCCTGGACGTGCTCTACATCCCGACGACCGTGAGCCTGGCGGTGGTGGCGAGCATCATCACCGTCTCGATCGTCGCGAGCCTCCGAGCCACGCGCGGGCAGGGTCGCCGCGAGGTGACGACCGCGGCGGCCGGGTCGTTCCGGGTCGCGACCGACGAGGAGATGGCGGCGGTCGAGCCCGTATTCCGTCGACGCCGAGTCGCAGCTTCCGAGGGCAGCCGCGGCACAGGCACCGATCACCGCTGAGACCGCCCGGTCGGCCCGCCCGTCCCCTTGCCCTGGGCGGGTCGACCGGGTCGTGACGTCCGTCCGCGATTGGGGTCATGTCCACCCCCACGCGCGGCCGGACGTCAGCGCTTTTCGGCCCGCCGAAAAATCGGTAGGGTTTCGGCATGCCGAAAACTCTCGAGGTCGCCCCGCCTCGCCGCAGCACCGGGCGCGCACTGTGGTTGTTGGGCCCGGCGATGGTCGCCGGGGTGGCCTACCTCGACCCGGGGAACGTCGCGAGCAACATGACCGCCGGCGCCGTGTTCGGGTACCTGCTGGTGTGGGTCGTCGTGCTCGGCAACGTCATGGCGTGGCTGATCCAGTACCTCTCGGCCAAGCTCGGGATCGTCACGGGCGAAAGCCTCCCCCAGGTGCTGGGCAGGCGCATCCGGCGGCCCTGGGCGCGGAGGGCGTACTGGCTGCAAGCCGAACTCGTGGCGATGGCCACCGATGTCGCCGAGGTCATCGGCGGCGCCGTCGCACTGCATCTGCTGTTCGGCATCCCGCTGCTGTGGGGTGGCGCGATCACCGGGGTCGTCTCGATGGGCTTGCTCGTGGTGCAATCGCGGCGGGGCGCCCGTGCCTTCGAGACGGTCCTGATCGGCCTGCTCCTGATCATCGCGGTCGGGTTCACCGCCGGGCTGTTCCTGGCCCCGCCCGATCCCGGCGGCGTGGTCTCGGGACTCGTTCCGCGGTTCGAGGGCTCCACGTCGGTCCTCTTGGCCGCATCGATCCTCGGCGCCACGATCATGCCGCACGCCATCTACGCGCACTCGGCCCTGAGCCGCGACCGCTTCGCGCCGCCGCAGCCGAGCACGCCCGAGAACCTCGAGGCCGCGCGCGGCCTGTCGACCCCGCGACTGCTCCGGGCCACGCGATGGGATGTCACGATCGCGCTCGCCGTCGCCGGCACGGTCAATCTCGCGATCCTCCTGCTGGCCGCGGCGAATCTCACGGGCGTCAGCGGCACCGACAGCCTCGAGGGCGCCTACGCGGCTCTTCGCGACGGCCTCGGACCGTTGGTTGCGACGCTGTTCGCGGTGGGTCTGCTGGCCAGCGGCCTGGCCTCGACCTCGGTGGGCGCGTACGCGGGTGCCGAGATCATGCACGGTCTCCTTCGGATCCGGGTGCCGCTGCTCGCGCGGCGCCTGGTCACCCTGGTCCCCGCGCTCCTCATCCTCGGCCTCGGCATCGACCCCACGCTCGCCCTGGTCCTGAGCCAAGTCGTCCTGTCGTTCGGCATCCCCTTCGCTCTCGTGCCGCTGGTGGCGCTCACGGCCCGACGGGACGTCCTGGGCACCTATCGCAACCGCGCGGTGACGACCGCGGCGGGCGTGGCGGCGTCGGTGTTCCTCATCTCGCTGAATGCCGTTCTCCTGTGGCTGGTGTTCACCGGCGGTTAGGCTGAACGCGTGGAATCGCCCGTGGCCGACGACTATCTCAAGGCCATCTACCACCACACGGAGTGGCAGGACGACCCGATCACGCCGTCGCAGCTGGCCGCGGTGCTCGGCCTCGCCCCCTCGAGCGTCACCGAGATGGTCAAGAAGCTCGCGGCACAGGGGCTCGTCAGCCACCGGCCCTACGGTCCCGTGTCGCTCACCGCTGCCGGCCAGCGTCGGGCCGCCTCGGTCATCCGCCGTCACCGACTCATCGAGACGTGGCTCGTGCGTGAGTTCCGCTACACGTGGGACGAGGTGCACGACGAGGCCGACCTGCTCGAGCATTCGCTCAGCGACCGACTCCTGGAGGGCATCGACGAGCGACTCGGACGCCCCCGGTTCGACCCCCACGGTGATGCGATCCCGGATGCCACCGGCGCGGTGCACCGCGAACCCTTCGTGCTCCTCGCCGATGCGGCATCCGGTCATTCGGGTCGCGTGCTGCGCGTGAGCGACCGCGATCCCGCGCTGCTGCGCGCCCTGGTCGACCGGCGCATCGACGTCGGCCACGAGCTCGAGGTCGTCTCGCGCGACGTGGTGCGCGCAGACGGCGTCGAGGTGACGCTGCCCGACGGTGCGGGCGGCTCGGTCTGGCTCACGCGCTGAGCCGGGATTCCGCGCGCGGTCGCCTTCCCCCGCTCTGGACGCGGCCGTTACGCTGGCCCCCATCGGCTCCCGCGAGCCGCCGAGCATGAGGCAGCCATGACCCCCACCGTTGATCTCCGCCGACCCCTCCCCGTCACCGTCGCGGTGGTCCTCGTCTACGTCGGCGGGCTCGCGAACACCGCTCTCGGCGTGCTGGTGCTCCTCGCCCGATACGAGGTGGATGCCACGGACGTTCTCGCCGTCTCGCTCGTCGGGGCCGCGACCATCCTGCTGGGTCTGCTCACGGTCGCCGGAGGGTCGTCGCTCGCACGAGGCAGTCGCCTCGCGCGGAACCTCCTGACCGCCTACCTGACGCTCCTCGTGGTCCTGCAGATTCTGGCGGTCGCGCTGACCGAGCTCGACCCCACGATCGCGGTGGCCCTGCTCGCGGCGGTCGTCGTCATCGCCGCCGTCTGGATCCCCCCGGCGGCGCGACGCTACTTCGCTCGCACCGCCCCGGCCGCGTCGGATCCATCGCCGATCGCCTGAGACGACGGGCCGCTCCGCGCCGTCGCATCGGCCGCCCGCAGCGTGCGACGCACGAACCGGCGGTGCACGAATCGCACGATCTCGATCGCCCCGACGGCCGAGATGACGACACCGGTGACGAGCCAGGCACCCTCCTCGCCCGGATCGCGCAGCTGGAAGAACTCCCCGAGCGCGGGGATCGTGAAGATCGCCGTCAGAGCGACGAACATCGCGCCGATCACGAGGACCTTGACGCGCGTCACCGGCCGCGAGAGCACCGTGAGCACCCAGATGGCGACGATCGCGAGGATGATCGTCGCGCCCGTACGCAACTGCTCGACACTCAACCCGAGCGCCATCGCGGCGCGCGTGTACAGGGTCAGCGCGATCGCGATGACGAGCCCGGCCGGAATCGCGAAACTCAGCGATCGCCGGAGGAATCCGGGCACGTAACGCTGCGTGTTCGGCAGCAGCGCGAGGAAGAATGCCGGGATGCCGATCGTGAGGCCGTCGGTGATCGACAACTGCCGCGGCAGGAACGGGAACTCCATGACGAGTGCGCCGAACAGCACGGCGAGCCCGGTCGCGTAGGCCGTCTTGGTGAGGAACAGCATCGAGACGCGCTCGATGTTGGCGATGACCTGGCGCCCCTCGGCGACGACCGAGGGGAGATGCGAGAACCGTCCGTCGAGCAGCACGAGCCGGGCGACCGCCTTCGTGGCCGCCGCGCCGGAGTTCATGGCGATGCCGATGTCGGCGGTCTTGATGGCCAGGGCGTCGTTGACGCCGTCGCCGGTCATGGCCACCACGTGTCCGCGCGCCTGCAGGGCCGTCACCATGCGCTTCTTCTGGTCGGGCGTGACACGGCCGAACACCGTGTACTCCTCGAGGACGCGGCCCAGGGCGTCGTCGTCGTCCGGCAGGCCGCGCGCGTCGTACCCCTCGTCGACGTCGAGCCCGACCTCGCGCGCGATCGCGGCGACGGTGCGGGGGTTGTCGCCCGAGATGACGCGCACGGCCACACCCTGCGCCCGGAAGTAGGCGAGCGCCTCCGCGGCATCCGGGCGCACCGCCTCCACGAAGGTCAGCACGGCGACCGGGACCGCACCCTCCGGAAAGCGCTCCGCCGCGACGTCGGTGTCGTCGAGATCGGCGGCGGCGTGGGCGAGTACCAGCGTGCGACGCCCAGATGACGCCAAACGCGTCACGGCTGCGCCGAGCTCGCTCGTGGCATCCGCCGCGGTGTCGCCGAACACCATCTCGGGAGCTCCGAGCACCCAGGTGCCGCCGGGCGCCCCCGTGAACGAGACCGCGCTCCACTTGCGCGCGGAGGAGAACGGGATGCGCTGTGCCGCCGTCAGCGGGGCGGTGACGGGGAAAGGGTCACGCAGGCACTGGGCGGTCGCGTTCGCGTCGTCCGCGGCGCCGTACCAGGCCAGGGCATCGCGCCAGCCGCCGATGGACTGCAGCTCGAGCGCGGCATCGAAACGGATCTCGCCGGCCGTCAGCGTCCCGGTCTTGTCGAGGCAGATGACGTCGACCCGCGCGAGGCCCTCGACGGCCGGCAGCTCGTTGACGAGGACTTTCTTGCGCGCCAGGCGCGCCGCACCGACCGCGAACGCGATCGACGTCATGAGCACGAGACCGAGCGGGATCATCGCGGTGAGCGCGGCGATCGTGTTCACCACCGCCTGCGACCACGTGCGCTGCTCCCACGCCTGCACCCATCCCCCGGCGACCATCATCTGCGCGTTCAGGACGAGCAGCCCGATCGGCCCGATCCCCCATCCGACCCAGCGCAGCACGCGGTCGATGGACGTGCGCAGTTCGCTCGAGACGAGCTGGAACCTCTTGGCCTCGCTGGCGAAGGCGTTGGCGTACGACTCGGCCCCGACGCGGGTGGCGCGGGCCGTCCCCTCGCCCGCGACGACGATCGACCCCGACAGCGCCTCGTCGCCCGGCCTCTTGTCGACGGCATCCGATTCGCCCGTCAGCATCGACTCATCGGTCTGCAGCGCCCGGGAATCGACGACGACCGCGTCGGCGGGCACCTGATCGCCCGCGCGCAGGACGAGCAGATCGTCGCGGACGACGTCGGCGGGAGCGATCTCGGCGTCGACGCCGTCGCGCCGCACGCGCGCCCGCGGAGCGTTCAGCAGCGCGAGGCGGTCGAGCGCGGCCTTCGCGCGAAACTCCTGCACGCACCCGATGACGGCGTTCGACAACGCGGCGACGCCGAACAGCGCGTCCTGCCAGCGGCCGAGGAGGAGCAGCACGAGGAAGCAGGCACCGACGATGCCGTTGAACAGCGTGAAGACGTTGGCGCGGACGATGTTCCACGCCGAACGGCTGCTGTCGGCGGTGAAGGCGTTCGTCTGCCCCGCGGCGACCCGCTCGGCGACGGCGGCGGCCGACAGCCCGCGCGCATCGTCGGCGTCGAGCCCGTGGACGATCGTCTGGTCCATGCGATCACTGTAGGGGGAGATCGCGACATCGCCCGGGCGGTTCAGGATGCCGTGCGGCGCACCCTCTCGAACGGCCACCGGACGTGCGTCCCGGTCTCGCACGCGCGCCACAGATCGGCCCCGAGAGCACTGTCGCGCGTCCGACGCGCGGGCGTCGCCGAGCGAGGGCCACCGCGCGCCACGAGCGCCGGGCCGTACATCGATCCGCCCTCGGCGAGGGGGTCGACCAGCGCCCGCACGAGTGCCCAGGCCCCCTCGTCCTTGGACTGGGTGAACGGGGCCTGGAGGTTGTCGACGAAACGCGTGAGACGCGTCGGCTCGTTGACGCCCCGGATGCCGCGGGTCCTCCCGCTCGTGGAGTAGCCCGGGTGCGCGACGAGGCTTTCGACCGGAACGCTGTGCGCGCGAAGGCGCCGATCCGCCTCGAGGGCCAGGGCCGTCGTGGCGGCCTTGGATTGCACGTACGCCCGCCACGGGGTGTAGCCCTCGCGGAGTTCCGGGTCTGTGGGCACGTGCGTCCAGATTGACGTCGACATGCTGCCCACCCACACCATGCGGCCGCGCGCCGAGGCCAGGGGCTTGAGCAGTTCGCCGGCCAAGGCGAAGTGGCCGAGGACGTTGGTGGCGAAGACTTTCTCGTGACCGCCGGCGAGCTCCCGCGTCTTCGGAGGGTGCACGATTCCCGCGTTCATCAGGAGTCCGTGCAGACGACCGCGCGCACGGACGGTCGCGGCGGCCGCGCGCACCGACCCGAGGTTGCTGGTGTCGAGCAGGAGCGTCTCGACCGAGGCATCCGGATGCGTCCGCTTGACCGCTGCTTTGGCGGTGACGAGGCGGTTCGGGTTGCGTCCGGTCAGGAACACGTGAGCGCCGGCACCGGCGAGCTGTTCGCAGGAGAAGTACCCCAGCCCCCGAGTGGCCCCGGTCACCAGGTACGACCTCCCGGAGAGGTCGGGGAGGTTCCGGGGGTCCCACTCGTCGCGCGCCACTCTACGACCCTAACGAGATCGCTCTCCGCCGTCACGGGCGCATTCCCGATGCGGAATATCGATCTCGTGAAGTTTTTCGCGCGGCGGCGTGACGAAAGGCGTTCGACACGCGTCTGAGAGATGAGAACACCGACGCCGCCACGGCGACACCGCCCGGCGCGACGTCTGCATTCACGAGAGGAAACGGATCATGGGTCTCGACGACAAGATCAAGAACGCCGCCCAGGACATCACGGGCAAGGCGAAGGAAGCGATCGGCAACGCCACCGACAACGACAAGCTCGTCGCCGAGGGCAAGGCCGACCAGGCCAAGGCCGATGCGAAGAAGGCCGGCGAGAACGTCAAGGACGCGTTCAAGTAAGCACGCGCGAAGCGGGCCGCGGCTCCGCAGGCCGCGGCCCGCTCTCCTGGTCTTCCTCGTGGCCGTGTCGGCCCCCGGGGATAGGCTGAGCCCATGCGAACCCGGGGCGACATCGAGTGCTGGCTCACCGACATGGACGGCGTGCTCGTTCATGAGAACACGCCGATTCCCGGCGCCTCCGAGCTGCTCGCGCAGTGGCGGGCGGAGGGCACGCCGTTCCTCGTGCTCACCAACAACTCGATCTTCACGCCGCGCGATCTCAGCGCCCGGCTGAGGGCCTCGGGGCTGGTCGTACCCGAGTCCTCGATCTGGACCTCGGCCCTGGCGACCGCCGACTTCCTGCGGTCGCAGATGCCCGGCGGCTCCGCATTCGTCATCGGTGAGGCGGGTCTGACCACCGCCCTGCACGAGGCGGGCTTCATCATGACCGAGACGGCTCCCGATTACGTCGTCGTCGGCGAGACGCGCAACTACTCCTTCGAGGCCATCACGAAGGCGATCCGGTTCATCCGCGACGGCGCGCGCTTCATCGCGACGAATCCGGATGCCACGGGCCCGTCGACCGAAGGGGTCCTGCCCGCGACCGGTGCGATCGCCGCGCTCATCACCAAGGCGACCAACAAAGAGCCCTACATCGTGGGGAAACCGAACCCCATGATGTTCCGCTCGGCTCTGAACCGGATCGGAGCGCACTCCGAGAACACCGGCATGATCGGCGACCGCATGGACACCGACATCGTGGCCGGCATCGAGGCCGGGCTGCACACCGTGCTCGTGATGACCGGCATCAGCGATCAGCGTGAGATCGAGAAGTACCCCTTCCGTCCGGACGAGATCCTCTCCTCCGTCGCCGAGCTCGTGCGCGACGAGCCCGTCGAGACCGACCTCGCCGACGGCGAAGAGGGTCTCGCGGAAGGCCTGTGACGTGGGTGCGCTCGACGACGGGGTGAAGGTCGCGGCGGTCGACGCTGCGGAATGGGGCCGCTGGCTCGAAGAGAACCACACCGTGTCGAAGGGCGCGTGGCTGCTGCGCGGCCGAGGTTCCGACGCCGGGCGTTACGTCGCCTACGAAGACGCCATCTGCGAGGCGCTGTGCTTCGGCTGGATCGACGGACCGGTGCGCGTGTTCGACGAGGTCAGCTCGGGGTTGTGGTTCGCGCCCCGGCGCCCGACGAGCGGGTGGGCCGCGACCAACAAGGCCCGCATCGCCCGGCTCGAGGCCGAGGGTCGGCTCCGCCCAGCCGGCATCCGCGCCCTCGAGGTCGCCCGCGCCAACGGCGCCTGGGAGGTGCTCGACGGGCCCGAGGCGGGCATCGAGCCACCGGAACTCACCGCGGCTCTCGACGCCGTTCCGGCCGCACGCGCCAACTGGGACGCGTTTCCCCCCTCGAGCCGCAAATTCGGACTGACCCAGATCGCGATGGCGGTGCGACCGCAGACGCGCGAGGCGCGCATCGCGAAGATCGTGGCCGACGCCGCCGCCGGTAAGCGCCCCTGACCCTCGAGGACCCCCGCATGGACGACCGCACACTCTGGCTTCTCACGGCGTTTCTCATCACCGCCGGAACGCTCGTAGCGTTCCTCGTGCAGTGGCGACGCTCCCGGCGCAACGGAGGCCGCGACCCGTTCGACGGCCCCGGCGACGGCACCGACTGACCCCGGCACGGCCGGGCGGGCGGCATCCGGCCCTCATCGCGAGAACGGTGACTAACCACGTTGCCCGATGGCGACATCCGACCCGTATCGCGAAAACAGGGAACACCACGAGAACAGGTCGATCAGAGCCGAGACGGCCTGTTCTCAGGGAATCGCCTGTTCTCGGAACGGCCGCGAGGAGTTACTGCGGCTGCAGTCCGAGGTCGTCGAGGTCGATGGATGCCAGCCACTGCAGGCCTTCGGCCTCGATCGCGGCCTGCGCTCCCGTCTTCCGGTCGACGATGACGGCGACCGCGACGACCTCGGCACCTTCACGACGGAGGGCCTCGACGGCCTTGAGAGCCGACTGGCCTGTCGTCGACGTGTCCTCCACGACGACGACGCGCTTCCCCTTCACGTCGGCGCCTTCGATCTGGCGTCCGCGACCGTGGTCCTTGGGCTCCTTACGCACGACGAACGCATCGAGCGGGCGGCCCGCGTGCACCGACTCGTGCATGACGGCGTTGGCGATGGGGTCGGCACCGAGCGTGAGTCCGCCGACGGCGACCACGCCGTCGAGGTCCTTCACCAGGTCGAGGACCAGCCGCCCGATCGCGGGGGCGGCGCGGTGATCGAGGGTGAGCTTGCGCATGTCGACGTAGTACGTCGCCTTCTTCCCGCTCGAGAGCGTGAAGTCGCCGTGGAACACCGCCTCGTCGGAGATCAGGCCGATGAGGGCCTGGCGGTCGGCTTCGAGCTCGGGCGTGGAGGCGGCGGTCACGGCGACGAGTCTATTGCGCCGGCAGCGGGACACCCCGGGAGGGACGGCGGTGTCGGCGGCCGAAAGTAGGCTGGATGCCATGCGCCTGGCCACCTGGAACGTCAACTCCATCCGCGCCCGCGTCGCCCGCACCGTCGAATTCGCCGTGCGCGAGCACATCGACGTGCTGGCGATGCAGGAGATCAAGTGCAAGACGGAGCAGTTCCCGTACGCCGCGTTCGAAGAGGCCGGGTACCACGTCGTCGCGCACGGGCTGAACCAGTGGAACGGCGTCGCGATCGCCAGCCGTGAGCCGATCGAAGACGTCGAGATCGGCTTCCCCGGCATGCCCGGGTTCGAGAAGGGCAAGGAAGGCCCCGACCTGCCGAAAGAGGCGCGCGCGCTCGGCGCGACCATCGACGGGGTCCGGGTGTGGAGCCTGTACGTCCCGAACGGCCGCGGGCTAGACGACCCCCACTACCGCTACAAGCTCGACTGGATCGACGCCTTGCGTCGCCACACGGAAGACACCCTCGCGGCGGATCCCCGCCTTCCGCTCGCCCTGACCGGTGACTTCAACATCGCCCCGACGGATGCCGACAACGGCGACCCCACGGTCATCGAGGGCGTGACCACGCACGTCTCGCCGCCCGAGCGCGCCGCCTTCACGGCGTTCGAATCCGCCGGACTCGCCGATGTCGTGCGCCCGCTGGTCCCCACGGGCTACACGTACTGGGACTACAAGCAGCTCCGCTTCCCCCGCAACGAGGGGCTGCGCATCGACTTCATCCTCGGCTCTCCGGCGTTCGCCGATGCCGTCCAGGGCGCCGAGATCCACCGCAACGAACGCAAGGGCGAGGCGCCGAGCGACCACGTCCCCGTCGTCGCCGACCTCGACCTCTCGCGCGGGGAAGTCGACGACGACCTCCCGATGATCTTCGGCTGACGGCATCCCTCTTCTCCGTCGCACGGGGGAGGCGCGGCAGCGGCGGTGTTCGTAGGCTCTGAGCGATGAAGGAGGTGCTCCATGGCATCGACCAAGGATCCCCACGGATCGACCGCCGTCGGGTATTTCGTCGCGGCCGTGTTCGTGCTGACCCTCCCGAACCTGCTGTTCCCCGAGGTGCATCTGGCCCTGCGGGTCGCGTTCCTCGCGGCCGGCCTCGCGTTCATGGCCGTCGGGTTCGTACAGCTCCGTCGCGAGACCGCTGCGCGAAACCGGCGAGCCGACGGTGGAGGCTCCGACCCCGGAGACGAGTGATCGGATCCGGGTTTCGACGGCGCGGTGTCGCGGATGATCCGCGAGTGACGGCATCCCGGAAACTTCCCCGACGCCCTGTCGATTCCGCCCGCCGCCGTTCGACGCGATAGTAGGGGCAAGCATCCGCTCCCCCGGAATCCACGTCAGCAGGGAAGAGAAGAGACCATGACGAAGTACATGCTGATCATGCGCGGCACCGACGAGGCGTACGCCGCGTACAAGCAGATCCCGTTCGAGCAGGTCATCAACGAGATGGGTGCCTACAACGAGGCGATGATGACGGCCGGCGTGCTCGTCGCCGGCGACGGCCTCGCCGAGGACATGAGCCAGAACTTCGTCGTCGAGTTCGGCGGCGAGGAGCCCGTGGTCACCGACGGCCCCTACGGCGAGACGCACGAACTGTTCAACGGCTTCTGGATCATCGAGGTGTCGTCGCGGGACGAGGCGATCGAGTGGGCGCGACGCGCGCCGCTGATCGCCGGCAACAAGCTCGAGGTGCGCCGGGTGACCGACGAGACCGACTTCGCGGCGTTCGCCGACAACGAGTACATCCAGAAGGAAGAGGGCTGGCGCGAGTAGCAGTCCGCGCGGTGACCTCCGACCCCGACCTCCCGCGCCGCGTCGCGGCGATCTGGCGCATCGAAGGTGCCCGGATCGTCGCGACGCCGGCTCGCGTCGTCGGCGGCCTCGACATCGAGGCGATCGCACGGATGTTTCTCGTGTCCGTCCCCACGATGCAGCAGCGGATCGTCCGCGCCAAGAAGGCGCTGAGCGCGGCGCGCGTCCCCTTCGCGGTGCCCGAGCCCGCCGAGTGGCCCGCGCGGCGCAGAGCGGTCCTCACCGTCGTCTACCTCATCTTCACCGAGCGCTACGTCGCGAGCACGGGCGACGCCGTCCTGCGGACCGAACTGGCCCACGAGGCGCTGCGCCTCGGCCGCGTCCTCGATCGGCTGCTCCCCCGTGAGCCGGAGGTGCTCGGCCTGTCCGCGCTGATGGAGTTCCAGGCATCCCGATTCGCCGCCCGCGTCGACGCGAACGGGGATCCCGTGCTCCTCGCCGACCAGGACCGCCGGCGCTGGGACCGCTCGGCGATCGCTCGCGGACGCGAACTCCTCGAACGCGCTGACGCCCTCGGCAAGGGGCGTGGTCCCTATCAGCTGCAAGCCGCGATCACGTTGTGTCACGCGGAGGCCGCGAGCGTCGAGACCACGGATTGGGACCGCATCGTGTTGCTGTACGAGCTACTCGGCCGCATCACCGCGAACCCCGTCGTCGAGCTGAATCGTGCGGGTGCCGTGTCGATGGCATCCGGCCCCGAGGAGGGCCTCGCGATCGTGGACGCGATGGATGCCACGGGCCTCGGCGGCTCGCACCTGCTGCCCTCGGTACGCGGCGAGCTGCTCGCGCGCCTGGGACGCATCGAGGACGCCCGCGCCCAGTTGCTCGCCGCCGCGACGCTCACGCGCAACAAGCGAGAGGCCACGCTGCTGCGTCGAAAGGCCGACGCGCTCGGCGGTTGACCCGACGCGGTCGTTCGGCCCCGCGTTTGGGGCGCGTTCTCCGCCGTGGGGCGTGAAAAAACACGCCCCAGAACGCGAAACGCGCCCCAAACCGGGAAGGCGCAGCGTCAGGCCGCGGGAACCTCGGCGGGTGCCGTGCGTCGCACCAGCGTCACGAGCGCCTCGATGATCGAGCGGAGGAACGCCGCGGTCGACTCGTCGGTGACAGTGCCGTCGTCCTCGAACAGACCGGGCGTGGACTGGATGTAGCCCTCGGGCTGACCGAGAACGAGAGCGTTGTAGTGCAGGAGCACCGAGCGCAGGTGCTGCTGCCCGGCCGCGGTGGCGATTCCGCCCTGCGAGGTGCCGACGACGGCGGTGGGCTTGTCGTTGAACGAGGCCTCACCGTACGGGCGGGCGGACCAGTCGAGGGCGTTCTTGAGGACGCCGGGGATCGAGCGGCTGTACTCGGGGGTGACGATGATGACGCCGTCGGCGTCCTCGATCGCGCTCTTGAACTCCTGCGCGACCGGGGGGAAGTTGCCGTCGTAGTCGGGCGAGTAGAACGGCAGCTCCTTGATCGGGATCTCCTTCAGGGTCACGCCCTCGGGCGCCACCTTCTCGAGCGCCTTCGCCAAACGGCGGTTGATCGAGGTGCTGGAGATGCTTCCGACGATGTAGCCGATCGTGTACTCGGTCACGATGTTCCTCTCTGGGACGACGAGGGCGGGAAACGCCCGGTGCATTCACTTGCAAGCTTTTCTTCCTCGGCCCTATTCCCCCCGGGGGTTGACTCCGCCCGGAGGGGGATGCCGAACGCCGGGCGTGCCCATAACGTGGAAGGATGCCGAACCTCTCGCGAGCGCAGTGGCGCAACGACATCGTGCTCGCGGCTGTGCTCTTCGTCGGCGGTCTGCTGAGCGCGGTGCTGTCCTCCGTCGCCGGAATCTACGGCGACCGCCAGTCCGAGTTCGTGCTCGCCGTCGTGTACGTCGCCGTCCTGTCGGTCCCGCTCGCGTTCCGCCGCCGGTGGCCGTCGGTCGTGGCGGTGATCGTGTCGCTGGCGTACTTCTTCGCCGTGACGCTGCGCATCCCCGAGGTGTACGCGGGCAACATCGCCATCTTCATCGCGATCTACACCGTGGGGGCGTGGTCGACCGACCGACGCCGGGCGACGATCGTCCGCGTGGCCATCACCCTCGCGATGTTCGCCTGGCTGTTCGTGACGATGTTCCAGGACGCGACGGTGCCCGTGGATCAAGTGCCCGAGGGGTTCCCCTCCCGGACGGGCGCGTTCTCGCCCTTCGTTGCGTCACAGTTGCTGGCGCTCGGACTCAATGCCCTTTTCTTCGGAGGCGCGTACTACTTCGGCGAGCGCTCGCATCAGCAGCGGATGCAGCGCGCGGCCCTCGAGGAACGCACCGCCGAGCTCGAGGCCGAGCGCGAGATCACGGCCGCACAGGCGGTGGCCCTCGACCGCGTCCGCATCGCCCGTGAGTTGCACGACGTCGTCGCCCATCACGTGTCGCTCATGGGTGTGCAGGCCGGCGTCGCCCGTTCCGTCATGGACCGCGACGCCGATAAAGCACGCGAGGTGCTCAGCGGTGTCGAGGAGTCCGCGCGCACGTCGCTGCGCGAGCTCCGCCACCTCCTCGAAACCCTGCGGACCCCGGATGCCATCGAGGGAGACGTACCCGGCACCGACACCGCCCCGACCACGCACGGCTTGGCATCCATCCCGTCGCTCGTCGCGGAGGCGTCGGCCGCGGGGCTGCCGACGACGTTCGCCGTCATCGGCGACCCGCCCGTGGAGCCGCCACCGCTCGTGCAGGTGAATCTGTTCCGTATCGCTCAGGAGGCGCTCACGAACGCCCGCCGCCACGCGGGACCTGACGCGACCGCCGACGTGCGCGTGCGTTACGACGACACCAGCGTCGAACTCGAAGTCACCAACACCGGCCGCGGCGGCTCCGCCGCGCCGGGGCTGGGCCAGCGGGGCATGCGCGAACGCGCCGCGGTCTCGGGCGGCAGCATCGAGATAGGGCCGCGGGCGCGCGGAGGGTATCTCGTACGGGTCCGCGTGCCCCTGGTGGACGCGGGGGTCTCGCATGTCTGAACTGCGGGTGCTACTCGTCGACGACCACGCGATGATGCGGGCTGGCTTCCGGACGATCCTGTCCCTCGAGGCCGACATCACGGTCATCGGAGAAGCGGGCACGGGCGTCGAGGCCATCAGCGCGGCCGCGGAGCTGCAGCCGGACGTGATCTGCATGGACGTGCAGATGCCCGATATGGACGGTCTCGAGGCGACGCGCCGCATCGTCGCCGACCCCGCTTCGCACGCCGCCGTCCTCATCGTCACGACGTTCGACCGCGACGACTACCTGTTCGACGCGCTCGCGGCGGGGGCCAGCGGTTTCCTGTTGAAGAACGCCGGTCCCGAGGAGCTGGTGGCCGCCGTGCGGGTGGTCGGAGCGGGCGACGCGCTGCTCGCGCCCGAGGTCACGCGTCGGGTGATCGCGCGGTTCGCGGGTGCCGGCGCCGAGGCGGTGGCATCCACACCCGCCCCGCGCGCGGCCACGGCCGAGCCTCTCGGGTTGGCCGAGCCTCTCACCGAACGCGAAGCCGAAGTGCTCCGCCTCGTCGCGCAGGCGCTCAGCAACGCCGAGATCGCCGCGCGCCTGTACATCGGCGAGGCCACGGTGAAGACGCACGTGTCGAACGTGCTGCAGAAGCTCGGGGCGCGCGACCGCGTGCAGGCGGTCGTGCTCGCCCACCGCCACGGCCTGACGTAGGTCGCCCCGGGACCGCGACCCGGGCGCCGGTCATCCCGCGTCGCGTCCGCCTCCGACGTCTCCCCCGCACGGGGGAGGAGCGCAAACCCTCCCCGAGGCGGATGCCGCTGCCCGGCGCCATCCGTAGCGTGGAGCCATCACCAGAAAGGGGTGGACCGTGCTCGAACTGGACGGCATCACCAAGAGCTACGGCGGTCGCCGCGTCCTCGACGACGTGAGCTTCACCGTGGCCCCCGGCCGGCTCACCGGCTTCGTCGGCGGAAACGGCGCCGGGAAGACGACGACCATGCGCATCGCGCTGGGCGTGCTCGCCAAGGACGCGGGCACCGTCGCGATCGACGGCGCGGCCCTGACCGCCGCCGATCGGCGACGCTTCGGCTACATGCCCGAGGAGCGCGGCCTGTACCCGAAGATGAAGGTCGTCGAGCACATCGCCTACCTCGCGCGGCTGCACGGCTTCGGCAAGGCAGAGGCCACGGCCAAGGCCACGGCGCTCCTCGAGCGGCTCGGCCTCGGTGAGCGCCTGGGAGACCTCGTCGAGACCCTGTCGCTCGGCAACCAGCAGCGCGCGCAGATCGCCGCCGCACTCGTCCACGAGCCCGATGTGCTCATCCTCGACGAGCCGTTCTCGGGTCTGGACCCGCTCGCGGTCGACGTCGTCGCCGGCGTCCTGCAGGAGAAGGCGTCCACCGGCACCGCCGTGCTGTTCTCCTCGCACCAGCTCGACGTCGTGGAGCGTCTGTGCGACGACCTCGTCATCATCGCCGGTGGCACGATCCGTGCGGCCGGTAGCCGTGAGGCCCTCCGCGCCGAGCACGCGACGCACCGCTACGAGCTGCTCTCGGGTGGGGATGCCGGCTGGTTGCGCGAACAGCCCGGAATCACGGTAAGGGACTTCGACGGCGGATACGCCGTCTTCGACGCCGCCGACGACGACACGGCACAGGCCGTGCTGCGGGCGGCCGTCGCCCGCGGCGACGTCGCCAGCTTCGCGCCGCAGCGTCCGACTCTCGCGGACATCTTCAAGGAGGTCATCCAGTGAGCACCGTAACGACGCCGCGCCGGTCGACGCCCGGCGCGCCCGGCGAGCTGCAGAGCGTGTGGCTCGTCGCCGAGCGCGAGATCGGCTCCAAGCTGCGCAGCAAAGCCTTCGTCATCTCGACCGCGATCCTCGTCGTCGCCGCGCTGGCGTCGGTCCTGTGGGGCGGTTTCGCCGCACGCGATGCGGTCGGCAGCGGCATCCCGGTCGCCGTGACGAGCCAGACGCAGTCGGCGCTCTCGGGTCTCGAGGGCATTGAAGCGACGGTCGCCGATTCCGACGACGCCGCGCGAGCCCTCGTCGAAGACGACACCGTGGATGCCGCCCTGGTATCGGGGTCGTCGAACCCCGCGTTCGACTACACCGTCGTGGTGAAGGACGGGGTGCCGGGCACTCTGCTGCAGATGCTGAGTGAGACGCCCCCCGTGGAGTCGCTCGAACCCGGCGCCGGTGCCGCCGACGTGCTCCGCTACTTCATCGCGCTCGGTTTCGGCGTGGTCTTCCTCATCGCCGCGAGTACGTTCGGCGGCACGATCGCCCAGAGCGTCGTCGAGGAGAAGCAGACCCGCGTCGTGGAGATCCTGATCTCGGCGATCCCGGTGCGGGCGCTGCTGGCCGGCAAGGTGCTCGGCAACACGATCCTCGCGATGGCGCAGATCCTTCTCCTGGCAGCGGTGGCGGTGGTGGGTCTGGCCGTGACGGATCAGATCGGAGTGCTCGGGGCGCTCGGCGCACCGATCGCGTGGTTCGCGATCTTCTTCCTCTTCGGCTTCGTGCTGCTGGCATCCCTGTTCGCGGCGGCCGCGGCGATGGTTTCGCGCCAGGAGGACATCGGGGCCACCACGACGCCCATCACGATGCTCGTCATGGCGCCGTACTTCCTCGTGATCTTCTTCAACGACAACCCCGTCGTTCTGACGATCATGTCGTACGTGCCGTTCTCGGCCCCGGTCGGGATGCCGCTGCGGATGTACCTGGGCGACGCGCAGTGGTGGGAGCCCGTGCTGTCGCTCCTGATCCTCATCGCCTCGTGCGTCGCGGCGATCGCCATCGCGGCCCGGATCTATCAGAACTCCCTGCTGCGCATGGGGGCCCGCGTCAAGCTGGCGGAGGCGCTGCGGGGCTGACCGGCTCGGGCCCGGTCACCGGCGGGATGGATGCCACGGCTTCTGGCATCCATCCCGCTTCTCGTGTCGTTCCGTGAGGGCCGCGGGGTCGCTCACTCGGTGACGTAGGCCGTCACCGAGTCGGACAGGCGCACCGGCGTCCCCCGGATCGACATCCGCGACGTGTCGCCGAGCGCGATGCTCAAGTGCTGGTCGATGCCGAAGACGGCACCGTCGTCGAAGGGGCTCCCGGTCGTGCACCCCGCCGACCAGGGCTGGTCGTTCACGACGATGAACGTGACGACGCAGACGCCGTCTCCGCGTTCGGGTTGAGCCAGGAACACGCGGAAGCCCCGCATGACCGCGATGTAACGGGTGGTGGCGCGATCGATACCGCTGTCGTCGATGAGGCTCGCGGAGATCACGTCGTCGTCGGTCTGCGGCAGGACCAGCTCCGGGTAGGGCTCCGACGAGGTGGGAGACGGCGTCGGCGAGGCGGCGAGGAAGGCGGGCGAGGCGACACCGGCGGCGAAGCCCGCCCCGAGCAGGACGCCCGCTCCCGCGAGCGCCGCGAGGACGACGACTCCGCGGTGATGACGGGGCGCGGGGGTGTCCGGCTCGTCCTCGGGTTCCGCGGTCGGGTCCGGTGCGGTGGCAGCGGGCGGGGCGACCCGGTCCGGGGTCCGCCGCGCTCGGACCATCTCCTCCAGCTCGGCGAGGCGCGCGATCTCACCCGGGGTGGCCGGTGCTCCGGTGTCGCCGTAGACGCGCTCGCGCAGGCGGTTCAGCTCGACGTCGTCGTCGCTCATGGCACGACTCTAGAGCCCGCGCGCGGCTCACGGGCCGGTGGTGCCGAGAGCGTCCGCTGCGGCGACGAGCGCGAGATGCGACAGTGCCTGCGGGGTGTTGCCGGCGTGCCGTCGTCCGCGCGGGTCGTACTCCTCGGACAACAGACCCACGTCGTTGGCGACCGCCGTGAGCCGTCGCATCAGGGTGACCGCATCGGCGCGGCGCCCCGACCGCGCATACTGGCCGACGAGCCAGAACGAGCATGCGAGGAAGGGGTGTTCGTCGCCGGCCAGACCGTCGACGCCGGTCGTGCGGTACCGCAGCAGCCACCCGTCGGGCATCAGGGTCTGCTCCATGCGGGCCACGGTGGCGAGCATGCGGGGGTCGTCGTACGCGCAGAACCCCACCTGCGGCAGGATCAGCAGCGACGCGTCGACCTCGTCGGTGTCGAAGTGCTGCGTGAACCACCCGCCGGCGTGCACACCGCGCGCGTCGATGTCGGCGCGCGCGCGGTCACGCAGGACCCGCCACGTCTCGACCTCGCCGTCGAGCCCGTCCCGCTCGACGGCCCGGATGCCGCGGTCGAACGCCGCCCACACCATCGCCCGTGAGTGGGTGAAGAAGTGCGGTTCGCCGCGCATCTCCCAGATGCCGTTGTCGGGGCGGTCGAACCACTGCACCAGCTGAGCGAGCAACGCGCGTTGCAGCGCCCACGAGAACGTCGTCTCCGACACTCCGGCGTTGCGCGCGGCCTCCAAGGCGACCATGACCTCGCCGATGACGTCGGCCTGATACTGATCGACCGCGCCGTTGCCGATGCGCACCGGCCGCGCGCCGCCGTAGCCCGGCAGGTTCGCGACTTCGCGCTCGGGGAGATCCCGCTCCCCCGCGATGCCGTACATGATCTGCACGTCGGCCGGGTCGCCCGCGATCGCCCGCAGCAGCCAGCGGCGCCAGCGCCGAGCCGCCTCGAGGAAGCCGTGGTCGATGTAGGCGCTGAGCGTCAGGGCCGCGTCGCGCAACCACACGTACCGGTAGTCCCAGTTGCGCTCGCCCCCGAAATCCTCGGGCAGCGAGGTCGTGGCGGCCGCCACGATCCCGCCGGTCTCGGAATGCGTCAACGCGCGCAGCACGAGGAGTGATCGGGTCACGAGCTCGGCGTGCTCGCCGCCGGCCATCACCCGTGCGGCCCACTCGGCCCACCACTCGGTCGTGCGTTTGAGCGTGGCATCCACGTCGATCGGGGCGGGCGGGTCCTGCCACGACGGACCCCACGCCAGCACCGAGTCGACGCTCTCCCCGGCGACGGTGGTCCACAGCGCTCGGTGGGCGGTGTCGACAGCGATCAGCCGCGGACCACGCAGCACCACGGCATCCGGGCCGGCGACCGCGAGGATCGCGTGCTCGTGTCCCTGACCGACCTGCCGCACCCACGGCACCGCCCGCGCGTAGTCGAAGCGGAAGCGCACCTCGCTGACGAAGTCGACGGCACCCGAGATGCCGACGACCCGCCGGATCACCGCCTCGACGCCCTCCTCGATCGGCATGGCCTCGTGCACCTCGGCGACGCCGGTCGGCGTCTCCCACCGCGAGACCAGCACGAACGTGCCCTCGTCATACCGACGTGTGACCGTGGCATCCGGGTCGGTGGGCCGCAACGACCACGCCCCGTGGGATTCATCGCCCAAGAGCGCTGCGAACATCGACCCGCTGTCGTACCGGGGCAGGCACAGCCAGTCGATGCTGCCCTCCCGCGACACGAGAGCCGCCGACCGGCAGTTGCTGAGGACGGCGTAGTCTTCGATCGGGGTGCTCACCCTCGCGATTGTGGCAGGGGATGCCGACATCCGGACAGAGCGTCGCGCTAGTGGCATCCGCGGGCTCGGTGCAAGCGACCTCGCGACGTCGGCGGGGGGCGCTACGGTGGGCGGCATGTCGGCGGACACCACCCTGATCATCCTGGGCGCCTCGGGCGACCTCACCTCGCGTCTCCTGCTCCCCGCTCTCGGGCAGCTGCTCACGCGCGAACCGAACCGGTCGGTGCGGTTGCACGGCGCGGGGATGGACGACTGGACCGACGAGCACTGGCGCGACGTCGTGCGCGCGGCGTTCGCGACGACCGGCGCCGAGGGGGCCTTCGCGACCGTGGCCGACACGACCTACAGTCAAGCCGACATCACCCAGGCCGCGGATCTGCAGCGACTCCTGGATGCCGCCGAGGGACGACCGGCGTTGTACTTCGCCGTTCCGCCCGCCGTCGCCGAGAAGGCGTGCGCCGCCCTGGCCGACGTGACGATTCCCGAGGGGACGATCCTGGCCCTGGAGAAACCGTTCGGCACCGACGAGGCCAGCGCTCACGCGCTGAATGCGCTCGTGGCCAAACTGGTGCCCGAAGAGCAGGTGTTCCGCATCGACCACTTCCTCGGCCGCTCGACGGTGCTGAACCTCCTCGGTGTTCGGTTCGCGAACCGCCTCATCGAGAGCGTCTGGTCAGCGGACGACATCGCCACCATCACGGTGGACTACCCCGAGAAGCTCGGGCTGGAGGGCCGCGCCGGCTACTACGACCACGCCGGGGCGCTCGTCGACATGATCCAGAGCCATCTGCTGCAGGTCATGGCGTTCGTCACGATGGAGCCGCCCTCCTCGCTCGACCAGCTCGATCTGCGTGACGCCACGTCCGCGGTCCTGCGGGCGACCCACGTCTGGGACGACGACCCGGTCACGAGCTCCCGTCGCGCGCGTTACACCGAGGGCACGATCGGCGACCGGCACTTCACGTCGTACGTCGACGAGCCCGGTGTCGACCCGTCCCGGCAGACCGAGACGCTCGCCGAGATGACCGTCGAGGTGCGCACCGCCCGCTGGCAGGGCGTGCCGATCGTGCTGCGCTCGGGCAAGGGCCTCGGATCCGACGGCGGTGACCGGGCGGTGACCGTGACCTTCAAGCCGGTTCGACACCTGCCCGGCGGGTTCATCGGCGAGAGTTCGCCGACGGTGCTGACGTTCTCGCTCGGCCCCGACACCATGAGCCTCGGGTTGAACGTCAACGGTGCGGACGACCCCCTCGAACTCGAGCGCGTGAGCCTTGCCGCCGACCTCGGCGAGGGCGGGCTGAAGGCCTACGGCGAAGTTCTCTCCGGCATCCTCGACGGCGACGCCATGCTCGCGGTCCGCGGTGACGCCGCCGAGCAGTGCTGGCGCATCGTGCAGCCGGTCATCGACGCGTGGCGCGCCGACGAGGTGCCGCTCGACGAGTACCCGGCGGGCACCGCGGGGCCGGCATCCTGGGGTCTGTGACCGGACTTTCTCCGTCACACGGGAACATCACGCGCGACGACGGCGTTCGATGGAAAGGGTCAACGGCGCCCCCGCACCGTATCGATCCCCAGGAGTACTGATGTCCCCCGTTCTCGACCGCACCGCACAGACCGACGTCCCGATCCTCGACGTCCTCGCCGAGCGCTGGAGCACCCGCGTCTTCGACGCCGAGACCCCGATCGACGAAGAGGCCCTGCGTGCCGCCCTCGAGGCCGCCCGGTGGTCGCCGTCCGCGAACAACAGCCAGCCGTGGCGCTTCCTGCTCGCCCGCCGCGGCACCGACGCGCACGCGCGCATCGTCGATTCGCTCGTCGGCTTCAACCAGGGGTGGGCACCGGCTGCCGGTGCACTGCTCGTCGTGCTCGCCGAGAACACCGACGCCGAGGGGAATCCGCGCCCCTGGGCCACCTACGACGCCGGGCAGGCCGCGGCGTTCTTCACCATCGAGGCGCACGCCCGCCGACTCGCGACCCACACGATGGGAGGGTTCTCGGCCGACGCCCTCCGTACGGCGTTCGAGCTCGACGCCCGCCTCGCCCCCGTGACCGTGATCGCGGTCGGCGCCTTCGGCGATCCGGATGCCGCGGACGCGGCGGTCCGCGCCCGCGAGGCCGCGCCCCGCAAGCGTCGCCCCCTCGACGAGACGCTGCTGCTCGACGCCTGAGACGGGTCGGGGCGCGCCGCTCGCGCCGGGCGCCGATCGCGCCGGTCGCCGTTCGTGCCGGTCGCCGTTCGCGCCCGTGCCGCGCGCGCCCCGCGCCGTTCGCGCCCCGTGCCGCGCGCGCCCGGTGTACTTCGCCGAGACTTCATCGCGCCGACATCGCGGCGGCAGCCTGCGCCTTTCTCGTCGGCGGAATGCGGTCTCGCCGCGACGCTTCCGAACGGGAATCGGTGTGTCTCAAGCACTCAGCGTTCGACCACGACACCGTCGTCATCGGCCCAGACGTGCCGGCCGGGCGCGAACACGACACCCGCGATCGTCACGGGGACGTCGATCTCACCGACGCCGCCCTTCGCGCTCTTGCGGGGATTCGACCCGAGCGCCTTGACCCCGAGCGGCAGGGATGCCATCGCTTCGCGGTCCCGGATCGCCCCGTGCACGATGATCCCGGCCCAGCCGTTCTCGACCGCCGACGCGGCGATGAGGTCGCCGACGAGGGCGGACTCGAGCGATCCACCGCCGTCGATGACGAGCACGGCGCCGTCGCCGGGGGTGGCCAGCACCTCCTTCACAAGCGCGTTGTCGCGGTGGCAGCGCACCGTGCGCACCGGGCCGTCGAACGCGACGTGTCCGCCGAGGTCGAGCAGCTGCAGCGAGAGGGAGTCCAGTTCGTCGCCGCGCTCGTCGTAGAGGTCGGCCGTCGCGATGGTCATGCGGCCAGGGTAGCGAGGCCGCGCGCGCACCCGCGCGCAGGCCGGGCGGGGCGTCGCGGCGGGCACCGCCGTGGCATCCCGCCCCACGCATAAACGCGATCCGCGACGATAAACACGGGGACACCGCGTTTATGCGCGCGAATCGCGTTTATGCATGAGTGCCGACCCCGGCGTGGCCCGCAGCGCGACACCGCGGGGGCCGCAGCACCGCAGCACCCCGCAGCACCACAACGCCGCAGCACCGCATTGCCGCGGCGCCCGACAGCTACTCGATGATCTCGGCCTCGATCACGTCGTCGTCCACGGCGCCGCCCTGCTCGGCCGCGGGGCCCGCGCTCGTGAGCACGAGCGACTCGCCGTCGCTCGCCACGTCGACCTTCACCAGGTCTCCGTCATGCACCCCACCGGCGAGGATCGCCATCGCGAGGCGGTCCTGCACCTCGGACTGGATGAGCCGCCGCAGCGGACGCGCGCCGTACACCGGGTCGTACCCGCGCTCGGCGAGCCACGACCGCGCGTCGGGCGTGACCGCGAGGGTGAGGCGACGTTCGCGCAGCCGCTTGTGCAGGGCGTCGACCGCGAGCTCGACGATCTGAGCGAGGTCGTCCTCGGTCAGCGCCTGGAAGATGACGATGTCGTCGAGACGGTTCACGAACTCCGGCTTGAATGCCTGCCGCACCAGCGCCTGCACCTGCTCGCGCTTGACCTCGATCGAGAGCGTCGGGTCGATGAGGATCGGCGAACCGAGGTTGGACGTCAGGATCAGGATGACATTGGTGAAGTCGACCGTGCGGCCCTGACCGTCGGTCAGCCGCCCGTCGTCCATCACCTGCAGCAGGATGTCGAAAACCTCGGGGTGGGCTTTCTCGACCTCGTCGAGCAGCACGACGCTGTACGGGCGCCGACGCACCGCTTCGGTGAGCTGACCGCCCTGCTCGTAGCCGATGTACCCCGGAGGGGCACCGACGAGCCGTGCGACGGAGTGCTTCTCGCCGTACTCTGACATGTCGATGCGCACCATGGCGTGCTCGTCGTCGAAGAGGAAGTCGGCGAGCGCCTTCGCGAGCTCGGTCTTTCCGACACCGGTGGGGCCCAGGAACAGGAAGGAGCCGACGGGGCGATTCGGGTCGCTGATGCCCGCCCGCGAACGCCGGACGGCGTCGGACACCGCCTTCACGGCATCCTTCTGTCCGATCAGGCGCTTGCCGAGCTCGCGCTCGAGGTGCAGCAGCTTCTCGGTCTCGCCCTGCAGGAGACGCCCGACCGGGATGCCGGTCCACGCGGCGATCACGGCGGCGATGTCTTCGTCGGTGACCTGCTCGTTGACCATGCGGTCGCCGGCGGGCTCTTCGCGTTCGGCGGTCATCAGCTCCCGTTCGAGCGCCGGGATGTCGGCGTACAGCAGGCGCGACGCACGCTCGAGGTTGCCCTCGCGTTGGGCGCGCTCGGCATCCACGCGGGCGGCGTCGAGGCGGGTCTTGAGGTCACCGACGCGGTTGAGCGACGCACGCTCGCGCTCCCACCGGGCCTGCAGCTCGTCGAGCTTCGCCTGCTCGGCGGCCAGGGTCTCGCGGAGGGTCGCCAGACGCTCCTTCGAGGCGGCGTCCTTTTCTTTTTTCAGCGCGAGCTCTTCGAGCTTGAGCCGGTCGACGTGCCGGCGGAGCTCGTCGATCTCGAGCGGGGCCGAGTCGATCTCCATGCGCAGGCGCGACGCGGCCTCGTCGATCAGGTCGATGGCCTTGTCGGGCAGCTGCCGCGACGGGATGTACCGGTTGGAGAGGGATGCCGCCGCGACCAGCGCCGCGTCGGCGATCGCGACCTTGTGGTGCGCCTCGTAGCGCTCTTTGAGGCCGCGGAGGATCGCGATGGTGTCTTCGACCGTGGGCTCGCCGACGTACACCTGCTGGAAGCGGCGTTCGAGCGCGGCATCCTTCTCGATGAACTCGCGGTACTCGTCGAGCGTGGTCGCGCCGATGAGGCGCAGCTCACCGCGGGCGAGCATGGGCTTGAGCATGTTGGATGCCGCGACCGAGCCCTCGCCGCCACCGGCACCCATAAGCACGTGCAGCTCATCGATGAACGTGATGATGCGCCCGTCGGACTCGGTGATCTCCTTCAGGACGCTCTTCAGGCGCTTCTCGAACTGGCCGCGGTACATGGCACCGGCGACGAGTGCCGAGATGTCGAGAGCGACGAGCTCCTTGTTCTTGAGGCTTTCGGCGACGTCGCCCGCGACGATGCGCTGCGCGAGGCCCTCGACGACGGCGGTCTTGCCGACGCCGGGTTCGCCGATGAGCACGGGGTTGTTCTTGGTGCGACGGGTGAGGACCTGGCTGACGCGCCGAATCTCGCTGTCGCGCCCGATGACGGGGTCGAGCTTGCCCTGGCGGGCCCGGTCGGTGAGGTTGATGCCGAATTGCTCGAGGGCGCTGCGGGCGTCTTCCTGCCCCGGCTGCTGCGTGGCGTTCATTCGTTCTCCTGGGAAGTCTTTCGCAAACTTGAGCTGCGTTGACTCAAGTTTAGCAGCGCACTCCCGAGGCGGCAATGGGTCACCGGGTTCGCAACCGCGAGACGTTATCGCACCGACGAGACCGGCGCAGGCTGCGCGGGAGATGACGGCGCGATGACGTCTCGCGGACCGGAGAGAGCCGCGCGTCAGGCGGGGATGGGCTCCCGGGATGCCACGGGCTCGTGCGCGCACGAGAATCGGGCGCGGTACGCGGTCGGGGTGAGCCCCATCGTGCGGGCGAAGTTCTGCCGCAGCACCGCGGCGGAACCGAAGCCGCACTCCGCCGCGATGCGATCGAGTCCGAGATCGGTCTCTTCGAGCAGCCGCTGGGCGTGCAGCAACCGTTGCCGAGCCAACCACGCCGCCGGTGTCGCACCGAAGTCGGACTTGAACCGGCGGGCGAACGTCCGCGGCGACATGTGCGCGCGGGCGGCAAGGCGTTCGACGGGCAGGTCGTCGTGGAGGTTCTGGAGCATCCATTCGGTCACCGGCGCGAGGGAGAGCGAGGTGTCGACGGGAAGCGGCGAAGCGATGAACTGCGCCTGCCCGCCGTCGCGCTGCGGCGCGACGACCATGCGCCGCGCGATGCGGTTCGTCAGCTCGGCACCGAGTTCCTGACGCAGAAGGTGCAGGCAGGCGTCGAGCCCCGCCGCGGTGCCGGCGCTGGTGATGATGTTGTCGGACTGCACGTACAGCACATCGGGGTCGACGTCGATCTCCGGGTACATGCGGCTCATGGTGTCGGCGTAGCGCCAGTGCGTGGTGGCGCGGCGACCGTCGAGCACGCCGGATGCCGCGAGGACGAACGACCCGCTGCATACGCTCAGCAGCCACGCGCCCCGGGCGTGAACGCGCCGCACGAGCTCCAGGACCCGCTGGTCCACCGCGCCCCACTGTGCACGCGGAATGGGAGCGAGCACGAGGATGTCGACGTCCTCGGCCGCGTCGAGCCCTCGTTCGACGTTGATCGAGAAGCCCATGTTCGACGGGACCGCCCCGGGCTCGGGGCTGACGATCCGGAAATCGAAGTTCGGGATGCCGTCATCGCTGCGATCGAGTCCGAACGCCTCGCACGCGAGACCGAATTCGAACGGCGCGAAACCGGGCTGGACGACGACGGCGACGGAACGCATGGACCCTCCGATGGCAGAAAAGCGATGATGGACGTCCATCATGCCACTCGTGGGCATGATTCGTACAGACGTAGCTTCTCTGCCATGGCTTACTTCATTGCTCTCGGCGTCCTCGTCCTCCTCGGCATCGGTGCATCGGCGTGGCTCATTCACACCGACGGCTACGGCCGCGTGCCCACCGACCCCCGCCGGCTCCCCGGAGGCGTGGATGCCACGACCTCCCGAACCCCTCCGGCACGCGCGACGACCCCGGAGAACACCGCTCCGCCTCGGACGGCCGCGATTCGCCCCGGTCGGGCTCAGCGCCGAGCTGCGCGCGCGTAGACCTCGACCATCGCGGCCGTGCGCGACGACTGGCGGAACCGCTCTCCGATCGTCGGATCCACCGGGACCGGGGAACCTGCGGCGATATCCGCGGCGGCGCGGCGGAGCGTCTCGGCGAGCGCGGACACCGTGGCATCCGTCACCCTCCACACGCCCGCGCCGAGCTCGTCCGCGATGTCGGGGTCGCTCACGACGGCGGGAGTGCCGAGCGACGCGGCCTCGAACACCGTCATCCCCTGCGTTTCGAAGCCGATCGAGGTCTGCACGACGGCGTCCGCGGCGGCGAGGCGCGCGAGCGTCTCGGCGTACGGCATCCTCCCCGAGAAGCGAATGGATGCCACCGGCCGTGCGCGCTCCACCAGGCGGCGGGCCGCGCGGAGCTGCGCCCCGCCGCCGATGACCTCGACCTCGGCGTCAATGCCCGACGTCGCCACCGCCTCGAGGAACGGCAGCAGACGCTTCTCGGGGCTCATCCGACCGATCCACACGAAGCGCGGGCGGCCGGGACGACGTGCGGCCGTGCCCTGAGCGAGAGCCGCGTCGAGGAGGTCGTCGTCGATGCCGTTCCACACCACGTCGACGCCGCCGTGCGCGGCCGCATGACCGGGAGCCGATGCATCGCCGCTTCGTGGCACCGCGCCGTGGGCCTCGAGGCGCCGAGCGAAGTGCGCGGAGGGGGCGGTGACCGCGGCGGAGAGGGCCGCGAGACGCCGCAGGTAGGCCCAGCCGTCCGATCCACCGCTGCCCCCTGCGCTCCGCACCGCCGGGCGCAGCGCCCGCCGCGCCCACGCGTTCAGCACTCGCAGCACGAAACCGGGAAACGGCGCGGTCGCCTCGATGCCGACGTCGACGCGGTTGTGCATCGTGTGAACGACGGGCAGCCCGTGCCGCGCCGCGTAGCGGTGGCCGATAAAGGCCCCCCAGAAGTCCGCCTGCACATGCACCACGTCGACGGGCGGACGGTCCGCGAGAGCGGCATCCACGAAGCGATCCGTGCGGGCGCCCGGCCACGACAGCGCATATTCGCGATCGAGGGTGACCGGCACCGAGGGCAGGTCGACGTACGCGGCGTCGGTGGGAGCGGGGCGGTGCATCCGTGGGGCGACGATCGTGACGGTGTGCCCGGCGCGCTCGAGGAATCGTCGTTGCAGCCGCATCGACACCTGCGCTCCACCCAGCGATTCCACGTGCTGGTCGGCGAACATCACCACGTGCACGTGGTCACTCCGGCAGTGGGCGTCCGCGGTACAGCGCCTCGAAGGTGTCGAGCGTGCGACCGATGTCGTGCACGCGGACGCCGTCGAGCGAGGCCTGCTGCATGCGCCGACGGTCGTCGGGCGCGGCGACGAGGACGTCGGTGAGGCGCGCGGCGAGTTCTTCGGCGTTCCCGGGTTCGAAGAGGTACCCGTTCTCGCCGTCGTGCACGAGGTGCGGGAGGGCGACGGCGTTCGCGGCGACGACCGGAAGCCCGGATGCCATGGCCTCCATCGTCGCGATGGACTGCAGCTCGGCGATGGAAGCGATCGCGAAAACACTGGCGCGCGTGTAGAGCGCGCGCAGGTCCTCCTCCGACGCGTGCCCGTGGAACGTGACGCGGTCGGTCACTCCGAGCTCCTCGGCGAGCTGCTCGAGGTTGCGGCGCTGATCGCCACCGCCGACGATGTCGAACGTCGCGTCCAGCGCCGGATCGAGCTGCGCGAGAGCGCGCAGAACGACGTCGATGCCCTTCTCGGTCGTCAGACGCCCCACGAACAGGATGCGGTTCGCGTCGCGCGGCTCGAGGTCGGCGGTGTAGTTCGAGCGGTCGATACCGCAGGAGATCGGGATGACGCCGTCGATGCCGAGCGTGGATTCGAGGAAGTCCGCCGCGCGGCGGGTCGGTGTCGTCACTGCGCGCGTGAGGGCGAACGTGCGCTTGGCGTCGGCCCAGGCGAGCTTGACGAGAACTCGGTCGAGCGCGTCGGGGAGGGTCGTGAAGTCGAGGATGTTCTCGGCCATGACGTGATTGGTCGCGATGACCGGGATGCCGCGCTTGCGGGCCTCGCGGGCGAGACCGCGGCCGATGACGATGTGCGACTGGATGTGGACGACGTCCGGCTTCACCCGGTCGAGCACCTGGCGGGCGTAGTGCTTCGACCGCCACGGCAGGACGAAGGTGAGCCAGTCGTGCGGCAGGAAGCGGTATGCCGGGAGGCGATGCATCGTCATCGGCTCGCCCTCGATCACCTCGGTGAAGGTGCCGGAGTTGCCGTGGCCGACGCTCGGCGCCGAGACGTGCACATCGTGCCCCCGCGCCACGAGGCCCGCGGCGAGTCGCTCCGCGAAGCGCGCGGCTCCGTTCACGTGCGGGAGGAAGGTGTCGGCGCCGATGAGGACCCGGAGCGGCCGATCGGGGGAGGAATCGGGGGCGGGCGTCGCAGGAGTGGTCACGGGTGGTGAGGCCTATCTGTGCGGCGGAACGGGTCGCACGGTGCGGTGCATGCGCCCGACAACTGTACCCGAGGGGTTCTGGGGCCCCCGGATGCCACGGCCCACAGGGCTGGCACCCGCGCACCGGGGCGGCACCCGCGCACCGGGGCGGCAGTCCCGCACCGGGGGCCGGTAGCCGCGCCCGGGCGACATCCGTGCACTGGGGCGGGTTGCCGCGCCGGGGCGACATCCGTGCACTGGGGCGGTCATCGCGCGCCCCGGTGCACGCATCGCGCCCCGACGCGCGATCAGCTGCACGCATCGCGCCCCGACGCGCGATCAGCTGCACGCATCGCGCCCCGGCGTGCGGTCAGCTACACGGATCGCGCCCCGGCGTGCGGTCAGCTACACGGATCGCGCCCCGACGTGCGGTCAGCTACACGGATCGCGCCCCGGCACGGCGTCAGCTGCGCGAAGCGTCCACCTCGACGAGCGTCTCCTCGTCGGCGGCGCTCTCGAACTGCGACTGGTACAACCGCCAGTACGCGCCCTGGCGCTGGATGAGTTCGTCGTGCGAGCCCTGCTCGACGATGTCACCGTGCTCCATCACGAGGATGAGGTCGGCGTCGCGGATCGTCGAGAGACGGTGCGCGATGACGAACGACGTACGCCCCTCGCGGAGTGCGGCCATCGCCTGCTGCAGCAGCAGCTCGGTGCGCGTGTCGACCGATGACGTCGCCTCGTCGAGGATCAGCACCGACGGACGCGCGACGAACGCGCGCGCGATCGTGATGAGCTGCTTCTCCCCCGCCGAGACGTTCGCGGCGTCCTCGTCGAGAACCGTGTCGTAGCCTTCGGGCAGCGAGTGCACGAACTGGTCGACGCGTGTGGCGACGGCGGCCTCGATGATCTCGTCGTCGGTGGCGGATTCGCGGCCGTAGCGGATGTTGTCGCGGATCGTGCCGGCGAACAGCCACGGGTCTTGCAGCACCATGCCGGTGCGTGAGCGCACGTCGTCGCGACGGAGGTCGGCGATGTTCTGACCGTCGAGGAGGATGCGTCCCCCGTCGAGTTCGTAGAACCGCATGATGAGGTTCACGAGGGTGGTCTTGCCGGCACCGGTCGGGCCCACGATCGCCACCGTCTGCCCCGGTTCGACGCGGAACGACAGATCGCGGATGAGCGGTCGCTCGGGCGTGTACGCGAAGCGCACCGACTCGAACTCGATGACGCCGCGACCCTCGACATGGGCGGGAGCGTCGGCGGCATCCGGGTCTTGCTCGTCCGCATCGAGGAGCGCGAACACCCGCTCGGCCGACGCGGTGCCCGACTGCACGACCGCGGCCATGCCGCCCAGCTGCGACAGCGGCTGGGTGAACTGCTGCGAGTACTGGATGAACGCCTGCACGTCGCCGAGGCGGATCTGCCCGCCGGCGACCATGAGGCCACCGAGCACCGCAATGCCGACGTACGTCAGGTTTCCGACGAACATCATGCCGGGCATGATCATGCCGGAGAGGAACTGCGCTCGGAAGCTCGCCTCGAACAGCTCCTCGTTCTCGACCTCGAACTTGGCGCGCGCGTCCTTCTCACGGCCGTAGACCTTGACCAGCGCGTGGCCGGAGAATGACTCCTCGACGCGGGCGTTGAGGCGGCCGACCTTCTTCCACTGCTCGCCGAAAGCCTTCTGCGACTTGGGGCCGATGACGCCGAAGATGATGGCCATGAGCGGCAGCGACACCAGCGCCACGAGCGCGAGCTGCCACGAGATGCTGAACATCATGATGAGCACGCCGACCACCGTCAGCACGGAGGTCAGGGCGCTCGAGAGCGATTGCTGCATCGTCTGCGTGATGTTGTCGATGTCGTTGGTGACACGCGAGATCAGCTCGCCGCGCTGCACCCGGTCGAAGTACGACAGCGGCAGGCGGTTGATCTTGGCTTCGACGTCTTCGCGCAGGCGCCACATGGTGCGCACCATGATGACGTTGATGACGTATCCCTGGATCCACGACAGCAGGGAGGAGCCGACATAGATCGCGAGGACGGTGACGATCACCATCCGGAGCGCGTCGAAGTCGACCCCCGCGCCCACCTGAAAGTTGTCCATCGCTGAGACGATGTTGGCGATGTCGCCCTGACCCGCGGATCGAAGCGCCTCCACCACGGTCTCTTTGGGCGTCCCCTCGGGGAAGCCCTGCGCGAGCGACTTCGAGACGACGCCCTCGAAGATGATGTTCGTCGCGTCACCCAGCACGCGCGGCGCGAGCACCGCGAGGACGACACCGATCGCCCCCAGGAACGACACGAACGCGAAGGCCCAGGCGTAGGGCCGCAGCAGACCGATGAGGCGGCGGAAGCTCGGGCCGAACTCCGCCGCTTTGCCGGGGGCGACGCTGTTCCAGTCGCCGGAATTCTGGCGAGCCTGCTCGGCGAGTTCGAGCTCGGCGCGGTCCTCCTCGGTGAGGGCGTCGGGGGCGGTCATGCTTCCACCCCCAGCTGCGACTCGACGATCTCGCGGTACGTGGCGCTGCTCTGGAGGAGTTCGTCGTGCGTGCCGAGACCGACCATGCGACCGTCTTCGAGGACCACGATGCGATCGGCCCCCGTGATGGTCGAGACGCGCTGCGCCACGACGATCTTCGTCACGTCGGGCAGCTCGTCCCACAGGGCTCTGCGCAATCGCGCGTCGGTGCTGAGGTCGAGGGCCGAGAACGAGTCGTCGAACACGAGAACGCGGGGTCGGTGGACGATCGCGCGCGCGATGGCGAGGCGCTGTCGTTGTCCGCCCGAGACGTTGGTGCCGCCCTGCGCGATGCGAGCCTCGAGACCGCCCTCCATCTCGGAGACGAAGTCTCGCCCCTGAGCGATCTCGAGTGCGCGCCACAACTCGTCGTCCGTGGCCTCTTCGCGACCGAACCGAAGGTTGGATGCCACGGTGCCGCTGAAGAGGAACGGGCGCTGCGGCACGAGACCGATGCCCTTCCACAGCTCATCGAGGTCGGCCTCGCGAACGTCGACACCGCCGACGCGGACCGCGCCGTCGGTGACGTCGAACAAGCGCGGGATGAGAGAGACCAGCGTGGTCTTTCCCGCCCCGGTCGACCCGACGATCGCCACCGTCTCGCCCGGCGCCGCCGTGAAGGTGATCCCGGAGACGACCGGAGCCTCGGCACCCGGATACGCGAACGCGACATTGTCGAACACCACTTCGCCCGGCGTGGGGAAGACCGCCACGGGAGACTCGGGCCGCACGAGCGTCGACCGGCTGTCGAGCACCTCGCCGATGCGCTCGGCCGAGACAGCGGCGCGCGGAATCATCACGGTCATGAAGCTCGCCATCAGCACGCCGCCGAGGATCTGCGCGACGTACTGGATGAAGGCGAAGAGCGTACCGATCTCGACGCCCCCGGCATCGACCTGGATGCCACCGAACCAGATGACACCCACGACAGTGACGTTGAGCACGAGCATCGCGAGCGGGAAGAGCAGGACGAACAGCGAACCCACCTTGCGACCCACCACGAGGATGTCGGTGTTCGCGCCGCGGAACCGTTGCTCTTCGATGCGCTCCCGCACGAACGCCCGCACGACGCGCACGCCCGTCAGCTGCTCGCGCATGATGCGGTTCACGGCGTCGAGCTTGGTCTGGTAGCTGCGGAACAGCGGAACCATGCGCGCGATGATGAGGGCGACAGCGACGAGCAGAACGGGGACGGCGACGCCGATCAGCCAGCTCAGTCCCACGTCTTGCTGGAGAGCCATGATGATGCCACCGATGGCGAGGAGGGGTGCGCTCACGAGCATCGTCGCGCCCATCATCGCCAGCATCTGCACCTGCTGCACGTCGTTGGTGTTGCGCGTGATGAGCGAGCCGGCACCGAACTGCGAGAGCTCACGCTCGGAGAAGCCGCTCACCCGCTCGAAGACGTCGCGCCGGATGTCGCGGCCGGCGGCCATGGCTGCTCGCGCCGCGAAGTAGGTGGCGATCACCGAGGCGGTGATCTGCCCGAGCGAGATCACGAGCATGATCACGCCGCGGGACCAGATGTAGCCGGTGTCGCCGCGCGCGACGCCCAGGTTGATGATGTCGGCGTTGAGGCGCGGCAGATAGAGCGTCGCGACCGCGGACGCGGCCTGGAACACGAGGATGGCCACAAGAAGCCAGCGGTACTTCGAGAGATACCGGATGAGGAGTTTTCCGAGCACGACGTTCTCCGGATGTCAGATCGGGGCGGCACGAGCACCGCGCATCAAGAGTGGCACGAACCATCGACATTGCGGGAGCGCTTCCGCCGCAGGCGTACGCGAGCGCGGGGATCTGGCATCCACGCCCCCGACACCGGAATCTGCCAGGTGCCCGCGTGCCGGTGATCGTAGTCTGAGACCATGCCTCGTCTCCAGGCCGACGCCCCCGCCGACCTCTGGGTGCCCGTCACGGGTTCCCTCGGCTGGCGCGGCCGACGCCACCGCAAGGCGGCCATCCGCATGCTCTTGGCGCAGGCGAATCGCGCCGTCGGCGCGACCGAGCGTCCGGGAAGCGGTGTTTTCGCCTGGGTGGCGAGCCAGGCTGCGCCGCTTCTCATGCGCCGGGCAGCCGGCCGAGTACTCGTGTGGGTGTGGCGAACCGACCCCGATCTGCTCGTCGTGATGGCACAACTGCAGGAGGCGACGCCGCAGCTGCGAGCCGCCCGGGCCATGATGCCGATGGAGTACGACGACACCGAGGCCTTCCGCAACCCGCATCTCGGAGTGGGCGAGAAGCTCGCGATGCCGCTTCCCGCCGACGAACGCACCCCGCCATTCGCGACCTACACCTGGGACACCGGGGCGCACTTCGTCACCGTCACCGCGGTCTGCGCCGACCGTGAACGATTCGGCACGGTCATCGGCGCGGTCGACGACGTTGCGCGCACGCTGCGCGTCGTCGACGACCTGCGCGTCGGCGAGTCCGCCACGGTGCTGCGCCTCGATCCCGCGTAAGGTGCGGGCGCCCGCCGCGCGCGGGACGCGTCACCGCGACGGGGGCGTCGGGTCGTCGCCCTGGACGGTGGATGCCGGCTCCCGTCGCCGGGCGTGCGAGACGCGCTCCGAAGCCCACGACGAGATCGTCGCGACGATGAGCCCGACGAGCACCACGCCGCCGGCCATGAGGACGACGGCCGCGACGCGGCCCACGACCGTGACCGGGGCGTAGTCGCCGTACCCGACGGTCGTGACGGTGCAGAAGGCCCACCACACCGCGTCACCGAAGGTGAGGATGTTCGCGCCGGGAGCGTGCCGCTCCGCCTGCAGCACGACGAGCGACACCTGCCAGATGAGAAGCAGCACGCTACCGATGCCGTAGATGAGCAGCTCGGCCCGGAGGGAGCTGCCGACGGTGCGCGTGAAGCTCGCCAGGCGGGTCAGTGCCCCCAGCAGTCGCACCGGCCGCAGAGTGGGAACGAAGACCACGGCGAGGTCGAGCAGGTGATGGCGGAACCACGATCCGCGTGGAGCGGCCCACATCAGCCGGATCAGATAGTCGCCGGCGAAGACGAGCTGCGCTGCGAGCATGAAGATCCCCGTCACGCCCTGCCACGTGCCCCGCACGTCGCCGACCACCTGAGCGGTATACACGATGACCCAGAGCAACGCGAGCCCGGTCAGCGGCCAATAGGTCCACTTCTCCCAGCGCTTCGTCGCGGCAGTCTCCCCCCGCGCGCGCGGCGAGGGGTGTGCGGAGGACGGCGTCATCCTCGCACTCTACGGCCGCCGCTGCCCGCCGTCCCAGGCGCCCGAGCGATCGGCCGCGATCGTCGCCGCGCGCCGTCAGCCCTCGTCGTGGCCGAGGACGCCGTGCGGGCGCCACAGCACCACGTCCGTTGCGCGACGCACGCGTGCACCGTGACGGAGCGTTACGACCGAGCCCGTGGCGCCGGCGGCGAAGACCCGCGCACCGGGACGCGACTGCCGCTCGGCCATCAACTGACGCTCGAGGTCCGCGACGCGGCGCGAGAGGTCGTGCACGCGCTCCTCGAGGGCCAAGAGACGCGCGATCGCGGGCAGGCTCATGCCTTCGCTCGACAGTCGCGCGACCTCCCGCAACTGTTGCACGTGCCGGCTCGAGTATCGCCGCGATCCGCCCTGTGTGCGCGCGGGCACGACCAGACCCAGCCGGTCGTACTGCCGCAGCGTCTGCGGGTGCATGTTCGACAGCTCCGCGGCGACGGCGATCGCGAAGATCGGTGCGTCCTCGTCGAGTTCTCTCTCGGACACGGCCTCTCCTTTCGCGTCGATCGCCTGTCCCTGGCATCCGATTGTCCCGGATGCCAGGGACTCGGCGTTACTGTCGCGCCTTGGCCATGAGGTCGGCGCGGGGGTTTTCCTTCGGTTCGAGCGCGTGGAAGCGCTCGAGGGCCTCACGGGCCGCTTCATCGAGGTGGTCGGGCACGGCCACCTGGACTTCGGCGAGAAGATCGCCGGTGCCCTTGGACGAGTGGATGCCACGTCCCTTGACGCGGAGCACACGACCGGACGGGGTGCCCGGGGCGACCCGCAGCCGCACGGGGTCTCCGCCCAGGGTCGGCACCTCGATCGTGGCGCCGAGGGCCGCCTCGGTGAAGGTCACCGGGACCGTCAGCCGCAGGTTCAGCCCCTCGCGGGAGAACACCGGGTGCGGCCGAACGGCCACCGTCACCACGATGTCGCCGCTCTCGCCCCCGTCCGGGGACGGGCGGCCACGACCGCGCAACCGGATCTTCTGGCCGTCCGCGACACCCGCGGGGATCTTGACCTTGAACGGTACGTTGTCTTCGCCCTGCAGCGTGATCGTCTCGCCCTTCGCCGCGGTGACGAAGTCGAGCGTGGTGCGTGCCGTGACGTCGGCGCCTCGCTGCGGACCGCCGAAGCCCCGGTATCCGCCCGACGGCTGGCCGAAGCGACCCGACCCGAAGCCCGCCCCCTGCTGGTCGAACATCGAGAAGAAATCCTCGAATCCGCCCGCCGTGGTCCCACCGCGCTGCTGCCCGAACCGGCTGAAGACGTCGTCGAAGCCGCCGCCCGCACCGGATCCCGGCGCCGAGAAGCGCGCCCCCGAGCCCATGGCCCGGATCTGGTCGTACTCCTCGCGCTGCTCGGGGTCGTTCAGCACGGCGTACGCCTCGCTGATCTCCTTGAACTTCGCTTCGGCCTTCGCGTCGCCCGGGTTCGAGTCGGGGTGGTACTGGCGCGCGAGCTTGCGATACGTCTTCTTCAGATCGGCAGCACTCACGCCCTTGTCGACACCGAGGACCTTGTAGAAGTCCTTGTCGAACCAGTCCTGACTCGCCATGCGTCCTCCTACTCAGCCGGCACGGCGACGACGACCTTGGCCGGTCGCAGCTCGACGGAGCCGAGGCGGTAGCCCACCTCGACGACCTCGAGCACCGTGGCCTGGGTCACGCCCGGAGTGGGCGCCTGGAAGATCGCCTCGTGCTGCTGCGGGTCGAAGGGCTCACCGGCGGTGCCGTACGAGACCACTCCGAGCCGCTCGGCCACCGCGCGCACCTTCTCACCGATCGCGGCGAACGGGGTGCCTTCGACGAGGTCTCCGTGCTTCTCGGCGCGGTCGAGGTCGTCCATGACGGGCAGCAGGCCCTTCACGGCTTCGCCCTTGGCGCGTTCGATCTCGCGCTCGCGCTGCTCCTCCGTCCGCCGACGGTAGTTGGCGTACTCGGCCTGGAGCCGCTTGAGGTCGATCAGCAGCGAGGCCTCCTTGTCGGAGGAGGCGCCCTCTGCCGCGGCTTCGGGGGTCTGCTCGGCGCCGAGGATGTCCTCGATCGTCAGGCCCTCGGCATCCGGAGCCTGCTCGCCCGACGGCGCGGGGCCGGAGGTGTTCTCCTCCGGCCCCGTCGTCTCGTCAGGACCGGCGCCCGAGCCCTGGGGCTGTTCGTCGTCCTTGTGTGCCATCAGTTCTGTCGCTTACTTCTTGTCGTCGTTGTCGTCGTCGACCACTTCGGCGTCGATGACGTCTTCCTCGGGGTTCGGCGTCTCACCGTTGCCGGGCTGACCGACGTTGGGGTCGGCCTGCTCGCCCTGGGCCTGCGACGAGGCGTAGATGGCCTCGCCGAGCTTGCCCTGGCTGGCGTTGAGCTTGTCGAACGCGGTCTTGACCGCGTCGTCGTCGTCGCCGGCGAGCGCCGTCTTGAGGGCGTCGACGTCGGCCTGCACGTCGTTCTTGACCTCTTCGGGCAGCTTGTCCTCGTTGTCCTTGATCAGCTTCTCGATCGAGTACGACAGGGTCTCGGCCTGGTTGCGGGTCTCGGCGGACTCGCGGCGCTTCTTGTCTTCCGCCGCGTTCTCCTCGGCCTCGCGGACCATGCGCTCGATGTCCTCCTTGGGCAGCGACGAGCCGCCCGTGATGGTCATCGACTGCTCCTTGCCGGTGCCCTTGTCCTTGGCGGACACGTGCACGATGCCGTTGGCGTCGATGTCGAAGGTGACCTCGACCTGCGGGATGCCACGGGGAGCCGGGGCGATACCGGTGAGCTCGAAGGTTCCCAGCGGCTTGTTGTCGCGGGTGAACTCGCGCTCGCCCTGGAAGACCTGGATCGCGACCGACGGCTGGTTGTCGTCGGCGGTGGTGAAGGTCTCGCTGCGCTTGGTCGGGATGGCGGTGTTGCGCTCGATGAGCTTGGTCATGATGCCGCCCTTGGTCTCGATGCCGAGGCTCAGAGGGGTGACGTCGATGAGCAGCACGTCCTTGCGCTCACCCTTGAGGACACCGGCCTGCAGGGCGGCACCGACGGCGACGACCTCGTCCGGGTTGACGCCCTTGTTCGCGTCGCGACCGGTCTCCTTCTTCACCAGGTCGGCGACCGCGGGCATACGGGTCGAGCCGCCGACGAGCACGACGTGCGCGATGTCGTCGACCTTGACGCCGGCCTCACGGATGACATCCGAGAACGGCTTGCGGGTGCGGTCGAGCAGGTCCTTGGTGAGGTCCTCGAACTTGGCGCGGCTGAGCGTCTCGGACAGCGACACGGGGCCGGAGTCGGTGAGCGACAGGTACGGCAGGTTGATGGACGTCGAAGTCGAGCTCGACAGCTCCTTCTTGGCCTGCTCCGCGGCCTCCTTGAGGCGCTGCAGGGCGATCTTGTCGCCCGACACGTCGACACCGGTGGTGTCCTTGAACTGCTTGATCAGGTAGTCGACGACCCGCTGGTCCCAGTCGTCTCCACCGAGGCGGTTGTCACCGGCGGTGGCGCGCACCTGGATGGTCGAGAAGTCGTCGTCCTTGCCCACCTCGAGCAGCGACACGTCGAACGTTCCGCCACCGAGGTCGAAGACGAGGATGAGCTCGTCCTCCTTGCCCTTGTCGAGGCCGTACGCGAGGGCTGCGGCGGTGGGCTCGTTGATGATGCGCAGGACGTTCAGGCCCGCGATCTCACCGGCCTCCTTCGTGGCCTGACGCTCGGCGTCGTTGAAGTACGCGGGCACCGTGATGACGGCATCCGTCACGCTGTCGCCCAGGTACTCCTCGGCGTCGCGCTTGAGCTTCTGGAGGATGCGCGCGGAGATCTCCTGCGGCGTCCACTTCTTGCCGTCGACGTCGAACGTCCAGGTCGTGCCCATGTGGCGCTTGACGGACGAGACGGTGCGGTCGACGTTGGTCACGGCCTGGCGCTTGGCGGTCTCGCCGACGAGCACCTCGCCATCCTTGGTGTACGCGACGACCGAGGGGGTCGTGCGGAAGCCTTCGGCGTTAGCGATGACCTTGGGCTCGCCACCCTCGAGCACGCTCACGACGGAGTTGGTCGTCCCGAGGTCGATTCCCACTGCACGTGGCATATGTGTCTCCTTGATCATGAGCCGGGCGGATGCCACGACTCGGGGTTTGCGGAAAGTCTGCTGCGCGGGTTGAGCCGCGATGACTCAAGGCTATCGCAGGCCCCTCGCGACGTCAAGCAGACTTGATATGAATTGGCTCAACTTCCGGTGTCGCGCCCCACCCAGCGCCGCCGCCCGTCGTCCCCGCGCCCCGGCCCCCCGCGGCCGCGACAGCATCGGGGCGCCATCCGTGCACCGGGGCGGTCGATAGACGCCCCATTGCACGAGTTCCGCCCCGCACGGATCCGGGGGGGCGACGGACCACCGGCCAGGAGCGCGACACGGCCCGGCCGAAGTCGGCACCTCGCGAGCGACGCGGACGTGGACGCCGACGCCCCCGCAACCGAGAGGTCACGGGGGCGTCGAAGGGATGCCGTGGGCTCAGTCGCGGTCGCGCGGGCGGCGCTGCGGCCGGTCGCTGCGCTTCGCCGAGCGACCGCCCTGGTCGAGGCGCAGGTCGATGAGCACGCCCGAGATGCGCGTGTCGGTCAGGCGGTCGAGGGTGTCGCGAGACAGATCCGCCGGCAACTCGACGAGCGAGAAGTCCTGCCGGATCTGGATCGCCCCGAAGTCGTTGCGGCGAAGGCCCCCCTCGTTGGCGAGGGCACCCACGATCTGACGCGGCTCCACTCGCTGCCGACGACCCACGGCGATGCGGTAGGTCGCGAAGCGGGCGTCGCGCTCGCGGCGCGGGCCCCCGTCGCGTCCTCCTTCGCGAGGAGCGCGATCGCGGTCGCGGTCGAACCGCGGCTGAGCGATCGTCTCCTCCTCGAGCAACAGCGGGGTGTCGCCCTGCGCGACAACGGCGAGCGCGGCGGCGACGTCCGCCTCGGGCACGTCGTGGTGCGCGACGTAGTGCGCGACGACGTCGCGGAACGTCGCGATCGCGGCGGTGTCCTCGAGCGCGGCGGTGATCGCGTCGTCGAAGCGCGTGAGGCGCGTGGCGTTGACATCATCGACGCTCGGCAGCGACATCTCGGTGAGCGGCTGGCGCGTGGCCTTCTCGATCGCGGTGAGCATGCGGCGCTCGCGCGGCGTGACGAAGCTGATGGCATCCCCGGTCCGGCCCGCGCGGCCGGTGCGGCCGATGCGGTGCACGTACGACTCGGTGTCGATCGGGAGGTCGTAGTTGACGACGTGGCTGATGCGCTCGACGTCGAGACCGCGCGCGGCCACGTCGGTGGCGACGAGGATGTCGAGCTTGCCGGCCTTGAGCTGGTTCACCGTGCGCTCGCGCTGCACCTGGGCGACGTCGCCGTTGATCGCGGCGGCGGTGTATCCGCGGGCACGGAGCTTCTCGGCGACCGTCTCGGTCTCGTTCTTCGTGCGGGTGAAGACGATCATGCCCTCGAAGTTCTCGACCTCGAGGATGCGCGTGAGGGCGTCGATCTTCTGCTGGTACGACACCACGAGGTAGCGCTGGGTGATGTTCGCCGAGGTCGTCGTCTTGGTCTTGACGGTGATCTCTTCGGGATCGTTCAGGTACTGCGCGGAGATGCGACGGATCTGCGCCGGCATCGTGGCCGAGAACAGCGCCACCTGCTTGTCGGCCGGGGTGTCGGCGAGGATCGTCTCGACGTCCTCCGCGAAGCCCATCTTCAGCATCTCGTCGGCCTCGTCGAGCACGAGGTACTTCAGCTCGCTGAGGTCGAGGGTGCCCTTGTCGAGGTGGTCCATGATGCGACCGGGCGTTCCCACGACGATGTCGACGCCGCGGCGCAGTGCCGACAGCTGCTGGCCGTAGCCCTGGCCACCGTAGACGGGCAGCACCGAGACACCCTTGATGTGCGCCGCGTACTTCTCGAACGCCTCGCACACCTGCAGCGCGAGCTCGCGGGTCGGGGCGAGCACGAGAGCCTGCGGGTTCTTGTGGCCGGTCTCCATCTGCGACAGCACGGGAAGCGCGAACGCGGCGGTCTTCCCGGTTCCGGTCTGGGCGAGGCCCACGACGTCGCGGCCCTGGAGGAGAACCGGAATGGTCGCGGCCTGGATGGCCGACGGGGTCTCGTACCCGACGTCCTTGAGGGCCTTGAGCACGGCGGCATCCAGTCCCAGGTCGGCGAAGGTGAGCTGCTCGGGGGCGTTGTCCGCCTCGGCTGCGGGGACGGGGGTTTCGGATGCCATGACTCCACGGTAGTCCGCCACCCCGGGAAACCCCCGCTCGAGGACCTTCGAGGGTCTAGCCTGAGCGCACGCGCCGACGACGACGCGTCCTCGCGCGTCGTATCCGCGCGTTCACCGAAGGGTCCTAGCGTGAGCGACATGTCCACTCCCGGCGCCGCGCCCGCGGCATCCATTCCCACCGAAAAGGGTCGCCGCCCGGTCCTGGCCTGGGCGCTGTGGGACTGGGGGTCGGCGGCCTTCAACGCCGTCGTCACGACCTTCGTCTTCAGCACCTATCTGTCGAGCACGCTGTTCGTCGACCCCGCGATCGTGGCCGCCGCCGGGGACGACGAGCGCAACCCCGAACTGGTGAAGGCCCTGGCGGAGAACGCCGCGGTGGTCGCCAACGCGCTGATGTTCGCCGGCATCGCGGTCGCGCTCCTCGCCCCCGTGCTGGGTCAGCGCAGCGACGGCACGGGTCGGCGCAAGCTGTGGCTCGGCGTCAATACGGGCGTCGTGGTGCTCGCGATGGCGGCGATGGTCTTCGTCGACGGCACGCCCGGCTACCTCGTGCTCGGCGCGACGCTGCTGGCGGTGGGCAACGTGTTCTTCGAGTTCGCCAGCGTCAACTACTACGCGATGCTGTCGCAGGTCTCCACGCGCGAGAACATCGGCCGCGTCTCGGGCTTCGGCTGGGGCATGGGGTACGTCGGGGGCATCGTGCTGCTGCTCGTGCTGCTCGTGCTGTTCATCCAGGGCTTCGGGAACCCGGATGCCGCGGGCCTGCTCGCCGTGTCGAAGGACGGCGGTCTCAACGTGCGGCTGGCGGTGCTGGCATCCGCGGTCTGGTTCGCGGTCTTCGCCATCCCGGTGCTCCTGCGGGTGCCGGAGATCCCCGCGCAGAGTCGCCGCGTGCGCGTCGGCTTCCTGCAGTCGTACGTGCTGCTGTGGGGCACGCTCCGGTCGCTGTGGCGCGACAGCCGCCCGGTGCTGCTGTTCCTCGTCGCCAGCGCGGTCTTCCGCGACGGACTCGCCGGCGTCTTCACCTTCGGCGCGATCATCGCGGCGCAGGTGTTCGGGTTCTCCTCGACCGAGGTGCTGTACTTCGCCGTCGCCGCGAACGTGGTCGCCGGTGTCAGCACGATGTTCGCCGGACGCCTCGACGACCGCTTCGGTCCCAAGCGCGTCATCGTGTTCTCGCTGTCGGGGCTCATCGTGCTGGGCACCGTCATCCTGTTCATCGGCACGTCGCAGCCGGCGTTCTGGGTCGCGGGCTTGGCGCTGGGGCTGTTCGTGGGTCCGGTGCAGTCGGCCAGCCGCACCTATCTCTCGCGGGCGACGCCCGAGGGTCGCGAAGGCGAGATGTTCGGCCTGTACGCCACGACGGGCCGGGCGGTGTCGTTCCTGGCGCCGGGGCTGTTCGCGTTGTTCGTGTCCCTCACGGGGGACACGCGCCTGGGGATCCTCGGCATCGTGCTGATCCTCGCGGTGGGGCTCGCGCTGATGATCCCGGTGCAGAACCGCGGAGCGGCGATCCGCTGACGCGGGCGGGGCCCCGAGGGGGCGTCGCCCCCGCGGAGCGGCTCCTCCGAGATCGACCTCGCGCCGTGGCATCCCCCGTCCCGGCGGAAGGATGCCGCGGGCTCAGCCCTGCGGCCAGGCGTCGGCGAACTTCGTGAGGAGCCGGGCGAATTCGGCCCGCTCGGCGTCGGTGAACGATGCCAGCGCGGAGCGCACGGCATCCCGGCGTCGGCCGCGGACTCCCGACACGAGCCGCTCGCCCTCCGGCGTCACGCGCACCCGCGTGCGACGCGCGTCCTCGGGATCGGTTTCGCGTTCGACGAGGTGCATCTGCACGCCCTGCTGCACCAGACGAGACGCGCGCGGCTGATCGACGCCGACCGCGTCGGCGATCTCACTCACCGACAGGGGGGCGGAGGCGGAGACGAGGGCGTCGAGCATGCGCAGGCGTGCGACGCCGGCGAACCGCCCCTGACCCGGATCGCCCCACGGCGGACCCCCGTGGAACGGATGGGCTCCGTGCCCCGGGTGCTCGTGGGGGTGCGGGCGACCATGACCGCCGCCGAAGGGCGGGCGCGGACGACGACCGCGCAGGGTGGCGAGGGCGGCGGCGATCTCGTCGGCGGGGTCAGCGGTCACAGCCCGACTTTACATGTCGCTTGACATGCGTCGGGAATGCATGTCACAGTGCATCTGTTGTCACATGACATGTAATTGGCGGAACTTCCGCCGACGAAAGGAACACCCCATGAACACCTCCGCACCTCTGGACCCCCGCAGCCTCGCCCACCGCCTGACGATGGTCGGTCACGCGCTGCACCATCGCCTGTTCGCGCAGCTGCGCGACAGCGACCTGCACCCCAAGACCCTCCTCGTGCTGAGCGCGATCGACGGCCGCATCGACGCCCCGTGGGTCATCGACCGCCTCGCGCGCGGCGGCACGCGCGTCACGGCCCTGGCCGAGCGCGGGTGGATCGTACGCACGGACGACGGCTGGGCACTGACCGACGAAGGCCGTGCGGTCCTCGATCGGGTGGATGCCGATCGCTCGACGCTCCTCGCCGACATTCCCGCCGACGAGCTCGACCGTCTCGTCGCCGCGCTCGACGCGGTGTCGGCGGCGCTCGGCATCGACGAAGCCGACACGGCGGCGTTCGGCCGCGGGCGCGGCCCGGGCATGCGCGGCTTCGGGCGCGGCTTCGGCTTCCCGGGGCGCGGTCGGGGTCCCGCCTTCGGCCCTGGCGCGCACGGCTTCGAGCCGGACGCCGGTGCCGGCGAGCACCACGGCCCCCGCGGCGACGATTACGGCCCCCGCGGCGACGACGGCGCCGACGGCCACATCCCCCACCACGAACGCGCGCACGCCGGTCACGGACGCGGCTGCGACCCGCGCGGCGGCCACGGACATCACCGTGCACACGCACACCACGGCCGGGGTCACGACGACCGCCGGTCCGCGCAGAGCGCTTACGAGCGCGGCTTCGACGCCGGTTTCCGTCGCGGCCGCGAGTCCTCGGCATCCGGTGAGCCCACGGCATCCGAGTGATCCTCGATAAACGCTTCTCGCGACGAGAAACACGTGCACACCGCGTTTCTGCCCGCGAATCGCGTTTATCGCGAGCGAGGACGCCGCCCACGCGCCGCCTCCCGAACGCAGAAACCGAACAGCCCCGCCGAGGTCGACTCGACGGGGCTGTTCTTCGTGCGGGCGGCTCAGCTGCCGGCGGCGCCGGCGTCGGTCGTGCCGACGTCGGTGCGATGGAAGTTCAGGGCCGAGCGCGACGCCGTCGGGCCGCGCTGCCCCTGGTACCGGTTGCCGTACGGCCCCGAGCCATAGGGGTTCTCGGCGGGCGAGGTGAGGCGGAAGTAGCAGACCTGCCCGATCTTCATGCCCGGCCAGAGCTTGATCGGCAGTGTCGCGACGTTCGACAGCTCGAGCGTGACGTGACCCGAGAAGCCGGGGTCGATGAAGCCGGCGGTGGAGTGGGTCAGCAGCCCGAGGCGGCCGAGCGACGACTTCCCCTCGAGGCGGGCCGCGACGTCGTCGGGCAGAGTGACGCGCTCGAACGTGGATCCGAGCGCGAATTCACCCGGGTGCAGGATGAACGGCTCGTCGGGCTCCACCTCGATGAGGCGCGTGAGCTCGGGCTGGTCCTCGGCCGGGTCGATGAACGGGTACTTGTGATTGTCGAACAGCCGAAAGTACCGGTCGAGGCGCACGTCGACGCTCGAGGGCTGCACCATGGCGGGATCGAAGGGGTCGAGCCCCAGGCGTCCGTCGGCGAGTTCGGCGCGGATATCGCGATCGGAGAGCAGCACGGCCCCAGCCTAGGCCGTGGGGTCGGAGTGCGTGACGCCGGACTCCCCGGCCCCCGTCACTCGGCAGCGAGATCACCTGCGTTTCGCGAAACGACCCGCAATCGCGCCGAATCGGGGGGCATCTCGGCATCCACGGGTCATCTGGCGAGGGTCGACGCGCCAGGACGGCCCGAGCATCGACGCGGCGCACCCGAATGCCGAGGAAGACGCTGTTATGCTGGCGGAAGTGCCGTACGGCGCTCGGGGCTGTAGTTCAATGGCAGAACTTCTGCTTCCCAAGCAGACAGCGCGGGTTCGATTCCCGTCAGCCCCTCCAGAGGTCCGACAGACCGGCGCAGCCGGTGTGCCGGACCTTTCGCGTGAGGCACCGCCTGGCGTCGGGTGGGCGCCCGGCGCTCAGTGGTGAGCCGGATGCCGCCGTTCGAGCGCGGCGCCCTCGACGTCGACGTTCGGGATGACGCGGTCGAGCCAGCGAGGCAGCCACCACGCCGACCGGCCGAGAAGGTGCATGACCGCGGGCATGAGCAGCATCCGGACGACGAACGCGTCGAGCAGCACACCCACCGCGAGGCCGAGGCCGAACGACTTGATGATCACCGCCTCGCTCGTGACGAAGCCGCCGAACACGGCGATCATGATGATCGCGGCGGCGATGACGACCGTGCGTCCGGCGCGGAAGCCTTGCGCCACGGCCAGCCGTGCCGGAGATCCGTGCACGAACGCCTCTCTCATGCCGGTGGCGAGGAACAGCTGATAGTCCATCGCGAGCCCGAACAGGATGCCGACGAGGATGACCGGCAGGAAGCTCAGGATGGGCCCGGTCTGATGGATGCCGAGGAGGGGACCGAACCAGCCCCACTGGAAGATCGCGGTCACCGCGCCGTACGTCGCGAAGAGCGACAGCACGAATCCTCCCGTCGCCACGAGGGGGACGAGGAGCGAGCGGAAGACCATCACCATGATGAGGAACGACAGTCCGACGACGACCGTGAGGTACAGCGGCAGGATGTCGGCGAGCCCCTCGGAGATGTCGATGTTGATGGCCGCCTGGCCGGCGACGCCGAGCGTGATGTCGCCGTCGACGGGCGGCAGGGCGCGCAGATCGCGCACCAGACGTTCGGTCGACTCGCTGCTGGGCCCCTCGGCCGGCACGACCTGGAAGGCGGCGAGGCGCGAATCGTCCGAGACCGCGACGGGAGCGACCGCGACGACGTCGTCCTGCGCGGCGAGCACGCGCGCCACCTCGAGCTGCGCCTCCTGCACCTGGACGTCGCCGAGTCCCTCGGGCAGGTCGGCGGTGACCAGGAGCGGTCCGTTCACGCCCTGACCGAACTCGCGCTCGGTGATCGTGTAGGCGCGGTAGGCCGTCGAGTCCTCCGCTTCGGAGCCGCCGTCGGGGAGCCCGAGTCGCATCGACAGGGCCGGGATGGCGATGACCAGCAGCGCCACGATCGAAACGACGACCGTGACGACGGCGCGCAGCCCCGACATGGGGCGCACGCGCGAGCGCGACGTGTCTGCGCTGTCGGCGGCACGCACGGCACGTTCGCGCGCGCGTCTGCTCAGCACTCGGCCCTTCGCGAGCCCGAGGAACGCCGGGATGAGCGACACCGCGATGAGCACGGCGATCGCGACGCTGATCGCACCGGCGGTTCCCATGAGACCCAGGAACGGGATGCCGGTGATGTTCAGCGCGAGGAGCGCCACGATCACGGTGGTCCCGGCGAACACGACCGCGGTGCCCGCGGTGCCGTTGGCCAGACCGATGGATTCGACGACGTCGGCTCCCTGCAGGAGCTGACGGCGGTGGCGGTACACGATGAAGAGCGCGTAGTCGATGCCCACCGCGAGGCCGAGCATCACGCCCAGGAACGGGGTGACGGATGCCATCTGGATGACGCCCGAGAACGACAGGGTTGCCGTGGCGCCGATGGCGACGCCGACGAGCGCGGTCACGATGGGGAAGGCCGCGGCCAGCACCGATCCGAGCACGACGACGAGCACGATGGCGGCGATCGCGACGCCGATGGCCTCGCCCACGCCGAGGATCTCGGGGATGCCCTGCGAGATGTCGGTCGAGATGCCCACTTCGACGCCGTCGATGGGGGTGCCCTCGAAGTGCTCGATGACGGCATCCTTCGATTCCTGCGCCAGCTCGAGGCGGGGTTCGGTGAACGACACGTTGACGATGGCGGTGGAGCCGTCGTCGGAGACCACGCGGATGCCATCGGCATACGACAGCAGCTCTGCGCCGCGCTCCAGTTCGGCCTCGGAGGCGTCGAGCGTGGCCAGGCCGTCGCGCACCTGCTGTTCGCGGGCGTCCAGCTCGGCCCTCCCGGCATCCAACTGGGCCTGCTGCGGATCGAGGGCGGCGAGTCCGGCCCTGCGCTGCGGCTCGGGAGCGGCCTGCAGCTGCGCGCGGGCGGCATCCAGCTGCGCCTGTCCCGCCTCGAGCTCCTGGCGGGCGGCGTCGAGCTGCTGGCGACCGCCTTCCGCCTGCTCTCGCCCGGCGGCGATCTGAGCACGTCCGTCTTCGACCTGCTGCCGTCGATCGGCGAGCTCCTGCGACGTCGCGAACGGGTCGATGACGTCGGCCACGTCGGGCAGGTCGCGCGCCGATTCGACGAGCGCAGCGATCTCCCGGCGCTGCTCGTCGCTGAGGCTTGCGCCGTCCTCGGTGGAGAAGACGATGGTGCCGCTCGCGCCGCTGAAGTCCGGGAGCTCCTCTTCGAGCTGGGCGATCACGTCGCCGGACGCCGTTCCGGGGATGTCGAAGCTGGAGGACAGCCCCCTGAAACCGACGAGGAACCCGCCGACGGTGACGGCGAGGATCAGCGTCCACGTGGCGATGACCACCCACGCGCGGCGTGCCGCGAACGCGCCCAGTCGGTGGAGAAGCTCGGCCATCGGCGTCCTTCGGCTCGTAGAATCGGTGGCTCGCGACCGAGTCCCCGGAGGGCGCCGGCGGGCCGCCCAAAAGATAACACGCACCGTCTCGTCTAGAGTGGGAGGAGCCTCCATGGCACAGACCCGTACGGGTCCCGTCCGCAGCGAAGCCGCTCGTCGGTCGATCCTCACCGCCGCCGCCGAGATCTTCGCGGAGCGCGGGTACGACCACTTGACGATCGAGGGCATCGCCGCCCGCGCGGGCGTCGGTAAGCAGACGATCTACCGGTGGTGGTCGTCCAAGAGCGACATCGTCGCCGAGTGCCTCCTCGAGCGCGACCTGCTCCCGCGGCAGCTCTCCCTTCCCCAGACCGGCGACATCCGCCGCGACCTCACCGTGTGGCTGCACTCGATCGCCTCGGTCATCGACAGCGACGCCGGGGAACCCCTCATCCGCTCGCTGATCGCCGCGGCGACCGAGAACGCCGAGATCGGGCGCCGGCTGCGCGACAGCCTCGCCGACGCCGACTCACTCGCCGACCGTCTGCGTGCCGCTGCCGGCATCGAGCCGAACCTTGCCCCCGATGCCCCGTTCACGGAACTGTCCGAGGCACTCGTCGGCGCGATCATCCTGCGCGTGCTGAGTCGGTCGCCGATGGACGACGCGGTCATCGACCGGCTTCTGATCGCCGTCCTCGGGCCGTCGCGCCCTTAGGCGACGCGGCGCGGAGCGGCGACCGACCGCACGCGGAACCACAGCGCCAGCTCACCGAGGGCGCGAGCGGTGAGCGTCTCGTCTCCCGAGTCGAGGTCGTCGAAGCTGTCACGGAAGCCGGCTGGAGGCGGCGTCGCCGCTGCCCCGATCGGCTCGTACCCCATCGTCCAGTCGGCGAACCGGCGCTTCTCGATCGGCTCCGCCACCAGGATCCGGACATCACGGTGGCGCGGATCGTTGCCGATGCGGTCGATGGCATCCCGGACCGCCGGCTCCGGACCCTCGAGCACCTGCAGGAACCGGCCCTTCCGGTACAGCAGCAAGCCGGAGAGGTCGGTGGCGACGTTCGAGACGCGGCTGGCCTCGAGGAGCTGGGCCAGGGCGTCGTCGTCGAACGGCACCGCCGCGGTGCTCGAATACGTCAGCGAGAACAGATCCGCGGTCATCAGCGCACCACCGGCCCAGAGGAGACGTCAGGGATCTGACGCAGTTCGATCTCGGAATCCACACCCGTCACGTCGTCGTGTGCGTGAGCGACGGCCGCCATCGCCGCGACGAGCGCCGGGAAACGCCCCACGGGGCGGGAGCGCCCGTTATAGGCTAGGTAGCTCCCGTCCGCCTCCCGGTCGATGTAGCCGAGGAAAGCCCCGCGCGCGCTCGCGACATGGAATCCCTCCTCGACACGCGCCCACACGACCCCGGAACCGGGTCGATCGTCAGCAGTCATGCGTGTGTCCTCTCACCCCTCGCGGGGTTTCCGAACGTATCCGGGCGCGCGTCGCGGAGGAGCCGCTTGACAGACGGCGCGGAGTCAGATCAGGGCCGCGCGGATGGCATCCGCGTCGTCGGTTCCGGATGCCTCGACGATGCGGCCGTTCGCGACCCGGTACATCGCGAACGAGGCGATGCTGACCCGTCGGCGCGTCGGCGGGATGCCGTGGAACACACCGGTGTGGGCGCCGCCCCCGCGGAGGTGAACGGCGAGGCGATCCTCCTCGACGAGCACCTGGATCCGGCGCCACTGCCAGTCCGGGAACCCGTGCAGGAGGTCGGCGTAGTCGGAGAGCCACGCCTCGGCCCCCGCGGGCAGATGCGCGCGCCGGACGTCCGGCGCGAGGAGCCCGCGCAGACCCTCACCGTCGTGGCGGTTGAGCGTGTCGAGGAACTCCTGGAACCACTCGCGCATCTCCCAGGGCTCCACCGGTCCATTATCGACGGCGGCAGACGGTCGGGCCGGCCCCGGGCGGGAAACCGAACCGCGCTATCACACGGCGACTCTGGACGCCGCCCCCTGGGCGCCGAAAGCCCGGGGTGGAACCGTGATCGGCATGGCATCCCTCCCGGCCCCGCTCCGTGACGACTCGCTCTCGCTCCTGATCCGCGGCTATGGCTTCGGAGCCCACGTGTGGCGCAGAGCCGGGCGCGGCGCCCGCGCCGTCCCCTTCCGTCTGCTCGGGCGCCCCGCGCTTCTCGTCCGCGGCGAAGAGGGGGTGCGGCTGTTCTACGACGAATCGCGCATCCGGCGCCACGGAGCCATGCCGGCATTCATTCAGGAATCGCTCTTCGGCCACGGCTCTGTGCATAGTCTCGACGGCGACGACCATCGCCATCGCAAGGCCACCTTCGTCGACGTTCTCTATGACGACACCGAAGTGCAGCGCCTGCTTCCGGAGATCGAACTCGAGTGGCGTAGCGAACTGGACGCCTGGGTGGCCGGGGGCGAGCAGACCGCGTACGACGCCGCGGTGGGGGCGCTGGGCCGCGCGATCATGCGGTGGGCGGGAATTCCCGGCACCGCGGCGGCGCGGACACGCTGGGCTCGTCGTCAGGCGCAGATCGTCGACGGTTTCGGCGTCCCCTACTCCCCCGAGTTCCTCCTCGCCCTGGTCAATCGGCGCTGGTCGGACCGGCACGCGGAGGAGCTCATCGACGCCGTGCGTGCGGGCACGTTGCACCCGGACGCGGGCACCGCGCTCGCCGCATGGGCCCACCACCGCGACCGTGAGGGCGCCCTGCTGCCGGCCCGCCGGGCGGGCGTCGAGCTGCAGAACAGCTTCCGCCCGATGATCGCCGTGGCTCGGTTCGTTGCGTTCGCCGCCAAGGAACTGCACGACCGGCCGGAGTGGCGCGAACGGATCGCGGCCGAGACCGCCGAGCGAGGGCACCTGGTCGGCGGTGAGCTCGCAACGATGTTCGCCCAGGAGATCCGCCGCACCGCGCCCTTCGTGCCGATGCTGCCGGCGTGGGCCACGACCGATATCGAGCTCGACGGTCAGCGCGTGCCACAGGGGGGCCGGGTGCTGCTCGACATCCTCGGCACGGACACCGACGCACGGGAATGGACGCGAGCGCCGCAGTTCGACCCCGAACGATTCCGCGGCGTCGACGACTACGAAGCCCTCACCGCGTTCGTTCCGCACGGCGGTGCAGGTGTCGCTACCGGACACCGATGCCCCGGTGAGAAGCTCGCGATCGCGGGACTCGCGGCAGCGATCGCCACCCTCAGCGACCCCCGTATCCGCATCAGCGGGCGAGGTCTCGAGGTGAACCGGCGACGGATGCCGACGAAGCCGCGTTCGGGCGGACGTGTGCGCCGCGCCGACGCACCGTCGGGCTGCCCGTTCCATCGGGGCTGAACACCCCCGCACCCACCCCATCGGCGACGGCGGGGGCCGTTCCTTCGTGTGCGACTGACGGCATCACGCGATGCTGTCAACCCGCTTCGGCGAATACGTCACGGTCCCTACGGTCGGCCGGTGACCACAGAGACTCGGCGACCTTCCACATTGAAGCGGGGCATCGGCGGTCCTCTGCTGTTCGCCTTCATCCTCGGCGATGTCCTCGGCGCGGGTGTCTACGCGCTCATGGGCGTCCTGGCCGAGCGGGTCGGTGGGGTGCTGTGGGCACCGCTGCTCGTCGCTCTCCTGCTCGCTCTACTCACCGCCGGCTCCTACGCGGAGTTGGTGACGAAGTACCCGCGCGCCGGCGGCGCCGCCGTCTTCGCCGAGCGCGCGTTCAAGAATCGCCTCGTGTCTTTCCTGGTCGGCTTCTGCATGCTGGCCGCCGGGGTGACCAGCGCCGCGGGCCTGTCCATCGCTTTCGCCGGAGAATACCTGCGGACGTTTCTCCCGCTTCCGGTCGCGCCGGTCGCCATCGTCTTCCTCGCCGCGGTCGCCGCCTTGAATGCGCGCGGCATCCGGGAATCGATGGGGGCGAACTTCGTCATGACGGCGATCGAGGTCAGCGGACTCGTCATCGTCGTGGTCGTCGTCGGTGTCCTCGTCGTCGGGGGCGGCGGCGACGTGTCGCGCGTCGGGCAAACGCCGGAAGGGACCAACGCGGCGACGGCTGTGCTCGCCGGGGCGGTGATCGCGTATTACTCGTTCGTGGGGTTCGAGACCTCGGCGAACATGGTGGAGGAAGTGAAGGACCCGTCCCGGGTGTACCCGCGGGCACTGTTCGCCGCTCTGGTGACGGCCGGTGTGGTCTACGTCCTCGTGGGTCTGGCGAGCAGCATCGCCCTCCCGGCCGACGAGCTGTCCCGCTCGAGCGGGCCGCTCTTGGCCGTCGTTGAAGCGAGCGGTGTCGCGATCCCGTCCTGGGTGTTCAGCCTCATCGCCCTCATCGCCGTCGCCAACGGGGCGCTGCTTACTATGATCATGGCGAGCCGCCTCGCCTACGGCATGTCCGAGCAGGGACTGCTGCCCCGGGTGCTGTCGCGGGTTCTCCGCCGTCGACGCACACCGTGGGTCGCTATCGTCGCCACCACGCTCGTCGCGATGCTGCTGACGCTCGTCGGCGACCTGACGCTCCTCGCTGAGACCGTCGTCCTGCTTTTGTTGTTCGTCTTCCTGAGCGCGAACGTCTCGGTCCTGGTCCTGCGCCGCGACCGCACCGATCACGATCACTTCCGCGTGTGGACCATCGTGCCCGTTCTCGCAATCGCCTCGTGCATCGTCCTGCTGAGTCAGCAGAGCCCGACGGTGTGGCTGTTCGGCGCCATCCTGCTCGCGGTGGGAGTGGTGCTGTTCGTGCTCGCCCGCGTCGGCCTGCGCCGGGACGAGTCCCGCCCCGACTCGCCGCGGTGACGCCCCCACGCCACCGCGGCGAGGCCGCGTTCAGTCGCGCGAGAAGGGGCTGGGCACCACGGGGAACGCGCCCGTGTAGCCCTCGCGCTCCGCGGCGAGCTCGGCGATGCGCGCGCGGCAGGCGAACCAGCCGATCGTGATGAGAACGCTCGCCACGAGCGCGACCAGCGCCGTCGCGGGCGAGTCGATGAACACCAGGATGAGCACGGCGGCGAGGAACGCGAGCGTCAGATACGCCGTGTAGGGCGCCCCGAAGAGCCGGAAAGACGGCCGGACGAGATGCCCGCGGTCGGCGAGATACTTCAGCCGCATCTGGCACGCCACGATCGTCGCCCACTTCACCAGGATGCCGACGGCCGCAACATTGAGCACCGTCTCGAAGGCGTCGGTGGGCGCGACGAAGTTGATCACGACGCCGACCACCGCGACGCACGCCGTGATGGCGATCCCGCCGTACGGCACACCGGCCCTGTTCATCCGCGCGGCGAACTTCGGCGCCGAACCCGCCACCGCCATCGAGCGCAGAATGCGGCCCGTGGAGTACAGCCCCGCGTTGAGCGACGACAACGCCGCGGTGAGGACCACCAGGTTCATGATCACGTCGACGCCCGGCACCCCGATCGACGCGAAGAACGTCACGAACGGGCTCTCGTCCTTGGAGTACGCGGTGAACGGCAGCAGGAGCGAGAGGAGCAGCACCGAGCCGACGTAGAACACGGCGACACGGATGATTACCGAGTTGACCGCACGGGGGATGACCTTCTCGGGGTTCTTCGTCTCGCCCGCCGCCGTGCCGATCAACTCGACCGCGGAGTACGCGAACACCACGCCCTGCATGAGGATGATCGCGGGCAGGATGCCGTTGGGGAGGAAGCCGCCGTTCTCGGCGATCAGCGAGAAGCCGACCGTTCCCCCGGTGGGGGTGCCGAAGATCACGAAGTAGGTGCCGACGAGGAGAAATGCGACGAGCGCCGCGACCTTGATGAGGGCGAACCAGAACTCGAGCTCGCCGAACACCTTGACGGATACGAGGTTGACCGCGAGCACGGTCACGAGCGCGGCCAGCGCCCAGACCCACTGGGGGACGGCGCCGATCCACGGCACGTACTTCCCGAAGAAGTTCATGTACAGGGCCGCCGCGGTGATGTCGACCATCGTCGTGGTCGCCCAGTTGATCCAGTAGAACCAGCCCGAGACGAAGGCCGCTTTCTCTCCGAAGAACTCGCGCGCGTAGGACACGAACGATCCGGAGGTCGGGCGGTGAAGAACGAGCTCTCCGAGCGCCCTCAGGATGAAGAAGGCGAACAGCCCGCACACGGCGTACGAGAGCACGATGGCCGGTCCCGCCTGGGCGAGACGACCGCCCGCGCCGAGGAAGAGGCCCGTGCCGATGGCGCCGCCGATGGCGATCATCTGCACTTGTCGGGAGTTCAGGCGCTTGTGGTACCCGGCGTCCTCGAGTTGCACGGTGGATGTGGATGTCGGCTCGGCATCTTTGCCGAAGCCTGTCGCAATGGTGTCAGTCACCCGCTCATCTTCGGCATCCGGCGCGTGCGGGTCCGCCCGTCGCGCCCCGCGGATGGCAGGGTCACAACCAGTGCTTGCGTTTGAACGTCAGCCACAACCCCAGGGAGGTCGCGGCCATGAGGCTCAACGCCATCGGGTAACCGAGGGTCCAGTCGAGCTCGGGCATGTTCCGGAAATTCATGCCGTAGATCGCCCCGACCAGTGACGGGCCGAACAGGATCGCCGCCCATCCCGAGATCTTCTTCACCTGTTCGTTCTGCTCGAGCGACGTCGCGGTCTGTCGCTGAGCGACGAGCGTCGCATTGACGGTGAGAGCATTGTCGAGAATGGCGCGGAGCGCCGCGACCTTATCGCTCTGGCGCAGCACGTGGTCGAGCACGTCGCGCAACGATCGCTGCAGCTCGATGTCGACCCCGTACTTGTCGGCCCCGCGCAACAGCGCCTGCAGCATGTCGCGGAGGGGGTCGGTCGCACGCTGGAAGTGGATGACCTCGCGCGCCAGTTCGTAGATGCGCTGCGTGAGCTCGGCATCGCCGCCCTCGAACAGCTCATCCTCGATCTCGTCGACGTCGTTCTGCAGACCCCGCGCCACAGGGTCGTACTGGTCGACCACCTCGTCGAGGATGGCGTACAGAACCGCCTCCGGCCCGCGCGCGAGCAGCTCGGGGTTCTCCTCCATCCGGCGACGGACCCGTGAGAGGTCCGGCACCTCCGCGTGCCTCACCGTCACGACGTACTCGGGCCCGATGAACACGTGAAGCTCGCCGAACTCCACGGTCTCGGTCTCGTCGATGTACCGCGCCGGGCGCAGGACCGCGAAGAGGTTGTCGCCGTACCGTTCCAGCTTGGAACGCTGATGTCCGGCGAGCGCATCCTCGACGGCGAGCGGGTGCAGCGAGAACTCCGCCGCCACTCGCTCGAGCTCCTCCGGAGACGGACGCAACAGACCGATCCACGCCATGCCGCCGTGGGCCTCCATGTACTCGAAAGTCTGGTCCAGGCTCGACGGGTTCTGGATGCGGTGACCGTCGACGTACACCGCGCTGTCGATGATGGGCATGATGAGAATCCCCCTCAGGGGTGGGCGATGGATGAGGGTGGCGCTCAGTGTTTCTGCGGGTCGTGACCCCAGTTCATCAGCGAGTACCTCCAGTCAGTGTCGCTCACGTCGCCCTTCGGCCGCTGCGCTCGGTGCCGCTTGACGTACCCCACGACCTTCCGCATATGCGCGAGGTCGGCATCCGTGAGGTCGGCCTTCTTCTTCCCGAGGATCTCCACGATCCGACGCCCGCTGCGATGCCCCGTCGACTCTCCGCCGCCGTCCTTCTGCCCGACCGCCTTGGACTCGTCGGTGTCGAGCCACTTCTTCAGCTCGCTCGCGGTCATGTTCACCGCGTCGTCGAAGTCGGCACGGGTCTGCTGGTCGTCATCGTTCATCCCGTCATCCTGATCCGCGACGCGCTGCGACGGCCGACCCTTGCGCCGGGGGCCGGGACGTGGCATCCATCGGGTCAGCCGACGGGCTCGGTGGTCGTTCGACGGGACGCGGACCGGACGGCGCCGATACTCGCCGCGATGACCAGGGCGACGCCGCAGAGCTCGAGCCACGACAGGTGCTGGCCGAGCAGCAGGAAGCCGGCCACGGACGCCGTCGCCGGCCCGAGGCTCATCATGATCGCGAACGCCGAGGCCGGGAGGCGGCGCAGAGCGATGAGCTCCAGGGCGTACGGGACGGTCGACGACAGAAGCGCCACCGCCGCACCGAGGGCGAGGATCTCGCCGCGCAGCAACACCTCCCCCGCTTGCGCGACGCCGAACGGCAACGCCAGCACGGCGCCCACGGTCATCGCCAGGGCGAGGCCGTCGAGCCGGGGGAACTCCCGCCCCACCCGTGCCGAGGCGAGGATGTAGAGCGCCCAGCTGACGGCGGCGGCCAGCGCGAACAGCACGCCCAGCGGATCGAGCCGGTCCCATCCCCCGGCCCCCAGCGCGACCACTCCGGCGAGCGCCAGCCCTGCCCACAGCCAGCGGCCGACGCCGCTCGCGGTGATGATCGATAGAGCGAGCGGGCCGAGCACCTCGATCGTGACCGTCACGCCCAGGGGGAGACGCTCGAGCGCGAGATAGAACAGCCCGTTCATGGATGCCAGCACAACACCGAACCAGCTCACCGAGCGCCACGCCGCGGGGCTGTGACCACGCAGACGTGGACGCGCGATGGCGAGCAGGAGCAGCGCCGAGAAGACCAGACGCAGCATCACGATGCCGAGGGGCCCCGTCTGCGGAAAGAGCATGACGGCGAAAGACGCCCCCACCTCTTGGCAGGTCAGGCCGATCAGTACGAGCGCCGCGGCGGAATTCCGACCAAGACCCGCGGTCATCGTGCGGTCACTGCGCGGGAGGGCAGATCGCGATCGTCCCGAGGTTGTCGCGCATCTGCTGCGCCGTCCAGGGAAGGCCCGCTTCGGGGACGCTCCGGCCGTCGGCCGCCGGGGCCTTCGAGGCGATCGCCGCGAGCTCCCACGCGAGCCACGCTCCGGCTATCCCGTTGGCGCCGGAATTGTTCAGGACCACCGCGACCGACATACCCGTTTCGGGGTCGGCGAACGCGCCGACGATGTATCCGGGCGCGGAGCCGTACTGTCCGATGAGTGATCCCGCCTGATAGGCGCCCCCCGCGGCGGTGAACCACGTCGGCGAATCGGCACTCACGGGCAGGGGCGCGGCGAAGCGATCGTTCTCCTCGGACAGCAGCGCGCCGGAGGCCAGGGCCTGGGCGTACCGTCCCAGATCGGTGATGTCGGTGACGGCGCCGGAATCTCCCGCGCCGAAGCTCGCCGACGACACCGTGTAGTTTCCCGGGTCGCTGCAGTTCCAGGCGCCATCGGCGTTGGGCTGCGACCAGTAACCGTTGAGAGCGTTGGAAGAGGGCGCCGCGGCGGTCGGGCCGGGAAGCGAGGTCGCGTCGAGGCCGAGCGGCTGAGCCACCCGTTCGGCGATGAGCGTCGAGAGTTCCTGACCGGTGGCCCGTTCGACGGCCAGGCCGGCCAGGAGGTAGTTCGTGTCGGAGTCGGCGAAGGCCGCACCTGGGTCATTGCGGCGCGGGCTGGCGACGCCGTAGGCCATGAGCTCGCGCTCGTTCCACCCACGGCCGGGGTTGCTCAGCACCTGGTTCGCCAGGATCGGCTGGTACGAGCCCAGGCCGGACGTTCCGGCGCACAGCTGCCCGAGGGTGATGTCATCGAAGCCCGGCAGTCCGCTGACCCACGTCGACACCGCGTCGTCGAGCGAGAATGTGCCGGCCTCCGCGAGTTCGTAGACGATGTCGCACGTCATGGCACGCGTCACGTCGGCCGCACGGAAGCCCATGTCCGCGGTGACCTCGGCACCTCCGGGTCCCTGCGTTCCGAGACCGGTCACCCACGTGCCGCTCCACGGAGCCCATACGCCGACGATCGCGCCGGTGGAACCCGTGACAGCCATCGCCGAGGTGACGGCATCCTGCAACTGCGCGACGGTCTCTTCAGGAAGAGAGGTCTGAACCTGCTCGGGAACGTCGACGTCCGCCGACGCCTGCGGGGTGCACCCGGAAAGGACGAGGGCGAGGACACCGGCTCCCGCGACCGCCAGGGTCGCTGCGCGACGCCATCCCCGCATACTCACCCCACGTTCCCGGCGCGACGAAGCGCGCCTCCGAAGAATTCAAACACACGCGGAACACATGCCGTGGCGGCTTGCGCTCGCGCGGAGTCACGTCTGCATCACATCTGCGTGATCCCGCAGCAAACAGGGGTTAGGTTTACCTAACTCGTTGCGTATGATGTCCGCATGAAGGCCGTCGCTTCGTTCTCCGCCGCGCTGCGGGAGCGCTCGAGCGCCGCGCACGCGCCCTCCGAACTCGCAGACTTCATGGTCGACCTCATCACCGGTGCGGGTACCCGCGAGGACTACATCGCCCACGTCGCACAGCAGTGGTTCATCTACGAAGCCCTCGAGGCCGGCGCCGACCGATTGCGCGATGACCCGGTGGTGTCGGTGTTCCTCAGCGACAAGCTCACACGCCTGCCCGCCATCCGCGCCGACCTCGCATTCCTGATCGGCCCCGACTGGCGCGAGCGCATCTCGCCCCTGCCCACGACCCAGGCCTATGTGTCGCGCATCCGACGGCTCGCGGCCCGGTGGCCCGGCGGCTTCGTCGCCCACCATTACACGCGCTACCTCGGCGACCTCTCGGGCGGTCCCTCGATCGGCCGCCTGCTGCAGCGGCGCTTCGGGTTCGAGACCAATGGCATCGGCCTGTACCTGTTCGCCGACATCGCCGATCCCACCGCCTTCAAGCGCGTCTATCGCGAGCAGCTGGATGCCGCGCCCTGGGACGACGACGAGAAGGAACGCGTCATCGACGAGGTGCTCGTCGCCTATCGCTTCACGAGCGAGCTGTGCGCCGACCTGGCTCGCGCGAAAGCCGGCCGGGTGGCCTGACCACGAGAGCGCGCCGGGCGGTCGGCCCGCTCACGTCACCTGCGCCGCCTGCTGCCGACCGAGCCAGGCTTGCTTCATGAAACGGCGGACGTCCTCGTCGACACGGATGTCGCTCGGGCGCAGCGGCCGCGTGAGATACAGGCCGTCCAGCGACGTGAGCCGGCTCAGCGCCACATACGTCTGCCCCGGAGCGAAGGCCCCCGCGCCGAGGTCGACGACGGCGCGATCGTACGTCTTCCCCTGCGACTTGTGGATCGTGACCGCCCACGCCAGACGAAGCGGGAACTGCGTGAACTCCGCCACGATCTCGCGCGACAGATTCTTCGTGCCGGGGTCGTAGGCGTACCGATAGCGCTCCCAGACGGCCGGCTCGACGTCGTGCTCGACGCCGTCGACCTCGACGCGCACGCTGTCGCCGGCGATCCGCGTGACGGTGCCGATGGTGCCGTTGACCCAGCGCGGAGCCTCACCGAACTGCCCGGCGTCATTGCGCAGGAACATCACCTGGGCGCCGATCTTGAGCGTCAGCGCGAGCTCGGCCGGATAGTTGGCCTCGCCGCGGCCGAAATCGCCCGAGATCTCGGCGTTCGCGGTCTGCGTACGGCCGACGAGCTCGTCGAGGTGGCGCCGGTTGATCTCGTTGACGCGGTCGTTGCGCGTGGCGAGCGTGATCACGGGGTGCTCGCCATCCGCCGGGTCGGGGGGCGTGCGCGCGCCGGCGCTGTTGAGCACCCCCGCCATCTCGGCGGTGACCCGGCCGTAGCGTACGGCGTTCAGAAGCGTCTTGAAGCCGGGATCAGACTGGCGGTGGATCTCGACCAGCTCATTGACGTGCAGGTCGGCGCCGTGCCGACCGATGTCGATGAGCCCGTCGGTCGCGGCCTCTCCCGACCACACCTTCGCGTCGAAGAACCAGAACGACCGGTAGTGGTCACGGATGTACCGCGCCTCGTCGCCGCGAGGAGGCACGGGGGCCAGCTGGTACGGATCGCCGAACATCACGATCTGCGTGCCACCGAACGGCTCGGCACGACGACCGCGGGCCTGACGCAGCGAGCGGTCGATGGCATCCATGAGGTCGGCGTTGACCATCGAGATCTCGTCGATGACGAGCGTGTCGATCGCATTGAGGATCTTGCGGGTCGCGTCGTTCTGCTCGATGTCTCCGTTGGCGATGAGTCCGATCGGCAAGCGGAACAGCGAGTGGATCGTCTGGCCCTCGACGTTGAGCGCCGCGACGCCGGTGGGGGCGCACACCGCGATCTGCTTCTTCGTGTTCCACGCCAGGTGCTGCAGCAGCGTCGACTTGCCCGTACCGGCGCGGCCGGTGACGAACACGTGCTCGCGCGTGTCCTCGATCAGCCGGAACAGCGCCTGCTGCTCGGCCGAGAGAGGTGGCGTGGTCACCGGTTCATGCTAGTTCGCGGGCGCGCCCGCGGCACGGTGGGGCGGCTCGGTGTGGACGACGAGCCACTGGGCCTCTCCGGCGAGAACGTCGTCGATGTGGGCACGGAAGCGCGGGCACTGGGTGATGTCATGCGCCCGACACGAAAGGGCGTGCTCGGTCATCGCGCGGGCTTGCGCGATGTCAGCCGCACGACGGTCGAGTTCGGCGACGTGCTCCTGGAGAACGCGGTGCCGATCCGGTGCGCCCTCGTCGAGGAGCACGCGAATCTGCTCGAGCGACATCCCCGCCGCCTTGTTCCGGAGCACGACGGCGATCCGCACCAGGTCGTCGTCGCCGAATCGGCGTCGCCCCGCGGGGTCGCGCGCGGGGTGGAGGAGCCCTTCGTCCTCCCAGTGCCGCAGGACGTGAGTCTCGAGACCGAACCGCGCCGCGGCATCGCCGATGGACTCACCGTTTGACTTCATGTCGACATGAAGTCACATCATGGACCGCAACGCAAACGGAAGGGACCCCATGTACGAGGCGATCATCATCGGCGGCGGCCCCGCCGGCCTTCAAGCCGCTCTCACCCTCGGCCGCATGCACCGGCGAACCCTGCTGCTCGACTCGGGCGAGTACCGCAACGCCACCGTCCCCCACGCGCACAATCTCCTCGGCAACGACGGCACGGCTCCCGCCGACCTGCGCGGCCGCGGCCGCGACGAACTCGCCGCCTACGCCACCGTGGAGGTTCGGGATGCCACGGTCTCGGCCGTGGCATCCGACGACAACGGCGTGCGCGTCGAGATCGAGGGAGAGGTCCTGCACGCCGAGCACCTCGTCCTGGCCACCGGTCTCTCCGACGACCTTCCGGCCATCCCGGGGCTCGGTGAGCACTGGGGTGATCGCGTCGCCAACTGTCCTTTCTGTCACGGACACGAATTCGCCGGGCGGCCGGTCGCCGTGCTGAACGCCTCCCCGCATGCGGCGATGCTGGAGTCGATGCTCCGGCCGGTGGCATCCGAGGTGGTCGTCCTCGACCCCGCCGCCGTGACCCGCGCCGACGGCACCGCAACCGGGCTGCGGCTGACCCTCGAAGACGGGGGCACCGTCGAGGTGGCGGGCGCGTTCGTCGCCCCGGTGTCCCGGCAACGGGCGCCGTTCGCCGCCCAGCTGGGTCTGGAACTCCAGGAATCGGGTGCTGTGCGCGTCGATCCGTTCGGACGCACGAGTGTCGAGGGCGTCTTCGCGGCGGGTGACATGGCCCACGCCGATCATTTCCCCGGCCCGATGGCCAGTCTCGCCGGGGCGATCGCGGCCGGACAGCTCGCGGCCGTTGCGATCGTGCAGCGCCTCGCCGCCCGCGGATGACACCTGCGGAGCGACGCATTCCGCCCGCTCGCAGGCGAGCTTCCTAGACTGGGGGCGTGGAGAGCGCGGGTGGGGGACCGACGGCACCCGAGGTTGCCGCCGCGCGTCCGCGTCGCCTCGCCCGCGATCTCACGATCCTGGGGCTCGTCGGGGCTCTTCTCCTCGCCGCGCTGGGCGCCGGCGCCGCAGCCACCTATCGCGAGCTCTACAGCCCCCGCGCCTTCGTGCTGCACTATCTCGAGCTCCTGGAGGACCGACGCGCGGCGGAGGCGCTCGCCGTCCCCGGCGTCGCCGTGGATTCGGCCGAGCTCGAGGCCGCCGGCCTCCCGGCGACCGCGTCCGAAGCGCTCCTGCGCTCCGACGCCCTGCAGGGGATCGGCGACACCCGAGTCGTCGAAGAGGTCACCGACGGCGACGTGACCCGCGTCACCGTCGCCTACCGCGCCGCCGCCTACGACGGTCGCACCACCTTCGTCGTCCGGCAGGACGGCTGGATCGGCGTGGCGCCACGCTGGCGATTCGACGTCAGCCCCCTCGCCGTCGTCGACCTCACCGTGCGGGGATCGATGAGGTTCTCGGTGAACGGCTTCGAAGTCGACAAACGTCAAGTCTCCGTCGACGGGGTGGATGCCGACCCGTCCGCCGCCGTACCCCTCCTGGTGTTCTCCCCGGGCCTGTACTCCGTCGCCGTCGACACGGCGATCTCGGCCACACCGGGCGTTGCGATCCTCGCCGATGCCCCTCTGACCGGCGTGCCCGTCGACGTGCAGGCGGAACCGACCGAGGAGTTCGTGTCGGTCGTGCAGCAGCGGGTCGAGGATTTCCTCACCTCCTGCGCCGAGCAGGAGGTGCTCCAGCCCACCGGCTGCCCCTTCGGGTTCACGGTCCGCAACCGCATCGACGACGCCCCGACCTGGTCGATCGTCCAGCAGCCCACCGTGTCGGTCGTTCCCGACGGTGCCGGGTGGCGCATTCCTTCGGCGAAGGCCGTCGCGCGTATCGAGGTCGACGTGCGATCGATCTTCGACGGCTCGGTCCGCACGGTGGAGGAGGACGTGCCCTTCACCGTGGACGGGGAGATCAGCGTGCAGCCCGACGGCTCGGCATCCATCACCGTCGGCGGACGCACCGACTGACGAAGCGACGGGCCTCAGCGTCCGCGTGCGGCCTCACGCTCGGCGAGCCGGGCATCGCGGGCGGCGAGGCGCGCGAGTTCGGCGTTGTACTCGTCGAGCTCGACGTCACCCACCCGGTCGACGTGGCGATCGCGGCGACGCTGCTGACGCTCGTCGCTGCGGCTCCACTGAATTGCGACGGCGATCGCGAGGATCAGGGTCGGGATCTCGCCGACGCTCCACGCGACGCCGCCTCCCGCGTACTGGTCCTCGAGAGGTGTGAGACCCCATTCGCGACCCATGGCTCCGAACCACTCGGCGGCCATGAGCCCGGAGTTCATCATGATCGCGATGCCGAAGAACGCGTGCATGGCCATGACGGTGATCAGCACGAGGAGCCGCCCCGGATACGGCAGCCGGAAGGGCACCGGGTCGATGCCGATGAGGCTCAGCACGAACAGATACCCCGTGATGAGGAAGTGCGCGACCATCCAGATGTGGCCGATGTGGTCGTACAGCGACCACCGGAACAGGTCGGTGTAGTAGAACGCCCACAGCGACCCGATGAACAGTCCCGCGGCGACGAACGGGTTGGTGAGGACCGTCGCGACGGGGTTGTGCACGGCCCACAGGATCCACTCGCGGCCGCCGCGCGTGCCGTCGTCGCGCTTGCGGATGGCACGCGCAGCGAGAGTCACGGGGGCGCCCGCCACGAGCAGCAGCGGGATCGCCATCGACAGCAGCATGTGCTCGATCATGTGCACGCTGAACAGGTAGTCCTGGTACACGCTCAGCGGGCCCGACGTGACCCAGAAGATCGCGACCATACCGAGCGACCACAGCACCGTGCGATGGATCGGCCACGCGTCGCCCCGGCGGTGCAGACGCCACGCGCCGGCGAGGTAGAAGAAGAGACCGAAACCGGCCACGAACGCCCACAGCAGATCGACGTCCCAGGCGGTGAACCAGCGATCGATCGTGAACTCGGGCGGGAGCGGCGACCCGGTGAGCACCTCGGCCGGGGTCTGGCCGATCGGGGGCAGCGCGCTCGCCGGCGGAGCCGTGCGGGCCAGGGCGACGGCGACACCACTCGCGACGCCCATGAACACCAGCTCGAGCAGGATGACACCCCAGAACCGCCGCGATCCGTCGTCGTCGCTCATGCGCGCGATGAGGCGCCGGCGGTACCACGCGCCGAGGAGGCCGATCGCGATCAACGCCGTGACCTTGACCAGCACCAGCACGCCGTAGGGCGAGAGGAGGTTCTGCCATCCGAGCAGCCCGATCGAGGCGCGCACCGTTCCCGAGATCGCCACGACGAGGAAGGCGACGAGCGCGAGCGTCGAGTACCGCAGAAGCGTCGTTTGCAGCTGCGGTCGGGTCATGGCCGGCCGCACCACGACGAGCAGAACCAGTCCACCGAGCCACACGGCCGCGGCGAGGATATGGAGAACGAGCGAGGTGACCGCGGCGGTGTGGCTGGCCTCGGTACCGGCGTGCCCCTGCGTGCCCATCGGGATCAAGGACGCGAGGGCGAGGATCGCCACGAGGAGCGTCGGAATCCACGTGCGTACGGCGAAGGTCAGCACCGTGAGGACGGCACCGGCGATCGTGGTGATCAGCCACGCGGGACCGATCTCGGTCTCGACTAGGAAGCGCCCTAGCTGCTGTCCGAAGACCGCGTCGAGCGTCGGGGTTGCGTTGATGACGTTGAGGAACGTCAAGAATCCGGTGGCCGCGGATGCCACGGTGAAGATCGCCGCGCCGATGGATGCCGTGTCCAGCGCGATCTCGAAGGGCCGCTCGCCCGCCTGCAGCGCGAAGAGGGCGAGCACGAGCGAGCCCACCATGGTCGCCGCGGAGAGGTTCACGGCGAGTGTCGCGAGGGGAAGACCCCAGCGCACGACGGGGCCGGGGTCCGCCAGGAGCGAAGGGGCGGCCCCGCCGCCGTAGACGAGGCCCGCGACGACGCAGACCACCGAGACCACGACGAGGATGACGGGTCCGGCCACGCGCAGGGCTCGGGAATTCACCCCCCAAGCCTACGTCGCGTGGGATGACAAGAGGGGGGATGCCGGCTGGCATCCCCCCTCTCGACAGGTCTTTGTCGCTTTACTTGACGGCGGCCTTCAGCTTCGAGCCCGCGGTGACCTTGACGCGCTTGCCGGCGGGGATGGAGATCTCCTCGCCCGTCTGCGGGTTGCGGCCCGTGCGAGCGGAGGTCGCGACCTGCTCGAACGCGATCCAGCCGGGGATCGAGACCTTGCTGCCCTTGGCGACCGCCTCGGAGACGGTGGAGAAGAGGGAGTCGAGCACGCTCGACACGGCGGACTGGCTCTGCCCGGTCGCGCTGGCGATGCTCGCGACGAGCTCGGTCTTGGTGATGGACTTGTCGGCCATGTGGTTGTCCTCCAGGCGACGGTCGTGTCGCCTCTCGTTACTCGGACGAGGAGGAAATTCTCCTCGGTGGTCGGGAGACCGCCTCGACAGTATCAACCGAACCGCGGAATTACGCGGATTTTGACGGATTTCGCCCGCGAAGGGTCGGCGTGTCGCTCTCGAGCGCGAGTGCAGAGACCGGTCGGAGCTCCGGAAGCAGGGAACACCGCGGCCGAGGTGTGCCATCGATCGCGCCGTCTCCCGCTGATCGGGTGAACTCCAGCGGGGAAGGGTCTAGCCGATGGTCGAGCCCCCGCTCGAACGATCGACGGCGCGCGGACCCGCCCGCAACGACGAATCCCCGCCGCATGACGCCGGAGGAGCATCAAATCGATTCGACGAACAAGGCTCTCACCCCGACTTTCAGAGTCGACGAAGTCATTGTCCTCGGCGAGGAACCGGGTGAGCATCGCTGCGCGGAGCGGCGAGGCTCTCGGACCACGTCTCCCTGGCTCGGGGCACCGACGTCCGCGACTCACAACCCCAACCGAAGGGTCAAGGAACGATGACGTTCACCCAACCACGAACACCACGCACTCTCGCCGCGTTATGCATCGCGTCAGCGATGCTGCTGGCGGTCCCCGCCGGTACCGTGCTTGCGACCGCCCCCGCCGCCGCCGCGGTCTCTGAGGGCGATCCGAAGATCGAGGAAGCGTTGAAGAATGCGCCCGAACTCAAGGGCGCGACGTTCGACGTGTCTGGCGTCACTCTTGTGCCAGGAGAGATGACGGCGGAGAATGGCAGGTTCACGCCCAGCGGGCGGAAGGTCTTCTTCGACCATTCCCTGGCCAACCCCATCAACCCCGAGGATCGGGACCAACCGCCCCTCACCCTCACGAGCGTCTCCCAGTCGTGGACCCACACCGACAAGACGGTCTTCACGAGACAGAACAGCTTCGGTACGTCGTTGACACTGGGCATGACGTCGAAAGCCAAGGTCGAGATCAAGGGCATCTTCAGCTCCGAGTCCGACTTCAAGCGCGAGACCACCGTCAGCTACAACTACACGGACCAGCAGTCGACCTGGACCGAGGACTCCGTCACGGTGACGTCCTCGGCACAGAGCGCCCAGGTGCGACCCGGACACAAGGTGAGGATCCAGCAGTGGGTCGACATCGGTGACTACGAGGCCGACCTCACTTTGCACGCCACGCTTCAGGGCAACGTCGTCATCTATCGCTGTGGCACGTCCGTGTCGGTGCCGATCGGCCGCCTCGCTGCGATGACGCGCGATCCCGGCCAAGGTCCGCTCTTCCCGGGCGCGAAGCCCGACGGCGACGTCCTGCGCCTCACTTCGTCCGTCCACTGGAAGGCCAACCTGGCGTCCTCGGCGCGCACCGAGGTGACCGACTCCGTGCTGCCGGTCGCCACACCTGCCCCGACTGCCCCGTCCCCGACACCGAGTCCTACGACTGCATCCC
>NZ_JAKRNI010000059.1 GCF_022346945.1 Microbacterium sp. ACRRU | reverse complement strand
CCATGGCCACCCTCGCCCAACGCGGCATCAACCCCCGCGTCGTCAACGACCAAACCGGACGCCTCACCTTCACCACCGACATCGCCGCCACCATCCACACCCTGCTGGAAACCGGCGCCCCACACGGCATCTACAACATCACCAGCCAAGGCGAACCCCGCACCTGGTACGACATCGCCCGCGACGTCTTCCACCTCACCGGACACGACCCCGACCGCATCACCGGCGTCACCACCGACGACTACTACGCCGGCACCACCGGCCCCATCGCCTCACGCCCCCACAACAGCGTCCTCGACCTCGAAGCGACCGCCTCAGCCGGGGCCCCGCTCGGCAACGCGGGCGACCGCCTGCGCGACTACCTCCACGTCTGACCCCCGCGACGGACAGCACACGCCTACGGCTCCACGCGGAAAATCCGCATCTCCGTACCACCCTGTCGCACCATCGACATCAATGTGAACCATACGCCCGGGTATTGACGGGCCAGTCATCGAGCGCTTGTTGCGAGCGTCGGGAACCTCAGAGCCGTTGCGGAGTCCGCGCCCATGACAGAGGACATTGCCGCCTCTCGCGGAACCGCAATGCTGAAGGCCAGAAGAGCGAATGACGTCGGCCAGGTGGTCACATCAAACGAGAAGAACATGACCGCAATCGCAAGAATAAGCGCTCGACCGGATCGTCCAGCGCGCCACCATCCCATAGATACGGCCGCGAAGAAAAGTACGAGACCCACAAGCCCGGTTGTGACGAACAGGGTTAGCCACTGATTGTCAATGACGTTGAAACCGTCCTGCTGAAGGTAGCCCGCCGCGAAGGCAGCTACTTCCGAGTTGAGACCGGTGCCCAGAAGCACGGCCGCGGCCCCGCGTCCCAATAGACCGGTCGCCAGAGTCCAACCGTCGACACGATGCGCCAGCGAGTCCGAGGCGAGCAGATCAAACACGATCGCGCGCGTGCCAAAGTCACCTATTACGAACGCCATAGCGATAACACTGATGACAAGAACATTGCGCGTCTTGCGTTGCAACCCCGGACTAGCCAACAGGAAGTAGATCAGCGCGATCAGACCGGCGAGGGCGGCGCTCCGTGTTCCGGAGAGGAACAGGCCGACGAGGGCAGACGCGATTCCGACTCCTCGCAGGAACCGATGACGCCTCAACACTGGGGACAAACACACAAAGAAGGTAAAAAGGAGGAACATTGCAAAGGGAATCGGATGTCCGAACGAACCTTGGGCACGTAGGACGGCGTCGCCCAGAAACGGGTTGTACCGCAGGACGGGAACACCCGCAGTTGTCAGATTTCGATATCCCCAAATCGGCTCAGCTAACACCACCAACTCGGCGAAAGCAATCAGCACCTGCGCGACGGCCGCGGGAACGACCCACCGGACCATGGCAACGAAATCCTCCGAGGAAAACTTCCTTACCACTGAAGCGATCGCCACGATCGGCACGAGAGCCACAGCAAGCGTAGGGATGCTCGAGGAGAGCGTCGCGAGGCTGACGAGCGCGGCATACCCGATGTACGCGAGGAACGCCGGAACGGCACTGCCCCATCTCACGGTTCGGTGTTCAGCGAGTACAGCCGTGACCACAATGACCAGGGTGGCGAGGACAACGGCGATAACTCGAAGCGCGGAGGGCGCAGAGTTGCTACCGATGAACGTCAGTATTACCAGGCCCAGACCGACCCCGGAACCTCGGATTTGACCGCGGGGCCTGGTCAGCAGGTAAATCGTGGCGAGGATGGCCACTGGCGCGAGCGACGCAAGCGGGAAGAGAACGGCGACGACTGTGAGAATGGCGGGCACGATAAACCAAAGGCCGTGCGCCATCGCCTGAACTCTCGAAACGCTCATCGACTCGAATGTATCCTCATCCGCGAGACCTGCGGAACACACCGGCGCGCGCCAGCGCAGCAACCTGCACGGCGAGGACGCACAGTTCCGCCAGGATCTCAGCCGCGTACGCCCCGGCGACACCCCCGTAACTGGCGAACACCAGGATGGCAGGAACGCCTACACAAGCGCCAACGACAGCGCTAACCGCGATGGCTGGAACCCGCCTGTAGGCCACCAGGCCGAGCCCACCGGTGGCACGAGAGGTGCACGTGATGAAGATGACGAGACCTGCGAGCGCCGCGATGGAATGGTCGACCTCAGTAGTCCCCGAGAAGAGGATCCTGGCAGCACTCGGAGCGACCCAGGTGAAGCCCAATCCGGCGATGAGGCCCAGCACGGCGTTGAATACTAGCGCTAGCTGTACACGCCGCCGTCGCTCGACGTGAGCGGTTGCAGGGGGCGCACCAACCCAGGACTGGAGACTGTTCGGGATACTTGCGAGCAGCGCGAGCCCAAGGCGCATCATCCGCTCCACCGCCGAGAATAGAACCAGCGCCGCCGGCGCAGCTATCCCGACGAGCGTGATCGGGAGAGCGATGTAGAGAGCGCTTGCCGCTCGCCCGCCGAGCGCCCCCCCCTGAGCGCGTATTGCCCGCACGAGTCTTCGAAGCCCAAAACGACGAACGAAATTTCGGGGAGGGCGAGCCGTGGTGAGGCCCAAGAGGGGTGGGACAAGCCCACCGACCAGCAATCCGGCCGCATACGCCTCGAGTCCGAAATCGAATACGACGATGAGAATCGCGGGGATGACGGCTGCGATGAGTCGAGGCATCGCATCGAAAAGGAGAATGCGCAGCGGGCGCCCTTCTCCGATGAAGAACCAGACGGGAGAGAGACCAGTAATCAAGTAGCCGACGGCAACGATTTGAGCGTTACCGACTTCGGTGGGAGCGAGAATTTGCATGGTGACCATCACCGGGGCAACAAGAAGCACCACAACGATGCCTTTGGTCACTAACGACAACAGGTACAGCTGCGACCGGACCTGACCGCGTGCCCTCGCGACACGCTGCGGTCCGTTAAGCCCCCAGCCGAGTTCGACGATGACTGCGGCCGCACTGCCGACCGATTGCGCCACGGCGACGGCCGCCCATGCCTCGCCCCCAAAGGATCCTGTGATCACAGGGATGACGATCAGCGGGGCAACAGCGCTGAGGATCGGGACAAGCAGGAATCCGATGAGGCGTGCGGGACTCATGCTGCGCGGTGGATTCAACGCGCTTGGCCGTCATTCTTAGGCATCGTTCGCGGCTTCAGCGCATCCTTGAGGCCACTGAGTCCGACAACCACTGCAGCTCCATGTGGCCGACTGCCAATGAGATGCTTGACGGCGTAGCGCACACCTGGAACGCTCCGACTCGACAAGGCGCTACGCAATATATGACTCGCGGCGAAGTCGCCACGACCGCGCGCGGACATCACGCTCGAGTGCCGCTCAAACCACTCGCGGCTCGCTTCCCACTCACGAAGATTGGAGATCGATCCCGACGATCCCTGCTGAATGTGTACGAGCGCACGGGGCGTGAATGCGACGAGCCCACCCGACCGGACAAGGCGAAGCGCATAATCCCAATCCTGATGCTTAGGCATGGTTGCGTCCCATTCAAGGTTCGCGGTCCGAGACCGGTCGATCATCAGACAGCTCGATTGGACAAGACTGTGTCCGAACGTCAGGTCGGGGCGCGCGACGATGTAGTCAGCAAAAGCCATAGTATTCGGCTCTGACCGAGGAAGTGTCCGCGTTCCACCATCGGACTCATGAAATACCGCACCGCACAATCCCACCCCTGCAGCAGAGGCTCGCATGGCCCCCAACTGCGCGGATAACTTCTCCGCCTCCCACCAATCGTCATCATCGAGGTACGCAACCCAGCGCCCTGCGGACGCTCGGAGTCCGAGGTTGCGAGCGTTCGCGCCGCCTGTTCGGCCAGACGTCACGATGATCTCGTCGTCGCGGAGGAAATGATTGATCTCCGTGGAGGCCGCCGGATCATCCAGAACTACGTGCAGGCGAACATCCACTCCCGTCTGCGCGCGCACACTATCCACGGCTCCCCGCAACGAGGGCCGTCCCATGGTGGGAATGACGACGTCAATCGTTTCCATTCGACGCCTCTCTCCAGGCACCGCGTTTGAACAAGCGATTCGAGACGATTACACCGACGAGCTTGATCGGCTCTACGAGATAGCGGTGCCACAGGCGCCGCGGGTCGTTGCCTAGCCTCCACAGCCACTCAATACCTAACCGGCCAAACCACCTCGGCGCCAAGCGCTGCGCGCCCGCGAGGTAGTCGATGGCGCCGCCGACTGTTGCAACGTAGCAGTTGGGTAGAACCCCGAGATGATCATCGATAAATCTCTCTTGGCGCGGCATGCCCATACCAACGAGAATAAGTTGGGGGCCGAAGCTTCGAATGTCCTCAAGCACTCTGGCCGACTCCGTCTCGGTGTCGAAGTATCCGCTGTGGCCGGAAGCAACGATGTCCGCTTCGCCGGACTGCAAAGCAGCGCATGCTCGCTCGACAGTCTCGGCAGTACCGCCCAGCACGTAAACCCGGAGCTCTCCGAATGTAGGACTGTGGATTAAGGTGTCGAGCCAATCCGTCGACCCGATTCGGTGCGCATGTGAAAACGTGGTGTAGCCACTCAAGCGGAGAAGCTTCAGCACCGGCCAGCCGTCAACGAGGACTATAGAACCCTGCGAATAGAACTCTCGAAACCAATCGAGGCTGTGAAATAAGTAGAGGCTATGTAAGTTATGGTTCAGAATCAGCGTAGTTCGACCGACTGGCGCCGAAACTAAGCGAGCAACCTCTTCGGCAGTCATGGGAGTAAGGCGGGCGGCGACGGATCGAACAACTACCTCTCGCGTCATCGCGATACCCCACCATTCGCATTGATGCTCGCCAGTCGAGCGATTGCTCGGCCTGTGGCCTCCGGAGAGAAGAATTCGGCAAAGGATCGCGTGATGGCAGATGAGAGCACGCGAGTATCGGAAGACCGCAGTACGCGATAGACATCCTCGGTATGCGCCCACGTCGCTATAGGCAGTATCGAGGAACCAGCGAACTCGACAATGGGAGGGGTCGACGTCGCCGCAACCGGGCACCCGTTGACGGCGGCGTCGACCAACTTAGCGGGAAGTTGATGGATGGATGCCTCGTCATGACCGTCCATGGGTAGCACGAGAAAATCGATCTGGTCGTAGAGCTCGGCGAGCGGTGTAGTGGGCGGGTAAGTGCGCCATTGGGCCGCGCAGTCCGCGGGTGGAGCCCATCCCTGCTCAAACGACACAACTACTGTTCGCCTGTCGTGGCGCATCAGCTCCACTATCTCGTCCGCACCCTTGTGGGCTCGAACGGTTCCGAGAAAGCCGAGAATCAAACGTTCGGGGCGAGACCGACGAGTCGGCAAAGGGGTCACGCGAGCAGGCCGCGAGTGGGGCACAAGAGCCCACGGCTTGTCTGTCGCTCCGAGCCGAGAGCGATACGTCTCAGCGAGAGCGGAGTTCGAGAAGCTTAGTGCGTCCGCTGCGCTCGCCAGCCGCGCCTGCGCCCGAGTCAGGCGAGTGGGGTGTTTACGGCGTAGCACATGCATCTTCAGTGCGTTGACTCGAGACTGGGATCGAAAGCTCTTCATGATGGCGATGTCGTTGTCATCGAAATCCGCAACGATCGTGACCCCGGGCGTACCGCGAAGCTGCTGAGCCAGACGACCCACCGGATCGGCGCCCTTCGAGATCCATAGCAGAGTCGCAGTCTCCCGAGCACTGAGACGTATTCGGTCCGCCAAACCGCGGATGTCGGAGCGCGAAAAGGGGGTCACCTCGAAATCGAATTGTGCCGCTCCGGACCACGGCTTCCCATCCTCGTACGCGAGAACTACAACTTCCGAGAAGACGGCGTCCGCGGAGATCGCCATACTCAGTACTCGACCGAGCGAATTGGATCTGATCGAGTCCCCAACGACGAATGCCCGTACTTCCGAGTCCGCAAACTGCATGTGAGCCTTCCGAGTTCTACCCCTGTCGTCGGCCATCAGGGCGGCTCTCGACGGTACTGCATCGTGGCCCCACCAGCAGAGCACTGATGAAGCTTACGTCTGGCATCAGGGAGCCTGCCCCGCTTTTCCGGACACCTGAGTTGAGGCGATGATCGTCTCGGAAGGAGTCCGTGAGATGCCTGCTGCTCACCCACCGGAGTTCCGGCGTCGAGCCCTCGACCTCGTCGCCC
>NZ_JAKRNI010000058.1 GCF_022346945.1 Microbacterium sp. ACRRU | reverse complement strand
GCTCCTCCCCGCCGCCCACCGCATCCGCGGGAGTTGTGCAGACCGGGTGTCGGCGGGGAGGAGCCGAACAGCCCCTCCCCGCCCGGGTCACTCGTCGCCCGAGTCGCCGTCCCGGCGCGGCCGCACGAGCAGTGCCACGACGACCCCGACCACGATGACCGCGACGCCGCCGACCGAGAGCCCGATGACCAGACCCGAAGGTGCGGCGGCGGGGGGCGTGGCATCCGTCGGTCCCGTCTGCTGCGCCGTGACCGTCGCGCACGGCGACTCCGTCGAGCCCTCGGACGCGGGTTCGTCCGCGGCGGGGGCGTAGGAGAAGACGTACGTTCCCGACACGGGGTGGCCGTCGGACGACACCGCCCGCCACGTGACTTCGTACTCGCCCTCCGGCCCGAGCTGCACCGGGGTGGTAAGCGCTGGTCCTGCCAGAGCGGTGCAGTCCGTCTCGTAGTGCCGACCGTCGGGTCCGACGACGATGACCTCGTTGCCGCCGTCGGCGCCGAGGAGGTTGGCGCTGAAGGTCAGCTCCACCTCGGATGCCGTGGACACGACCTCGTCGGCCGACGGCGTCGCCGCGACGAGGCTGTCGTGCGCCGAGGCGGCCGGAGCCCCGCCGAACGCAGCGCCCACGGCGGCCGCGACGACGAGCGCCATCATCGCGCCGCGACGGCGGGCAGGACGCGCGGACGCCGTGAGCGCGCGCACGGTCAGGCCTTCTTCGGGCGGCGGGCGAAAGCGAGCGCGCCGAGCACCGCGCCGCCGATGCCGATCACGAGCGCGGCGATGCTGAGCCCCAGCGCCGCTCCGGCGGAGCCGTCCGAAGAGGACGCCTCGGACATCGTGTGATCGTCGTCGTTCGCTGCGGTCGCGGCACCGTGCGAGGCGCCGTGGCCCGACGCCGGCGGGGCGTCATTGATGTACAGCACGGGGGCCGGCTCGAGCGTGTCGTCGGCGGCGACCTCGTCGGGGGTCGCGGCCCAGTCGACCACCTCACCGTCGGAGTACGTCTGCGCCGCGGGGAGCACGAGGTGACCGGTGTCGGGCACGGGTCCGAGCACGGCCGAGAAGATCTGGAACTGGTCCTGACCGATACCCACGCCGGGGTCGGCCTGCCAGACGATCTTCAGCGGCGCCTCGCTGATGGTGTTGCCGTCGACCTCGACGGGCGCGGGCAGAGCGCCCTTCTCGACGGTCGCCGTCCACCCGGGCACGGGCTGCACGAGCACGGCCGTCAGCGGGGTGTCGGTCGGGAGAGTCACCTCGAGCTTCACCGTGGAGGCGGTCTCCGACTCGGTGGGCACACGGAAATTCACCGTGGCGTAGCTGCCGGGGGTGGCGGTGTTGGGGTTCACGGTGACGTGCGCGGATGCCGCGAGCGGAACGCCCAGCGCGAGGGCGAGGCCGGCGGCGGCGCCCACGAGGGCGCGCGAAAGGGTACGGGACATGAAGGCTGCTTTCTGAAAATGCGCAGGCGTGATTGCACGCCGAAGCGCGAAGGATGAGTGAAGGGAACTACGCCGGAAGCGGCGGACCCCGGTGTCTCATCCCCGAGAGCACGGTCATGCCGACCGTCAGCAGCGGCGGCTCCGGACGCACGCGCGGGGTCGCGAGGGGGCGCGGCGCCGAGACAGGCATGAGAGCGCGGAACGTGTCGGACAGCAGCCCGGCGACGGCGCGCAGCGCCCGCTCCCCCGAACCGAGCGCCAGTACGGTGACCGCGGCGGCGAACGCGTGCGCGGCCCACATCCACGGCGACTCCGTCCCCGTGAGCCCATGGGCATGCCCGGATGCCGCGACCTCGGCGAGCGCGGCGGCACCGCCGTGGTGCGCGGGGGCGCTGATGCCGCCGCGGAGGTCGAGAGCGAGCAGCGAGTGGAACAGCAGCTGGCTCGTCGCGATCGCGGCGGTCAGACGCCACCATGAGGCCGTGCGCCCCACCAGGGCGATGCACAGCGGGGATGCGAGGCTCAGCGCCAGCACGACGTTCAGCGTCGCGGGCAGGTCACCGGCGGCCACGGAGTGCGACAGGGTCGCGACGAAGGTCGCGAGCGCAGCCGCGGAGACCCCGCGCACCGCGCGGCGCGCGCGCCCCGCCCTCGCCGACATGGTCCTCCTCCGCACGGCATCCGTCCCTGCCATTCCACCACAGGCCCGCCGACCGACCGCAGCGCGCGCACCCTGCCGCCGCCCGTCCGCAGCGCGCGAACCCCGCCGCGGCCCCTCACCCCGGCGTACGCTCGACCCATGTCCCCCACCGCGCGCGTTCGGATCTGACGTGGGCCGCCTCACCGCCTCGCGTCGCGTCACCCGCATCACGCTCGACGGCGTCAACCGGCAGCGTCCGGATGCCATCGCCGTCGAGGAGCCGCTCGAGATCCGCGTCGCCGGGTCACCGCTGTCGGTGACGATGCGCACGCCGGGGCACGACGTCGAGCTCGCGGCCGGGTTCCTCGTCTCGGAGGGCGTGATCCACCGCGGCGATCAGTTCTCCCGCGCGATCCACTGCGGCGGCCCGGGCACCGGCGGCGAGGACGGCAACACCTACAACATCCTCGATCTCACGCTCGCCCCGGGCGTCGCGCTCCCCTCCCCCGACATCGCTCGCAACTTCTACACCACGAGTTCGTGCGGCGTGTGCGGGACGGCATCCATCGAGGCGGTGGAGAAGGTGTCGTCGTACGACGTGGCGGAGGATGGCATCCGGGTCGGGGCCGTCGACCTCGCCGCGTACCCCGACCGCCTGCGCGAGGGGCAGAAGGTGTTCGCCAAGACCGGCGGGCTGCACGCGGCGGCGCTCTTCGACGTCGAGACCGGCGCGCTGCTCGTCGTCCGCGAGGACGTCGGACGGCACAACGCCGTCGACAAGGTCGTCGGCTGGGCGCTACTGAACGACCGTCTGCCGCTGCGCGGAACCGTGCTGCAGGTGTCGGGGCGTGTGAGCTTCGAACTCGTCCAGAAGGCGGTGATGGCCGGCATCCCGATCCTGTCCGCAGTTTCGGCCCCTTCGTCGCTCGCGATCGAGCTGGCCGAGCGTGCGGGCCTCACCGTCGCCGGATTCGTCCGCGGCGGCAGCATGAACGTCTACACACGCCCCGATCGCATCCGCGCACCATCCACAACCCCCGCTCCCGCGGAGACCTCGGGCGTACGCTGACCGGAGGCGCACGGTGTGTGGATGCCACCGACTCAGCGCCGCAACCATCGGAGGGTGAGCATGGGGGACGCGTTCGGGCTGATGAAGGACGCACCGCGTCAGGGCGGGCTCGGGCCCGCCGTCACCGACGATTGGTCGAGCACCGGCGAGTACACGCACCCGGCCGCGGGCTGGGGCGCCGCGCTCACGGTGGGCAAGGTTCTCCTGGAGCAGCGTCAGCCGGTCGCCGGCACCAAGGCGATGTTCACCATGAACCACCCGAAGAGCGGTTTCGACTGCCCGGGCTGCGCGTGGCCCGACGACAAGGGCGTCGCCCTCGACATCTGCGAGAACGGCATCAAGCACGTCACGTGGGAGATGACCCACAAGCGCGTGGGCAAGGAGTTCTTCGCCGAGCACTCCGTTTCCGAGCTCGCAGAGTGGACCGACTTCGCCCTCGAGGATGCCGGGCGGCTCGTCGGTCCGATGTCGTATGACCCGGTGACCGATCACTACGTGCCCATCTCGTGGAACGACGCGTTCCGCCTGATCGGCCGTCACCTGCAGGGGCTCGACAGCCCCGACGAGGCCGCCTTCTACACCTCGGGGCGGCTGAGCAACGAAGCGTCCTTCCTGTACCAGCTGTTCGCGCGAGAGCTCGGCACGAACAACCTCCCCGACTGCTCGAACATGTGTCACGAGGGCTCGGGCCGCGGGCTCACGGCATCCCTCGCCACCGGCAAGGGCACCGCCGACCTCGAGGACTGGCAGAACTGCGACGCGCTGTTCGTGCTGGGTGTCAACGCCGCCTCGAACGCGCCGCGCATGCTGACGAGCCTCGCGGAGGCCGTCGAGCGCGGAGCCCAGGTCGTGCACGTGAACCCGCTGCGCGAGGTCGCGGCGACCCGCACGATCGTGCCGCACGAGATCCTCGACATGGCCACGTTCAACGACCACCCCACGAGCACTCTCAACCTGCAGGTGCGCCCGGGCGGCGATCTCGCGCTGATCCGCGGCATGGCCAAGGTCGTGTTCGAAGCGGCCGAGACCGACCCGTCGGTGCTCGACCGGGCCTTCATCGAGGACTACACCCACGACTACGAGGCCTACCGCGCGCTGGTGGAGGCGACCCCGTGGGACGCGCTCGTCACGCAGGCGGGCCTGACCGAGACCGAGATCCGCGCCGCCGCCGACATCTACCTCGCCTCCGAGCGCACCGTGATCAGCTGGTGCCTCGGCGTCAGCCAGCACGAGCACGGCGTCGACACGGTCCGCGAGATCGTGAACCTCCTGCTCCTGCGCGGCAACGTCGGACGCCTCGGCACCGGGCCCTCGCCCGTGCGCGGCCATAGCAACGTCCAGGGCAACCGCACGTGCGGCATCAACCACAAGCCGACGGAGGAGTGGCTCGCGAAGCTCGACGAGGTGTGCGGCATCCGGTCGCCCCGCGATCCCGGACTCGACACCGTGCACACGGTCGCGGCCCTCCACCGCGGCGACCTCAAGGTGTTCGTCGGCATGGGCGGCAACTTCGTGCGGGCCGCCCCCGACACGAAGCTCACGGCCGAGGGCATGAGCCGCTGCGATCTCACCGTGCACGTCAGCACGAAGCTCAACCGCAGCCACCTCACGCACGGCAAGGCGGCGCTCATCCTCCCCTGCCTCGGCCGCACCGAGCGCGACGAGCAGGAGTCGGGTCCGCAGTCGATCTCGACCGAGGATGCCATGAGCTCGGTCATGCTCTCGCTCGGGTCGCGCAAGCCCGCGTCGCCCCACCTCCTCAGCGAGCCGGCGATCATCGCGCGCATGGCCCGCGCGACGATGCCCGACTCGAAGACGCCGTGGGAGTGGTATGTCGGCGACTACGACCGCATCCGCGACACCATGGCGAAGGTGCTGCCCGGGTTCGAGGGCTTCAACGAGCTCGTCCGCCAGCACTGGGGCTTCCGCATTCCTCAGCCCGCGCGCGAGCGCGACTTCCGCACGCCCTCGGGGAAGGCGGAGTTCTCCACCGCCGAACTGCCCGATGTCATCCCCGCCGACTCCGACGTGCTGGTGCTCCAGACCATGCGCTCGCACGACCAGTGGAACACCACGATCTACTCGGCCGACGACCGCTACCGCGGCGTTCGCAACATCCGCGAGCTCATCTTCATGAACCGCAAGGACATGCGAGATCGCGGCATCGCCGAGGGCGACCTGGTCGACATCGTGGCGACCTCGCGCGACGGGTCCAAGCGAAGCGTCACGGCGTTCCGCGCGCTGGAGTACGACACCCCGCGCGGCAGCGCCGCGGGCTACTTCCCCGAGATGAACGTCCTCCTCGGCCCCGACGACTACAGCCGCCAGAGCGATCAGCCGTTGATGAAGAGCCTGCGGGTGCGGGTGGCGAAGACCGGCTAGGCGAGTGGTGCAAGACCCACCGGGTGGGAAGTGTGTACGCGCCGGCTGATGCGTCCCGCGCGGTCCTTCCCCCTCGTCATCCGACCCTCGCGACCTTGTTTGCGACGTACGCGGGCGAAGCGGTCCGCACGACCGCGAACAAGCCTGCAGCCACGGCTACGAGGAGGAAGCCCGCTCCCCCCGCGATCCACAAAGGCTGTTGAGGAGTGGGATCGAGAAGTGCGGCGGTGATGAGTGGCAGGGGAGAGAGCACCCATAGGCATATCGCCAGGGAGATCGACGAGAAGCGCTGGCGGGAGTGAGCATCTCTGACGCGCTCCACCCACTGGACCGCCGCAGGATCAGCACCCAGACGCTTTCGGCGGACAGCCGAGTACGGGGCCAGGTGGCGGGACGCCCGCACAAGGCACAGCCCCGCGCCCGCACAGATCAAGAGGAACAGCCCGACCCCGAGAACGACGGCGACCTCGACACTCACGGGGATCACCCCTCTGTCAGCGACGGCGATCAACAACACGACGGGAACGGGTGAAGCCGTGAACATACTCACGGCGAGCGCGATTCTCCTCCACGCAACGCTCGCCGCGCGGGAGAAGCCCTCGACCTCGGCGCGATCCAGCGCCGACAAAGATCTCCCGTAATCACCCTCGGGCACTGTCACGAAGAGGTCTCGAACCGGGACATCGAGAGCCTCCCCGATGCGTGCGAGCGTATTCAAACTCACCTCGTTGCCTGCCTCGAGTCGTTGGATCGTGCGGACCGTCACCCCACTGACTTCCGCGAGGCGTTCCTGGGTCCAACCTCGTAGCGACCGCAACTCGGCGATCCGTGTTGTGTTCATAACGCCACAGTAGAAAGCGCGGCATGCGAGCTCCACGACGACGACCCGTCAGCCGCCCGACACTCCCCCGCCAGCCCCCGCGTACGAGGACGATACGGCGAGAACGCGACGGGACAGTGACGCACCAGCCCATCCGTGCCCCGGGCACCCGCCGTGCGCTGCACATCCCCAGCGATGCCGAGAACCTCAGTCGGGTTGCGGGTCGACTGACTGAGGTTGAGTGCATCGCTGAGCCGCGGCACCCGCCCGGGCCGGTCGGCACGCCCAACTAGACTGAACCCGTTCCGGCCCCTGCGAATCTTGGAGCTCAGCCGCGTGACCACCCCGAACCCCGCCGCCC
>NZ_JAKRNI010000057.1 GCF_022346945.1 Microbacterium sp. ACRRU | reverse complement strand
CATGACCGCCGGCACTCATCGCTCGGATACCTCGCACCGGTCGACTACGCTCGGCAATGCACCCATCAACTGGAAACCGACGACTCGCACAGCGACCGGACCGAATGAAGGGGGCGGCCCATCCCCACGACCACGATCCCGCCTCGAGCATGCAGCTACGCTCGCCCACCGCGGTGACGATTCCGTCGCCCGCGAAGGGCAGCACGTCACGCGCCGGAAGGTGCAGCAGAACCGTTCCGCGGCACGGCCAGGCGTTGGCATCCGCGCCCTTGAACCGGGCCGAGACGAACGCGTCGACGTCTCCGCCCGGCACCGTGCGCGGGGTGAACGGGGCGCCGTGCGGGATGCGCGGACGGAGGCGATCGACCCGGAAGATCCGCCAGTCGTCGCGGTCGAGATCCCACGCGACGAGGTACCACCGGCCGTCCGAGACGGCGAGGTGGTGGGGCTCGACGCGCCGCGCGGAGTCCGCCCCGTAGTCGAACCGCAGCGTCACCCGGTCGCGGATCGTCTGCGCGAGCGTCACAAGCACGTCGAGCGAGATGTCGGGGGATGCCACCTCCCCCGGCCGCGCGACCGTGGTGACGTCGAGGGTGTCGAGGCGGTGCCGCAGGCGCGAGGGCATGACCTGGCGCATCGTCGCGAGCGCGCGGATCGCGGCCTCGCCGATGCCCGCGCCGAGCGCCGGTGCGGTGCGCAGCGCCACCGCCACCGCGAGCGCCTGGTCGTCGTCGAAGAGCAACGGGGGCATCTCGGCGCCGGAGTCGAGACGGTACCCGCCGTCCGGACCCATCGTCGCCTCGATGCGATACCCCATCTCGCGGAGGCGATCGATGTCGCGCCGCACCGTGCGATCGGTGATGCCGAGCCGCGAGGCGAGCAGCGACCCCGGCCAGTCGCGCCGCGTCTGCAGCAGCGACAGCAGGGTGAGCAGCCGCGATGTCGTGGTCATGGCATCCAGGGTATTTCCGGTCTAGGACAGAAACCGACCTACACGGTTGCGAGGGTGGTCTCACGAGCCGATCCGGCCCGAGACCCAAGGAGCAGACATGTCCGTGCAGACCACCCCTCACCTGAACTTCCGCGGCGACGCCCGCCAGGCGCTGGAGTTCTACCAGTCCGTCTTCGGCGGCCACCTCGTCGTGAACACGTACGCCGATTTCGGGATGCCGGCCGAGATCCCCGGCGCCGACAAGGTCGTGTTCGGCCTCGTCGTCGCCGAGAACGGGTTCCGCCTCATGGGGTACGACATCCCCGGCCAGACCGAGGGCGGCATCGCCGGCGGCGGCTCCACCCGCCGCGAGAACCACACGACGATCACCGACCAGGCGCTGTTCGTCTCGATCAGTTCACCCACGCTCGCCGAGCTACAGGCCCACTGGGATGCCCTGGCGGTGGATGCCACGATCGTCGAGCCCCTCGCGGCGTCGGCGTGGAGCGCCGGGTTCGGGATGCTGACCGACCGGTTCGGCGTGACGTGGAGTGTTTCGGTCGCCGCGGCAGCCGTTCGTGCTTGATATGGCGACGAAACGGTTCAATCAGGCGCAATGGCACCGCCCTCTGGTGCCCGACTCTCGCCAACCCGACCTCGTCGCGCCGTCGGATCCCGGGCGCGGGCGGTGACGTGGTTGATCAGGCGTTCGAGCACGGCTCAGACGCGCGCTGGGCTTCCGCCAGCGCGTTTCAAGCCCGAATGCCAAGACGGGTCGTTTCAGGGTGAAGGCACGGCGCCAGCGCGTTCCCAAGTACGTCACCCGGAGCCAGCGGTCAGTGGGCGGCTACCGTTCTACTTCTTGAGAATCGCAAGGATGCGCCGCGCAACCTTCGCGGTTTGCGGGAACATCGCGAGCAGAACGAGGCACGGTGTTGCGATTCGCTCATGGAATCGCCGGGTACCGAGCGGCATCACCCTTCGCAAGACGGGCGTGGCGACTTCGAGCAGCTTCCGCATCCGCCGCTCCCAAGGCGTGACGAACGCGAGCCCGATGGCAAGCAAGTAGAGCAGAAGCGAGCAGATATTTGCCGCGAGCGGGACGAGCGCGACGATCAGAAGTAAGTCGCGGAAGGTATCGAACAGGAGGTACATGAGGCGCGTCTCCAGAAGCGCCGGCCTGTCGGCACTTCTATGAACGGCTCTCATGGAGCTCTAGATCGGTCAAATCACATGACACCTTCCGGTGCCAACTGGAGCTTCGCGCGGATCGAGAATCAATCTTGTCGGCTCAACCACAGGCGGTGAACAAGTCTGCTCGCAAAAGGCAACACTCGTCACCCGGCGCGTATTCCCGCTAAGCCGCTGAATCTATGTGATCGGTTCGGTACCGCTGCACTGTGGCCCCCGACCGGAACTCCCGCCGCTCGACGAGCTCGAGTGTTAGCTCCACGCCGTCGAGCAGCCGCGGCCCGCGACCGGCGATCACCGGATGCACGACGAACGTGTACTCGTCAATGAGCCCCGCCGCGGCGAGCGCCACCGGCAGCCGCACCCCGCCGAGCGAGATCCCTCGCCCCGGCTGCTCCTTGAGCCTCCGCACCGCGTCGACGAGGTCTCCGTCGAGGAGTTCGGCGTTCCAGTCCACGGCGTCGAGAGAAGTGGATGCCACGACCTTCCACATCGGGTCCATCGCCTCCGCGAACGCGACCTCAGTGGCATCCATCCAGTCCGGCAACTGCCCCGACGCGGGTCGGCGCTACGCACCCTGTATCAGCTCGTACGTGACGCCCCCGTAGAGGAGGGTGTCGTAGCGGCGGAGCTCATCGGTTCAGAACGCCATCGACTCGGCATCCGGCGGCAGGCCCGGCTCATGGTGGACGAACCCGTCGAGCGAGACGTTGATGCCATAGCGGAGGGGTTGGGTCATGCCGCTAGCTTCCTCGCCGGGTCCCGTCGACGGAAGAGTTCCGTTTCGCTGAGTTGAATCCGTCCTCTAACAACGCAAACGCGCCCACCGGACCGTTCAATCGAAACCCTCCTTTGGCGCTTCGAACCTCGGAAGCTATGGCGCTAGCGCTCTCCCGGAGCGCGACCCGACTCGCCGTGATCAGGTTTGAGACTTCTTATGTGCGCGGGCCCCCAGCCGCGATGTATTCGCGCGACAGGTCAGTGCAGAGCCGCCGGGGCGTCGCAGGCAATGCGCTGACGCGGTGTCGGAACCGTCCCCGTACGAGCAGGATGCGTGGTCCATTCTTCAGAAGCACCGAGGGAAGCCGCTGCCGCATGGACTGAATGACATGAGCGACAACTCGCGAGCGGAGCCACTGCCGTCGGGCGTGAGGCGGGAGAGTTCCTGGACAGCCAACCGGGGGCCCACTCGGCGATCGAACGGGGCAAGGTCGTGGGAGCGAAAGGCGCAGTAGCTGTGAGCGGTGCCGTCAGACACGTCGCAGACATCGTCCCGAAAGTTGAGCGCTAGGTTCGCGTGGCGTACCGCTGCTCGTCGAAAGGTGCTGCGCGTAGAGACGGCCGCCGGAAGGGATGCTGATCGGCCCGTTTCCGCAGACACCCCAGCACTTAAGTTGTGCGGTTCGTGCACCAAGTTCCACTGGAAAAATGCGAGCCCACCTCGGACAGGCCGCGTGTTTGATCGTGTCGGCGGGCTATGCCCGCGCCCCAGTAGGCTGCTCTTCGTGGCCGACAGGCGAATCTTGCGAGCATGGGTGGTCGAGTCTTTGCGCGCACTGCGTGGCAGCGGGACGATAGTCGAAGTCTGCCGAAACGTATGGCAAGTGCACGAGCACGAGCTGCGAAGCTCGGGCGATCTTTTCTTCACGTGGCAGTACGACATCCGGTGGGCAGCCCAATACCTCCGAAATAATGGCTACTTGCACTCCGTCGAGGGCAACCGGAGTGCTCCTTGGGAGCTCGCGGGCAAAGGCTGGGAAGCAGACTTGACGAAGTTGGCGATCGCTGAGAACAAGAAGGACTAGCCTGGCTGACCGACCTCAAAGGCACGCGTTCCGCTGAGACACCGTTGTTGACAGGCCCGCCGGTGATTGGTCGACCTGGCCACCGCGCCGCACAGAGGTCTGCGCCCGCGTGCCATATTCTCTGACCTACGAGGGCGAAGGGCAGACCATTGGACTTTCAGATGTATCCCGTGTTTGCGGATTGGGCGAACCGGTACGGCGTCGACGCGGCGGTTGACAAGTTCAAGGGTGCGATGCCGCAACACGCGGAGCAGTATGCGGCATACTTCGCCGACCAGGTTGCGAACATCGAGAGCGGCGGACCAGCGATTCTGAAGGCTGGCGGTGCAGCGTGGTACGCCGGCCCAACCGCTGAGGCGATCTACTGGAACCCCCTAAAAGAAACATTCATCACATCCGGCTTCAAGACGAGCGTGGTTGAAGACGTAGACAAATCCTCCAGCAAGGTCGTCGCGCACACCCCCAAGCCGAGTGACGCGCGTTTTGATGGCAAGGGTCTAGTCGTCGGTTACGTGCAGAGCGGCAAGACGACGAACTTCACGTCCGTCATCGCGAAGCTCGCTGATCAGGAGTATCGATTCATCATCGTGCTGGCGGGTGTACATAACGGGCTCCGAAAGCAAACGCAAGCGAGGCTGTCTGCGCAACTGCATGCCCCCAACGCCACACACTGGCACCTTCTCACAGACGAGAATGGTGACTTTGTGCAACCGCCGAGTCCTCCGGTCTCCGTCTTCAGTAGTCAACGCACGGTGCTGGCCGTCATCAAGAAGAACGCTCGTGTCCTCCAGCGCCTCATCACCTGGCTGGATACGGAGTCGGGCCGGTCGCGGCTTGCGCAGATGCGGGTTCTGTTCATTGACGACGAGGCGGACCAGGCGTCGGTCGCGACGCCATCGATCAACCCAAAGATCAGAAAGCTCCTCGAGCTCACCCCGCGTCATACATATATCGGCTACACGGCGACTCCGTTCGCGAACGTCTTCATTGACCCCAACTCGGACGACCTCTATCCAAGATCGTTCATCCTCAATCTCCCGAGACCTGAGGGCTACTTCGGCCCCGAAGCGATCTTCGGGAACGAACTTCCCCCCGACGATCCGAACAGCGACGACGGGTACGACATGATCCGGATCGTTCCCGCATCAGAGATCCCACTCCTTCGTCCAAGAAACCGAGCGGACGCCGCTTCCTTCACGCCCGTCATCACCCCGGAGCTGCGCAAGGCGTTGCTCTGGTTCTGGCTGGCAACGGCAGCTCGACACGCTCGCGGTGACGCGAACGCGCACAGCACGATGCTGATCCACACGGCGATTCCGATCGCGGTCCACGAGGCTTTCAAGCTGCCCATCACCGACGTCCGCGACGAAGTCCTCAAAGACCTCTCGGATTCCGAAGCGCAGATCCGTTCCGAACTTCGAGCGCTCTGGGACGCGGAGTCTCCCCGCGTTCCCGCAACAGTCTGGGGCCGTGCGCAGAACCGTTTCGAGGATGTGGAACGGTTCCTCGTCGAGGTCGTCGAGAGCACGAGGGTCATCCTCGACAACTCGAGGAGCGACGAGCGACTCATCTATGACCCCGACGAGCCGACAGTCGCCATTGCGATCGGCGGAAACACGCTTTCGCGCGGACTCACGCTCGAGGGCCTCGTCGTCTCATTCTTTGTGCGCTCGGCTAACACCTACGACACCCTTATGCAGATGGGCCGATGGTTCGGCTACCGCACCGGCTACGAAGACCTTCCCCGCATCTGGATGACACAAGAACTGCGGCACTACTTCCGACATCTGGTGACGGTCGAACGCGAAATGCGCGATGACATCGAGCACTACCAGCGTCAGGATCTGACCCCCCTCGACGCGGCGGTGAGAATCCGGACGCACCCGAGTTTGCGAATCACCGCCAAGATGGGCGCAGCCTCGCCGCAGTACGTCTCCTTCGCTGGCAGGCGTCTCTACACCCGGTACTTCAAACCGCAGGACGAATCTTGGCTTCTTGCAAATGTGGCCGCCACCTCGGAACTCCTCGAGACCTCGAGCCTCGCGCCAGCCGACCGGAACGGTCGCGCCACCCTTTTCCACCAAGTGCCCTGGACTGCGATCACGCGCTTCCTTGCCCGGTACGAAGTGCATGACGACTCCCCTGACCTGGATCGCAAGCTGATGGTGAAGTTCATCCAAGAGCAGGCACTCGGTAGCCCGGCGGCATTGGACCGATGGACGGTCGCCGTCGTCGAGGGCGCGAATCCCGGGGGCGCGTTCGACCCGCTGAGCCTCGGTGGTCGGGACTGGAATCCGGTGATTCGCGCACGGCTGCCAGGCGACCCAGAGAAGGCCGACATCAAGAACGTGATGAATAAGGGAGATCGGGGGCTCGATCTCGGGCGCACCACTAGGGAGCTCGACCTCATGAGCGAACAAGAGCTGATCTCGCTGCGCGACAACCACCGGACGCGTAGTGATCAAGGATTGCTAGTGATCTATCCGATTGATGCCAAGAGTGAGCCTCAGACGGAAAGGTCCAAGGAGTCTCGCCGTCCTCTGGATGCAGTCGCTCCGGTTGTGGGCATCGGAATCGTCTTCCCCGGAGCGCCCGAAGAGCGCAAGCAGATGAAGGCGGAGAAGGTTTCAGTTGATCTTTCGGATGTGACTCCGGAAGATTCTTCGGCATACGAGGAGGACTTTGAAGGGGCATCGGAGGGCGAGGGTTGAGCGCCATGTCGGATGGCCGACAGTTGCTCGCTGGCTCCTGGCATGCATTCGGTGGCAGCCCCGCAGTGAGTATGTCCTCGCTTCTGTTGGAGCGATACGACAATGTCGGCGCCCGCATAGCTGTCGACCCCGATCGCAACAGGCACCTTCTTGTCCCGACCGGACTTGCGCATCGTGCTTGGACCGAAATCGCGTCGCCAGTTCGAGACTGTGTTCGCACCCTGACTTTCGGCGACTCCACGCGCGCGTACCTGGACGTCAGGTGCGATGAGAGTCAGCTTTTCGACGTGTTCGATGAGCTCATCGTCGACGTCCTCGCTGCCGCATCGGACGCACCTGATCCTGGCGAGAGTGTTGATGTTGCTCTTGCTCGCTGGCGTGCGATGTTCCGTGCAATCGCAGGAAACAGGTTCGGGCGGGCGCAACGTTTCGGGCTTTTTGCGGAACTTCTTGTCCTCGAGCAGGCCGTAGCAAATTCGGGTTCCGATGCTCTCAAGCATTGGACCGGGCCTTCTAGCGGCTCGCACGACTTCGAGTTCCCTCGGGCATGCCTCGAGGTGAAAGCAGCCGGAGCTGATTCGACCGATATAACGGTCCATGGGTTCGCTCAACTGGATCAGGATCGAGACGTCCCGTTGGACCTGATCGTCTACATCCTCGCCGAGTCCGCGGGAGGCCGCACGATCGGCGAGTTAATCAGCGCCATCGAAGCGGAATTGGGGAGCGGTGCTCTGCAAGCCCATCTGGCAATGCTTGGTTACGGCACTTCGGCGCTCGACGACCGTCTTTCCGTGATCGACAGCTTTGCGGTGCGTATCGATGGAAGCATCCCTGCGCTCTCGAGTCGTACTGTTGCGGCCAGCGTCCGGGGCCACATCCGACGTGTCGATTACGATCTGTCGGTTGCAGATCTCAGCTCACTAAGGGACGCGCGTCCGACCGCCGCGGTCGTTTCTGGCGCGGCATGAAAGTCGCGTGGAAGTCTCAGCGTTTCGATGCCGAGGTGGGCCGCCCCCTTCATTCGGTCCGGTCGCTGTGCGAGTCGTCGGTTTCCAGTTGATGGGTGCATTGCCGAGCGTAGTCGACCGGTGCGAGGTATCCGAGCGATGAGTGCCGGCGGTCAT
>NZ_JAKRNI010000056.1 GCF_022346945.1 Microbacterium sp. ACRRU | reverse complement strand
CTGCTCCGGGGTGTGACGCTTCCTGCTGTTCGTCATGATCTGACCAGTCTCCCTGCCCGAACCCTCGGGCGACAGGACGACTCACACAACGACTGGACCTACAAGACGGGGTCAGTCCACCTGCAGGTCGCGTTACCTGCGATCAGCGTTAGTGGCACAGACCTGAAGAACGGACGGGTCCAGCTATCAGCGGAGACACCCGAGCACGCGATGCTCACCGTCGCGAACTGGTCGAGCGACCCCCAGCCGACTGCGAGGCTACCCGGCGATTTCATCTGGACTGTGGACATCACGGACGGAATCGTGCCGCGGCTCGGCGCCTCCGCGACTGTGCCCGACGAGCTCAGCCGTGCTGAGCAGAGCACTTTCCTCACCGGCGTCCTCGTGGGAGTCGCGGCGGCCGCCGCGCTCGCGCTGGTAGGCGAAATCCGGCGGCCCGTGCGCGTCGGGGGATCCACTGCAGCGAGCGGAGGCCAATCGAATTCAACTGCCCCAACGACCTCAGCGACGCTCGTCGCGGCCAGCGCGACGAGCGCGGTTGCTCGACCGAGGCCTCGCTCGTTTCACGCCGCCAGACTTCGGCGGCCTACCAGGTCAGCCGCGAGGAGGCGCCCGGGCGGGCAGTCGGGTGACTCAATTGCGTCCGCGGCCATTTCCGCACAGCCGGCAAGACAAGGAGGCCTGGTCGCCCGCGTAACGACCGCACTGCGAGGCTTCTGGACAAGATGACAAGGGAGTCGGTTCACCCACCGTCGCCAGCGGTCCTCACCTACTCGTCGGCTTCGATGCCGATGAGTTCGAGTAGGTGGGCCTTGTCCTGATGGCGGAGCCACACAAGGAAGCTTCGGTCGACGACCGCGAGCCGACGCCCCGTCTGGTCATAGTCGAGGACAATCGGCTTGACCCCAATGTGGGACACCTGGAGGTTCGCAGTAGAAGCGAGCGCCTGGGTGATATTCCCGAGATTGATCTTCTCTTCAGGGTGGTGCTCGCGGACGACGCGCGAGATCGTCGGATACGGGATGCCCGCTTCTACTTCGTCTGGCTCCGCGCACACTACGACGAACAGAAGCCACCGGTACATCTCCAGACGGGTGTTCTGGAAGCCGTCTGCAAACTTGGTCAGGAACCCATTGAAGCGAGCCGAGTCGGAGTCAACAACGCTTCACCAGCGCGGCTCCGTCACCCGGATCGACCCTTGATTCGGACTGCGTCCCGAAGACACCGGCTGCTTCACATGCCAACTTGCAGGCTTCTTGAACGATCCAAACGCTCTCCAGCGCATTGCCGACGAGGTCGTCCACGAAGCCAGGATCGAACTCGATGTTCAGGAGCTTCGCACCGCCGACTGCAACTTGCTTGAGGTGATCTTGGTCCCATTTGTCGACATTGATTGAGATCACTCGCCCGCCGAGATCGCCGTTGTACTGCGTCATGCGGTTCTCGTCGAGCCAAACACCGACCACTACGAAGCTGAAGGACGATGACTCATGAAACGCCTTCAGCGCGACGGCGAAGTCTTTCTGGGTCTCTTCCGGAAGGTAGTGGAAGTCCTCTAGCACGACGTACTTGGGCGCGTCCGCGTCCTGTAGGCCCTTGATGATGTCGTTGACATCGTTCGGATCGAGTTCAAGAAGGTGCCCTTGGACGGTCTCCGACTCATGGTGTCCAGTGTCCGCACCACCGCCTCCGCCGAACTCACCGACGAAGGGAACCTTCACTCCGCCTTTGATTTCTGCTCGGATCTTGAAGTCCCCACCCGTGGTACGCGTGGTCGTACCCTCCACGACATAGCCGGCGGCCTTCAGGATCGCTGTGTGAAGGTCGCGCAACGCCCACTTGTTCGAGCAGGTGACGATGATGTAGTCCTCGTCGTTGAGCGTGTACTTACGCAAGGACGTCTTGCCCTGCTTCGAACTGCCGTGGATGACGATGTGCTTGTTCTGTGTTAGCGCATCGACGAACGCCGCATCGACCTTCTCCCGCACGACATAGTTCGGCGGTACCTCGCGTGACACGCCAAAGACTTCATACACGGTGGAGCGCTCGAGCATGGCTTCGAACCTAGTCGGGAAGACTGTAGCTGTGCGCCTCGCCATGCCGGGATGGCAGGACGGCGCTGCGCTGACAACTGGTGGATCAGCCTGTGTCATGGTGGATCAGACATGGTGGATCAGCCTGGTGTGACCGCGGTTCGTGGCAGAAACGTGGCAGAAGCACCCTCCACGCCTCCCCCAGGGAGCAGAAAACCCGCGGAATTCCGCGGGTTTCGAGCCAAAATCTGAGAGCGGAGACGGAGGGATTTGAACCCTCGGTCCCCTTACGGGGACTCCACCTTAGCAGGGTGGTGCACTAGGCCTGACTATGCGACGTCTCCAGGTGATCGACGCCGAAGCGCGAGCACACCGGTCCATAGTAGCCGCTCGGGGCGTGGCATCCGAATCCGGGATCGGGATGCCACACCCCGCGCGTCAGCGGGCGTTTCCGTTCGAGCAGGTGGCCTGCGCGGCGGTCTGGCCGGCGATCTCCGACGGCAGCGTGATCGCCGTGGAGGACGGCTCCGGGGTGGGAGCCGCGCTGTCGCTCGGCGCGGGCGCCTCGGACTCGACGGGCGCCGGCGTGGCGCTCTCGTCGACGATCACACCGTCGCCGCCACTGAGCTCGCCGGACAGCTGGATGGGCTGATTGGCCGCGAGCGCGGCCCACAGCGCTTCAGCCGCCTCTTCGTCGGGAACCACGCGGTTGGGGTCGTCCGGGTCGGGGTAGGTGGGGTACTGCACGAACACGATCTCGTCGAAGGGCACGTCCTTCACGGCCATCGCGATCTGCACGAGCGTCAGCGGGTTGGTCAGAGACGTGGAGGGGCTGACGTTGCGCAGGGCCGTCGAGGCCAGCTTGTACAGCGTCGCCGGGTTCGAGAGCACCTCCTCGCTGCGGAGCTTCGTCGTTAGACGCGACATGTACTGCTGCTGGTTCGAGATGCGGCCGAGATCGCCGCCGTCACCGACACCGTGGCGGGTGCGGAGGAACTGGAGGGCATCGAGTCCCTTGACCGTCCGCATGCCCGCGGGCCAGTCGATACCGGTGTACGGGTCCTGGATGCCGTTGGCGATGCAGACGTCGACCCCGCCGATGGCATCCGTGATGTTGATGACGCCGCCGAAGCTGACCTTCGCGGCGAAGGGGATGTCCTGACCACTGAGCTCGGAGATCGTCGAGACCACGCACGACAGTCCGCCGTACATGAAGGCGCTGTTGATCTGCTGCTTCCACATCGCCGAGGTCTCGTTGCCGTCGGCGTCGGTGCACGACGGGATCGGCACCATGAGGTCACGCGGGAACGAGATCACCGTTACGCGGCGCGGGGCGTCCGAGATGTGAACGAGCATGTTCACGTCGTTCAGGTTGCCCTCGGCATCCGGCCCCGTGCACCGGTCGCCGAAGTAATCCGCGAACTCGGGCTCGCACTCGTCGGTGCCGACCATCAGCAGGTTGACACCGCCCTTGAGCTCGCCGAGGTCCGGCGGCACAGCCGGCTGGTTCTTCAGCTCCACGGCGTCGGCCGTGAAGCTCGACGACAGGTCGTAGACGGCGTACGCCGTGACCGCGGCGCCGGACACGAGCAGCACCGCGAGGGCGACAGCGAGGCCACGGAACAACTGGCTCAGCGGTCCGGCCGAACGCAGGCGCCCGTGGCGTGCGATCGTGCGACGCCCGCGCGGGGTCGTGGTCTTGCTCACTCGGGTCCTTTCGGGAGGACGGATGCCGCGGCGCGGCACCACGAGACCTCGACGAAGCGCAGGTCGGACACAGTTTAGGGACGACGTCCTGTGAATGGCGTGAAGAACGGGCGCGGCGTGTGGACGGGAGCCGGTGACGGGTCCGCGCGGAACCGCAGAGCGGGAGGATGCCGAAAGCGGTGATGGACGGACCCGCGGGCCCGTCCATCACAGTGCGGAGGGTGTGGGATTCGAACCCACGGGACATTTCTGCCCACTGGTTTTCAAGACCAGGTCCATCGGCCGCTCGGACAACCCTCCCGACCGTGCGAGTCTACCCAGCCGCGCGCCGCCGCATCGCGAAAGCACACAGGCGGGGAGGCCGTGCCCGGTGGGTGGGCGGGACCTAGAGCGCGCGCAGCACCGCGGCGACGCCGCCCTCGGTGACCGACAGCCCCACCTCGCCGGCGGCCTCGTGCACCTCGGGCGGTCCCTGCTGCATCGCGATCGCGCGCCCGCCGTGCGACACCGCCCACTGCATCATCTCGATGTCGTTGCGACCGTCGCCCATGACGAGCACGTTCTCGGGGGCGATGTCGAGCCACGCGCGCACGAGCTCGAGCGCGGTGGACTTGTTCACCCCCTGCGGGGCGATGTCGAGCCACGCCGTCCAGCCGATCGCATACGACACCTGGCTGAGGCCGATGCGCTCCACGAGCTGGAGGAAGTCCTGGTCGGTCTTCTCGGGCGCGACGACGACCACGCGGCACACGGGCTGATCCGACAGCCCGGCGAAGGAGACCTTGTTCGCGCCCTGCAGGTTCCAGTCGTCCAGGTAATCGGTGAACAGGCGCTGACCGTCCGGCAGCTCGACGAGGAAGTGCGCGTCGGCCAGATGCTCGCCCAGGAGCGTCAGCACCTCGGTCGGGTCGAACGTCTCGACGTGCGCGCGCTCGTAGTCGGTGGCATCCGGCCCGCCCACGCGCCGCATCACGATGGCGCCGTTCGAGCAGACCGCGTACTCGGGATGGATGCCGAGGCGCTCCATGACCGTGCGGGTGCTGTCCCAACTGCGACCGGTGGCGAGCATGACCTCGTGTCCCGCGTCCTGCGCGGCGCGCACGGCATCCACGACCCCGGGGCTGAACGAGTCGTCCTCGAGCAGCACGGTGCCGTCGATGTCGAGGGCGATGAGCATGCGCCCGACGGGGGCGTCCTCGGCGATCTCGGCGACGACGTCGGCCGCCTCATGCTGCGGCGATGCGTCGACGTCACCGATCCGGGGCAGGGCGGCCTCGTCGGTCACGCGATGGGCTCCATGACCTCGAGTCCGCCGAGGTACGGGCGGAGCACCTCGGGCACCGTCACCGATCCGTCGGCGCGCTGGTGCGTCTCGAGCAGAGCGACGATCCACCGGGTGGTCGCGAGCGTGCCGTTGAGGGTCGCGACCGGCTGCGTCTTGCCGCCGTCGGCCGGACGGAACCGCGTGTCGAGGCGGCGCGCCTGATACGTGGTGCAGTTCGAGGTGCTCGTGAGCTCGCGGTACGCGCCCTGGGTCGGCACCCACGCCTCGATGTCGAACTTCCGCGCGGCGCTGGAGCCGAGGTCGCCCGCGGCGACGTCGATCACGCGGTAGGACAGGCCGAGGTCTTGCAGCATGCCCTCCTGCATCGCGACGAGACGGTCGTGCTCGGCCTCGGCATCCGCGGGGTCGGTGTAGACGAACATCTCGAGCTTGTTGAACTGGTGGACGCGGATGATGCCGCGGGTGTCCTTGCCGTACGAGCCGGCCTCGCTGCGGTAGCACGTCGACCACCCGGCGTACCGCTTGGCGCCGCGCCCGAGGTCGAGGATCTCGTCCATGTGGTAGCCGGCGAGCGGAACCTCGCTGGTACCGACGAGGTACAGGTCTTCCTTGTCGAGGTGGTAGACCTCGTCGGCGTGCTGGCCGAGGAAGCCGGTCCCGCGCATGACCTCAGGGCGCACGAGCGTCGGCGGGATCATCGGCGTGAACCCGGCCTGGAGCGCCCGGTCGAGCGCGAGCGTCATGAGCGCGAGCTCGAGGCGGGCCCCGATGCCGGTGAGGAAGTAGAAGCGGCTGCCCGAGACCTTGGTGCCGCGCTCCATGTCGATGGCGCCGAGCTTCTCGCCCAGGGCGAGGTGGTCGAGCGGCTCGAAGTCGAATGTCGGCACGTCGCCGTGGGTGCGGAGCGTGAGGAAGTCCTCCTCGCCGCCGGCGGGAACGCCCTCGAGCACGATGTTCTCGATCTTCGCGAGGGCCTCTTCCGCTGCTTCCTCGGCGGCGGTCACCGCATGCTGTGCGGCCTTGACCTTCTCGCTGAGCTCCTTGGCCTCGGCCACGAGCGCGGGCTTGTCCTCCTTCGGGGCCTGCGCGACCTTCTTGCCGTGCGCGTTCTGCGCCGCGCGGAGCTCTTCGAACGTCGTGATGGCCTGGCGGCGGCGGCGGTCGGCATCCAGGGCCTCCTCGACCGACGCGGGTGACTCCCCGCGGGCGATCTGGGAGCGCTTCACCAGCTCGGGATCTTCACGCAGCAGAGTCAGGTCGATCACGCGTCCATCCTACGGTCGCGCCCCGCGGCATCCGGCGCCGTGCCGCTGGAGGGCCCACGCGTCAACCCCGCCCGATCGACCGGGTTCGCGGGCGGTTCCGGTCCTATGGTGGATGCCATGGCCGACCCCGAAGAACCGCGTGACGACGCGGACGCCCCCCAGCAGGACTCCGCCGTCTCGGGAGAGGCCGCGCAGGACAAGGCGGCCTCCGAGGGATCGGAAGAAGACTTCCACGACGCGAGCCTGAAGGGCGAGGACGACGGCGACACCGTCTCGGACAACCCCGACCCCAAGAGCGCGGCCGAACCCGACGACGTCATCCGCGAGCCGGAGGACGTCGAGCCCGACTCCTCCGAGGCCGAGTCCGGAGAGGCCAAGCGCGTCTCGCCCGACGGCGACGACGCCCCTATGGACGCCGAACCGACGACGAAGAAGCGTGCGGCGCTCATCTACAACCCCACGAAGGTGGACCCCGAGGTGCTGCGCCCCCGGGTCAGCGAGCTCGCCGCCGAGGCCGGGTGGGCCGAGCCGCTCTTCTACGAGACCACCGTCGACGACCTCGGTGACGACGCAACCCGCGCCGCCCTCGAGGAAGACGTGGATGCCGTGCTCGTGGCCGGTGGCGACGGCACGGTCCGCGCCGTGGCCGAGGCGCTGACCTCCACCGGCGTCCCGCTCACGATCGTGCCCAGCGGCACGGGCAACCTCCTCGCGCGCAACCTCAACCTGCCGCTCGACGACGCCGACACGATGATCCGGGCGACCTTCGAGGGCAAGGTGCACCCCACCGACACGGGCATCGCCCGCATCCGTCGCGCCGACGGCACGGTCGAGGAGCACGGGTTCGTCGTGATGGCGGGCATGGGCCTGGATGCCGCGATGATCCAGAACACCCGCCCCGAGCTGAAGAAGTCCGTCGGCTGGGTGGCCTACGTCGACGGCGCCGCTCGGTCGCTCGTGAACGCCAAACCGTTCCGCGTCATGTACCAGCTCGACGGTCACCGTCTGCACTCCGCGAAGGTGCAGAGCGTCCTTTTCGCCAACTGCGGCGCTCTCCCCGGCGGCGTGGCGCTGATCCCGGATGCCTCGATCGCCGACGGCGTCCTCGACGTCGCCGTCATCCAGCCCGCGGGTCCGCTGGGCTGGCTCGGCGTGTGGCGCAAGATCTGGTGGGACAACTCGGTGCTGCGTCGGTTCCGCGCCGGGCGCAGGGTGCTCGAACGCCGTCGCGACTCGTCGGTGCGCTACCTGCGCGGCACCGGCATCGAGCTGGCCACCGCGCCCGCCCAGCCGATCGAGCTCGACGGCGACGAGTTCGGTGAGGCGACGCGCATCTACACCCGCATCATCGAGGGCGGCCTGGCAGTGGCCCTTCCCGCCGGCCACGACACGTCCACGCTGTAACCGCTGCACGCCCGCCGGGCGGCGGCGCGCGCGGCGGCGCGGCGGGGCGGGACGGGGCGTGTCAAGCCCGGCGG
>NZ_JAKRNI010000055.1 GCF_022346945.1 Microbacterium sp. ACRRU | reverse complement strand
ATGCCCCCGCGGGGGACGGGTTGGGGGGGCGGGGGTTGGGGCGGGGTGGCCCCCCGCCGCAGCACGACCGCAGTCCGCCGTACCCGTTCCCGGGCCGGATGCCCCGTCCGACGACGACGCGCCGCCGCCGCTCGACGACGATGACGCGCCCCCGCCGTTCGACGAGGACGAACCGGTCCGCACCGTCGGGCACGAGGGCAGCGCTGCCGACCCAACACCGTCCGCGGCGTCCGCGGCGGCGAAGCCCGCGGTCACGGCGGCGTCCGCGTCCGCCGATCCGCACCCGTTCGACGCCGCACCGTCACCGGACGACACTCCCGCTGCACCGGTCGCCGACGGCTCCGCCGCTGCGGCCACCGACGCGGCGGCCGCGGCGGAGGGCTCCGCGCCCGCCCAGCCGAACGAAGACGCCGTCTCGGTGCAGTCCCCGTCCGAGCCGGCCGACGACGAGCCCGCGAGCTCGGCCGAAGAGCGCTCGCCGCTGGAGCCCGTCGCCCCGACACCTCCGGTCGTGCCGGTCGGCCCGCTCGAGCTTTCCCACGTGCGCGACGCGTGGCCCGAGGTGCTCGGTCAGCTCGAGGCTGCGAGCCGGACGTCGTGGCTCGTCGTATCGACGTCGTCGGTTCTCGCGTTCGATGACGACGTGCTCACCCTGGGATTCCGCACGGCGTCCGACCTCGCGGCGTTCAAGACGCGCTCCGCAGAAGGAGGCCCGAGCGAAGACCTGCGCCAGGCGATCCAGTCCGTTCTCGGCGTGCGGGTCAAGTACCTCGCGCGTCTCGAGGGCGACGGCGGGTCCGGTGGCCCCGGCGGTTCACCGCAGCGCGGTCCCGCGCCGGGTCCCGAGGGCGGCGCACGCGCCTCGCGGCAGGCCTCCGCCCCGCGTTCGTCCGCCCCGTACGCGGCGGCGACGGTCAGCGACTGGGCGGTCGCGCCAATCCCCGGAGCGTCGGCGGGCAGTGGCACCGCGCTCACGGGTGCCGCGCCCGCCTCGGCATCCGCCCCCGCCTCGGTATCCGCCCCCGCCGGCGGGCGTCCCGGACCCTCCGCCACCGGTCCTGCCGCGGCGCCCGCCGGCGCTACCGTCCTGGCGGTCGACGACGAACCCGAAGAGGCTGCCGTGCGGTCCGCGCCGCGGATCGCGCCGCCGCCGTTCGAGGGAGCGGTGCTCCCGTCCGCCGACGTGGCCCGTTCCGTTCCGGCTCCCGACGAGGTCGACGACGACGACGTCATCCCCCCTGCGGACGACGAGGCGAACGTTCCGGTCCCGCCCGTGGTGGTGCCGCGAATGGCGCCTCTGCGCGGAGGCGTTCAGCGCTACGGCGAGGCCGTGGTCCGCCAAGTGCTCGGCGCGACCTACGTCCGCGACGAGCCCTACGAGCCCCCCACGAGGTTCAGCTGATGTACGACGGCATCGTCCAAGACCTAATCGACGAGTTCGGTCGGCTGCCCGGCATCGGTCCGAAGTCGGCACAGCGCATCGCGTTCCACATCCTGCAGTCGCCGACGTTCGACGTGTCCCGGCTCTCGACCCTGCTGGGCGAGATCCGCGACAAGGTCAAGTTCTGCGAGATCTGCGGCAACGTCTCCGAGCAGGAACGCTGCTCGATCTGCCGCGACCCTCGTCGCAACGCCGCCCTCATCTGCGTCGTCGAAGACGCGAAGGACGTCGCGGCCATCGAGCGCACGCGCGAGTTCCGCGGGCTGTACCACGTGCTGGGTGGAGCCATCAGCCCCATCGCCGGGATCGGTCCCGACGATCTGCGCATCACTCAGCTCATGCAGCGCCTCGCGGACGGCACCGTCCAGGAGGTCATCCTCGCCACGAACCCCAACCTCGAGGGGGAAGCGACGGCCACGTACCTCAGCCGCCTGCTGCACACCCTCGAGATCCGCGTGACGCGTCTGGCATCCGGTCTGCCCGTGGGCGGCGATCTCGAGTACGCCGACGAGGTCACGCTGGGGCGGGCGTTCGAGGGGCGCCGCACGCTCTGAGGGCTGCGCGCTCTCGCGTCCCGCTCGGCTCTGATGCGCGTGTGCGGCCGTGCAGTGCTGTCGTGACCGGTGTGCCCGCGCCGCGACCGCGGACACCCCGACAGACACCCCCGGGGTGAGTGAACAAAGCGTTGAGGGTTGGTGAACCGGCCGTTCACCTGCTGCTCTCGGTGTGGCAATCCAACGGGAGCACTTTCATCCCTGCGGAACAGCGCTGAGGAGCCCGAACCCGGCGCGCAGGTCCGTCAGACAGGGGCCTTCCGTGAGCGAGCAGCTCTCCGCACGACCGACGCCGACCGCGCGTGTGGTCTTCGACACCTTCCGGTCGACCACCGATCCGATGCTCGTCGCATGGTTCGCGTTTCGCGCCCGCGTGCTTCCTCAGGCCGTCCCGCCGGCCCCACCGACGCTGCGGCCCTCGGACGGTCCCACCACGGACGGGGTGTTCGGGGTGTGGCGTCTGCTGGCGACGAACAACCGCGAGTTGGGGCGAGGGAGCGTTCTGCATCCGTCGCCCGAGCGCGCCTGGGCGGATGCCGAGACGGTGAGCGCGCGGGCGGGGGAACTGACCGCGATGGTGATGCGTGGGCCGCTCTCCATGCGGCACGGCTGGGCGCTCCGGCTCGCAGATCACCCCGTCCTGATCTGCTCGCGGTGGTACGAGTCCCCGGGGGAGGCCGCGGCGGCGGCGCGCGCGGCGCGCGACAACCTCGCGCGCGCGAGCATCGTTCGGTCGGTGAACATCGGCACACGATCCGGTCGTCGTCATCGGCAGGCCCCCGCGTCCCTGCGCGTCGATGACTGACGGGCGCGACACGGAGAACACCGCCGCCGCTGCCGTGGCGGAGCGTTTTCAGATCCGCGGGCTTCTCGGTGCCGGAGCGACCGCCTCGGTATACGACGCACGGGACCTGTGGACGGGTGAGGACGTCGCCCTCAAGGTCCTCCATCCGCACCTCGCCACCCAGGTGGCTCTCGCGCAGGCGTTCCTGCGTGAGGCCGCCGTCGTGGCGGGGATCCGGCACCCCGGCCTCTGCGCGCTGCGCGCCTCCGGTGACGGGCGGACTCCGGAACGAACCTGGACCGCGTGGGAGCTGGTGCGCGGCGTCTCACTGTCCGAGACGGTCCGCACCTCAGGACGTCTCGACCCCCTCGCCGCCTCCACCGTCGTCGGGCAACTGCTCGACGCGCTCGGAGCGCTTCACGCGGCCGGGATCGTCCACCGCGACATCTCGCCCGCGAATGTTCTCGTGACCCGCGATTCCGAGGGGCGCGTGCAGGACGTCCGCCTCGTCGACTTCGGCCTGGCCGCCCCGATCGGCGAGTCCGCACGCGGCGGCGACGTCCTGCGCAGCGCCGAAGGCGACGGCGTCGTGGGCAACGCCTCCTATGCATCCCCGGAGCAATTGCGCGGCGAACCCGTCGGTGTCGCCGGTGACATCTACCAGGTCGCCGGGGTGCTCTACTTCGCACTCGTGGGGACACCGCCGTTCCCCCGCGCGCACACCGCCGACGTCGTGGACGCGCACCTGACGGCCCTGCCTCCCACCGCGTCCGTGAGCGTTCCCGGCATCCCTGTGACTCTCGACCGCGTGGTCGTGCGGGGTCTGCTGAAGGACCCCGCCGAACGGTTTCCGGATGCCGCGACGATGCGCGGCGCTCTGGACGCGGTTCTCCGCGCCCGGGATCCTCGCGCCGTCGTGGCCGCGGCATCCGCGGCCGTGCCGTCGCCTCGCGCGATCGTGGCGCCCACCCGCGTCCTTGCGCCGGGCGCTTCGGCGACCGTCGGCGATGACGCGGAGCGGCGACGAACGTCTCCGTGGCTGTGGGTTCTCGCCGGTGCCGCAGCGGCGTTGGTTCTGACCGTGGTCGCCGTCGCTGCGCGGCCCGCCGTGTCAAATCCGGCTCCATCGGCGACGGGAGCGCCGATGGCCGAGGCGGCGATGCCCGTCGGCGACCCTCCCGCGGCCACGCCGACGTCCGTCGTGGCGAGCGCCGTTCCGTCGCCCATCGCCCCGACGTTCGCGCGGATGCCGGACATCCGTGGCCTCCTTCTTCCCGACGCCGTCGACGCCCTGCGACGCGAGGGTCTCGAGGTCGGTGAACGCACCGACCGGGACGGAACAGCCCCCGCCCAGACGGTCGTGGCGGGATCCGTGTCGCCGGGGGCCGAGGTCCCCGCGCGGAGCCGCGTCGATCTCGTCGTCGCCACGGGTTGGAACGCCGTTCCGGACGTCGCCGGGTTCGCCGAGCAGGATGCCATCGGCCGGCTGACCGGGGCGGGGCTCATCCCGGTCGTCGTGAGGGAGCCGCGTCCGGGTGTCGCCGGTGCCGTGGCGGCCGTCGAGCCCGGTGCCTCGACACGCCTCCCGCTGGGTTCGGCCGTCACACTCATCGTCGCGACTACCCCGACCCCGAGCCCGTCCGCCCCCACGTCGACGACACCGTCCCCCGGTCCGAGCGCGTGATGTCCCTCCCTCATGACCCGGAAAGGTCTCCTTCGCCCGTGTGTCCTCCCTCGTTCACCCGTGAACCCCACGATGAGCGTCGTCCGGTCGGAACCCGCCGCCGGCCTCTCTGCTCAGGAAGTTCCATGAGTCGAAATCTGCGCATTGCAGCGCCCGCGCGTCGGCGTGTTCGCGGATGAACGCCGCTCCTTCGGGCGACCTCACCGAGGTCCTCTTCGCCGACGTCCCCGACTCCGACCAGACGGCGCCCCGCGGCGACGATGGTCCGCGCGCCCGTTCGCTCGCGTCGCGCCCCTCGACGGCGGATTCGATCTTCCGGACGACCGCCTTCGCGGCCGGAGGCATCACCGTCGCCATCATGCTGGCGGTCGGCTTTTTCCTCACGCTCCGCGGGGGCGACGCGCTCCGGGTCGCGGGCTTCTCCTTCCTGACGACGCAGGAATGGTCGCCCGAGACCCGGACCTTCGGTATCGCGGCGGTTCTCTCCGGCACCGTGACGATCGCCCTGGTCGCCATGTTCTTCTCGGTGCCACTGGCCATGGGCACGGCCCTCCTCATCTCCGAGGTCATCCCGCCGCGGTTGCGCTCTCTCCTCATTTCGCTCGTCGATCTGATGGCGGCTGTTCCGAGCGTCGTGTACGGCCTGTGGGGTTTGTTCTTCCTCCAGCAGAACGTCATCCCGGTGGCCCAGTGGATCTCGTACTACTTCGGATGGATTCCTGTCTTCGCCGTCACCGACGCCGACGGCGCACGACTGACGGATGCCAGCCAGTTCACGTCGTCCGCGTTCATCGCCGGGATCGTGGTCGCTCTCATGGTCGCGCCGACCCAGACCTCGGTCATGCGGGAGGCCTTTTCGCAGGCACCCGTCGGCGAACGTGAGGGGGCACTGGCTCTCGGCTCCACCCGCTGGGGGATGATCCGTACCGTCGTCCTGCCGTTCGGACGCGGCGGCATCATCGGCGGCACGATGCTCGGCCTCGGCCGCGCACTCGGGGAGACGATCGCCGTCTACCTGATCATCTCGCCGATCTTCACGATCAACTGGCAGGTACTCAAGACCGGCAGCAACTCGGTCTCGGCGCTCATCGCCCTGCGCTACGGCGAGGCCAGCGAGTTCGGTCTGTCCGCGCTCATGGCAGCGGGGCTGGCCCTGTTCCTGATCACCCTGGTGATCAACTTCACCGCTTCCTCGATCGTGGCGCGTTCGCGGTCGGGTGCGCAGAGCGAGGGCTGACCCGCATGGACGAGACGATCACGACGGTCATTTCCGGTGGTGCCTCCGGCGGTCACGGCGGCGGTCCCGTCGACACCGGGCCGAGACGGACCTTCCGCCCGGCACCGGGCAACGACCCCGTCGGTCCGCGTCGTCGTATGAGCGGCGCGACCGCCGACGACACGTTCAATCTCACGGGTGCGCTCGGTGCGGCCCTGGCCGTGGCGACGCTGTTGTTCGGGTGGTTCACTCCGATGACGGGCGCCGTCGGATGGGCGATCGTGACCTACCTGCTCTTCGTCGTCATCTACGCCCTCCTGGTGGCGCTGCGGGCGACGGGTCAGGAGGTCGCGGACCGCGTCATGACGGCGCTTCTCTACAGCGCTGCCTCGATCCTCATCGCGGCACTGGTCTTCGTCGTGTGCTTCGCCGTGTTCCGCGGTCTGCCGGCGCTGGTCAACCTCAACTCGTTCGTACAGACCATGGAGTCGGCCGGTCCGCTCGAGCCTCTCAGCGTGGGCGGTATCGCTCACGCGATCGTCGGGACGCTCATCCAGATCTCGATCGCGCTGTCCATCACGGTGCCCCTCGGCATCGCGACGGCGGTGTTCATGAACGAGATCGGCGGCCGGTTCGCCCGCTTCGTCCGGACGATCTCGGATGCCATGACGGCCCTGCCCTCGATCGTCGCGGGCCTGTTCGTCTATTCGGCGGTGATCCAGCTCGTCACGCATGAGCGATCGGGTTTCGCCGCGTCACTGGCGATCACGGTGATGATGCTTCCCATCGTCATCCGCGCGTCGGATGTGGTCCTGCGCCTGGTTCCGGGCAACCTGCGCGAGGCGTCGTACGCGCTGGGCTCGTCGCGGTGGCGCACGGTGTGGCACGTCGTGCTGCCGACGGCGCGATCGGGCCTGGTCACCGCGGTGATCCTCGGAACCGCGCGCGGTATCGGCGAGACCTCGCCGGTCCTGCTCACCTCGGGCGTGACGGCCGTGATGAACGTCAATCCCTTCTCGGGCCCCATGATCTCGTTGCCCTTGCAGGTATTCGACTTCGTCAAGTCGCCCGAGCCGAACATGATCGCTCGCGGGTTCGGTGCCGCCGCGACGCTCCTTCTGCTCGTGCTCCTTCTTTTCGCGATCGCGCGCGTCATCGGGGGTCGCGGTCCCGGCCAGCTCAGCCCGCGCCAGCGTCGTGCCCGCAGCGCGCAGTCCGCCGCCGACCTCGAGCGCATCGAGAACCGACACCGCGTCGCCGCCGAGACGCTCCCGAACGACCCGACTCCTCCGAAGGACCAGCCGTGATTCGCCGCATCCGCTCTCTCCTGGCGGCTTCCGCCGTCGCCGTGCTCGTGGCCACCGGATTGGTGTCGTCGTCTCCGCCTGCGGCGCACGCCGACTCCTGGGCGCCGATCTCCGGTACCGGGTCGACGTGGTCGCAGAACGCGCTCGACCAATGGCGTCGCAACGTCGGCGAGAACTACGGCATGACGGTGAACTACTCGGGCGTGGGCTCCTCGGCCGGTCGCCGCGACTTCATCAACGGGACCGTCGACTTCGCCATCAGCGAGATCCCCTTCCAGTCCAACCCTGAGGACGGCTCGCAGCCGGAGGTGCCTCGGAGCGGATACGCGTACATGCCGATCGTCGCCGGTGGGACGGCCTTCATGTACAACCTCAAGATCGGCGGAAAGCGGGTCACCAACCTGCGTCTTTCCGGTGCGGTGGTGACGAGGATCTTCTCGGGAGCCATCACGAAGTGGAACGATCCGGCCATCCAAGCCGACAATCCCGGCCTCGCGATGCCGGACCGGGCGATCGTCCCGGTCGTCCGCTCGGACGGATCGGGTTCGTCCGCGCAGTTCACCCTGTGGATGTCCAAACAGCACGGTGACATCTGGACGCGCGGCATGACCTCGCAGTTCCCGACACCCGGAAACGGCAAGGCGCAGAACGGCTCGCTCGGTGTCGCCGGGTACGTCAGCCAGGACTACGGTGAGGGCGCCATCACCTACGTGGAGTACTCGTACGCGGTGAAGTCCGGCTTTCCGGTGGCCAAGATCCTCAACTCCGCCGGCTACTACATCGAGCCGACTGCGCCGTCCGTGGCGGTGGCTCTGCTGCAGGCGCAGATCAACAACGATCCCAACTCGCCGGACTACCTGACCCAGATTCTGGACGGCGTCTACAACAACGGCGATCCCCGTACGTACCCGTTGTCGAGCTACTCGTACCTGATCGTGCCGACACAGACCGCGGGGATCTTCACCGCCGAGAAGGGGCGCACGCTGGGAGGTTTCGCCGAGTACGTGCTGTGCGAGGGTCAGCAATCGGCGACGGCGCTGGGGTACTCGCCGCTGCCCATGAACCTCGTCCTGGCCGGTTCCGAGCAGCTCAAGCGCATCCCGGGAGCCAACGCCAACGGCGTCGACATCAACCGGTGCAACAACCCGACCTTCAAGCCGGGTGACTCGCCGTCCAACAACCAGCTCGCCGTATCCGCTCCCGCCCCCGCGGAGTGCGACAAGCAGGGTCCGAACCAGTGCACCTCCGGCACTGCGGGTTCGGCCGGTACCGACACGCCCGTGACGGGGTGCGGGCCGGGCGGGGGGGGTGGGGGGGGGGCCTCCGGGGCCCCGGGGGGGAGGTGGGGGTGGTGGATCGGGGTCTCGCGGCGGGGGTG
>NZ_JAKRNI010000054.1 GCF_022346945.1 Microbacterium sp. ACRRU | reverse complement strand
CGTCCCCACCGCTGCGCCGAGCGTCGACGGGGACGTCGCACTGCTCGTGTCGGTCTCGGCGTTCCGCGGCGGGAGTGGGGGTGGCCGTCACGGCCTCGGCGGGCGCGGTGGATGCCACGGCGTTGCCGGCACGGACGAGCGGACGGTAGTGCAGCGCGGCGATCTCCCGCGGAGGAACACCGCCACGCAACGCACGGAACCCGCTGATCGCGTCGTGCCCGACGAGCAGCCCCCCGGTGTCACCGCGCAGCGTGTCCGGGCCGGGCGCGAAGAACGCGTCGAGCGCGTCGAGGTCGTTCGCGACGATCGCCGCCTCGTACGCCTCGAACGCCGCACGTAGGTCGGCCGGAATCGTGGCATCCATCACTGTCGACCCCGTTCCTGCGCGCCATCGAGTATTGAGTGTCCAGAACACGCGGATGCCACGCCCCGCCGTCCGCGTGTCTTGGACACCGAACCCGCCACACCACCCACGCGCGCCACACCACCCACACCGCACACACCGGGCACCGCAAGCGCCACCCCCCGCGTTGAGTGTCCAGAACACGCGGATGCCACGCCCCGCCGTCCGCGTGTCTTGGACACCGAACCGGGGCGCACAGCGACCGGGCGGCTCACGGCACCTCCCCCTTGAAAGGAGCGGCGGCGGATGCCAGGGGCTGCGGCTCCACCGAGGAGACCCCGGCGAAGTCGGCCTCGCGGATGCGGGCGTGGACGCCGGACACGATGTCGACGACCTGAGAGATGTCGAAGTCGGTCGCGGCGCTGAGGTAGGCGTAGGCGAGGTGTTCGTCCATGCCCCAGCGCGCGCCGAGGAGCGACAGCGCCGAGCGGACGCACGCGCGCATCGCGGCATCCAGGTCGGGGTCCATCCCCGTGGGCACCAGGTACTCGGGCGTGCGGACGAGGGGGCCCGTCACCTCGCCGAACGCCGCTCGGGCGGCATCCGCGGGTATGACCTCGAAACGGAGAGTCGCCCGCAGTGACGCCTCGAGCGCGGTCAGCGCGACCTCGCCGTCGCCCTGGGCGAAGTGCGGGTCGCCGACGTACGCGAGCGCGCCTTCGACCTGAACGGGGAGGAACAGCGTCGTCCCCTCGACGAGCAGGTTGATGTCGATGTTGCCGCCGTGGGTTCCGGGCGGGACGGAGTGCGGGCGTTCGTCGCCCGCGACGGCGACCCCCATGGTCCCGAGGAACGGCGCGAGCGGGAACGCCACGGCGGGCTCGCCGCCCTCCGTGACCGGGAGGGTCCCGTGCAGCACACCCTCGCGCTCTGCGACGGCGGCGAACACGCTGACGTTGTGCTCCCCGCGGGGCAGCTCGCCCACCAGCGCGCCCTTGCCGTGGCGGTTGGAGATCACGCCGTACGGCACGCGCGGCGTGAGCGTCTCGACCGTGATCTTGAGCAGATCGCCGGGGTGCGCGCCGCGCACGCGGACCGGCCCGACGACGACGTGCGGGCCGTCGGCGAACGGGTCGCGGGCGACGGATGCCGCGATCTCGATCGCGTCGTCGAGGATGTGCTCCGACGGCACACCGTGCGACGTGAAGTAGGCGCGCGGGTCTTTGCCCTGGTCGTCGAGGATGCCTTCGTGACTCACGGTGTCGAAGGTGACGCTCTCGCCCGAGCCGATCTCGAGCACCGCCGCGTCGACGGCGCACGGGAGGCGTCCCCACAGGACGGTCTCGGGCGTCGCGCGGAGGTAATGGTCACCCGGGATCGCGCCGACCCCGGGCTGCAGGACGGGGACCGCCGGTCCACTGCCGGGGAGGTCCGCGCCGCTCATGCCTGGACCGCCTCGGACGTGTCGACCAGCTCGCGCCCCGAACGGAGCGTCACCGGCTCGCCGCGCCGGAACACCGACTCCCCGCGGAGCCACGTCTCGCGCACGACACCGGTGAGCGTCTGCCCGTGCCACGGCGAGACCGGGTTGCGGTATTCGAGGGCCGTGGCATCCACGACGAACTCCTCGTCGGGGGCGAACGCCACGAGGTGCGCGGGGGCGCCCGCCGCGATGACGCCGAGCCCCGCGAGCCCGGCGATGCGCGCGGGGCCCGTGGTCAGAAGCGGCAGCAGGTCTTCGAGCCGGATGCCACGCCCCCGCGCCGCGGTGTGCACCGACGACAGACCGGTCTGGAGGCCCGCGATCCCGCCCCACGCCAGGCCGAAGTCGGGGTTGGACTTCAGCTCCACGGTCGCGGGCGAATGGTCGCTGACGATCGCGTCGATCGTGCCGTCGACCACTCCGGCCCACAGCAGGTCGCGGTTCGCGGCCCCGCGAATGGGCGGGCAGCACTTGAACGCCGCGTCGCCGTCGGGCACATCGGCGGCGTCGAGGGTGAGGTAGTGCGGGCAGGTCTCGACGGTCAGGCGCACGCCCTCGGCCTTCGCGGCCCGGACGTCGTCCAGCGCTTCGCCGTCGGACACGTGCACGATGTGCGCCCGGGCCCCGGTGCGACGGGCCGCGTCGATCACACGACGGATCGCCGCGCGCTCGCTGACGGGCGGGCGACTGGCCTCGAAATCGGCGTATCGCGGGCCGAGAGCGCCGTCGGCGTGCAGGTGCGCCGGGTCCTCCGCGTGCACGATGAGCAACCCGTCGAACATCGCGAGCTCGGCGAGGCATTCCTCCAGCTGCGCGGCGTCGAGGTGCCCGAACTCGTCGATGCCGCTCGGCGCGAGGAAGCACTTCACCCCGACGACCCCGGCATCCACCAGCGCGCGCAGCGATCCGAGGTTCTCCGGGACGGCTCCTCCCCAGTAGGCGACGTCGACCGCGAGCTTGCCCGCGGCGGCGGCGCGCTTGGCATCCAGTGCCTCGGGGGTCGTGGTCACGGGTGAGCTGTTCAGGGGCATGTCGACGATGGTCGTCACTCCCCCGGCTGCCGCCGCGGCGGTGCCCGTGGCGAAGCCCTCCCATTCGGTGCGGCCCGGCTCGTCGAGGTGCACGTGCGAGTCGACGAGGCCCGGCAGCAGCACGGCGTCGTCGGGCAGCACCGTGTCGGCCATCGGGTCGAACACCGTGACGGCCGCGATGCGCCCCTCATCGATCACGACCGTAGCGGGGATGAAGCGGCCGTCGACGAACGTGCGGCGGGCCGCGATCCTCGTGCTCATGCCGCTCACGCTAGAGGCCCCGCGTTTCGCCGATGTAACCGTCATCAACATTCATGCGAACACTCCCGCTGTGGGGGCGGGGTCGGCGGGCGCGAGGTCCGGTGCTTCCCCCGGGTTCGGCGCGCGGTCGTCCAGTTGGGGCACGGAATTCCCCGCCCCAAACGGAAATTCGCGCCCCGGACGGAAGCCGGTCACGCCCCGCGCCGGGGGCGCCGCGTACTCGTCGCGCTTGCTCGTCCCGAGGCCCATGCGCACCATCCCGGATGCCAGGCCCACCGCCGCCGCGACCCCGTCGACGACGGGCACGCCGACGCGGGACGTCAGCTCGGCACAGAGGTCGGCCATGCCCGCGCATCCCAGGACGACCACGTCCGCACCCCCGGAAACGGCCTCGGCCGCGAACCGCTCGATCGTCGCGACGGCGGCCGAGCCGGTGTCCTCGAGATCCAGCACGGGGATGCCCGTCGCCGCCAGCGACACGCACGCCCGCTCCATGCCGTATCGACTCACGAGATCGCGGGCGCGACCGAGGGTGCGACTCAGGGTCGTGACGACGCCGAAGTGCCGCCCCGAGACGGCGGCCAGGTGCATCGCCGCCTCGGCGATGCCGACCACCGGAACGGTGACGAGCTCGCGCGCCGCGTCGAGCCCCGGGTCACCGAAGCACGCGACGACGTAGGCGTCGGCGGGGGCCGCGCCGTCACGGTCGGCCGCGACGAGCTCCACCACCGCGGCCGCGGCGGCGACCTCATCGACGTGGCTCTCGATCGCCGCCGCTCCGACCTCGGGGCACACCGCGGCGATCTCGACGTCAGGCCCCGCGACCCCCCGGGCGGCGTCCGCGATCTTCACGGTCATCGCCCGGGAGGTGTTGGGGTTGATGAGCAGGATCCTCACGCGGTCGTGCCCGTTCCCGACGCCGCGGCGGTCGACGCCGAGCGCCTGGCATCCACGGGGATCTCCGCGGAGATGGCGGGCGGCTCGGATGCCGCCGTGGTCGCGGCCCCGTCGACGGCGCCGTCCGAGATGCCCTCGGTCTCGCCGTCGAAGGTGGGGATGCGCGGGTCGAGCCGCTCGAAGAGGAGGAACAGTACGTACCCCAGGCCGCACCCGATGAACCAGCTGTAGTCGCTGATGGCGGAGATGTCGAAGATCCCCAGATCTGCGAACAGCTTCGGGAAGACGGCGATCCCCACGGTCGGCACGCCCGCCGCGATGACGGCCTTCACGGAATTGGGGTTGAAGCCGTTGCGGTACCAGTAGGGACCCTGGGCGTCCATCGTGAACATCGCATCGACCTTCACGCGCTGACGGGCGGCGATGTAGTACCCGGCGATCAGGATGCCGAAGAGGGGGCCGATGAGGGCGCCCAGCACGCCGAGCGAGTAGTGGATGGCGTCGCTGTTGGAGTACCAGTTCCACGGCATGAGGAAGGTCGACCCCACGGCGGCGATCATGCCACCCGCCCGCCACGAGATCTTCTTCGGGGCGACGTTGGAGAAGTCGAACGCCGGGGAGATGAAGTTGGCGACGATGTTGATGCCGACCGTGGCGGTCACGAACGTGAGGCCCCCGAGGAGGATCGCGAACGGGGTGTCGATGCGCTCGACGGTGGCGATCGGATCGGTGATCAGTTCGCCGAACACCGGCACCGTGGCCGAGGCGGTGATGACCGTCAACAGCGAGAAGAACAGGAAGTTGAGCGGCAGGCCCCAGAAGTTGCCGCGCTTGACCGCCGCGAAGCTCTTGCCGTACCGGGCGAAGTCGCCGAAGTTGAGCATCGGACCCGAGAAGTACGAGACCACGAGCGCGATGGCGGCGAACATCACCGGGATGGAAGCCCAGAAGTCCAGCTGCGTCGTCGACAGGGTGAACGAGATGTTCTGGATGCCGGCCTGCGACACGAGGTACACGGCGAGCACGATCATCACGAGGTACACCGCGGGGCCCGCCCAGTCGATGAATCGGCGGATGACCTCCATGCCGTTCCAGAACAGCAGGAACTGCGCGGTCCACAGGATCGCGTACGAGATCCAACCGAGCGCCGACAGTCCCGCGAACGAGACCTCGAGCAGGGCCGCGGAGCCGGGGATGAACTTCAGGAAGACGATGTTCAGCGACTCCGCTGCGAGGAACGTCTGCACGCCGTACCAGGCGATCGCGATAAGGCCGCGGATGATCGCGGGAATGTTCGCGCCCCGGATGCCGAACACGACGCGGTTGATCACCGGGTAGGGCACACCGGTCTTCTGGCTCGGCTTGGCGACCATGTTGGCGAACACCTGCACGATGACGATTCCGGCGATCAGCGCCACCAGCACCTGCCAGGACTGCAGGCCCAGGGCGAACAGCGAGCCGGCGGTGATGTAGCCGCCGACCGAGTGCACGTCGCTCATCCAGAACGCGAAGATGTTGTACGAGGACCACTTCTGCTTGCGCAGCGGCGCGAGGTCTTCGTTGGCGAGCCGGTCGTCGTAGTGCGGTTGCATGTTGCCGCCCCCGTGGGGGTGGCCGGCCGCCTCCACGAGGTCGTGGGGGCCGGTGCGCGTTGTGGTGGTCATGTCTTTCCTCTCAGGGCGGGGGATGCCACGACGTGGAGTCCGCGGCCGGAGTGGGGCTTGCAAGTGAAGCTATGGGTTCACACGACGCGCTCGATTTCGCTCATGTAACGGGTATGTGAAGTCGCTCCTTCACACCGCGGCCACTTCTAGACTCGGGGCATGACGCAGCCGACCACCGTGGACGAGAACACGGTCTCCGCCGGAGGCGTGGGCGAGCGCATTCGATCCCTGCGCACGGCGCGGGGGATCTCGGCCCGTTCACTGGCCGCGACCCTCGGCATCTCCCCCAGCGCCGTGTCACAGATCGAGCGCGGCGTGATGCAGCCGAGCGTGTCCCGGCTCATCGCCATCACCGACGCCCTCGGCGTTCCCCTGGTGGCCGCGTTCGACCCGGCATCCGACCGTCCCATCGAACCCGCCGGCCCCTCGGGCTTCACCCTGCAGCGCGCCGGTCAGGCGCCCGACATCGTGCTCGACAGCGGCGTATCGTTCCGGCGGCTGACACCCGGCACCTCTCCCGGCGTCGACTACTTCGAGTCGATCTACCCGCCCGGGACCGCGGCCCACGGCGCCGACGGATTGTTCCACCACGAGGGATACGAGGTCGGCACGGTCGTCTCAGGCGAGCTGACCATCGACTTCGAGGCCGAGCGCGTGATCCTGCGTGCCGGCGACGCCATCAGCTACCCCTGCTCGGTCCCCCACCGCCTGCACAACACCGGCGGGGTGGACGCCGTGGCGCACTGGCTGATCGTCCACGGCTGAGACTCCCGGTTTCGGCCACACCCACGGCGCGCGCTCCGGCCCCGCCCCGCGGCACCGCTTCGTCGTGCCCGCAGAGACGGTCGGCCGCTACCGAAATGTTCCCCACAGCAACATCGCGGACACATCGCGCCACAGCCCCGTAACGCGGCGGCCCTAGCGTTGCCCGCATGCACCTCACCGCCTTCAACGCGGCCCCGCCCGCCCCCGCGGCGGAGGTGGTCCGCGTCTGGGCCGACATCCCCGGGTGGGTCGACGCCGTCGTCGCCGGCCGCCCCTACGCCGACGTCGACGCCCTCGCCGCCTACGCCGAGAACCTCGCCGCGACCTGGTCTCCCGCCGATCTCGAGCGAGCACTGCACGCCCACCCCCGCATCGGGGCGACGGTGTCGGGGGACAACGCCGAGGCCGCGGCATCCCGTCGCGAACAAGCCGCGATGACCACCGCGGCCGACGACGACGTCGCCGCGATCGCCGCGGGCAACGCGGCGTACGAGAAGCGTTTCGGTCGCGTCTTCCTCATCCGGGCGGCCGGACGCACACCGGGTGAGATCCGTTCCGAACTCGAGCGACGCCTTCGCAACACCCCCGACGCCGAGACCCTCGAAGCGACGCGACAACTCGCCGAGATCGCGCTGCTTCGCCTGCGCGGCACGATGACCGACGACCCGGAGGGCACCGAATGACGCACCTCACCACCCATGTGCTGGATGCCGCGACCGGCACGCCCGCGGCCGGGATCGCGGTGACGCTCGCGCACCTCGATGGCGCCACCATCGACTCCGCCGTGACCGACGCGGACGGCCGCCTCGCGCTCGGCCCCGACCGCCTCGCCGACGGCGACTACGCCCTGACGTTCGGCACCGGCGCGTACTTCCGCACGCGGGGCGTGACGTCGTTCCACCCCGTCGCGACCGTGGCGTTCACCGCGTCCGGCGAGGAGCACCTGCACGTGCCGCTGCTGCTCAGCCCCTTCGCCTACTCCACCTACCGCGGCAGCTGAGGAGGACCCGTGAAGGTCATCGTCATCGGGGCCGGCGTCGGAGGAACCTCCGCCGCCCTCGCCCTGCAGAAGCTCGGGCACGATGTCGTGATCTACGACCGCATGCGCGAGAACCGTCCCGTGGGCGCGGCGTTGTCACTGTGGTCCAACGGCGTGAAGGTGCTGAACTGGCTCGGCCTCGGGCCGCAGGTCGCCGCCCTCGGCGGCCAGATGGACGACATGGCCTACTACGACGGCCACACCGGCGACGAGATGTGCCGGTTCAGCCTGGCATCCGTCACCTCCCAGACCGGGCAGCGGCCCTACCCCGTCGCCCGCGCCGACCTGCAGGCGCTGATGATGGATGCCGTCGGCACAGGCCGCATCCACCTCGGGATGCAACTCGTCGAGGTCGCCGACGACGGCACCACCGTGACCGCGACGTTCGCCGACGGCACGACCGACACCGCCGACCTGCTCATCGGCGCCGACGGGGCGCGCTCGCTCGTGCGGGACTACGTCACCGAGCCCACTGGCATCCGCCCCGAGCGCGTGTACTCCGGGTACGTGAACTTCAACGGCCTCGTCCGGGCGGATCCCCGCATCGGCCCGCCGCACCAGTGGACCACGTTCGTCGGCGACGGCAAGCGCTGCGCCGTCATGCCCGTCGCCGGCGACCGCTTCTACTTCTTCGTGGACGTGCCGGGGCCCTCGGGCGTGCTCGAGGACCGCATGGCCGCCCTCGAAGAGGCCTTCGGGTCGTGGGGCGCCCCGGGCGTGCGGGCGCTCCTGGATGCCATCGACCCCGACGTTTCACTCAACCGCGTCGAGATCTGGGACATCGACCCCTTCGACACGTGGGTCCGTGGACGCGTGGCGATCCTCGGCGACGCCGCGCACAACACCGCCCCCGACATCGGGCAAGGGGCGTGCTCGGCGCTGGAGGACAGCTTCGCCCTCGGCATCGTGTTCGCCACGACGACGCTTGGCGTCGAGGACTCGTTGAAGCGATACGAGCGCATCCGCACCGAGCGGGCGGGCGACCTCGTGCTCCGCGCCCGCAAGCGCGCACACGAGACGCACGCGTTCGACGTCGAGGCGACCCAGGCCTGGTACGACGGCCTGCGCCGCGAGGACGGCTCGGGCGTCATCCGCGGCATCGTCGGCAACATCGAGGGCAGCCCCGTCGAGCTGGGGGCGTCGGTACTGCGCTGACGCCGGGGCGCGGGGCGGTGGGGCCCTGTCTC
>NZ_JAKRNI010000053.1 GCF_022346945.1 Microbacterium sp. ACRRU | reverse complement strand
ACGGAGTCCCGATGACCCACCTCCCCGGCCCGATCGACCCGCCCGCGCGTCTGCTGATGGGCCCCGGCCCCATTTCGGCGTATCCGAGCGTGCTGCGCGCCATGGGCGCCCCGCTCGTCGGGCAGTACGACCCGTTCATGACGGCGACGATGACCGAGACGCAGGAGCTGTACCGCCAGGTCTGGCGCACACGGAACGACGCGACACTGCTCGTCGACGGCACGAGCCGCGCCGGCATCGAGGCGGCCATCCTCTCCCTCGTGCGTCCGGGGCAGCGCGTCTTGGTACCGATCTTCGGCCGCTTCGGCCACCTGCTGAAGGAGATCGCCGAGCGCGCGCTCGCCGAGGTCCACACGATCGAGGTGCCGTGGGGAGAGGTGTTCCCCGTGTCGATGATCCGCGAAGCGATCGAGCGGGTGAAGCCGCGCCTCGTCGCGTGCGTGCAGGGCGACACATCCACCACGATGCTGCAGCCCCTCGACGAGATCGGGGAGATCTGCCGCGCCCACGGCGCCCTGTTCTACACCGACGCGACGGCCTCGCTCGGGGGCAACCCGTTCGAGATGGATGCCTGGGGCCTGGATGCCGCGACCGCGGGTCTGCAGAAGTGCCTCGGTGGCCCCTCCGGCTCGGCGCCGATCAGCCTGTCCGACCGCGCCGTCGAGGTGGTGCGGTCGCGCGCCCGGGTCGAGGCGGGAATCCGGGAGGAGGGGGATGCCGAGGCATCCGATTTCATCCGCTCGAACTACTTCGACCTGGCGATGATCCTGGACTATTGGGGTCCGCGGCGTCTGAACCACCACACCGAGGCGACGACGATGCTCTACGGCGCGCGGGAGTGTGCGCGCGTGCTGCTGCTCGAGGGACGCGACGAGGTCATCGCGCGGCACCGGCTGCACGGTGACGCGATGCTGGCGGGCGTCGAGGGCCTGGGGCTGCGGGTCTTCGGCGATGTCGCGCACAAGATGACCAACGTGGTGGCGGTGGAGATTCCGGACGGCGTCGTCGGCGACGCGGTGCGCGCGGAACTGCTGGACGACTTCGGCATCGAGATCGGCACGTCGTTCGGTCCCCTGCACGGGCGCGTGTGGCGCATCGGAACGATGGGCTACAACGCCCGGAAGGACGCGGTGCTCACCACGCTCGCCGCGCTCGAAACGGTACTGCGGCGCCACGGCGCCTCCGTCGCCGCGGGCGGGGGCGTCGAGGCCGCGCAGGGTGTGTACGGGGCCGCCACGCCGGCCGGGGCCGCCGGATGACGACCCGCCTGCAGGTCGCGCCCGAGCGCATCGCCTCCGCGGCGCGGCGCGTGATGGCTCGGTGCGAGGAGCTCGCACGCGTGACCGCCACCCCAGGGACGATCGAGCGCGTGTACCTCTCGCCCGAGCACGCCCGGGTGAACCGCCTCGCCGCCGAGTGGATGCGCGAACTCGGCATGACGACGCGCCAGGACGCGGCCGGCAACCAGGTCGGACGGCTCGCGCCCGCCGGAGAGCCCGATGCCCCGGCCCTTCTGATGGGGTCGCATCTCGACACGGTTCCGGATGCCGGGCGCTTCGACGGCATCGTGGGCGTGCTGATGGCGCTCGAGGTCGTGCGGCTCATCCGGCGCGTCGACGATGAGGGCGTGGCATCCAGCCCCCTCCCGTTCGCGCTCGAAGTCATCGCCTTCTCGGACGAGGAGGGCACGCGATTCGGCAAGGCGCTGCTCGGTTCGTCTGCCGTGGCCGGGCAGTGGGACCCGTCGTGGTGGGATCTCACGGATGCCGACGGCACGACGCTGCGCGAGGCGTTCCGCGAGTTCGGTCTCGATCCGGGCCGCATCGGCGAGGCGGCCCGGAGACCGGAATCGCTCGTCGCCTACCTGGAGGCGCACATCGAGCAGGGCCCCGAGCTGGACCGGGCGGGGCTGCCGCTGGCGGCGGTGTCGTCGATCGCGTCGGCGCGGCGGTTCCAGCTCGTCGTCGAGGGCGAGGCCCGGCACGCGGGCGGAACGCCGTACGACATGCGCCGCGACGCGCTGCTCGGCGCGAGCGAGGCGGCGCTCGCGGTGGAGCGCATCTGCCGCGCCGAGCACCACATCATCGGCACGGTGGGTCAGCTCGAGGCGTTTCCCGGCGCGGTCAACGTCGTGCCCGGCGAGGCGCACTTCTCGCTCGACCTGCGCGGCGAGTTCGACGACACACGCGATCGCACATGGACGGCGATCTCGGCAGAGCTGGATGCCATCATGGGCCGCCGCGGCCTGCGCTGGCGCGCCCGTGAGGTGCACTCCGCGCCCGCGGTGTTCTGCGCACCGCTCCTGCAGGACGTAGTGCGTGCGGGGATCGGCGGCGAAGCACCGACCCTGTTCAGTCGCGCCGGCCACGACGCGATGGCGATCGGCGCGATCGCCGGGGTGGGGATGCTGTTCCTTCGCAACCCCGACGGGATCAGCCACCACCCCGACGAGGCCGTCTCGGGCGCCGACGTCGCGGCCGGGATCCGGGCGCTCGCCGAGGCGGTGCTGCACGTGGGGTCCGAGCGGCGCTGACGGAGGCGGTCCACGGATCGCCGGGTGGCACACGACGCCCCGACCCGCGTTCGACAGAATCGACGCATGACCGAAGCCCCTGGCATCCTGCACCTGCTCGCCTTCGCGGCCGAACCGGGCGGCGGCAATCCGGCCGGTGTGGTTCTGGATGCCACCGCGCTCGTCGAGGCCGACATGCGGCGGATCGCGACCGACCTGGGGTACCCCGAGACCGCGTACGTCGTCGCGCGGCACGGGCGTCGCCTGCGCGTGCGCTACTTCTCACCCGAGGCCGAGGTGCCGTTCTGCGGACACGCGACGATCGCGACGGCGGTCGCGCTCGCCGAAGCCGAGGGGCCCGGTGAGTTTGTGTTCGAGACGGTCGCCGGCGACGTCGCGGTGTCGGCGGTCGACGACGACGGTCGCGTCACCGCGGGTTTCACCAGCGTCGAGCCGGCCGTTCGCGACTTTCCCGACGCGGCGCCGTTGCTCGCGCTGCTGGGGCTCGGGGCCGACGACCTCGACCCGCGGATGCCGCTCGCGGAGGCCTTCGCCGGCAACTGGCATCCGGTGGTCGCCGTGCGGTCGCTCGACGTGTTCGACGGTTTCGGGTTCGATCCGGTCGCGATGCGGGCCCTGATGAGGGAGCGCGGATGGCCGGGCACGGTCACGGTGGTCCACGTTCCCGGCGCGGTCGCGGACGGAGCGGTCGTCGAGGTGCGCAACCTCTTCCCCGTCGGCGACATCACCGAAGACCCCGCCACCGGTTCCGCGGCGGCGGCCCTGGGCGCCTACCTGCGCGAGCGCGCGGGGCTCGCCGCGCCCTTCCACGTCACCGTGCGGCAGGGGCGGCACATCGGCTGGCCGAGCATCCTCGAGGTCGATGTTCCGGAGGCCGGCGGCATCCGGGTCTCGGGGACGGCGGTCCCGCTGGCGCGCTGATGTTGATGTCCCACTTTGTGCAGGTTTGCGCCGGCGCAATTGCACAAAGTGGGACACGGCCTCGGCGAGGGCGGCGGCCTCACTCCCCGCCGGCCAACCTCCACACACGGTCGCGCGAGAAGGGCAGCTCGTAGCCGCGGCGGCCCAGGGCCCGCGACACGGCGTTGCCGATCGCCGCACCCACGGGGTTGTACGGCGACTCGCTCATCGACTTCGCGCCGAAAGGGCCGAGCGTGTCGTCGGTCTCGGCGAAGTACACCTCGGTGTCGGGCACGTCGGCGAACTGCGGCACGCGGTAGGTGCGGAACACCGGGTTCTGCACCACCCCGTCCTCGAGCATGACTTCCTCGTAGAGCGCGCCGCCCAGGGCCTGCGCGGCGCCGCCCTCGATCTGCCCGCGGCACTGCGCCGGGTTGATGACGACGCCGGCGTCGGCGGTCTGGATCGACTGCAGCACCTTCACCGTTCCCGTCTCCGGATCGACGGCCACCCGCACGGCGTGCACGTTGAAGGCGAGTGACCGGAGATCGCCGAACTCGGCGCCGTCCGCGGTCAGACCGTGATCGTCGCGCATCGTCGCGGGCGCGGCATCCACGATCCGCTCCCACGGAACGAGTTCGCCGGCGACCGAGACCCCGGATGCCACGACCTCGGCGTCTGTGGCCTCCGCCCCCGTCAACGACACGGCGATGTCGATCATGCGACGGCGCAGCACCGTGCACGCGGCGTGCAGGGCTTTGCCCGCGACCGTCGTGCCCGCCGAGGCGAACGCTCCGGTGTCGTGGCGGACGGCGTCGGTGTCGGCCGCCCATAGCTCCAGGCGCTCGGGATCCGCGTCCAGGACCGTCGCCGCGATCTGCCGGTGCACGGTCGAGGTGCCGTTGCCGAACTCGGCCGTGCCCACTCGCAGCAGATACGTGCCGTCGCGGCGAAGGGTGGCGGTGGTGTGCGCGATGTGCCCGCGGGGCGCCATCGTGGCGATCATCGCCGCCGCCATGCCCTCGCCGACCGCCCACCCGTCGGGGGCGTCGACGCCGTTGCCGCGCCGCAGTGCGTCCTGTGCGAGATCGAGGCATTGGTCGAGACCGTAACTGCCCCAGATCAGATCCTCCTCGTACTTGTCCTCGTCGGGGTGCAGGGGGTCGCCCTCCCGCACCGCGTTGATCCGGCGCAGGTCGAACGGGTCGATGCCCAGCTCTTCCGACAGTGCGTCCATCGCCGATTCGACCGCGAACACCACCTGTCCCAACCCGTAGCCGCGGAACGCGCCCGACGGCGGGTTGTTCGTGTACACCGCCTCGGCGTCGATCCACTTCACGGGCACGCGGTACAGCGTCGTCGACTCGGCGCACGAGTGGAACAGCACCCCGATCGCGTGGTTGCCGTACGCGCCGGTGTCGCTGAGTACGTCGAGCTTCATCGCGGTGAGGCGGCCGTCGGCATCCGCCCCGAGCGTGGTGCGTACGCGCATCGGATGCCGCAGCGACGCGCGCACGAACTGGTCGGTGCGCGAGAACTCGTAGGCCACGGGGCGGCCGAGCTTCAGCACCGCCAGCGCCGTGAGGTCTTCGGTGAACAGCTCCTGCTTGCCGCCGAATCCGCCGCCGACCCGGTTCGCGAACACGCGGATGCGGTCGCGCTCCAGGCCGAAGACGTGCGCGAGCTCGTTACGGGCGAGGAAGGGCACCTGGGTCGACGAGCGGATGACGAGCCGCCCGTCCTCGTCGAGCCAGCCGACCGACCCGTGCGTTTCGAGGGCCGCGTGCGTGACCCGCGACGAGCGCCACTCCCCGGTGACGGTCACGTGACTCGCGGCCAGGGCCGCGTCGATGTCGCCGCCGTGACCGGTGTGGAAGCCGGCCACGACGTTGCGCCCGGCCTCCATGACCCGCTCGTCGGGCGTGCGGTCGGGGTGCAGCAGCGGCGCTCCGGGGCGGCGTGCCTCGTCGGGATCGAAGACGGCGGGCAACACGTCGTACTCGACGCGGACCGCGCGGCAGCCGGCATCCGCCGCCTCGGCCGTCTCGGCGACCACCGCGGCCACGCGCTGTCCGACGTGCCGCACGACGTCGTCGAGCATGCGCGTGTCGTCGGGGTCGTCGGTGCGGTGCTCGTGCCGGCCGGTCGAGTACCGCACGTCGGGGACGTCGGCGTGGGTGAAGACGGCGACGACCCCGGGGAGGGCCAGGGCGGCCGAGGTGTCGATCGAGGTGATGCGCGCGTGGGCGTGGGGCGAGGTCACGACGCGGAGCACGAGCGCGGGGCCGCCGGGCACGGGCTCGTCGAACGTGAACGGCTCGCGGCCCTGGACGATGCGACGCGCGGCCTCGGGCACGACCGATGTCCCCACGCGGCCGTCGGCTTCGGATGAGACGTCGGGGCGCGGCGCGCCGACCGCGGTCCCCGTCTCGCGCACCGGCCCGAGCACGGACGCGCGGATGGCCTCGCGGATCGGGCGGTACCCCGTGCACCGGCACAGGTTGCCCTTCATGCGGCGGTCCAGGTCGTCCAGGTCGCCCGCGCACAGCGTCGACGCCGTGACGCTCATGCCCGGGGTGCAGAACCCGCACTGGAACCCGAATCCGGATGCCAGTGCCTCCTGCACCGGGTGCAGCTCGTCGCCGGGGGCGAGCCCGGCGGCGGTCGTGATGGAACGCCCCTCCAGGCGCATCGCCGGGACGATGCACGAGTGCGTGGGCTCACCGTCGATGAGCACGGAGCATGCGCCGCAGTCGCCCGCGTCGCATCCCTTCTTGACCTCGACGTGCCCGGTCTCGCGCAGCAGCGTGCGCGCGCATTGGCCGGGCCGCGGGTCGGCCTCGACGGCAGACCCGTTGACCTCGAACTTCACTCGGTGCCCTCCCGCCGGCTCCCGCCGGCCCGGCGCCGCGCACTCACGCAGCGCCCTCGTGCGCGGTGCGGGCGAACCCGGCGCGCAGCCGCTCGGCCAACACCACGCTCACGCCGCGCCGCCAGTCGGCGCTTCCGAGCGGGTCGGTGTAGAAATCGGTGGCGGATGCCACGGCATCCCGCAGCTCGCCGGCTCCGGGCACGCGCGCGAACCGAAGGACGCGTGGTCGGCGCACCGCAGCGGTGACGACGAACACCGCCGCACCGTCGGGGTCGACGCGGGCCGTGACCACGGCGCCCGAACGTCCGAGCTCGGCGAGCGCGATCTTCTGCAGCCCGACGCGCGAGGTCAGTGCCGAGAGAGGCACATCGAGCGCGCGCAGCACCTCTCCCGGCGCGAGCGACGTCGCGGCGTTGTCGATGACGAGGTCGGCCACCGCGATCCGGCGCTCGCCGCCGTCGGGCGTCCACACCACGGCCGTGGCATCCAGGGTCGAGAGGAACGCGATCATCGCCCCGGCCGCGAACGCCTGGCAGACGTTGCCGCCGACGGTGGCGGTGTTCCAGATCTTGAACGACGCCAGCAGGGCATCGGCGGCGGGCCGGGCCAGGGCGAGCGACGTCCACTCGGCGGGGGCGTCACGCTCGACCCACGCCAGCAGCCGCGCGATCGTGCACGTCGCGCCGATGCGCAGCCCCTCGTCGGTGACCTCGACGTCCGGCCACTCGAGGGTGGTGAGGTCGACGAAGCCCGCGGCATCGGGCTGCGGCTCGCTCATCAGCCACGTGCCGCCGGCCATGACGACCTCCCCCGGGGCGAGCACCAGGTCGGCGCGGGTGTGCGCCGCGCGGTACGAGGTGACGGTGGTGATGTCCACGCCTCAGCCCGCCAGGATCTCGCCCGACCACGCGCCGTCGGAGAGCCGGTAGTGCTGGCGGGTGCTCTGGCCTGCGGCATCCCCGCGCCAGAACGTCAGCGTGACGGGACGGACACGGAAGCCGACCCACCGCTGCGGAGGTTCGAGGACGGGGTGCGTGGCGTCGAACTCGGCCCACACCCGCCGACGCTCGTGGACCGGCAGCTGAGCGTTGTCGAGGGTGTTCATCCAGGCCAGCAGCTGCAGGTACCGCGACCGTTGTGCGTAGACGGCGGCGGCCTCGGGCGCGCTCACTCGCTCGACGATGCCCCGCACGACGAGCTGCCGCCCCACCTCGGGCCACGCGACCGACATCGCCGCGACGGGGTTGGCGGCGATCTCGGCGACCTTCGCGCTGGCTGCATCGGTGTGGAAGTACAGGCCCGTGGCATCCCGATCGCTCACCAGGACGTGACGCAGCGAAGGCAGTCCATCGCGCCCCATCGTCGACAGGGCCGCCAAGGGGCGCAGCTCGCTGTCGTGCGGAGGGAGCCACTGCACCATCAGCGCGAGCGGGTCGGTGACGAGCGCGTCGGTCTCGTCGAGGTCGGAGCCGAACGTGGTGCCTGCCGTGATCATGGCCACCTCCGGGATTGCAGCGTCATCGCCGAGCGTAGGCACCGCGCGTTTCGGTGATGTTGCCGCCATGAACATTCGTGGAAACACACGCTCCCTACACTCCGGGCCAGGGGCGGCGACGCCCCGGATCGGAGGAACCGTGCAGGCCCTGCCCCTTCTCGACACGTGCCCGAAGCGGATGGAGTACGGCCCGTGCGGCGGCGTCGGATTCGACGGGTCGTGCGAGATCGACGCCGAGCACGCGTGCACGTTCCTGCCGCGGGCGACGGTCCCATGGGCGGGGATCGATCGCACGACCCCGGTCCACCTGACGCCGCGCACCGCCGCGGCGGCCGAAACCCTGGCCTCCCTCAGCGCACGCCCCTGGATCGTCGCCGACCTGCCCGCGCGGGCGTTGAGCGTGGCATCCATCGACGCCTGCGCCGCGATCCTGTCGGGGGAGGTGGATGCCGTCCTCGCCGGCGACGCGGGATCGGCGCGGGTGCAGTTCCCTCCCGCCTACCGGGCGCACCTGCTGCGCCGCGCGGGGCTGCGGGTGTGGACCGGGCTGAACATGCGCGACCGCAACCGCGTGGCGATCGAGGGAGAGCTCGCGGCCCTGGCGGTCGAGGGGGTGGCCGGGGTGCACTGCGTCACCGGCGACCACACCCGCACGGGGCACCGGCCCGACGCCGCACCCGTGTTCGACCTCGACTCGACCGAGGCGACGGCGCTCGCCCGCGCCGCAGGACACGTCGTGTCCGTGGCCGCCTCCCCCGCGGCGCCACCGGTGGAGCGGCGCGCGGCGCGGCTGCGAGAGAAGCTGCGCGCCGGAGCCGACGTGTGCTTCGTGAACCACGCCGGGGGAGCGGAACCGGTGCGGCGGTTCATCGACTCCGTGGCCGCCCCGGTGCGGTTCATTCCGTGCGTGCCGGTGGTGGTGGATCACGCGTCGGCCGACCTGCTCGAATCGTTCACGACGCTCGTGCTGCCCGAGGGGTTTCTGCCGCGGGTGCGGTCGGCGCACGACCCCCGCGCCGAGGGCATCGCCCTGGCGGTGGCGCTCGCGGAGGAGATGCTGGCTCTCCCCGGCGTCGTCGGTGTGAATCTCTCGGGCGGCCGCGACGGCGGCGAGGAGGCGTTCGCCGAGGCCCAGGCCGAGATCGCGCGGCGGCTGCGCTGACGCGTTTCGCGCGGGACAGCCGGCGCGCGCGGGGTGCGGGCTGTGGCATCCGGTGTGCAGAACTCCGGCGTTGTGTGGGTCGGGGGTGGGGTGGATGCCG
>NZ_JAKRNI010000052.1 GCF_022346945.1 Microbacterium sp. ACRRU | reverse complement strand
GGCTCCGGCCTCGCGGGGGCACTCGCCCTCCTCGCCGCCTGCGCCCCCGCCACCACGGCCGTCACGCCGTCCCCCTCCCGGACTGCTCCCACGGACGCCCGCAGTGGTCTAGCCGCCCTGCGCGCCGGCAACCAGCGCTTCGCGCAGGCCCGCGCGGAGCACCCGAATCAGGGAATTGATCGACAGCGCGAGGTCACCGACGGTCAGGACCCGTTCGCGATCGTCCTCACCTGTGCGGACTCGAGGCTCGCTCCGGAGCTGGTCTTCGATCAGGGCCTCGGCGACCTCTTCACCATCCGAGTGGCGGGGAATGTCGTCGACAGCGCCGTGCTGGGGAGCATCGAGTACGCCGCCCTCCACCTTGCGACTCCGCTCGTCGTCGTCCTGGGACATGAGAAATGCGGCGCTGTCGCGGCCGCCATCGATGTCTCGGCCGGTGCCGCGACGCCGGAGGGGGAGGTCGCTTCCATCGTCTCGAGAATCATGCCCGCGGTCGAACAGGCCCGCGCCGAGGGTGCGGCCGACCTGCTCGAATCGGCCGTGCGCATCAATGCTTCTCACTGCGCCGAGCAGATCGCGACAGCGCCACCCCTCGTCGACGCCGTGACGTCGAAGGCCCTCACGGTCGTCCCGGCGTACTACAGCCTCGACACGGCGCGCGTGACCTTCATCTGAGATCGCGGCTGTCGTCGGTGAAGCAGACGGGGCCGGGACGCTTCCGCACCCCGGCCCCGATCCCGTCCGCCTCAGGTGGCGCGGAGCGTCACCGAGCCCATGACCGCCTGCACCTCGACGCGGGGCGTCGCGCTGGGTGAGGTCCGCAGGGTGCTGTCGACCGACCCGGGGCCCTCGCTGGTGAAGCGGTAGGTGTCGTCGGGGAGACCGATGTCGGCCGACCCCGCGGTCACCTCGATGCTCGTGCGCGTCGGCGCCTCCCCGGTGAGCGTCGCCGTGAGCTCGCCACCGGCGACGTCGAACGTCGCCTCCCCGGCGCCGTCGACGTCGGCTGACACCGAGCCGCCCGCGACGGTCAGGGCGAGAGCGTTCACGCCGCCCGAGACGTTCGCTCTGCCCCCGGACACCTCCACGTCGACGTCACCGAAGTCGCCGTCGAGGTCGAAGCTCCCCCCGGCGATCCGAGCATCGACGCTGACGGCATCCCCTTCCAGTGCGCGGGGAAGCGTGAGGGTCGCACCCTTCTCGCTCCCCCAGTCCGCGAAAGAGCGACGCGGTGTGGCCACGTACAGCGTGTCACCCCGGAGTTCGAGTCGCCACGCGCCGGCTCCGTCGCCGTCCAATTCCGCCTGGGGCACGTCGTCGTAGACGACGGTGAGCGCTCCCCCCGTCACATCGATGTCGACACTCTCCACCCCGCTCGTGTCCGTCAGCTGGACCGGTGGCCCCGCGTCGGCGCTGCGGGCGTTCCGGACCGCCGAGAGGCCGCTGCTGGCGAGTGTGCCCAGGATGATGCATCCGCCGACGACGATCGTGATGATCGAGACCGCGAACGTTCCCGTCGAGCGGTGCGGCGCGGCCTGAGTCCGGTCGGGAGGGGTCTGAACGGTCATGAGGATGCTCCGGTGGTGTCGTGGCCCAGGTGGACGAGTGCGGCGATGACGCGGCGATTGCCCGTCTCGTCCTGCTCGAGGCCGAGCTTGGTGAAGATCGCGGTGATGTGTTTTTCCACGCTGGCCGGCGAGACGAAAAGCGCCTGCGCGATCGCCTGGTTGGACCGCCCCTCGGCGATGAGAGCGAGGACCGCGCGCTCACGCTCCGTCAGCGACTGCAAACGATCGTCGCGGCGGCGTCGAGCGAGGAGCTGCCCGACGACCTCGGGATCGAGGACGGTCGCGCCCTCGGCGATTCGTGCGACGGCGTCGAGGAAGTCCCGCACGTCGGCGACCCGGTCCTTCAGGAGGTAGCCGAGCGAGCCCTGTCCGTCCGCGATGAGGTCGCTCGCGTAGCGCTCCTCGACGTACTGCGAGAGCACGAGGACCGCGAGCCTCGGATGCCGCGCCCGCAGGGTGATCGCCGCCCGGATGCCCTCGTCGGTCCAGGACGGGGGCAGGCGCACGTCGAGGACGCACAGGTCCGGGGTGGTCTCGGCCACCGCGGCTTCCAGTCCCGACGCGTCGGGCAGAGCGGCGACGACCTCGTGCCCGTCGTCGGCGAGCAGTCGCACGAGCCCCTCGCGGAGGAGGACGGAGTCCTCGCAGATCAGGATGCGCACGGGACCGTCACCTCCACCGACGTCGGTCCGCCCTGCGGAGAGTCGATGCGGACGGTTCCCCCGGCCGCCGTGACGCGGTTCACGATGCCGTCCAGTCCGCCGCCGGGGACGACGCCCGCGCCTCCCAGACCGTCGTCCTCGACGCGCGCCCAGAGCGATCCGTCGTCCCGGACCCGGACGTCGACGCGACAGGATCCTGCCCGCGAGTGCTTGGCGGCATTGGTCAGCGCCTCCGCGATGGAGAAGTACACCGCCGCCTCCGCGGGTCGACTGCATCTGCGCGGCAGCCGCACGTCGAGGGTGACGGGGATGTGCGACCTCGACGCGAGCGCCGAGAGCGCGGCATCCAGGCCACGATCCTCGAGCACCGAGGCATGGATGCCACGGGCCAGCTGGCGGAGTTCGGTAATCGCCGACTTCGTCGAAGCGTGTGCTTCGGCGACGAGGGCCTTGGCGGCTTCGGGGTCGTCGTCGATCTTCGTCTGAGCCAGTCCCAGGGTCATCCCGATCGAGACCAACCGCGGCTGGACGCCGTCGTGCAGATCGCGCTCGATGCGGGTCCGCTCCACTTCCGCGGCGCGGACGGCGCCGGCGCGGCGGGTGTCGGACGTGCGCGCCTGCTCCTCGAGCTGCGCTTCACGGGACGGCACCAGGATGGCTCGCGCCAGGACGCCCTGAAGCAGGCCCAGTCCGATCACCGCGCCCGTGGCGACGACGACGATGAGCGCGCCAACGAGGGGAGCACCGATCCCGTCGAGAGCGACAAGTCCGAACAGCCGGGTGTCCCCCCACCCGAAGAGGGGATCGACGAGGAGAACGAGCCCCCACGACACCGAACCGATCAGCATGAGGGTCACGAGCCCCAGCACCGTGGAGACGGTGAAGGACGCCACCGCGCGCCACTGCCGCGGGTCGATCGCCTGCAGCCAGATGGTGTGCAGCACACCGACGAAGCCGGGCTTCGGGCTGCGGCGCACCCGGAGAGCCGGCAGGTCGAAGCCGTAGAGACCGTCGAGGCGCGCCTGTTCGAACCACGCGACGCCGAACAGGGCGTACACGAGGCCCGCGAGCAGGACGGCCCCGATCAGGAGGGCGAACAGCAGACCCACCCCCGCGCCGAACAGGCCGAAGAGGGCGCCGAAGACGGCCGGCCCCACGACGCCGAGCGCGGCGAGCTGGGCGATCGCGCCGGCCACCCGGCCGGGCGTGGAGATGCGTACGCCGGGTCGCGAGACCGCTCCCGGGGGCGCGGGCAGCGTCGATGGCGGAGGAGGGAGGACGGATGCCGTGGTCATGTGTTCCACGGTAGGACGCAGGCCTCGTCGGGACAGCCCGGGCAGCCCGCCGCTTCGTTCGGGTTATCCCGAAAGCGTCAGTCGGCCAGATCCTCGACGCGCACCCATGCGCTGTCGAGGAACACCGCCTCGACAGCGTTCCGTTCCACCGTGAGGGGCTGCGGTGCGACGCTGTCCGGCGGCGGGTCGCCCGCGAGAGCCTCCTCGACGGCGTCGGCGAGCGGCACCGCCCATTCGCGGGTGTCGACGAACACCGTCGCGGAGACGACCCCGTCGCGCAGCGCCCGCACGGTGGGCGCGTCACCCCCGGATCCCACCACGACGGGCGGTACCCGGGGCGCGGGGGTGATGTCCCGTTCGGCGGGCTCCGTCGGCTCCGGCGAGGCCGTGGGGCTCGGCGACGCGGTCTCTCGCGGGTCGGGGGTCGTCAGGGCCGCCACGACGCCGCGGGTGACGGCGTCTCCCAGAGCGAGTACGGCACCCACGGTCGTGTCGTCCGAGGGCGCGAGCACGGTGCGGGCGCGTTCCTCGGACGCGCTCTCGACCTCTGCCGGGGCGTCCGCCACGGCGGCGGACTGCGCGTCGGCCCCCGCGACGATCCGTACGGCTCCCGAGGCCTCGGCCGACTCCAGCACCTCGAGCGCGGCGGCGTGACGGGTCGTCGCATCCGGGTCGTCGCGGGATCCGGCGAACACCGCGACGTCCGTGGGCTCCGGCGCATCCGCGATCGCGTCGAGGAGCGCCTGGGCTTGAGCACGGCCCAGCGCGGCGGGGTCCACGGCCTCCACGGCGCCCGCCCCGTCGAGGTCGCGTCCGGCGGCGATCAGCGGCACCCCGGCATCGACGGCCGCCGTACGGGCACGGGCGAGCGTGTCCGTCGACAGCGGCACGAGGACGATGGCATCCTCACCCTTGGTGAGCATGTTCTGCGCCTGCGCAAACTGGGTGCGGCCGTCGCCCGCGGCGTACTGCAGGTCGACACGGTAGCCCCGGGCACGCAGTTCCTCGCCGAGCGCGTCGCCGAGCCGTTCCCACGAGCGGTCGTCGACGGCGGGCAGGCTCACACCGATCACGCCCTCCCCGTCATTCGTGCCGGTGGTCCGCGCGGTGGTGGCGGAGCACCCGGAGAGCACGAACGCGGCGACGAGAGCGACCGCGCCGAGAGCGCGCGGGATCGAGCGGGGGGTCACCCGTTCCATCCTGCCCCAGACACGACGGATGCCCCGCCGCGCGAGGCGACGGGGCATCCGCAGAGAGACGGGATCAGCCGCGGCTGCGGTTCTTGTTCCACACGTCGAAAGCGACGGCGAGCAGGAGCACGAGACCCTTGATGAACTGCTGCACGTCCGTGGAGATACCCATGAGCGACATGCCGTTGTTGAGCACACCCATCACGAGACCACCGGCGATCGCACCGACCACGCGGCCGACACCACCCTGGACGGCGGCGCCACCGATGAACGAGGCGGCGATGGCATCCAGCTCGAACAGGTTTCCGGCGCCGGGACCGGCCGAGTTCAGACGGCCCGTGAACACGATGCCGGCGAGGGCCGCCAGCACACCCATGTTCACGAACAGCAGGAAGTCGACGCGGCGGGTGTTGATGCCCGACAGCTTCGCGGCGGTGCGGTTGCCACCGATCGCGTAGATGTGGCGGCCGAAGACGCTGCGGCTCATGACCGTCGAGTAGCCGATGATGAGGATCGCGAGGACCACGAGAACGATCGGCGTTCCGCGCGAACCGGGCGCGACACCCAGAAGGTACGTGAGGTACGCGATGAGGGCACCGCCGCCGATGATCTTGAAGAGGAACCACACGCGCGGCTCGTTCTGCAGCTCGAGCGCGGCACGCTTGGCGCGCTGACGCACCTGCGAGACGACGAACAGCACGAGGGTCAGAGCGCCGAGGGCGACGGTGATCCACTCCGCCGGCGAGCTCGAGGCCGGGAACAGGTCGGGGAAGAGGTACCCACCGCCGAGCTGACGGTACTCGGTCGGGAACGGCGTGATCTGGGTGTTGCCGAGGGTCATCTGGGTGAGACCACGGAACAGCAGCATGCCCGCGAGCGTCACGATGAACGCCGGAATGCCGACGTATGCCACCCAGAACCCCTGCCACATGCCGACCACCGCGCCCAGCACGAGGGAGAGCAGGATGCCGAGCCACCAGGGCATGCCCCACTGCACGATCAGCACACCGGAGACGGCGCCGACGAAGGCCGCCACCGAACCGACCGACAGGTCGATGTGTCCGGCGATGATGATCATCACCATGCCGATCGCGAGGATCAGGATGTAACTGTTCTGGACGATGATGTTCGAGACGTTGCCGGCGGTGAGCAGACGCCCGCCGGTGAGGGCCTGGAACAGCAGCACGATGACGATCAGCGCGATGAAGATGCCGATCTCGCGCAGGCGCGACGTGAAGAACTGGACGATGCCCACTCCCCCGTTGGCGGCGCCGCCGACCGGACCGCGCGGAGTCCCGCCCGGACCCGCTTGGGTCGCCGTGTTGTTAAGCGCTGACATGGTCGGCTTCCTTCTCCTTCGTCATGAGCACCATGAGGGCCTCGGGTGTGGCCTGCTCGATGGGCAGCTGGCCGGTGATGTGGCCTTCGCTGAGGGTGTAGATGCGGTCGCAAATGCCGAGCAGCTCGGGAAGCTCCGACGAGATCACGAGCACCCCCTTGCCCTGCGCCGCGAGGGAATTGATGATCGTGTAGATCTCGTACTTGGCACCGACGTCGATGCCCCGCGTGGGCTCGTCGAGGATCAGCACCTCGGGGTCGGAGTACAGCCACTGCGACAGCACGACCTTCTGCTGGTTGCCGCCCGAGAGCTTGCCGACCACGACGTCGACCGTCGGCGCCTTGATGTTCATCGATTTGCGATACCGGTTGGCGACGAGATACTCCTCGTCACCGTCGACCCACCCGCCCTTGGCGAGCTTGCGCATCCCGGCGAGCGAGATGTTGCGCTTGATGGTGTCGATGAGGTTGAGCCCGGCACCCTTGCGGTCCTCGGTGACGTACGCGAGACCGCTGCGGATCGCCGCGGGAACCGACGAGGTGTCGGCCTTCTGGCCGCGGATGTAGACGTTTCCGGAGATGCGCGAACCGAAGCTCTTGCCGAACACGCTCATGGCCAGTTCCGTGCGTCCCGCCCCCATGAGACCGGCGATGCCCACGACCTCGCCGGCGCGCACGTTGAGGTTCGCCTCGTGGATGACGACGCGGCTTCCGTCGGTGGGGTGGTGCACCGTCCAGTCCTCGATGCGCAGCACCTCCTCGCCGATCTCGACATCGCGGTCGGGGTAGCGGTTCTCCAGCTCGCGCCCGACCATCCCGCGGATGATCCGGTCCTCGCTCGTGCCGCCGGTGGCCACGTCGAGCGTCTCGATCGTGCGCCCGTCACGGATGATCGTGACCTCATCGGCGATCGCGCGGATCTCGTTGAGCTTGTGACTGATGATGATCGACGTGATCCCCTGGCCCTTCAGGTGGCGGATCAGGTCGAGCAGGTGCTCGGAGTCGTCGTCGTTCAAAGCGGCGGTGGGCTCGTCGAGGATGAGGAGCTTGACGTCCTTCGACAAGGCCTTGGCGATCTCGACGAGCTGCTGCTTGCCGACGCCGATCTCGTTCACCGGCACGTCGGGGCTGTCGCCGAGGCCGACACGGGCGAGGAGCTTGGATGCCTCGCGGTTGGTGGCATCCCAGTCGATCAGGCCGCGGTGGGTGATCTCGTTGCCGAGGAAGATGTTCTCGGCGATGGACAGATAGGGGCTGAGGGCCAGCTCCTGGTGGATGATGACGATGCCGGCCGCTTCGCTGTCGCGGATGTCCTTGAACTCGACGGTGTTGCCGTCGAAGACGATCTCACCGCGGTAGTCGCCCGCGGGATACACACCGCTGAGCACCTTCATGAGGGTCGACTTGCCGGCACCGTTCTCGCCGCAGATGGCGTGAACCGTTCCGCGCTCGACGGTCAGCGACACGTCGGCGAGCGCGATGACGCCGGGGAACTCCTTGGTGATCGAGCGCATCTCGAGGATGGTGCTCACGAGGTCCTCCTTGCAGGACCGGCTTTCCGCCGGTGGGGATGAGGGAACAGGGGCCTCCGCCGCGACCGGCGTGCGGTCGCGGCGGAGGCGGTGCGGGAGGGCCGGGGCCCTCCCGCGGGGATCACTTCAGGTCGTCGGCGCTGTAGTAGCCGCTGTCGACGAGGACCTGCTCGTAGTTGTCCTTCGTGACGATCGTCGACTCGAGGAGGTACGAGGGGACGACCTTCTCGCCGTTGTCGTACGTCTCGGTGTCGTTGACCTCGACCTCTTCACCCTTGCGGATGTCGTCGACCATGGTCACGGCCTGCTTCGCCAGCTCGCGCGTGTCCTTGAAGATCGTCGAGTACTGCTCGCCCGCGATGATCGACTTGATCGAGCCGACCTCGGCATCCTGACCGGTGATGACCGGCAGCGCGTTGGCCGCGTAGCCGCCCGAGGTCAGGGCCGAGATGATGCCGATCGACAGGCCGTCGTAGGGCGAGAGCACGCCGTCGAGCTTGGTGTCGCCGATGACGGTGAGGATGTTCTCCATGCGCTCCTGCGCCGTCTCGGGCAGCCAGCGGAGGATGGCGGCCTGACCGAACTCCGTCTGACCCGACGGAACGGTGATGACACCCGAGTCCATGTAGGGCTTGAGGGTCTCCATGGCGCCGTTCCAGAAGAACGTCGCGTTGTTGTCGTCGGGGCTACCGGCGAACAGCTCGACGTTGAACGGGCCGGTCGCACCGGTCTCGTTGCCGTCGGCGTCGAGGATGCCGAGGCCCGTGAGCAGCGACGTGGCCTGCTGCACGCCGACCTGGAAGTTGTCGAACGTCGTGTAGTAGTCGACGTTCTCGGTGCCGTTGATGAGGCGGTCGTACGCGATCACGGGGATCTCGGCGTCGGCGGCCTGCTGGAGCACGTCGGTGAGGGTGGTGCCGTCGATGGAGGCGATGATCAGGGCCTTGGCGCCCGACGTGATCATGTTCTCGATCTGCGAGACCTGGGTGGGGATGTCGTCGTTGGCGTACTGCAGGTCGACCTGGTAGCCGAGCTCCTCGAGCTGCGACTTGACGTTGTTGCCGTCGGCGATCCACCGCTCCGACTGCTGCGTCGGCATGGCGACGCCGATGATGCCGCCGGCCTCACCCTCGTCTCCGCTGCCGCCGCCGGTGCGGTCGCCCGCGCAGCCCGCGAGACCGATGCCGAGCGCGAGGACGCCCGCTCCCGCGACCGCCTTGAGCATGCTGTGCTTCTTCACTCTGGTTCCCTTCGTTGGGTTCGATGACACGGCTTCTCCGCGTGGAGTGCGCCGCTGCAGCGCGGACGGCACGCCCACACGCATCCGGCGGGGCGAAACGAGGCCGATCGGGCGAAGCGGGAAACGCATCGTTCGAAACGTCTTCGTCTCGACGGAGTCGCTCCGCAGCGAGTCCCGTCGGCGTGGTGTGGCGGTGATGTGACCGTTCACATTGTGTGTGTGATGGTACCTCGCACCTCGCCGCCGCTGTCAAGTCCCGCTGCGTTCGGCGACCAGCCGTTGCCAAACCGTGACGTGATCAGCGGCGGGGCGGCGCGGTCGACGAGCGCACGATCAGGCGGAGATGGTCCGGCTCCGGCATCGTCTCGCCGTCGTGCGATACGCCCAGGTCAGCGAGCAGATCCCACACCGCCCGCCGCCCGATTCCGGCGAAGTCCTGGCGCACCGTGGTCAGCGGCGGCCAGAGGTGCGCCGCTTCGGGGACGTCGTCGAATCCCACGACCGACACGTCCTCCGGCACCGACCGCCCGATCGCGCGTACCGCGTGCATGAAGCCCAGGGCCATGTGGTCGTTGCCGGCAAAGACGGCGGTCGCATCCTCCGTGCGCAGCAGTTCCACACCCGCCTCGAAGCCGAACTGCGCGGTCCAGTCGCCGAGCACCGGTGGGCGTGGCGTGAGGTCCTGCGCATCCATCTCCGCCAGATAGCCGCGCATCCGATGATCGGCCTCGATCCAGTCGCGCGGACCCGCGATGTGCAGGATGCGGGAGTGCCCGAGCTCGACGAGGTGGCGGACGGCGGCGCGTGCCCCCGCGACCTGGTCGTTGACGACCGCGGCCGATGCGGCCGGTCCCGTGGACGAGACGATGCGGACCGGAACCGGCAGTTTCATCTCGTCGAGGATGGGCACGACGCGCGTCTGGGGGGCGACCGCGATCAGCCCCTCGATGGACTGCTGCATGAGGTGGTCGATCGAGGCTCGCACGTCGTCGGGGGCGCTCGTGCCGAGGTTCGTGAGGGTCAGCCGGTACCCCGCAGAGCGGGCCGCCGATTCCACCGCCTGCACCATCGCCGAGACCCCGTGGGTCGTCGTGCGCGGCCCCAGGACGCCGATGAGTCGCGTGCGGCTGGTGGCGAGGGCCCGAGCGGCCTGATTCGGCACGAACTTCAGCTCGGCGATGGCGTCACGCACCCGCGCCGCCGTCTCCGGTCGCAGCTGCGGGCTGTTGTTGATCACGCGCGAGACCGTCTGGTAGGACACACCGGCCAGGCGGGCCACGTCGCGGATGCTGGGCGCTTTGCCCACGGCATCCGGGATGTCGGTCTCGCTCATCGCTCTCGCCTCTTTGCGTCGCCGGCCGCACGTGACCGGTCACACGAGGATAGCCGACCCGCCCCTCCCC